>JAFIEK010000020.1 GCA_020832545.1 Pararhodobacter sp. | reverse complement strand
AGTGGTGGACGATCTGATCGAAAACCGCATGCACCGGGGGTGATCTGATGCCGGAAACAACCACCCGCCCCGCCGTTCTGATCCTCCTGGGCCCGCCGGGTGCGGGCAAGGGTACGCAGGCACGTATGCTGGAAGAAGCGTTCGGCCTGATCCAGCTGTCGACCGGGGATCTGTTGCGCGCCGCCGTGGCCGCTCGCACACCCGCCGGACTGGCCGCCAAGTCGGTCATGGAGGCTGGCGGGCTGGTGTCGGACGAGATCGTTCTGGCGATCCTCAAGGACCGCCTCACCCAGCCCGACACCGCGCGCGGTGTCATCCTTGATGGCTTCCCGCGCACGCCGGGCCAGGCCCGGGCGCTGGATGAACTGCTGACTGGGCAGGGCATGGCGATCGGCGCTGCCGTCTCGATGGAGGTCGATGACGCCGCCATGGTCGCCCGTGTCTCGGGCCGCTTTACCTGCGGGGACTGCGGTGAAGGCTATCATGATCAGTTCAAGCAACCCCGCGAGGAGGGGGTTTGCGACAAATGCGGCGGCACGGCGTTCAAACGCCGCGCCGACGACAATGCCGAAACGGTCGAGGCCCGGCTAAAGGCCTATCACGACCAGACGGCACCGCTGGTTGCCTATTACGCGGCGCGCGGCGTCTTGCAGACGGTGGACGGAATGGGTGCCATTCCCGCCATCGCCGGTGAGCTTGGCGCGATCGTGAAACAGGTAACGGGCTGAACCGGCCGCGCCCCGCTGCATCGGGGCGCGACCGTACCAAGACGCAGGCATCCCATGCCGGGGTGCCCGCAGGAGGCAATCCGGGAGGATACACATGTCTGACAAATCCGCCAGCGCCTACTGGGCGGCGAATGTTCGGATCATCACCATCTGCATGGTGATCTGGGCGCTCGTCTCGTTCGGTTTCGGCATCATTCTGCGCCCGCTCCTATCGGGTATTCCCGTCGGCGGCACTGATCTTGGTTTCTGGTTCGCGCAGCAAGGCTCGATCCTGACCTTCATCGTGCTGATCTTTTTCTATGTCCGATACATGAACCGCCTCGACCGTGAATTCGGCGTGGACGAAGTCTGAGGGAGACCGGACAGATGGATCAATTTACCCTAAACCTGCTGGTGGTGGGTGCGACTTTCGCGCTCTACATCGGCATCGCAATCTGGGCCCGCGCGGGTACAACCGCCGAGTTCTACGCCGCAAACCGCGGCGTTCATCCAGTTCTCAACGGCATGGCAACGGCGGCTGACTGGATGTCGGCAGCCTCGTTCATCTCGATGGCCGGTCTGATCGCCTTCGTCGGCTACGGCAACTCGACCTTCCTGATGGGCTGGACGGGCGGATATGTGCTTTTGGCGCTGCTTCTGGCCCCCTACCTGCGCAAGTTTGGCCGCTTTACTGTGCCTGACTTCATCGGCGATCGCTTCTACAGCCAGACCGCGCGCATTGTGGCCGTGATCTCGCTTCTGATCATGTCGATCACCTATGTGATCGGTCAGATGACCGGAGCTGGCGTGGCGTTCTCGCGCTTTCTGGAAGTGGAAAGCTCGACCGGGCTTTTTATCGCCTCCACCGTGGTGTTCATCTATGCGGTTCTGGGCGGTATGAAAGGCATCACCTATACGCAGGTGGCGCAGTATATCGTTCTGATCATCGCCTATACCATCCCGGCGGTGTTCATTTCGCTGCAACTGACCGGGCAGTTCCTGCCGCAGATCGGCCTGTTCAGCACGCATACCGAATCCGGCCTGCCGCTGCTGGCGAAACTGGATGAGGTGCTGGTCGAACTGGGCTTCCGTGACTATACGGGCCACCATGGTTCAACACTGAACATGGTTCTGTTCACCATGTCGCTGATGATCGGCACCGCCGGTCTGCCGCATGTGATCATCCGCTTCTTCACCGTGCCGAAAGTGTCCGATGCCCGCGCCTCGGCAGGTTGGGCGCTGGTGTTCATTGCGCTGCTCTACACGGTCGCCCCGGCGGTCGGTGCCATGGCGCGTCTGAACATCATCACCACGATCTATCCGAACGGCACCATGGAACAGCCCGTCGCGTATGATGAGCGCCCGGACTGGATGCGGACCTGGGAAGTGACAGGTCTTCTGCGCTTTGAAGACAAGAACGAAGACGGCCTGATCCAGTACTACAATGCCACCCCGGAATTCGCCGCGATCGCTGAAGAGCGTGGCTGGGAAGGCAATGAGATGGTCACCTTCAACCAGGATATCCTGGTGCTGGCCAACCCGGAGATTGCACAACTTCCGGGCTGGGTGATCGCGCTGATCGCCGCAGGTGGTCTGGCGGCAGCGCTGTCTACGGCGGCAGGTCTGTTGCTGGCGATCTCGTCTGCGGTCTCGCATGACCTGATCAAGTCGGTCTTCAATCCGAACATCTCGGAAAAGGGCGAACTGCTGGCGGCGCGGGTCTCGATGGGCTTTGCCATTGCTCTGGCAACCTATCTTGGGCTCAACCCACCGGGCTTTGCCGCGCAGGTGGTGGCACTGGCCTTTGGCCTTGCGGCCTCGTCGCTGTTCCCGGCGATCATGATGGGCATCTTCTCGAAGAAGATGAACTCGACAGGTGCGATCGTGGGGATGCTGGTGGGCCTGACTTCGACGGTCCTCTACATCTTCACCTATCTGGGCTGGTTCTTCATCCCCGGCACCAACATGCTGGACAACACGCCCGACAACTGGCTGTTCGGCATCTCACCGCTGAGCTTCGGCACGGTGGGCGCGATCCTGAACTTCGCCGCGGCCTATATCACGCTGTCGCTGACCAAGGAGGCCCCGGAAGAAATTCAGGAGCTGGTCGAGTCGATCCGCGTGCCGCGCGGTGCCGCAGGCGCTCAGGCGCACTGACACTGACACCGGAAGGGGGCGCAACCGCGCCCCCTCCACCCCCAAGCAGGGGTTTGTCCGAGGGGCGATGCCATGGAAATCCAGGTTGAAACGATCAAGGCGTTTCTGGAAAGCGTCCATCCCTATGACAGCCTGCCGCAGGACGAGCTGGTGCGTGTCGCCACCTCTTTCAGCCGCAGGGACTATCCGGCCGGGTCGGAAATCTATGCCGCGGGCGAGCCGATCCGGGGGCTGTTTGTGATCAAGCGCGGCGCGGTCGAAGTGATCGACCGCAATGGCGCGCTGGTCTCGCTTCTGGGCATGCGCAATTCGTTCGGTGAGCGGGGCTTGCTGCGCGACGGGCTGGCCGTAACCTCGGCCCGGACGACAGAAGACAGCGTGATCCTGATGCTTCCCGAAACCGAGCTGCGGCGCCTGATTGAGGGTTCGCCCGCCTTCGCGCGCTTTTTCAACCGCAGTCGGGGGGCAGAGACGCGCGGCACCGATCTGAGCGCGATCAAGGTGGGTGAACTGATGGCGCGCAGCCCCGTCACCATCGCCCCCGAGGCCAGCGTGACCGAGGCCGCAAGGCTGATGCGCGACAAGCATATATCCAGCCTCGCCGTGACCGTCGATGGCGCGTTGCACGGCATCATCACCACCCGTGATCTGGCCGCGCGCGTGTTGGCCGAAGGCTTGCCGGGTGATACGCCGGTGGCGCAGGTCATGACACGCGACCCGCTGTTTCTGACCCCGGATTCGCTGGGGTCGGATATCCTGCACACCATGCTTGAGGCGCGCATCGGCCATTTGCCGGTGGTGCAGGACGGCAAGATCAAGGGCATCATCACGCAGACAGATCTGACCCGGTTTCAGGCGGTCAGTTCCGCACAGTTGGTGCGCGATGCTGCCAGCAGCGAAACCGCCGAGGACATGGCGAAGGTCACTGCGCGCATTCCGCGCCTGTTGATGCAACTGGTGGCGGCGAACAACGCGCATGAGGTGGTCACCCGGCTGATCACCGATGTCGCCGATACTGTCACCCGCCGTCTGCTGAAACTGGCCGAGGCCGAACTGGGGCCCGCACCTGTGCCTTGGCTGTGGCTGGCCTGCGGCAGTCAGGGGCGACAGGAACAAACCGGGATTTCAGATCAGGACAACTGCCTGATCCTCGATGACAGTGCGACCGAGGATGACCTGGCCTATTTCGCGCGCTTTGCAAAGATCGTCTCAGACGGGCTGAACACTGCGGGCTACTACTATTGCCCCGGCGACATGATGGCCACTAATCCGCGCTGGTGCCAGCCGGTGCGCGTGTGGCGGCGCTATTTCCGGGGCTGGATCGATGCACCGGTGCCTGAGGCGCAGATGCTGGCCTCGGTCATGTTTGATCTGCGCCCGATTGGTGGCACGCCTGCACTGTTTCGCGACCTTCAGGCCGAAACGCTGGCAGCGGCGGCGAAAAATTCGATCTTCGTGGCGCATATGATTTCCAACTCGCTTAAGCATCAGCCACCGCTGGGCCTGCTCAGGGGGTTCGCCACCATCCGCTCTGGCGAGCACAAGAACCATATCGACATGAAGCTGAACGGTGTGGTGCCGGTGGCTGATCTGGCGCGGGTCTATGCGTTGCAGGGCAATTTGACACCTGTCAACACGCGCGCCCGGCTGGAAGCGGCAGAGCATGCCGGGGTGATCTCGGTCTCGGGCGGGCGCGATCTGAGCGAGGCCTATGACCTGATCGCCCGGTTACGGCTGGAAACGCAGGCGGCGCTGGTGCGTGCCGGGCGCAGACCGGACAACTTTCTTGCGCCCTCGGATCTGTCGGATTTTGAGCGCAGCCACCTGCGCGATGCCTTTGTGGTGGTGCGCACCATGCAATCGGCGCTCGGCCATAGCCGCGGCGCGTTGAGCTGAAACGGGTCAGGACAACAGAATGATACTGGAATTCATCGCAGCGCTGACCTCGGGTGTGGCCCTTATGGGGGTGCTGATCATCGTCAACCGCCTGACCGGGCGGCGTATGGGGGCTTGGGTGTTTCCGGCGGCTGTCGGGTTGGGGATGCTCAGCTATTCAGTCTGGTCGGAATATTCCTGGGCCAGCCGCGTGATTACCCCGGGCGCGTCTTATGTCGAGGTCACGCGCAATCACAACAGTGTCTGGTACCGGCCCTGGACCTACCTCTGGCCGCAGGTGAACCGGATCATCGCGCTGGACCGGCGCTATGAGCGCACGCATCCCGGCCAGCCGCATCTGGTGCAGGCGCGCGTTGTGCGGCTGGAACGCTGGATACCGGAATCGGCCTTTATTGCCGTGTTCGATTGTGACGCCGGCGCGCTGGCACCGATGGTCGCGGGGGTGGAGCTGATGCCTGACGGTACGGTGGAAGGGGCCGAATGGGTGCCGATGCCCGCAGATGACCCCATGCTGCGGGGCGCCTGTGCACTGAGGGAGGGTTGAATGAGCACTGCTTTGCCAAGCCGTAAACGGATCCTTGTGGTCGAGGATGAGGACAATATCGCCATCGCCCTCGACTATCTGATGACTCGCGAAGGCTATGAGCAAAAGCGCATTGCCACCGGCGCGGGCGCGGTTGATCTGATCCGCGAAATGCGCCCGGATCTGGTGTTGCTCGATGTCATGCTGCCCGAGGTCTCTGGCTATGAAATCTGTCAGAACGTGCGGATGGACCCCGATCTTGCTGCAGTGAAGATCCTGATGATGACCGCGCGCGGCTCGGCCATGGAGCGGCGCAAGGGGCTGGCGATGGGGGCCGACGGCTTCATTTCCAAGCCCTTTGAACTGAAGGCCCTGCGTGCAGAGGTGCGGCGCATACTTGACGGTGGGGCCAGTCCTGACACCGACACCGGGCCGGGGACGGCACGGCATGGTTGAACGGCTCAGCCTGCGGCTGCGGATTCTGCTGTTCTTTGCAGCTTTGGCGGCGGGTGCGATTGGGGCGGTCGCGCTGGGGATGGTGTTTGCGGCCCGGCGGCTGGATGACCCTGTGCTGATCGGCGAGCTGCGCCCGGTACTGGTGCAGGGGGCGATCGTTGCGGGCTTTCTGATCCTCGGACTGGTGGCGTGGATCTGGTACCTGTTTGACACCAATGTCGCACGCGCCATCGACCGGCTGGCCGGGGCGATCCGCGCCCGCGCTCATGCCGAAATTGACCGCGACCTGACGCGCGAGGCATCTGGCGCGCGCTTTCTGGGTGATCTGGCGCCCGCCGCGCAGGAGGTCACGCGCTCGCTGGCGCAGACCCGAAACGCGCTGGCGGAATCGGTGGCACGCGAAACCACGCGGCTGGCGGCGGAAAAGGCGCGGCTGGAAACCCTGCTGGCTGATGTGCCGGTGGCGGTGCTGTTGTGCACCGCCGCGCACCAGCTGGTGTTCTACAATGGTCAGGCGGTGGACCTGCTGGGCTCGGGGCAGGCTCCGGGGCTGGACCGCAACTTGCTGGATTACCTGCGCGAAGGGCCGGTGCGCCATGCCTACGCGCGACTGTCCGAAGCGGGTGACCCTGACGCGGCATCGGATCTGCTTTGCGCCACGGCCAATGGTGCGCGCATCTTTGCCGGACGTATGCGTGTGCTGCGGCGGCGCGAACAGGACGTGGCGCCGGGGTATGTGCTGACCCTGCGCGACGTGACCTCGGACATCGCGGCGCATACCAGCCGCGACGCGCTGCTGGCAGAAATCTTTGACCGCGTGCGCCGTCCTGCGGCTAACCTGCAAACCGTGATCGGCGTCTTGTCGGAACTGCCGGACCAGCCTGAGGACCGGCCTGACCTGAGCGCGGCCATGCTGGACGAGGTGCAGGCCCTGACCCGGGCAATTACCGAGCTGGGCGCGCGCTATGACGCCGTTCAGACCGACTGGCGACCGCTCGCGCAGACCCGCAGCGGCGATCTCATGGACAGCCTGAAAGCGCGGGTGGGGGCCGAGGGGCTGGCGCTGACAGTGGCGGATGGCCCGGAACTGATTGTCCAGATCGACGGGTTCGAAATTGTCGCACTGCTGGGCTGGCTGGCTGGCCGTCTGGCCGCCGATGGCTACGCCCGCACGTTCCATGCCGCGCTGCTGGAAGAGGACGGGCCGGGCGCGGTTCTGCGGCTGGAATGGGAGGGCCCGGCGCTGCCCGTGGGCCAGTTCGACACCTGGCTGACCGAACCGCTTGGGGCCGAAACCGGCGAGTTGACTGCGCGCGCCGTACTGCAGACGCACGGGACCGAAGCCTGGCCTGAAACCACGCCGCAGGGCCGCAGCGCGGTGGCGATGCCGATCCGCTCCGCCCGGCGCGCGGGCCGCCGACCGCCCCCGATCGCGCGCGCCGTTGTCTATGATTTCGAGCTTTTATCACGGGCACGGTATGCCGCGGTGGCCGATGCCCGGCTGGAAGAGTTGACCTATGTGGTGTTCGACACCGAAACCACAGGCCTGTCACCGGCCAGCGATTCCATTGTCCAGATCGCGGCAGTTCGGCTGGTCAACGGGCGACGTCTGGAAAGCGAGGTGTTCGACACGCTGGTTGATCCCTGCCGCCCGATTCCGCCGCTCTCGACTGATGTGCATGGGATCACCGATTCCATGGTGCGTGGTGCCCCGCGCATTGACGAGGTGGGCGGCCAGTTCCACCGCTTTGCCCGTGGTGCCGTTCTTGTGGCGCATAATGCGCCCTTCGACATGGCGTTCCTGCGCCGCGCCGAGGAAGGGATCGGCGCGCAGTTCGACCACCCGGTGCTTGACACGGTGCTGTTGTCGGCGGTGGTGTTCGGGCAGCTGGAGGAACACTCGCTGGATGCGCTGACCGCGCGGCTGGGCATTACCATCGCCGAAGAGGCCCGCCACACCGCTATCGGTGACACGATCGCAACTGCCGAAGCCTTTTTGAAACTGGTCCCCATGCTCAAGGCGCGCGGACTGCACACCTTTGGCGATGTCCTGACCGAAGTGCGACGCCACGGCCGGCTGTTGAAAGATGTCAACCCGCGCGACACTGATCGCCCGCAGGCCTGATCCTGACCTGTCGGTGACCAGTCGGACTGCTGCGCAGACGCTTTTCTTGCCGCTGCGCGGTATATGGGGGAAAGCCCGCGGGGGGCCGTGCTTTGCCTCAAGGGCCGGACAGCGTTTTTGCCCGGCCCTTGAGGGGATGCTGCGTCTGCGTCAGATCAGCGGCTTTCTTCCTCGGCGATCAGCGCTTCGGCGGCCGCGATCAGTGCCGCACCGTCGATACCGCGCGCCGCCATCTCATCGGCCCAGGTATCGCGCACTTCCTGCGCGGCCTCGCGCCAGCGAGCCAGTTCCTCGCCCTCGATAGTGATGATCGTGTTGCCGCGTTCGACTGCTGCGGCGCGGCCCGGCGCGTCGCCTGCTTCCTGCGCCCGCCCGGCCCAGGCCGAGGTTTCGATACCGGAATTGGCGTCAATGATGGCGCGCAGGTCATCGGGCAGATCGTCATAGGCCTCGCGGTTCATGGCGAAGAAGAAGAAGGTGGAATAGAGGCCCCGGTCACCGCCGAATTCGGTATGCGTGTCCACCAGTTCCGGCACGCGCAGCACCTGCGTGACCTCCCACGGGATCACTGCCCCTTCGATCACATTGCGCGAGAGAGACTCGGGCACCTGCGGCACCGGCATGCCGACCGCCGTTGCGCCCAAAGTTTCCAGAAGCCGGGTGGTGATGCGGGTGGGACCGCGCACCGTGCGCCCTTGCAGGTCTTCGACCCGTTCGATCGCCGGGGCGCGCATGTGGAAGATGCCGGGACCGTGGACATGCACGGCCAGCATATGCACATCGGCGGTCTCTTCCTGCATATACTCTTCAAAGAAGCGCCACGCCGCGCGCGAGGTGGATTCGGCATCGGCCATGATGAATGGCAGTTCAAACGTTTCCGAGACCGGGAAGCGGCCAGGCGTGTAGCCTGCCACCGTCCAGACGATATCGACCACACCTTCGCGCGCCTGGTCATAGAGCGCGGCCGGGGTGCCGCCCAGCGACATTGCCGAATACACTTCAACATTCAGCCGTCCGTCCGATTCCGCGCTAACTTTTTCCGCCCACGGGATGATGAAATCGGCAGGCACAGTCCCGGTGGGCCCCAGGAACTGGTGCACGCGCAGCGTGACCTCCTGTGCAAATGCCGGGAGCGGGGCCAGAAGCCCCCCCAGCGCGACAGTACCGGCAAGCCCGGCGGACAGGAACGCTCTTTTCAACATCATGTATCCTCCCTGATGTGTGTTGTGCAGATCCGGCGGGTCGCGCGTTATCGCAAAGCCAGCAGCCGGGTATTGTTCTTTGATCAGACGGGCGGGGAAATCTAGCCCGGGTTTGCATCCTCCTCGACGCAAGGGCGATTGTTACGCGGGAAATGTTACAAAATTTTTGCCGAAGGGGCGAAAAATGTCATGCGTTCCGGTCAGCTCGAAAAAGGATCATTCGGATAGCGCACGCCTGTCAGGTACAGCCCCTGCGGAGGGCTGACCGGGCCGCAGGCGGTGCGATCGCGCGCCTCAAGCGCCTCGGCAACGCGGACGGGGGGCCAACTGCCTGCGCCCACGCGTTCCAGCGTGCCGACGATGGAACGCACCTGATTATGCAGAAATGACCGCGCCCGGAGTGTGAAGCGAAACTCTGCCCCGCCAGCCAGCGGGTGTTCGGTGATGGTCAGCTCATCAAGGGTTTTCACCGGCGAGGCGGCCTGACAGAGGCTGGCCCGGAAGGTGGTGAAATCATGATGACCAATCAGGGCTTGCGCGGCTTCCTGCATCGGTTTCAGGGCCAGTGGCTGGCGCACCTGCCAGACCAGCCCGCGCTCCAGCACCATCGGTGCTCGGCGGCTGACAAGGCGAAACAGGTATTGGCGTCCGATGGCGCTGAAGCGCGCGTGAAAGCCCTCGTCTACGCGCGCGCAGGCTGTGATGGCAATGGGGTGGGGGCGCAGATGGTGGTTCACGGCCTCAAGCAGCCTCTCTGGCGCCCAGTCGCGGGTCAGTTCAGCATGCCCGACCTGCCCGGTGGCATGGACGCCGGTATCGGTGCGCCCGGCGGCTGAGACGGTGGGGTGCGACGGGTCCAGTCGGGCCAGCGCAGCCTCGATTGCTGCCTGCACCGAGGTCTGGGCGGACTGGCGCTGCCAGCCGCAGAACGGCGCGCCGTGGTATTCGATGCGAAAGGCAAAGCGTGGCATGGCGGCGGGTTACCCTGTGCGGTGGCGCTGCGCAATCCTCAGCCTGTGGCGGCGTGAATGGCGGCCAGACCCGCGCGGTAGTCAGGGTAGCGCAGGCTTACCCCAAGTTCCGGTTCCACACGCACCGAGCGCAGGCGCTTGTTCTCGGAATAGAAGCTGCGGGCCATGGGGCTGAGGGCTTGCGGGTCAAAGGGCTCTTCGGGCGGCGGGGTCATGCCGGTCAGTTCGGCGGCATAGGCGATCACATCCTGCGGCGGGCAGGGCGCACCGTCGCACAGGTTGAACGGGCCTTGCGCGCGCGCCTGTGCCGCCGCTGCGACAATCCGCCCCAGATCGGTGACATGGATGCGGTTGAACACCTGTCCAGGCTTGATCCGCCGATGCGCGCGGCCCTCGCGCAGGGCGTCGATCGCCGAGCGGCCGGGCCCATAGATCCCGGCGATGCGCAACCGCGCAACCGGCACGCCGCGCGCTTCGCCAAACGCGTGCCATTCTTCTTCGGCCTTCAGACGGGCCTGCCCGCGCACAGATCCCGGCCGGGTGGGTGCGGTTTCATCCAGCCAGCCACCGCCCGCATCGCCATAGACGCTGGGGGCCGAGAGATAGCCGATCCATTGCAGCCCCGGCGCGTCCATGCCGCGCAGGGCGGCCAGCACCGGGTCGCGCGCGCCCGGCGGGACCGAGGTGATCAGATGCGTGGCCTCGGCCACCGCACTCGCCAGCGCTGCATCCGGCCCGCCTGATTGCCACAGAACCGGCGTCAGGCCTGCGCGGGCAAAACCTTCGGCGCGCTCAGGGCTGCGGGTGGTGGCAAGAATGCGCCAGCCAGTACCCAGCGCCTCGATGACCGCGGCGGCACTGTAGCCATGTCCGATGCTGAGAAATGTCGGTTGCATACTGCTCAATATGCGCTTTCAGTGGGTGTGGGCAAGCCCGCCACCGGGCGCGCGCGGGCAGAAGCGCCAGCAATGCCCTCGCGCGACATTGGCCAGAACCGGCTTTCAACCGGCCCGCGCGGCCCCTATTGTAACGGCGTGACCAACAGGAGGCCCCATGGTGCTTGCGGCCCTAACCGACCGGGTCGGACAGACGGTCGAGGCCGTGTCCGCCACTGTCTCGGAAGCCTTTTTTGAGCCGGTTCTGCGGCTCGGCGTGACCGGCCTCAGCCGCGCAGGCAAGACCGTGTTCATCACTGCGCTTGTGACCAACCTGATGGAAACGGGGCGCATGACGCAGTTGCGCGCGGCACAATCAGGAACGATTCGTGGCGCATATCTGCAACCGCAGCCGGATCTGACGCTACCCCGGTTTGACTACGAAACCCACCTCGCCGCACTGACCGCGCCGCAACCACGCTGGCCGGAAAGCACGCGCATGGTGTCAGAGCTGCGGTTGTCGTTCCGGCTCGCGCCCTCGGGGCTGTTCGGGGCCTTTGGCGGGTCGCGGCGGCTGCATCTGGATATCGTCGATTATCCGGGCGAATGGCTGCTGGATCTGGCGCTGATGCGCAAAAGCTTTGCTGAGTGGTCGCAGGCCACGCTGACGCGGCTGGAAAAACGCCCGCAGGCACAGGGCTTTCTGGCGGCACTGGGCCAGATTGACCCGGCAGCGGCGCATGACGAGGGGGTCGCGCGGGCGTTGGCAGAGGAATTTGCCGCTTGCTTGGCGGCCGGGCGCGCGGCGGGCTGGTCGGATTGCACGCCGGGTCGGTTCCTGCTGCCCGGTGATCTGGCGGGCTCGCCGGTTCTGACCTTCGCGCCGATGCCGCGCCCCGACAGCCCGCGCCGTGCCAGCCTCTGGTACCAGATGGATCGCAGGTTCGAGGGGTATAAGCGCCAGGTCGTGCGCCCCTTCTTCGAAACCCATTTCGCCCGGATCGACCGACAGGTGGTGCTGCTCGATGTGCTGGAAGCCGTGCATCAGGGGCCTGCCGCGCTGGAGGAGCAGCGCGCCGCCATGGCCGAAGTGCTCGCCGCCTTTCGCCCCGGCGCGAACAGCTTTCTGTCGGGCATCCTGCGTGGCAAACGGGTGGAAAAGATCCTCTTTGCTGCCACCAAGGCCGATCACCTGCACCACAGCCAGCACCCGCAACTGACTGCGCTGACCGAGGCCATGCTGCGCGAAGCCCGTGACCGCGCGCGCTTTTCCGGCGCCGAGACCGCAGCAATGTCCATCGCCGCCCTGCGCGCGACTGTGGAAGAGCGCCACCAGCATCACGACACGCCGCTCGATCTGGTGCGCGGCACACTGACCACAGGTCGGCAGGCAGCGTTTCACGCCGGGGTCCTGCCGCAAGACCCCGCACGCTTGCTTGCCCCCGCGCGCGAGGGCGCGCAGGGCTGGCTGCAGGGTGACTATGGCGTGATGCACTTCGCCCCGCCCAGGCTTGACCGCCGCCCCGGCGATGGGCTGCCACATATCCGGCTGGACCGCGCCGCCGAGTTCCTTCTGGGCGACAGGCTGTCCTGATCATGTTCCTTTTTCTGTCCAGAAATATCCCCGGGGGAGGCGCGGCACGCGTCCCGGGGGCTGGCCACCCGGACGCCGGCTTCACCCGCAATGAGGGAGAGAACCATGAGCACGCCTGACCAGTCCGACCATCTGCCACGCTCCGGGCCGGTCGTGATCGATCTCGGTGCAGATGCCGAAGCGCCTGATGTCGCCGCCGCACCGCCCGTTGACCCGGAAGATACCCCGCAGGGCCGGGCGATGCAGGCGGCGATTGCCCGGATGGGCGGTGGCCTGAGCCTGCGCGCCAAGGCGTTCTGGAGCGCGGCACTGGGGTTTCTGGCGCTGGTACTGGGCCTCGCCGCCTGGGATTTCGTGGCCACGCTCCTGACGCGCGTGCCCGTTCTCGGCTGGGTCGCGGCGGCGTTGCTGACGGTGCTTGCGGTGCTCTTGCTGATTGCCGCGCTGGCCGAGGTGGCCGGATACCGCCGCCTGCGTCGGCTTGACCGGTTGCGCGACCGGGCCGAGGCGGTGCTGGCTGCCCCTGATCTGGAGCAGGCGCACCAACTGGCGGGCGATTTGGCCGCCCTTTACGGGGGTCCGGGCGCGCGTGACTGGCGCAACGAGATACTGGATGCTGACGCTGTTGTTGACGCCGCCGAGGCACGGTTCCTGCTCGCGCGGGATGTCCGCGCAACCGCCGAGATCGAACGCGCCGCGCGGCAGGTGGCGCTGATCACGGCGCTGGTGCCGATGGCGCTGGCCGATGTGGCGGCGGCGCTGCTGACCAACCTGCGCATGATCCGCGCCATCGCCGAGATCTACGGCGGGCGCGCAGGCTATCTTGGCAACTGGCGGCTGGCACGGGCGGTGGTCATGCACCTGCTGGCCACAGGCGTGGTGGCGGTGGGCGATGACATGATCGGCTCGCTTGCAGGGGGTGGCATGGTGTCAAAAGTGTCGCGTCGTTTTGGCGAGGGGGTGGTGAATGGTGCGCTGACGGCCCGGGTGGGGGTCAGCGCGATGGAGCTGTGCCGCCCGCTACCCTTTCGCATGGGCCGCAAGCCCAGGGTCAGTGCCGTGCTGGGCCGCGCGCTTCAGGGGGCATTCGCGCGGGGCTGAACAACCAGATCAGCCCGCAGGGCGTTGCACAAAAGCAAGGATACCATGGCGTACCGCGCAATCAGCGCCTTTTTGGCAGTGCGAGGCTTTTCAGGACGATGGCGTGCTGGCTAATCAGAACCAAAGCCCAAAGGTTCGCCCCATGCCCCCTCTTGCCGACCACCCGCTGCGCTACCCGCTCACCAACGAGTTGCACGCCCGCCCCGCGCCCCTGATCACGGTGCCCGGCACGGCGGTGTTTCTGGCGCTCAAGGCCGAGCATGAGGCCGTGGCCCGCGACCGCGCGCAGGACCGTGCGCATCTGGTGGCGCTGCTGGATCGCACGGGCGCGCCCCATCCGCCGCCCGAGGCCACGCATCACGGTTGCACGATCGGGCGGCACGGGTTGAAATGGGAAAACCATACCGAGTTCACAAGCTTCACCGCTTTTGCACCGGGCCTGCCCCTGCGCCCGTTCGACCCGGCGCTGTTTGATGTCTTCCCTGCGGACTGGCTGGCAGCGGCACCGGGGGTGCGGGTGACGTCGATTCTGCTGACCATCGATTGCCTGCCGCTGGGTGCGGATGGCGAGGTGGATGAGGCGCAGATTGCCGGGCGGCTGGGGGAATGGTTTGTGGCCGAAAGCCTCGCCGTGGCCCGGGTGCTGGATGGCGCGGCCATAGTGGCATCCGATTTCCGGATCGATCCGGCGGGGCATATCCGCATGGCGGTCTTTGCCCACCCGGCGACCGGCCCGCAACGGATGGGACGCATCGTGCAGCGGTTGTGCGAGATCGAGACTTACAAGACCATGTCGATGCTGGGGCTGGCACGGGCGCGGCAGGTCTCGGGCGAGATGGGCGCGCTGGATCGTCGGCTGGCGGCCTTGGTGGGCGATATGGCATCCGGCCTGCCGCGCCCGGAAGCGGCGCTGGATGCGTTGATGGCGGTGTCGGCGCAGCTGGAGCAGCTGGAAATGTCAGCCTCGTTCCGCTTTGGGGCGACGCAGGCCTATGAGGCGCTGGTGCATGCGCGGATATCCGTGCTGCGCGAGGCCCGGTTTCAGGGCCGCCAGACACTGGCCGAATTCATGCAGCGCCGGTTCGACCCGGCGATGCGCACGGTCAAGGCCGCCGAGGGGCGGCTGGCCACGCTGTCAGAGCGCGCGATGCGCGCCGGGCGGCTTCTGAGCACGCAGGTCGAAGTTGCGCGCTCGGCCCAGAACCAGGCGGTGCTGAAAAGCATGGACCGGCGCGCCGACCTGCAACTGCGGCTGCAACATACGGTCGAGGGGTTGTCGGTGGTGGCGATCAGCTATTACGCGGTGGGGCTGGCCGCCAATCTGGCGCTGCCTTTTGCCGGGCCACTGGGGCTGGGCCGTCCTGAGCTGCTGGCGATTCTGACGCCGGTGGTGGTGGGGGTGGTGTGGCTGGCCTTGCGGAGAATCCGGCGGCGTCTGGCCTGAGGGGATGTTTGCAGGAGAGGGGGCTTTGCCCCCTCTTGGCCTGCGGCCAATTCACCCCCAGCGTATTTCTGGCAAGATGAAAGCGCGCCGAGTGATACTTTTTCAACCTAAGATTGGGGGAATGAGGGCAGAGTCCGTCATGGGTATCACTTATTCAACAAAGTCACGAGGGCATCGGCACAGGCGCGATCCATCGCGTCTTCCGGACCGTCGTGGCTGGGGCGGAAGCGCAAGCGGAAGGCTGCAAGGCGCAAGGCGGGTGCGACCGGCGGGTAACCGAGCGTGGTGAGGGAGGTGTCGAGGGGCGCATCGGCGCTGCCGCCGGGGGCTGGCCAGACCGACAGGCCCAGTCGGGCCAGCCTGCGCCAGTCAAAGCGCGGGCCGGGGTCGGATTTGCGTGCAGGTGCCATGTCGGAATGGGCAATGACGCCCTCAGGCGGGATGTTCCAGCGGGCAAGGACGCCGGGCAGAAGGCGTTCCAGCGCAAGCATCTGGGCCGCCGCAAAGGGGCTGTCGCCGTCATTGTCCAGTTCGATGCCGATGGAGCGCGAGTTGATATCGCCCTGGCCGCGCCAGTTGCCCGCGCCAGCATGCCATGCGCGCATCGCTTCCGTGACCAGTTGCCAGATCTGACCATCCGCGCCAATCAGGTAGTGCGCCGAGACCTGCGCCTTGGGGCTGCAAAGCCGGGCGAGGGCGGACTGCACGCTGGGCATCTGTGTATAGTGCAGCACCACAAGTTCCGGCTGCAACCCATCGCGGCGCGGGCCGAAATTGGGCGATGGGAACCAGTGCGCGGCGGGATCGTCAGGCCGCGTCATTGCCCGGCGCGGACCGCCTGACGATAGGGCGCCGGGTCCCACCAGCAGGCGAAGCCGTCGCCATCGGGGTCAAGATGATTGGGGTCACGTTCCGGGCCGCCAGCCTGGAGAAACGCCTCTTGTGCGGCATCCTGGTTCTGAAAACGCAGGCAGGCGTTTTCCCAGCGGCTCCAGCGCAGAGGGTTGATGCGGCGGTATTGCTGCTGCCCGACGGAATGGCGGGTGGACAGCGCGTATTGAACGACATTGGCACCCGAGCGGGTTGAGGCGTCGGGGACCGAGTCCACTTCGATGACCTGATACTGGGCGCGCTGCTCTTGCAGGCGTGCGCGATCGCTTTCGATGGTCTCGCGCGCCGCGACGGCGTTGAAATCCTGCTCATCCGACAGGCTGGGGCGCACCCCCGGCCCGGCATCGAAAACCGGAGTGGTGCCGAAGGCGGGGGCGTTGCTGCCGGCTTGCGGCTGGGTGTTTGCGGGCGCTGCGGTGTTCATGGGGGCGCTGAGCGGGGCCTGCCGGATCGCTGACGGCTCGCTTGCCGGGGCCTGCGGCGTTTGCGCGCGCGGGCTTCCCGTTTGGGGCGCGACGGAATAAGGCGCGTTCGTGCGTCGCGCATTCTCGCGTTCATGCAGGTAGCGCTGGTAATCACCAAAGCCCACACCAGTCGACATGGCGGCGTAATTCTGCATGCCGCTATTGCCATTCATGCAAGCTGCCAACGCCAGAACGGCGGTTGCACCCGCCAATGTCATGAACCGCATATGTTGCCTCTGCCCGCTTTTTTGCGCGAGTTTACCACCATCGGGCGGGTTTGGAAACATACCCGGCGGCTTTCTCTAAAACGTGAGCCGTGTTGAGCAGATCGGCCTCGCCCCAGGGCTGACCGATCAGTTGCAGGCCCAGCGGCAAGCCCTTGCCATCAAGCCCCGTGGGCAGTGCGATGCCGGGCAGGCCAGCGAGGTTCACGGTCACGGTAAACACGTCGTTGAGATACATCTCCACCGGGTCAGCATGGGCCATGGCACCCAGCGGGAAGGCAGCCGTTGGGGTGGCGGGCGTCAGGATGGCGTCGATGCCTTGCGCGAAAACCGTATCAAAATCGCGCTTGATAAGGGCGCGGACTTTGCGGGCGCGGTTGTAATAGGCGTCATAAAAGCCCGCCGACAACACATAGGTGCCGATCATCACCCGGCGCTGAACCTCAGGCCCAAAGCCCTCGGCGCGGGTTTTTTCATACATCTCGGTGATGCCGTCGCCTGCGGCCAGCTTGGCGCGGTGGCCGTAGCGCACACCGTCATAGCGCGCGAGGTTGCTCGATGCCTCGGCAGGGGCGATGACGTAATAGGCGGGCAGGGCGTATTTGGTATGGGGCAGTGAGATATCGACGATTTCGGCACCCGCATCGCGCAGCATATCCGCGCCATCGGCCCACAACTTTTCGATCTCGGCGGGCATGCCGTCCATGCGGTATTCGCGGGGCAGGCCGATTTTCTTGCCGCGAATGTCGCCGGTCAGCGCGGCCTCGAAATCAGGCACCGCCAGATCAGCCGAGGTGCTGTCCTTTGGGTCATGCCCGCACATTGCGCCCAGCATGATCGCCGCATCGCGCACCGATTTCGTCATCGGCCCCGCCTGATCGAGCGAGCTTGCGAAGGCCACGATCCCCCAGCGTGAGCAGCGCCCGTAGGTGGGTTTGATGCCCACGGTGCCGGTAAAAGCCGCAGGCTGGCGGATGGAGCCGCCGGTGTCAGTGCCGGTGGCACCAAGGCACAGATCGGCGGCCACCGCTGCGGCTGACCCGCCGGAGGAACCACCGGGCGTCAGTTGCCGCTCATCCACCTTCCAGGGGTTGACGACATCGCCATAGCATGAGGTCTCATTCGACGAGCCCATGGCGAATTCGTCCATGTTCAGCTTGCCCAGCATCACCGCACCCGCGTCGCGCAGCTGCGCCGAGACGGTGGATTCGTATTCAGGCTTGAACCCTTGCAGGATGCGGCTGGCGGCCTGACTGGGCACGCCCTCGGTGCAGAACAGATCCTTGATGCCGACGG
Source organism: Pararhodobacter sp. (assembly GCA_020832545.1). Classification (GTDB taxonomy): domain Bacteria; phylum Pseudomonadota; class Alphaproteobacteria; order Rhodobacterales; family Rhodobacteraceae; genus Pararhodobacter. Next base: position 50,699 of record JAFIEK010000020.1, on the reverse strand, counting down.
GAATGCCGCACATCGCGGGGGCGTCACCTGCTTTCAGCCGGTCATCGGCGGCTTTGGCACGGGCCATCGCCAGATCGGGCGTCTGGTGCACAAAGGCATTGAGCGCGCCTGCGCCCTCAATGGCGGAAAGGCAGGCTTCGGTCAGTTGGGTCGAGGTCACGTCGCCCTTGCGCAACGCATCGCGGGCCTGAGCGATTGTCAGCGTGTTCAGCGTGCTCATTCCACCACCTTCGGGACAGCAAAGAAACCTTCGCGGGCATCGGGGGCGTTCGACAGGATACGCGCCTGCATGTTGCCACCAGTGACCCCGTCCTGACGCCGCTTCAGCCGCATCGGCGTGACCGATGTCATGGGCTCCACACCGTCCACATTCACCTCATTGAGCTGTTCCATGAAGGTGATGATATCCGACAATTCACCGGCAAGGGCGGGCAGATTTTCTTCGGGGACGGCGATGCGCGCCAGTTTGGCCACACGGCGCGCGGTTTCCAGATCGATGGTGGACATGGGATGCTCCGGCTGGGGTTGTCGCAGGGTTTATCCGTGTGTTCCCACAGGTGCAAGCATGGCTGCGCGCTCTGGATAGCAGGCGCGACATAATATCGCATTGCAAAAAATTTTTTGAGAAATTTCCAGTAGCACGAATCGACCTGATCACATAAAATTTACCTTCATCAAATGTGTATGGAGTACTGGGATGACAAAAATCAAATTTGCAATGGGCGTCGTTTTGGGCGGGCTGCTGTCGCTTCCGACGGTTGCGGAGGCAAATCCAGGCCGGTTCATGGGAGGTGGAACGGTCTTCGGCTTTAATCAGCCCTGTCGCGACAGTGGGTGGAGTTCGCATAGCGAGCCCTTTACCGTCAGGTATCATCCAAGCAATGTTGGAGATAACGCTTCGCGTGACTTCATCGGCTTCCTGTCAGACTTTATTGCCTTCGGCTATGCGCGGGAATCCGGCACATTCTCAAATTCCTTTCAGCCGGTGACGCAAAGCGGAGTGACCAGTAACGCGTGGTCGATTCATCAGAACCATGAGAATGCGGCTCAGCTTCGTATTATGAACATGAACCCGCGCAACGTGAACGAAAACACGCGGCGGCCGATACGAATCCGTGGGCAGATCCGCAATTTTTCCGGCATCCAGGGCTGCAACATCCGCTTTGAAGCCACCGTGCAGCAGCGTCAGTAAGCAGTTTGCGATGGGCGCAGACCAGTGCGCCCATCGCTTGCCGTCACCGCGATTTGGCCTGAAGGATCATCAGTTCCACCCGCCGCAGCGCCAGAAGCACCCGGTTTGCCTGCATCTGCGGCACCAGCGCCAGTTTCAGTTGCGTCGCCACAATCGCCAGCGTCGCAGCGCTGAGGCCCCATTTGAGCGCGGCCAGTTGCTCGGTGGCGGTGTAGAAATGCCACCCGGCCCAGACGGCGGCCAGAAACATCACCGTCTGCACGGCCATAAGCACCATGCTGACCCAGCCTTGCGGGCCGCGAAACGTGCTGAAGACGAGTTGGTAGAAACCGGGTTCTTCCAACCCTTCGACCAATGCGTGGTCTTCATCGCGCAGCGCATCAGCGATCATGCGGTCAAGTTTGTCCATTGTTCTCTCCGTCCAGATAGGCCCGCAGTTTTGCGCGGGCGTGCATGAGCCGGGTTTTCACGGTGCCCGGCGGGATATCGAGCGCCACGGCCACTTCGGCCACGGACATCTCATCAAGGTAAAAAAGTGCCAGCACGGCGCGCTGCGGCGCAGGCAGGGTGGCGATTGCTGTGCTCAGGTCTGGCGCGTCGATCGGGGTTTCATCGAGGGTCTCGGAATAGCCCTGTTGCGCGTCGCGTTGCCGCCGCTTGCGCCCCAGGTCGCGCGCCGCTGTCCGGGTGACGATGCGCAAAGCCCAAGGCAGAAACGCGTGATCATCGCGCAGACCACCCAGCCCCCGGGCAATGGCGAGCCAAGCCTCCTGCACGATGTCGCGCGCGGTATCCCCGTCATCGCACAGGCGACGGGCATGGGCGCGCAGGCGGGTGTCGAACAGCGTCACGAGGGCGCTGAAATCGCGCTGGCTGCCCAGTCGCGCACCGGCGACGTGATACGCCGCCAATACCCTGATTTTCTCGCGCTCACGCATTGCGTTGCTCCATCGTCTTTCCCTTAAGGTGCCGCGCCGGGGCAGTTTGGTTCAATCTGGCTGCCAAAATTTCCGCCCGCCCTTCACCTGCGCCCGATATTGTTGCATAGGAATGCGCAGTTCATCCGAGGGACCATCATGCACGACATCCGCACCATTCGCGAAAACCCTGATCAGTTCGACGCCGCGCTGGCCCGTCGGGGGCTTTCGGGGCTGTCGTCCCAGTTGATGGCCATGGATGAGGGGCGGCGGGCGAAGATTCTGGCCGCAGAGACCGCACAGGCTGAGCAGAACAAAGCCTCGAAAGAGGTGGGCGCGGCCAAGGCACGCGGCGATGACGCTGAATTTGCGCGGTTGCGCGCGCTGGTGGCCGAGAAGAAGGCCGAGATCGCGCGCCTGAATGACGAGGCCGGGGCCGAGGATGCGCGGCTGCGTGCCGCCTTGGCCGAAATCCCCAACCTGCCGCTCGATGAGGTGCCGGATGGGCGCGATGAGGGCGGCAATGTCGAAATCCGCCGCTGGGGCAGCCCGCGCAATTTCGCCTTCACCCCGAAAGAGCATTTCGAGATTGAAGGCGTGAAGCCGGGCCTGGACCTTGCCACTGCTGCCAAACTGTCAGGCTCGCGCTTCATGGTGCTCAAGGCCGCGCTGACCCGGGTGCACCGGGCGCTGGCGCAGTTCATGCTGGATACGCACACCCTTGAGCATGACCTGACCGAGGTCTGGACCCCGGTTCTGGTGCGCGATGAGGCGATGTATGGCACCGGCAACCTGCCCAAATTCGCCGAGGACAGCTATCAGACGACCAATGGCTGGTGGCTGATCCCCACATCCGAGGTGACGCTGACCAATATCGTCGCCGGTGAGATTGTCGATGAAGCCACGCTGCCCCTGCGCATGACCGCGCACAGCCAGTGCTTCCGCTCCGAGGCCGGGTCGGCGGGCAAGGATACCACCGGCATCCTGCGCCAGCACCAGTTCGAGAAGGTCGAGATGGTGACGATCTGCGCGCCTGATCAGGCCTTGGCCGAGCATGAGCGCATGACCGGCTGCGCCGAGGCGATTTTGCAAAAGCTGGAGCTGCCCTATCGCACGGTCGTTCTGTGCACCGGCGACATGGGGTTCGGCAGCCAGAAAACCCACGATATCGAGGTCTGGTTGCCGGGGCAGGGCAAATACCGCGAGATCAGCTCATGCTCCACCTGCGGCACGTTTCAGGCGCGCCGGATGAATGCGCGCTACCGGCCCGGCGGCGGCAAGCCCGAGTTTCTGGCAACGCTCAACGGCTCGGGGCTGGCGGTGGGGCGCACGCTGATCGCGGTGCTGGAGAACGGGCAGCAAGAGGATGGCTCGGTCAACCTGCCCACCGCGCTGCACCCGTGGCTGGGTGGCAAAACCCGGATCACCCCTGAGGGTGTACTGGTCTGACCAGTCGTCCGGAAAAGTAAAAGGGGCGCGAAAACTTCGCGCCCCATTCAGTGTCATGGATAGTTAAAGCCGACAATTACCGAGGCCAGCAAACAACCGCATGGGCAATGATCCAGATGGGGCCTTCGGCATCCAGTTGGAAGGTGGCCGAATGGTCGCCAACGGTGCTGCCACCAAAGTAGCGGGTATAACCATACCGTCCTGGTGCGATCGTGGTTGGTCGGTCATTTGACGCGTAGATATGGACAGAGTGCAGGAACCGGTTGTATTGGCCCTGACGGGTTCTGTTCATTTCATACCCAACGCGCACCGAACCGTCGCCAAGTCGTTCGATGGTCAATTCGCCAACGACACGGTTTGGGCGCGTGATGTTGCGGCCTGCCCCGGCGTAGATTGGTCTCACAATCGTATTCGGCTGGCCGACGCGGTTTGCCCAGCCCCAACGACCCGGGCTGAGTCGAAGTGTTGGCAGGTCATCGGGGTTGTGGTTGCGATTGGTGGCAAAGATATGTGTCCCGTAGCCAAAAGCCGTTTCACAACGACCGAAGACTGGAGGGGTGTCGTCGCAGCACTGAACTTCATAGGTGATGTAGAACCACCACCGGGGGCCGTCTCCGGGATTGTCACCACCGAAGGCCGTATCGTTGTTCCCGTTGTTCCTACCGTCCGCGTAATTGATCTCGGCATGGGTAACGACGATGAGTTCAAGCCCACAGCCCTCTCCATTCCCGAGGTCAGTGATACCAAGTGTGTTCAATGGGATTGAGAAAGTGTGGTGCCAGACGTCAGAGGACGGTGTGTGCGAATAGGGGAAAGACCCTGGAACCAGAATGCCTTGCGGATTTGTAGGCAAGCCTTCCAGATCGGTGCCGACCCAAGCGTGCAACGTGCCGAATGTGGTGCCAGCGGCCCGCTCATCTTCATTCAACATGTATTTTATGGTCAGATGGGTTGCAGTGTTCGAAACGATCACCTCACCCACATCGTTCGTTTGCCCAGCCCAGAGTGTATAGGACTGAGGTACGGGGCAGCTTTCACCGCTCGCGTGGCTTTGAGTGGCCGTGCCCAGGATCAGGGCAAAGGCCGCTGAAAAAATGAGAAACGCTGTTTTGAGCCAGCGCATTGTGGTCAATTTGGAAACGGAGTTTCCATGGTTTGTTGTAGGCGTTTTCATCGTTTTTTACCTTGATGTTGACACAAACTCATACTGCTCGATGAAACGCTGACGCCCGAAAAGCCGATTCCTCTTTTTTCCCTACTAAATTTGGGAAGGAGAGCCCGTCCGAGCGCAAGATGCGTAAGCATGCCAATACCAGCATATCACAAAAAAGTCAATATTTTTGCACAATTTCGCCTGAGGCACGCCACACAAAAGCCCCATTCCGCTTCGATCGGGGATGCATCATAAAGGTTAGGTGGGTTGCCGATGACCAGAGCTTCCTTGCGGCGGGGCTTGTTTCGCCCTCATCAACCCAGGCGGTAGTTCGGCTGGCCCTACAGATCGGCCAGCCAGTCCAGCGCGGTCTGGATGACGAACGCATTGGTCGCGGGCGAGCGGATATCGCCCGTGATCACATGCTGGCCGGGGTCTTCGGCGTTGTCGAGCACATGCGCATCTGCGCGCGCGCCCCACCGCTCGATCACTCGCGCGGTGGCGGCGGGCACCACCACCCGGTCACCGGCGGCATAGAACACCAGCATTGGCACCTGCGCCGCCGCGTGGTCGGCCGCTGCCGCTGCGCGTTGAATGGTGCGCAGCGGGAACAGGGCGCGGCTGGGGTAGCGTTCAGTCCAGTAGAGCGCGTGGTCGTCGCTATAGGGGGTGAAGCTGCGCTCGGTGCCGCCGATATGGTGAAGCCAGCGCGGCGCATAGGGCAGATCCAGCATCCAGGCCTGATTGTTGTTGAGCGCGAAGTTGGGCGAGACGGTGATCAGCGCTGCAATATCGCCCTGCCAGCCGGGTTCAAGGGCTGCCAGCGTCACCAGAGAGCCGCCGGTCGAAGTGCCAATCAGCACCACCCGCTCGCCCAGACGGCGGCCAATGGCCATGGCCTCTGCCAGATCAAGCGCCCAGTCCTCGACCGATGCCGCGCCCAGGGCCTCGCCCGGCACTTCGCTGCCGTCCGCGCGCCCGTGCCCGGCCAGCCGGGTGCCGAAGTAATTCGCCCCAAGATTTGCGGCGATCGTTTCCGGCACCGGCGAGATTTCGCGGCGGCTGGCCGAAAAGCCGTGTATATAAACCACCGCCAGCGCGGTCCGCTCACCCGGTGCGCCAGCCCAGTTGATGGCCTTTTCTGTTCCCGGGACGATGTCACCAAAGACGCTTTCGCGCGCATCCAGCCATGCATCCAGATCGTCACCGGGTTCCGGCGCAGGCAGGGTGGCAAGGTCAGGCCATCCGGTGCGCGGGGCTGCCACCAGCACCCAGGCGGTCAGAAGCGCCAGCACGACCAGCACGGCGACAAGGATCTGGACAAGGCGGCGCATCAGACCTCCAACGCTTCAAGGGTGGTGGTGACCAGTTTCAGGCACTGGGGTGTTGAAAAGCGGTGATCGGCACCCTTGACCAGTGTCAGCCGCAGATCGGGGCTGGTGGCGTGATCAAAAAGTCGCAGCGCCACGGAAACCGGCACATCGGTATCGTCTGACCCCTGCAACAGCCGAACGGGGAAGGGCAGCTCCAGCGCATCGCGCAGCACCAGCTGCTTGCGCCCGTCCTCGATCAGGCGGCGGGTGATGATATAGGGTTCGTCCGAATAGTCCGAAGGCAGGGCGATCTGCCCGTCGCGCATCAGCGCCTTGCGCTGGGCCTCATCCGCGTTGCCCCACATGCCGTCTTCGGTGAAATCAGGCGCGGCGGCGATGCCGACCAGCGCCGCCACCCGCTCAGGCATGGCGCGCGCCACCAGAAGCGCGATCCAGCCGCCCATGCTGGAACCCACCAGCACCTGCGGGCCTTCGGTCAGCGCGCTGATCGCCGCCATCGCATCGTCGGCCCAGTCGCCGATGCTGCCATCAAGAAAATCACCGCTGCTTTCACCGTGGCCTGAGTAATCGAACCGCAAAAACGCGCGGCCCTGCTGCGCGGCCCAATCGTGTAAAAACAGCGCCTTGGTGCCGTTCATGTCTGATTTGAAACCGCCCAGAAACACCACGCCGGGCCCTTTGCCCGCATGGCGATGAAAGGCGAGGGTGCGGCCCTGCGGGCTGGTCAGGTGTTGTGGCGCGGTCATGATGGTTCCCTCTTTTCAGGCAGAGATAGCAGCCGGCGCGGGCTACGTCACGCCCATCAGGCGCTTGACACGCCCGGTGCCCGCGCGCAGAAGAAGCGCCGACATACCCGCAACCGGGCGTTCCGTGGGCGCCGAAACGACGAGGAGAGGCCGATGAGCCCCATTTCCCTGACTTTCCCCGATGGCAATAAACGTGATTTCGACGCAGGCGTGACGCCCGCCGAGGTGGCGAGCGCGATTTCCACCTCGCTGGGAAAAAAGGCGATTTCTGCCAGCGTAGATGGCCAGCACTGGGACCTGCAATGGCCCATCGAGCGTGACGCCGCCATCGCCATACACACCATGGCCGATGATGCGCAGGCGCTGGAGCTGATCCGCCATGATCTGGCGCATGTCATGGCCCGCGCGGTGCAGGAGATCTGGCCCGAGGTTAAGGTCACCATCGGCCCGGTGATCAAGGATGGCTGGTATTACGATTTTGACCGCACTGAACCCTTCACGCCCGAGGATCTGGGCGTGATCGAGAAGAAGATGAAAGAGATCATCAACGCCCGCGACCCGGTCACCACCGAGATCTGGGAGCGTGAGCGCGCGGTCGCGCATTACAACCGCATCAATGAGCCCTTCAAGGTCGAACTGATCGAATCGATCCCCGGTGACGAGCCGCTGCGGATGTACTGGCACGGCCACTGGCAAGACCTGTGCCGCGGCCCGCATCTGCAACACACCGGCCAGCTGCCCGCCGATGCCTTCAAGCTGATGTCGGTGGCCGGGGCATATTGGCGTGGCGACAGCGACCGACCCATGCTGCAACGCATCTACGGCGTGGCGTTCAAGAACCGCGACGACCTCAAGGCCCATCTGACCATGCTGGAGGAAGCCGCCAAGCGCGACCACCGCCGCCTTGGCCGCGAGATGGACCTGTTCCACATGCAGGAAGAGGCACCCGGTCAGGTGTTCTGGCACCCCAATGGCTGGACGATCTACACCACATTGCAGGACTACATGCGCCGCCAGCAGCGCCGCGACGGCTATGACGAGATCAACACGCCACAGGTGGTCAACCGGGTTTTGTGGGAAAAATCAGGGCATTGGGAGAACTATCAGGAGAACATGTTCATCGTCGAGGTCGAGGAAGACCATGCGCGCGAAAAGACCGTGAACGCGCTGAAGCCGATGAACTGCCCCTGCCATGTGCAGATATTCAACGTGGGGCTGAAAAGCTACCGCGATCTGCCGATGCGTCTGGCCGAGTTCGGGTCATGCAACCGCTACGAGCCTTCGGGCGCGCTGCACGGGATCATGCGGGTGCGCGGCTTCACGCAGGATGATGCGCATATCTTCTGCACCGAGGCGCAGATCGAGGCGGAATCACGCAAGTTCATCGAGTTGCTGTCAAAAATCTATGACGATCTGGGCTTCACCAAATGGCGCATCAAGCTGTCCACGCGGCCTGAAAAACGCATCGGAACAGAGGAAAGCTGGGACTACGCCGAGGCCGCGCTGGCCAGCGCCGTGACGGCGGCGGGCCACAGCTATGAGTTGTTCGAGGGCGAGGGCGCATTTTACGGCCCAAAGCTGGAATTTGTGCTGACCGATGCCATTGGCCGTGACTGGCAATGCGGCACCTTGCAGGTAGACCCCAACCTGCCCGAGCGGCTGGACGCCACCTATATCGGTGCCGATGGCGGCAAGCACCGGCCCATCATGCTGCACCGCGCGGTTCTGGGCTCGTTCGAGCGGTTTATCGGCATCCTGATCGAAAGCTATGCGGGCAAGCTGCCTTTATGGCTGGCGCCGCAACAGGTGGTCGTTGCCTCGATTGTGTCGGATGCCGATGACTTCGTGCATGAAGTTGTGGCCAAGCTTCGGGGCGCGGATATCCGTGCCCGGGCCGATCTGCGCAATGAAAAGATCAACTACAAGGTGCGCGAGCATTCATTGGCCAAAGTGCCGGTTATTCTAGCCATCGGGGCGCGCGAAGTGACTGAACGCACGGTATCGGTGCGGCGGCTGGGCGAGAACCGGACCGAAACCATGGCGCTGGACGCGCTGGTGGCGCAGTTGACGGCTGAGGCCACACCGCCCGACCTGCGCAGTCCCAGCCTTTACTATGGTAAGGTTAAGACTCTTGAAGAGTTGTTGTGACCGGCTACGGCTGTTCATGAAAAATGCGCTTAGACGCGACCAAGGCCTCTTGGCTGACGGTGCGCGCTAGGGCTTCTCCTTTGCCAATTAGCGGCGTAGGTCTGGAAAATGCGGATTCTCTTTTTGGGCGATGTGATGGGCCGGTCAGGCCGCAAGGCGGTGGCCGAGCGGCTGGCCGGGCTGCGCCGTGACTGGGGTCTCGATTTCGTGGTGGTCAATGGCGAGAACGCGACCTCGGGGGCGGGGCTGTCGCCGGACCATGCCAAGGACCTGTTCGAGGCCGGGGCCGATTGCGTGACTTTGGGCGACCATGCCTTTGACCAGAAAACCCTGATCGGCCATATCGACAAGGAGCCGAGGCTTCTGCGGCCGCTCAACTTTTCCAAGGTGGCGCCGGGGCAGGGCGCGCGGCTGTTCACGCTGGCTGACGGGCGCCGCGTGCTGGTGGCGCAGGTGCTGGGGCAGGTGTTCATGAAGCGCCCCTTTGATGACCCGTTTTCGGCCATCGAGCCGGTGTTGCGCGCGCACCCCCTTGGCGCGCGGGCGCAGGCGGTATTGGTGGATGTGCATTGCGAGGCGACATCCGAGAAAATGGCCATCGGCCATTGGTGCGACGGGCGCGCCAGCCTTGTGGTGGGCACCCATACCCATGTTCCCACCAGTGATACGATGATTCTGGGCGGCGGCACCGCCTATCAGACGGATGCCGGGATGTGCGGCGATTATGACAGTGTGATCGGCATGCAAAAGGATGAGCCCTTGCGCCGTTTCATCACCGGCATGCCCTCTAAACGCTTTGAGCCGGCGGTGGGCGAGGCCACGCTGAGCGGGGTTTTCGTGGAGACCGATGACAAGACCGGCAGGGCGTTGAGTGTGACACCGGTGCGGCTGGGCGGGCGTTTGCAACCCATGGGGCCGCAGGCATGATCCGCGCCGCGCTGCCCTATCTGGCCTTGCTGACCATTGGCAGCGCATGGGGGCTGACCACGCCATTGATCAAGATCGCGAGCACTGCCGGGCATGGCGCGCTGGGTATCGCGCTGTGGTCCAGCGGCATCAGCCTGCTGTTTCTGGGGGCCTATCTGGCATTTCGCGGGCAGGTGCGGCGCCTGCCGCTCGATCCGGCGTCGCTGCGGCTTTATGTTGCCGTCGGCCTGCTGGGGATCGCCTTGCCGCAATGGGCCTCGTTTACGGGCACGGCGCATCTGCCCGCCGGGATCATGTCGATCATCATCTCGCTGGGTCCGGTCTTCACACTTCCGCTGGCGCTGTCACTGGGGATGGAGCAGTTCAGTGGCCGCCGCCTGGCCGGGGTGGCACTGGGGGCGCTGGCGATTGTGCTCTTGATCGCGCCGGGGGCGAGCCTGCCTGCGCCGGGGCTGTGGGTGTGGGTGCTGGTAGGTGCATTGGCCCCGTTGTTCTATGCGTTTGAGGGTGTCTTTGTCGCGGGTTCACCGGCGCGCGGGGCCAACCCGGTGCAGGTGCTTTGGGCAGGCTCTGCGGTGGCACTGGTGGTGCTGGTGCCGCTCGCGGTGGTTTTCGGCGGCTTCCGGTCGCCGCTGGCGGGCATCGGCGCGGGCGAGGCAGCGGTGATCGTCGCCGGGCTTTTGGCGATGGCGGCGTTTGTCGGCTATATTGCGCTTTTGCGCAGCGCGGGGGCGGTGTTCGGCGCGCAGGTCGCCTATACGGTGACCGGAAGCGGCGTGATCTGGGCGATGATCCTGCTGGGTGAGCGCTATTCGATCTGGGTCTGGCTGGCGCTGGGCACGTTGTTTGTGGGTCTGTTTCTGGTGCAACCGCGCCGCGTGGTGCCTGAGGCTGAGGTGATCCATGTTCGGAATTGAGATGGCGCAGGAGTTGCAGGCGATCACTGCGATGGCGATCGTGATTGGCATGTTCACCATGTTCCTGCGCGAGACCTTCCCGGTTGAGGTGGTGGCGCTTTTGGGCGCGGCCCTCATGCTGGTTCTGGGGATCGTGCCGCAACCCGCGGCCATGGCGGTTTTCGCCAACCCCGCGCCCTGGACCATCGCGGCGTTGTTCATCGTCGTGGGGGCGCTGGTGCGCACCGGGGCGCTGGATTCCATCTCGCAGTTCGCGGCCCGACATGCCACCCGCCGCCCACTGGCCACGCTGGCCGTGCTGACCTTCACGGTGCTGGGCCTGTCGGCCTTTGTTAACAATACGCCCATTGTGGTGGTGATGATTCCGATCTTCATGCAGCTTGCAAAATCGCTGGGGGTTTCGCCATCCAAGCTGCTGATCCCGCTTAGTTTCTTTGCCATTTTCGGTGGCACGATCACACTGGTCGGCACCTCGACCAACCTGCTGGTTGACGGTGTGGCGCAGCGTGCCGGGATGGACCCATTCGGCATTTTTGAGATTTCTGCCGTGGGCGTGGTGATGGCGGTGGTTGGTGTGATCTATCTGGCGCTTTTTGCCCGCTACCTTCTGCCCGAGCGCGATTCGATGACCGCGCTGCTGGCGGATCGCGCGCCGATGAAGTTTTTCACCGAGGTCGCGCTGCCCGAGGGCTCGGCGCTGATCGGCAAGCAGATCGCCGATATCGACATGTTCAAGCGCGAGGGGGCGCGGGTGATCGATGTCCTGCGCGGCGATGCTTCGCTCAGGCGTGAACTTGCCGGGGTTGAGCTGCAGGCCGGTGACCGCGTGGTCTTGCGCACGCAGATGTCGGAAATTCTGGGCCTGCAAGCCAATCCCGAAGTGCGGCTGGTCGATCAGTTGTCGAGCGTGCGCACAACCACGGTGGAGGTGCTGATCTCGCCGGGGTGCAAGATGATCGGGCGCTCGCTGGGGCAGTTGCGCCTGCGGCGGCGCTATGGTGTCTATCCGCTGGCGGTGCACCGGCGCAATCAGAACATTGGCCGACAGCTCGATGATCTGGTGGTGCAGGTGGGCGACACGCTGCTGCTGGAAGGCGCGATGGAGGATATCCGTCGACTGGCCAGCGATATGGATGTGGTCGAGATCGGAACACCGTCCGAGCGCGCCTTTCGCCGGGGGCATGCGCCGATTGTGATTGGCGTTCTGGCGTCTGTGGTAGGGCTTTCGGCGCTGAATCTCGCGCCCATTCATGTGCTGGCGTTTCTGGGCGTGGCAGTGGTGCTGATCACCCGCTGCATTGATGCAGATGAGGCCTTTGGCTTTGTCGATGGCCGGTTGCTGGCGCTGATCTTCGGGATGCTGATGGTGGGTGCGGGGCTTGAGGCCTCGGGGGCGATCAATGTGATCGTGGCCTATGCCAGCCCGTTGCTGATCGGGCTGGCGCCATGGCTGGTGCTGCTGGCGATCTATGCGCTGACCTCGTTCTTGACAGAGCTGGTGACCAACAACGCGGTCGCCGTGATTCTGACCCCAATCGCCATCGGCCTTGCGCATTCGCTGGGTGTTGACCCGCGCCCATTGGTGGTCACGGTGATGATGGCGGCCTCGGCGTCCTTTGCAACGCCGATCGGCTATCAGACCAACACACTGGTCTACGGCCCCGGCGGCTACCGGTTTACCGATTTCCTGCGCATCGGCGTGCCGCTCAACGTGCTGATGGCGATCACGGCCAGTCTGGTGATCCCTTTCTTCTTCCCGCTCTGAGGGTCAGAAAATGCTCATGATCTCATCCAGTGGCTTTTTGCGCTTGGCGACTTCGGGCACCACGGCGTCAGGGGCCGGGTAGCCCACGGGCAGGATCATCACCGGCTTTTCATGTGCGGGTCGGTTGCACAGGGTGTTGAGGAATTTCATCGGGTTGGGGGTATGCGTCAGGCAGACCAGCCCGGCATGATGCAGCGCCGCGATCAGAAAGCCGGTGGCAATGCCCACGCTTTCAGGAACGTAGTAATGCTTGAAGCTTTCACCCTCCGGCGTGATGCCGTGGCGCTGGGCGAACACCACAATCAACCAGGGCGCGATGGTGAGGTGCGGTTTCTCGGCACCGGTGCCGATGGGTTCGAGCGCGCGCAGCCATGCCTCGCCGCCGCCACCGGCATAAAAGGTCTCTTCCTCGGCCTCGGCGGCTTTGCGCACCTGGGCTTTCATGTCCGGGTCCGCGATGGCGACGAAATGCCAGGGTTGATGATTGGCCCCTGAGGGCGCGCTGCCCGCCGCCGCGATACAGGCCTCGATAACCTCGCGGGGCACCGGATCAGGCGCAAAGTCGCGCACCGAATGGCGTTTGCGCATGTAGTGCAGAAAGCGCGTGGCCTCGGCCAATGCCTGATCGGGGGCAAGCTGCACCCGGTCGGGCAAGGGCAGGGGGGTATAGGTGGGCAAGGCATCGGTGGTGGTCATGCGGTCTTTCCTGTGGTTGCGCGGAACAGTTGAGCGGATGCCCGCCCTATGCGTCAAGCCCCGCGTGCTGTGTGGTGCGGTCTCTTGCCTTTTCCAGAATTCCGGGCCATGCCTCAATCATGAACGCGTTAAATACTTCTGGCGTTGCTCAGACCCGCCCCTTGGCCGGGGTGCTGTGGATGTTGCTGTCGGGGCTGTGTTTCGTCGGCGTCACGGCCACAGTCAAACACATGGGCGACGCCATTCCGGCACCGCAATCGGCCTTTCTGCGCTACGTTCTGGGCTTGGTGTTCCTGCTGCCGGTGGTGCCCGCGTTCCGGCAGATGCGGCTTGCCCCGCGTGACTGGGGCCTGTTCGGGGTACGCGGCATGGCCCATGCGTGCGGGGTGATGCTGTGGTTCTACGCCATGACCCGCATCCCGCTGGCCGAAGTCACGGCGATGAGCTACCTGACGCCGGTTGGTGTGGCGCTGGGGGCAGCACTTTTCCTGAGCGAGCGGCTGCGGCTGCGGCGGATCGTGGCAATCGCAGCCGCGGTCGCCGGAGCGATGATCATCCTGCGCCCGGGGCTGCGCGAGATATCGCCCGGGCATCTGGCGATGCTGCTCAATGCGGTGTTCTTTTCCGCCTCCTATCTGATCGCCAAGCGCATGACCGGGGTGGTGCCGCCCTCGGTGGTGGTGGGGATGCTGTCGATCTTTGTCACGCTGGGGTTGGCGCCCTTTGCCTTCGCGGTCTGGGTGCCGGTGACATTGGCGCAGCTCGCCTGGTTGTTTCTGGTGGCTGCCTTCGCCACCGCCGGGCATTATGCAATGACCGTGGCCTTTGCTGCGGCGCCCATCTCGGTGACCCAGCCGGTGACGGCGCTGCAACTGGTATGGGCGGTGATGGTCGGGGCGATGCTTTTTGCCGAGCCGGTTGACCTTTATGTCATCATGGGTGGCGGGGTGATTGTCGGCGCGGTAATCTTTATTGCGCTGCGCGAACAGGCACTGGCGCGGGCTGAAGGGCGGGCGCAGAAGCTGCGCGCGCCGGAGATCTGACATTTCCCGGAGGGCTGCGCATGCGGCTGTGGGCTTTCGTAATGGCGGCAGCGCTAATGTTGCCCGGGGCGCAGGCCGTGGCCTGCGCAGCGCCCGCTGAGCTACAGGCACTGCGGGGGGCGGTGCTGGCCGGGTTCAATGCCGAGCGGGCGCGGGCAGGTGGTGTACCGCTGCATCCGTCACCGGCACTCGAGGCGGCGGCACAGTACCACGCCTGTGACATCGCCCGGCGCCAAAGGCTCAGCCATCGCGGTGGCCTGTTTTCCAGCCTGCCAAGCCGCTTGCGGCGTGCGGGCTATACGTTTTCCATGGCCAATGAGAACCTTGCCATGGGGCAGACCAGCCCTGCACAGGTGATGCAAAGCTGGATGGCCTCGACCGGGCACCGTGCGAATATACTGGCCGGGCCTGCACGCCACCTGGGTGTCGGCGTTGCCCTGGGGCCGGATGGGTTGTTGTACTGGGTGACGGTCGGCGCCGCACCGCGCTGAAGGGCTAACCTTCCTCAGCTGCGCTGCCGCGCCGGGTGACAAGCGCCGCAAGCGCGCTGGCTTCGGTCAGCATGCCGGTGACCCGCCCGTCCTCGGTCAGCATGATCGGGCTTCTGGAGTTCACCAGAACCTGCATGGCCGCGCGCAGCGGGGTGTCGGCGGGCAGGGTCAGCCCCGCGGGGGCAGGGCGGGGCGGATGCACCGCAGCGTCGGCAGCACGCAGTACGCCCAGCGGGTTCATATGCGCCACGAAATCAGCCACATAATCATTGGCCGGGTGGGTATAGATCTGCGCGGGCGTGCCGCACTGGATGATCCGCCCGCCCTCCATGATGGCGATGCGGTTGCCCAGTTTGAAGGCCTCATCGAGATCATGGCTGACAAAGATGATGGTGCGCTGCAGCCGTTTTTGCAGATCCAGCAGTTCATCCTGCAACCGGGTGCGGATCAGCGGGTCGAGCGCCGAAAACGGCTCGTCCATCAGAAGGATCGGCGCGCGGGTGGCGAAGGCACGCGCCAGACCCACGCGCTGCTGCATCCCGCCCGACAGCTCGGCCACGCGGCGATCCGCCCATTGCGACAGACCCACCAGTTCCAGCTGTTCCTCGATGCGCTCGCGGCGTTCGCGCCGCCCCATTCCGGCCAACTCCAACCCCAGCCCGACGTTCTCACGTACCGAGCGCCATGGCAGCAGGCCGAATTGCTGAAACACCATCGCCACATGCCGCATCCGCAGCCGCCGCAGCGTGGCCTTGCTGGCTTTGGGCACGCTGATCATCGCCTCGCCATCATTGACCAGCACATCGCCCTGCACGATCGGGTTCAGCCCGTTGACCGCGCGCAACAGCGTTGATTTGCCGGAACCTGACAGGCCCATAAGCACCAGTATCTCGCCCTCGGCCACATCCAGCGAACAATCATGCACGCCCAGTACCTGCCCGGTGTCCCGCTGGATGTCAGCCCGGCTCTGGCCGGTTTCCATCAGTGGAATGGCCTTCCACGGGTTGTCGCCAAACACGATCGACACATTGCGAAACGACACAGTGGGTTGATTTTGCTCGCTCATGCCCGCCGCTCCACCCGCAGCATCCGGTCCAGCATGATCGCCACCGCCACGATCACCGCGCCTGATTCAAAGCCCAACGTTGCGTTGACCGAGTTCAGGGCCCGCACCACCGGCACGCCCAGCCCGGGCGCGCCAACCAGCCCGGCGATCACCACCATCGACAGTGATAACATGATTGTCTGGTTCAGCCCGGCCATGATCTGCGGAAAAGCCCATGGCAGTTCAACCTTGAAGATGCGCTGCCGCGTGGTTGCGCCAAAGGCGGTCGCCGCTTCGGACAGTGCCGTGGGCGTGGAGCGGATGCCAAGCTCTGTCAGGCGGATGGCGGCGGGCATGGCAAAGATCACGGTCGCCACCAGCCCCGGCACCATGCCCAGCCCAAAGAGCACCAGAACCGGGATCAGATACACGAATGTCGGCAGTGTCTGCATCAGGTCAAGCACCGGGGTCAGTGTGCGGTAAAAGCGGGGATGATGCGCCGAATAGATGCCCAGCGGCACGCCGATCCCCATGCAGACCACGCAAGACCCCAGCACCAGTGTGAGGGTTTGCATCGTCAATGCCCAATACCCCTGATTGAGCGCGAACAGCGCGCAGGCCGTGACAATCACCACCGGCACCAGACGGCGCTGCAACACCCAGGTGATTGCGGCGAAGAGCGCGATGATGATCAGCGGGTGCGGCGTGCTCAGGGCCGTCAGAAGCCCGTCAATGCCCTGCCGCAGGCCGTATTCAACCGAGTCGAAGAAGCCGACGAAATTATCCTGTAGCCAGGTGAAGCCAGTGGCCACGCCACGCCCGACGGGGATTTTCGCGTCGGTGATCGCGTCCTGAACGATATCGAGCATGGCTGTCCGGTAGGTCTGGGGAACAGGTGTTGCCCCCCGGCTTCGCGCCGGGGGCAGAGGTTAGCGGATGGTCGCGGCGAAGGCTTCCATTGCGTCGCTGCCGTCGCGCGCGGTCACGCCCTCGAGCCAGGGACCGACGGCATTGGCGTTGGCCTCGATCCAGTTGCGCGCTGCAACCTCGGGCTCAAGTCCGTCATCGAGGATCGCGGCCATGATCTCGTTTTCCATGGCCAGTGTGAATTCCAGATTTTGCAGGAACTGGCCCACATTCGGGCATTCCTCGACATAACCTGCGCGGGTGTTGGTATAGACCTCGGCACCACCAAGATCAGGGCCGAACCAGTCATCACCGCCTTCCAGATAGGTCATCTCGAAATTGGCGTTCATCGGGTGCGGCTCCCACCCCAGAAAGATCATCGGCTCATCGCGGCGCTCGGATCGCTGGACCTGCGCCAGCATCCCCTGCTCAGAGCTTTCGACAACCTCGAACCCCGAAAGACCAAAGGCATCGGCCTCGATCATGTCAAGGATCAGGCGGTTGCCGTCATTGCCCGGCTCGATGCCATAGATCCGGCCCTGAAGCGCGTCGCTATGCGCGGCGATATCGTTGAAATCGCCAATTCCCAGCGCGGCTGCGGCGGCATTGGCGGCAAGCGTGTATTTCGCGCCCTCAAGGTTGCGGCGCACGGTGTCCACGGTGCCGGCCTCTCGGTAGGGCGCGATATCGGCTTCCATCGTCGGCATCCAGTTTCCCAAAAACACATCGATGTCGTTATTGGCCATCGAGGTGTAGGTGACCGGCACCGACAAAAGCAACACCTCGGTCTGATACCCCAGCGCGTCCAGAATGGTCGTGGCCACGGCGGTGGTGGCCGTGATGTCTGTCCAGCCGACATCGGAGAAGCGAACCGTATCGCAATTTGCGAAAGCGGGGGCGGCGGCGAGGGTCAGGGCAGTTGTCGCTGCAAGGACGGATAGGCGGCGCATGGCGGTCTCCTGCTTGTTTGTGTTTTTGTTGATTGACGAGTCAATAAACAATCGGTTAGCTCGGTTGCAAGGTTTTTTTGCTGTGGCGGGACCGGCCTGCCATGAGGACAGGACGATGCCCAAACTTGGAATGGAGCCTATACGACGCTCGGCGCTGATCAAGGCAACAATTGCCGAGATCGGTCATGTCGGCACGCTGGAGGTCACGGTCAGCCGGATCGCCAAGCGGGCGGGCATGTCCTCGGCGCTGGCGCATCATTATTTTGGTTCAAAAGAGTCGATGTTTCTGGCCGCCATGCGCCATGTTCTGACGCTCTATGGGGCCGAAGTTCGTGGCGCGTTGGCCGCCGCCGACAGCCCCGAAGGGCGGGCGCTGGCGGTAATCCGCGCCTCGTTCTCGCCCGCCAACTTCCGGCGTGAGGTGATCTCGGCCTGGCTGAACTTCTATGTTCTCGCCCAGACCCAGCCAAAGGCGCGCAGGCTGCTGGCGGTCTATCAGCGGCGTATGGTGTCGAACCTGCGTCATGCGTTGCGGCCCTTGCTGGGCGCGCAGGCAGGCAAGGTTGCCCATTCCATCGCGGCGATGATCGACGGGGCCTATCTGCACGCGGCACTGGGCCATGACGCCCCGGATGCGACCGCTGCCGCCGAGCAGGTGGAGGAATATCTGACCCTGGCACTCAGCATGGAGTCGCGCGCATGAGAGCACAGCCCCAAGCCAGCCATTTCATCGATGGTGCCTATGTCGAGGACAGCGCGGGCGCACCCATCGATGTGGTCTATGCCGCAAGCGGTGAGACCATCGCTCGCCTGCATGAGGCCACGCCTGCCGTCATCGACTGCGCGCTGGCCGCTGCCGCGCGTGCACAGCGCGACTGGGCACGGCTGATGCCGGTTGAACGCGGGCGCATATTGCAACGTGCGGCGGCGATCATGCGTGAACGCAACCGGGAATTGTCGGTGCTGGAGACGCTGGATACCGGCAAACCCTTGCAGGAAACACTGGTGGCCGATGCGACCTCGGGTGCGGATGCGCTGGAGTATTTTGGCGGCATGGCGGCCACGGTGACGGGTGAATCGATCCCGCTGGGGCGTGATTTTGTATATACGATCCGCGAGCCGCTGGGCGTTTGCGTCGGTATCGGCGCGTGGAACTACCCCACGCAGATCGCCTGCTGGAAGGCCGCGCCCGCGCTGGCCTTCGGCAATGCGATGGTATTCAAACCCTCGGAAGTCACACCGCTTTGCGCGCTGATAGTGGCCGAGATACTGCACGAAGCCGGGCTTCCCGCCGGGCTTTTCAACGTGGTTCAGGGGCGCGGCGCGGCCGGGGCATCGCTGGTGACCGATCCGCGGGTGGCCAAGGTCTCGCTGACCGGTTCCGTGCCGACGGGCCGCAAGGTCTATGCGGCTGCGGCCGAAGGTGTGCGCCATGTGACGATGGAGCTGGGCGGCAAATCGCCGCTGATCATCTTTGATGATGCCAGTCTCGAAGACGCGATTGGCGGCGCGATGCTGGGCAATTTCTACTCATCCGGTCAGGTCTGCTCAAACGGTACCCGTGTTTTCGTGCAGCGTGCCATCAAGGAGCGGTTTCTTGAACGGCTCAAGGCCCGGACCGAGGCGATTGCGATGGGCGATCCGATGGATGAGGCCACGCAGATGGGGCCGCTGATCAATGCCGCGCAGATGGAAAAGGTGTTGGGCTATATCGAGGCCGGGCGCAATGAGGGCGCGCGGCTGGTCACCGGCGGCGCGCGCCTTAACGGGGCGGGATACTATATCCAGCCCACGGTTTTCGCCGATGTAACCGACACCATGACCATCGCGCGCGAGGAAATCTTTGGCCCCGTCATGGCCGTGCTGGATTTCGACACCGAGGAGGAGGTAATCGCGCGCGCCAATGACACCGAATTTGGCCTGTCAGCGGGCGTTTTTACCAGCGATCTGACGCGCGCGCACCGGGTTGTCAGTCAGCTGGAAGCCGGAACCTGCTGGATCAACGCCTACAACCTCGCGCCGGTCGAAGCCCCTTTTGGCGGCTCAAAACTGTCTGGCGTGGGGCGTGAGAATTCAAAGGCAGCGGTCGGGCATTATACGCAGATCAAGTCAGTTTACGTGGGCATGGGCCCGGTTGACGCCCCCTATTGAGGGGCGGTTTCGGAGACAGTGATGGAAGCGGATTTTGTGATCATCGGCGCAGGCTCTGGCGGCTCTGCCGTGGCCTACCGGCTGGCCGAGGCCGGGCATTCGGTGCTGGTGATCGAGTTCGGCGGCTCGGATGCCGGGCCGTTCATCCAGATGCCGGGCGCGCTGTCATATCCGATGAACATGTCGCGCTACGACTGGGGACTGAAAACCGAGCCAGAGCCGCATCTGGGCGGGCGGGTGCTGGCCACGCCGCGCGGCAAGGTGGTGGGCGGGTCGTCATCCATCAACGGCATGGTCTATGTGCGCGGTCACGCCTGCGATTTTGACCAATGGGAAGAGGCGGGCGCGCAGGGCTGGGCTTATGCAGATGTGCTGCCGTATTTCAAGCGGATGGAGAACTGGCACGCCGAGGGCGATATGGGGGCCGATGCCAGCTGGCGCGGCACCGACGGGCCGCTGCATGTGACCCGCGGAAGCCGCCAGAACCCGTTGTTCAATGCCTTCATCAAGGCCGGGTCGCAGGCGGGCTACCCGGTAACCGGTGACTACAATGGCGAGCAGCAGGAAGGCTTTGGCGCGATGGAGGCGACGATTTGGCGCGGCAAGCGCTGGTCGGCTGCCAAGGCCTATTTGAAGCCGGCGCAGAAAACGGGGCGCTGCAAACTGGTGCGCGGTCTGGCCGCGCGCGTGATCTTGCGCGAGGGGCGTGCCGAGGGGGTTGAACTGGCTGATGGTCGCCGCCTGATGGCACGGCGCGAGGTGGTGCTGGCGGCCTCTTCGATCAACACGCCGAAGCTGTTGATGCTGTCCGGCATTGGCCCGGCCGCGCATCTGGCCGAGCACGGGATTGACGTTGTGGCCGACCGTCCCGGCGTGGGTGCGAACCTGCAGGACCATCTGGAGCTGTATCTGCAATACGCGGCCAAAAAGCCGATAACGCTTTTCAAATACTGGAATTTGATGGGAAAGGCCTGGGTGGGTGCGCAATGGCTGTTCGCAGGCACCGGCCCCGGTGCTTCCAACCAGTTCGAGGCAGCTGGCTTCATCCGCTCCGCCGCCGGGATGCAATATCCCGACATCCAGTTCCACTTCCTGCCGATTGCCGTGCGCTACGATGGCAAGGCCGTGGCAGAGGGGCACGGCTTTCAGGCGCATGTCGGCCCCATGCGCTCAAAAAGCCGGGGCAGTGTGCGACTGCGCTCGGCGCGTGCAGAGGATGCGCCCGAAATCCGCTTCAATTACATGAGCCATCCCGATGACTGGCAGGAGTTCCGCCGCTGCATCCGCCTGACGCGCGAGATCATGGCACAGCCGGCGATGGACGAGCATATCCGCCACGAGATCCAACCCGGCGGGGACGTGCAGGACGACGGCGCGCTGGATGATTTCATCCGCGCGCATGTCGAAAGCGCCTATCACCCTTGCGGCACGGCGCGGATGGGGCGGCGCGATGATCCGATGGCGGTGGTTGACCCCGAGGGGCAGGTGATCGGCGTGAAGGGGCTGCGGGTGGCTGACAGCTCTGTCTTTCCAGGCATCACCAACGGCAATCTGAACGCCCCCACGATCATGACCGGTGAAAAGATCGCCGATCATATCCTGTGTCGCCAGCCGCTGCCGCGCGCCAATGTGGTGCCCTGGGTGCATCCGCAGTGGCAGGTCGCGCAGCGGTGAACCCTGGTTGACGCGGGCGGGCCGAGGTCTTGCGCCTGCCTTCTGAACGCGGCAGGGTCGCGGGTGAAGGAAAGGTCGGGCAATGGCAAAAGACAATCTGGAAACCCGTGCGGGCCTGCCCGATGCGCTGCGCGTCCTGCTGGAGCAGTATCCCCGAGACCTGTGGCAATCGCACAGCAATTTCGATGGGCTGACGCGCTTCTGGCTGGAGCGGCATCTGATGTTTCGTCAAGTGCTTGATCAGTTGCAGTCCGAGGCGCAGGGGTTCCTGGATGGCAAGATCGACCCGCAACAACATGCCGCGCGCACGGCGCGGATGGCCGGGTTTCTGATCGACCAGTTGCACGGCCACCACCAGATCGAGGATCATCACTATTTCCCCAAACTCTCTGCCGCCGAAACCCGGCTGGCGCGCGGGTTCGAAATTCTTGATTCCGATCACCATGCGCTGGATGATCACCTGAAGGTGCTGACGGATGATACCAACGCCATGCTGCGCGCCATCGTCGAGAAGCAACCGGCAGATGCGGCGGCCGGGGCGCTGGAGGCGCGGCTGGGCCGGTTCCGGCAGTTCCTTAACCGGCACCTTACGGATGAAGAAGAGCTGGTGGTGCCGGTCATTCTGCACCACGGCTTCCGGCTGTGATCCAGATCAAGGGCAGGGGTGCGACGGCGTCATAGCTTGCAAGGGTATTAGAGGAGCCTCACATGTCGCATACCCCGCACGAACTGACCGCTGAATTTCCTGACGATACCGAGAAACTGCACCGCCTGAAGATCTCGGACGCACATTTCGCAAGAATTGCCGAAGAGTATCATGAGGTGAACCGCGCCGTTCACCGGGCGGAATCCAATGTCGAACCGATGACCGAGGCCACAGAGACAGAGCTGCGCCGTAAGCGGATGGCACTCAAGGATGAAATCGCCCGCATGCTGCGCGCAGCCCCCTGATTGCGGGCCACTGAGCGCGGGCGTTGAGCGGGCTTCGGTGGCGCGCCTTCGCCCGCCCTCTGGCAAGGCCGCAGCCCCGTCAGGAGGTGTTCGGCGTCTGGATCGCATAGGGCAGTACCCCACGCCTGTCGGGGTCAATCCGCAGCGCGGCTTCCAGCGGCGGAACCGAGCGTTGATGGCAATTCGGTCGCGCGCAGATCCGGCAGGAAATGCCGATCGGCACAAAGGCCTGCGGGTGCGTCAGGTCCATGTCGTCGGCATAGGTCAGCGCCTCGGCGTGGCGGATTTCGCACCCCAGCCCGATCGCATATCGCTGCACCGGCGCTCTGAATGACCCGCCCGGCTTCGTTACCTCGCGTGCCAGGCAGAAGTAGCGCACCCCGTCCGGCGTTTCGGCCAGTTGCCGCAGAAAACGGCCCGGCGTCTCGAACGCTTGATGCACGTTCCAAAGCGGGCAGGCGCCGCCGTAGCGGGCGAACTGCAACCGGGTGGCCGAGTGGCGTTTGGTGATTGTTCCTGCCTGATCGACCCGCACGAAGAAGAACGGCACCCCTTTGGCACCGGGGCGCTGCAAGGTCGACAGCCGGTGCGCCACCTGTTCGATCGAGGCCCCGAAGCGGTCGGCCAGTTGTTCCAGATCGTGGCGGGTTTCCTGCGCGGCCTCCAGAAATGCGCGATAAGGCAAGAGCGCCGCCCCGGCGAAATAATTGGCCAGCCCGATCCGGGCGATGGCGCGCGCCTCGTCAGACTGGAACCGCGCCAGATCCAGCGTGGCGTCCAGCAGGTCGCCATGGGTGATGAGTGCGATCTGATGCAGAAGCTGAAAACGGCGGGTCTCATCCGGTGAAATTGTTGATAAAGTGATAGTATTCTGCCGTGAATCGTACGTTCTGAGCATTCCATTGTCGGAAAATTGAACCTTTACGCCACGCCGTTCGAGCATCCGTGCAGACTTTTCATCGATTTTTCCCGCCCCTTGCGCGAAATGCTCGGCGGCACGGTCCACGGCGTCGATGTAGTTGTCGCAGTAGTGGAAGAAGTCGCGCACTTCTTCCCAGGGGGAGGCCCGCGACAGGCGTTCACCTTGTCCCAGCGCCTCGTCCAACGAGGCCAGACGCTCATGGGTCTGGCGATAGGCGTGATGCAAGGCCAGAAGCGCCCGCGCCACCCCCGGCGCGTTCGAGGCCACAAGCCGCAGATCAGCCAGACTGGGGCCAGGGGCGGGAAACACGGGATCGGCTAGCGCCTCACGCAGATCCGTGACCATGCGCTCGCTGTCGCCGGTCGCCAGTTCGGTGACATCGGTGCCGAACTCGCGCGCCAGCGCCAGCACCACGGCGGTAGAGACCGGGCGGTTGTTGTTTTCCATCTGATTCAGATAAGGCAGCGAGACCCCGAGCCGGGCCGCAAACTCTTTTTGCGTCAGTTGCAGCCGCGTGCGGATCTCTCGCAGCTTGGCACCGGCATAAAGCTTTTGGACGGGCATGGCTCCCTCTCGCTTTGCAACATCTACTGGTAACTTTGCAAAGCCGCGCTGCCAAGCCTTTTCAGCTGCGCCAGGCCATTTCAGCTGCGGATGTGACGCTCGCGGTAAAGCACGCCCAGAATGGACAGCAATGAGGCGGTGGCGCTGCACACCATGATCAGCACCAGCGGCCAGGCCCCTGCGCCGGGAACCAACAAAAGCCCTGCCAACGCTGACAGGGCAGCCCCGCCGCCGATCATGATCGCCCCCCCCAGCCCCGAGGCCGTGCCCGCCAGATGGGGCCGCACCGACAACATGCCTGCGGTGGCATTGGGCAGCACCATGCCATTGCCGATGCCGACAAAGAAGAAACACGAAAAGAAAACCCAGGCCGGTGCCAGATCGGCCAGTAAAAGTACAGCCTGCAACACCAGCCCGGCCAGCGTAATCACGGCCCCGGTCAGGATCATCCGGTTTACGCCCATCCGCACCGAATAGCGCCCGGACAGAAAATTTCCCGCCCCATACCCCAGCGCGGTGATGCCAAAATACGCGCCCAGCACCGTAGGGCCGAGCCCGTAAATGACCGTGCCAACAAACGGCGCACCGCCCAGAAAGGCGAAGAACACCCCAGATGCGAAGCTGGACGACAGCACATAGCCCCAGAAGCGGGGCGAGGCGAAAAGCTCGGGGTAGTCGCGGATCTGGGCCATCAGGCTTGCGGGCCGGGTGTTGGCGGTTTCGCCCAGATCGGCCCAGGTCAGCCCCATGACCAGAACACCGAGCACCAGCAACATGGCAAAGTTGGCCTGCCAGCCCAGTATTTCGTCCAGAACACCGCCGATGACTGGGCCCACCATGGGTACGATCGCCATGCCCATGGTCACATAGCCCAGCATCGAGGCCGCCTGTGCCTCATCCACCATGTCGCGCACCACGGCCCGGCTGAGCGCCATGGCCGTGGCGATCACCGCCTGTGCCATCCGAAACAGCAAGAAGGCCTCGGCCGTGGGTGCCAGAAGCGTGCCGATGCTGGCCAGAACAAAGAGGCCCATGGCGATCAGCAGAACATTGCGGCGCCCATAGCGGTCTGACAGCGGGCCGATGAGCACCTGCAAGACGGCGCTGACCGCCAGATAGAGCGACACAGATAACTGCATCACCCCGTAATCCACGGCAAAATATTCAGCCATGCCAGGCAGCGAGGGCAGGAAGATATTCATCGACAGCGCTGACAGTCCCGCAATCAGGATCAGCGTGGCGATATGCGGGGGCGAGGTGCGGTCAAGAAACCGGCTTGGGCGCTGCGTCATAACTTCACAGGTGTAGTTTTGGGTGATGGGGAAGTCCAGAGGCGGTGCATGCCGGTCGCGAATTATCCCGTGTGCTTGCGGCCAAAGGACGGCGCCGCCGGGCAGGGTTCCGGCCGGGCGCAAGGGGCAGGCAAACGGGCGAAGCGGTGGGAGAGCCGGGGGGGTTGTGCCCGCCCGTGTGGGGCGGCAGTCTGGGGGCAAATCGGCGTCTTCGGGCGTTTGTCACCACGATCAGGAGGAATGGCATGAACCGGCGATGGTTGCTTGATCACTACCCGGATGGCCCTGCGACTGAAGCCTGCTGGCGGCTGGCGGAAAGCCCGATGCCGCAGCCCGGCCCGGGACAGATTCTGGTCAAGCTGCGCTGGCTGTCGATGGACCCCTATATGCGCGGCCGCATCAGCCCCGCCGCAAACTATGCCGCCGGGGTTCAGCCCGGTGAGGTGATGCAGGGCGGCGGCGTCGGTGAGGTGATCGCGTCCAACCACCCTGAGTGGAAGCCCGGCGATCTGGCCGAGGCGATGGGCATGGGCTGGCAGGATCATGCCGTTCTGACCCCGGACCTGCCCGGCGCGGCGCGCGTCAACCGCGTGCCCGAAGGCGTGCCGGAACAGGCCACGCTGTCGTGGCTGGGTATGCCCGGCCTGACCGCCTGGACCGGCCTGACCGAGATCGGACGCCCGTTGCCGGGTGACACGGTGGTGATCTCGGCGGCATCCGGCGCGGTGGGGCAGGTGGCGGGCCAGATCGCCAAGGCGATGGGCGCGCGGGTGGTGGCGATTGCCGGCAGCGATGAGAAACTGGCCCATTGCCGCGACATTGGCTATGACGCCGCGGTCAGCCATCGCAGCCCCACGCTGGCCGCGGATCTGCGCGCGGCCTGCCCGGACGGGGTGCATGTGTTTTTTGATAATACCGGCGGCGTGATCCATGACACGGTTCTGGCGCAGCTTGCCACCCATGCGCGGGTGATCATCTGTGGCCGCATCGCCGTGGTCGACAAGGCCGCTGAAGAGGATATCGGCCTGCGCGCCTCGGCCCGGCTGATTGTGACGCGGGCGCGGGTGCAGGGGCTGGTGGTGTTTGATTGGTGGCACCAGCGCGAAGCGGCGATGGCGCAGATCGCCCGGTTGTGGCGCGACGGTAAGCTGTTGTACCGCGAGGATGTGCTGGAGGGGCTGGAGCGCGCACCCGAGGCCTTTGTGAGGATGATGCAGGGGCGCAATTTCGGCAAGCAACTGGTGCGGCTGTAAGCAGGTTCTGCCTCGCGGGGCGCTGGTATCAAGCTGCGCTTAGTTTGCAAGTATTCAATTAGCAAAATGTTTTTGCAGAGTAGTTTGCAAATTTTCCGGATTGTGCTTTCCCTCAGCGTGCCATCGGCTTATTTTGCGGGCCAAATCCGTGGAGGGGCCCATGAAGGATATTCTGAACGAACTCGAAGGCCGCCGTCAGATCGCGCGTCTGGGGGGTGGCCAGCGCCGCATTGACGCGCAGCACGCCAAAGGCAAGCTGACCGCACGCGAGCGGATTGAGCTTTTGCTCGACGAGGGGTCGTTCGAAGAGTTCGACATGTTTGTGGCGCACCGCTGCACCGATTTCGGTATGGAGCAGGATCGCCCGTATGGCGATGGCGTTGTCACCGGCTGGGGCACGGTGAACGGCCGCCAGGTCTATGTCTTCAGTCAGGATTTTACCGTCTTTGGCGGCTCGCTGTCGGAAACCCATGCGCAGAAGATCTGCAAGATCATGGACATGGCGATCCAGAATGGCGCGCCGGTGATCGGCCTCAACGATTCCGGTGGTGCACGCATTCAGGAGGGGGTGGCCAGCCTTGCGGGCTATGCCGACGTGTTCCAGCGCAATATCATGGCCTCGGGCGTTGTGCCGCAGATCTCGGTGATCATGGGCCCCTGCGCGGGTGGCGCGGTCTACAGCCCCGCGATGACCGATTTCATCTTCATGGTGCGCGATTCCAGCTACATGTTCGTAACTGGCCCCGATGTGGTGAAAACCGTCACCAATGAGATCGTCACGGCGGAAGAGCTGGGCGGGGCCTCGACCCATACAAAGAAAAGCTCGGTCGCTGACGGCGCGTTTGAAAACGATGTCGAGGCGCTGATCGAAGTGCGGCGGCTGGTTGACTTTCTGCCGCTCAACAACCGCGACAAGCCGCCTGTGCGGCCGTTCTTCGATGATCCCGCGCGAATCGACCACAGTCTGGACACGCTGATCCCCGATCACCCCAACACGCCCTATGACATGAAAGAGCTGATCCTGAAGGTCGGGGATGAGGGGGATTTCTATGAAATTCAGGCCGATTTTGCCAAGAACATCATCACCGGCTTTATCCGGCTGGAGGGGCGCACGGTGGGCGTGGTGGCCAACCAGCCAATGGTGCTGGCGGGTTGTCTGGATATTGACAGCTCGCGCAAGGCCGCGCGCTTTGTGCGGTTCTGTGATGCGTTCGAAATTCCGATCCTGACCTTTGTCGATGTGCCGGGCTTCCTGCCGGGCACGGGGCAGGAATATGGCGGTGTCATCAAACATGGCGCAAAGCTACTCTTTGCTTATGGCGAGGCGACGGTGCCCAAGGTCACGGTCATCACCCGCAAGGCCTATGGCGGGGCTTATGACGTGATGGCATCCAAGCATCTGCGCGGCGATTTCAACTATGCCTGGCCCACCGCCGAGATCGCGGTGATGGGGGCCAAGGGGGCGGTAGAGATCCTGTATCGCAGTGAACTGGACGACAAGGACAAGATCGCCGCGCGCACCAAGGACTATGAAGACCGTTTCGCCAACCCGTTTGTGGCTGCTGAGAAGGGCTTCATCGACGAAGTGATCATGCCGCATTCGACCCGCAAACGCGTGTGCCGGGCCTTTGCCAGCCTGCGCAACAAGAAGCTGACGAACCCATGGAAAAAGCACGACAACATCCCGCTGTGATGCCTCTGCACCGTGCCTTGCCCGTCACCTTTTGCCTGCTGGCCATGCCGCTTGCGGCCGATGACCTGCTGGTTCTGCCGTCCGGGCTGGAGGTCACGTTGCAAGAGGTGTTATGGGAAGATGAGGCGGAGACAGGGCGTTTCCGCTTCATCGTGCCCACCATCGCCGCACCGGGGGGGGCGGATGGGGTAATGCTTGATGACATGCTGTTGCTGTGCCGTGACTTCGCCCTGCCCGTGCAGCGGGCGCTGCGCCCCGGTTGGGCGGAACTGGTGATCTCGTTCGCGTCAGAGCCATCAGAGTTTGGCGTCATGAACGCTGAGATCGTCCAGTTTTTTGAAGGCTTCGGCATCGATGGGGATGACTGCATATGGAGCGAGTTTTGATGCTGTCGCTAGATATTGTTGCCAAAGGAAAAGTTGCTGCGCCGGTTGATGCCGGCTTGCCACAGGGGGCCGATTCGACGGTAGGGATTCGCGCAATAAACTGGCGTAACCCCCTGATATGCGGTAATGTCCGCTTCAGCGCTGTCGGCCTGACATGTGCGAAGCAAAGCATCCGGCGGGTCGTTTGCACGCCGCGTCCGGGGAACGAAGAGAGCAGGAGACCTCAATGTCCAAGACCCTTACCACCGCAGTCGTGGCCGCGTTCAGCCTGGCTGTTCTTGCTGGCTGTAACCAGAACCGCCAGGAAGAATTCACCATCGTCGAGCCGGTTCAGCCCATCTATCAGGAGCCGGTTTCGAGCTCAAAATACCGCTGATCGCTTTCAGCGTGATGTGACCGTTCAGGCAGGGTGGTGGACCGCCCTGCCTGTTCGCGTGTCTGCGGTTTCCAGCGGGGGGTGTGCCCCATGCTGAAGCACCGCGGCTTTCCCGGGCGGCTGCCCGGCACCGATTTCCAATTTGTTATCCGGCGCGGCAACAAGGACGGGGCCACGCCACTGATTTCGCGCAAGCGCTACCCCGACCGTCGCCCCGCCGACCGGCGCGCCGACAGCGCGTTCATGGCCGCGTTGTGGAAACACTTTGGCGAGGAACCGTTCGAGCGTGGCAATCTTGATGCCGGGCGCTTGTCGTGGCTCTTCGGGCGCGAGGTGGTTCCGGCCGAGCAACCCTTCGACCCCAAAAGCTATGAGGCGTTGCTGCGCATCAACCCGGCAATCGCGCAGGTGAGCTTTCCTGAGGTTTTCTTGGGTGATGACGAGGCGTTGGACTGGGACGACGACGAGGATGATCTGTGATGCGCGCGGCCTTGATTCGGCGCGGTTTCGGAACCTGTCAGACCCGGGGGCGTTTGGTAATCAAACGCAACAACGGAGTCCTGAAGCCATGTGGAAATCCCTCACCCTCCCGCTTGCTGCCGTCGCAGTTCTCGCCGCCTGCGGCAACAACCCCGGTGAACAGGCGCTTATTGGCGGCGGTGCCGGTGCTGTCGGCGGTGCCGTCCTTGGCGGCGATCCGGTCGTCGGCGCGGCTGTCGGCGCGGGTGGCAACGTGGTGTTCTGTCAGATGTATCCGCACCGCTGCCGCCGCTGATCGTGGCGTCCACCTGTATTCTGGCCACCTGAAAACTGGCCATCCGAAATCTGGTATGCCGTCCGGCCCCCTTGGGGCACGGGCGGCTTTTCATATCCGTTGAATGAGCGGCCCGCCCGGGCCAGGGGAGAGAGAATGTTCAAGAAGATCCTGATCGCCAACCGTGGCGAGATTGCGTGCCGGGTGATCAAGTCGGCGCGCAAGATGGGCATTGCCACGGTTGCGGTCTATTCCGATGCCGACCGCAACGCGCTGCATGTGCGCATGGCTGATGAGGCCGTGCATATCGGCCCGGCGCCCGCCAACCAGTCCTATATCGTGATCGACAAGATCATGGCGGCGGTGCGCACTACCGGTGCCGAGGCGGTGCATCCGGGCTACGGGTTTCTGTCGGAAAACATGAATTTCGCCGCTGCGCTTGAGAAAGAAGGCGTGGTGTTCATTGGCCCACCGTCAAAGGCGATCGAGGCGATGGGCGACAAGATCACCTCGAAAAAGCTTGCGGCCGAGGCTGGGGTAAACACGGTGCCCGGCTATATGGGCCTGATCGCGGATGCCGAAGACGCGGTGAAGATCAGCCGCCAGGTCGGCTATCCGGTGATGATCAAGGCCTCGGCAGGCGGCGGCGGCAAGGGCATGCGCATCGCCTGGAACGATGATGAGGCGCGCGAGGGGTTTCAGTCTTCAAAGAACGAGGCCGCCTCGAGCTTCGGTGATGACCGTATCTTCATAGAGAAGTTCAT
Organism: Pararhodobacter sp.; assembly: GCA_020832545.1. GTDB lineage: Bacteria > Pseudomonadota > Alphaproteobacteria > Rhodobacterales > Rhodobacteraceae > Pararhodobacter. Next base: position 20,240 of record JAFIEK010000020.1, on the reverse strand, counting down.
CACCCAGCCGCGGCATATCGAAATTCAGGTGCTGGGTGACCAACACGGCAACACTACCTATCTGTTCGAGCGCGAATGCTCGATCCAGCGGCGTAACCAGAAAGTCATCGAAGAAGCGCCCAGCCCGTTTCTGGACGAGGCGACGCGCAAGGCGATGGGCGAACAGGCTGTCGCTTTGGCCAAAGCCGTGGGATACACCAGCGCAGGTACTGTGGAATTTATCGTCGACGGGAACCGCGATTTCTTCTTTCTGGAAATGAACACCCGCCTGCAGGTGGAACATCCGGTGACCGAGCTGATCACCGGCGTCGATCTGGTGGAGCAGATGATCCGCGTGGCGGCAGGTGAAAAGCTGCCCTTCACGCAGGATGAGCTGAAGATCAAGGGCTGGGCGATGGAAAGCCGCCTTTATGCCGAAGATCCGTATCGCAACTTCCTGCCCTCCATCGGCCGCCTGACCCGCTACCGCCCGCCTGCCGAGGGAACCACCGCCACCGGCGGCGTCGTGCGTAACGATACCGGCGTGTTCGAGGGCGGCGAGATCAGCATGTATTATGACCCGATGATCGCCAAGCTTTGCACCTGGGGGTCCACCCGTGCCGAGGCGATTGAGGAGATGCGACTGGCGCTGGATACCTTCGAGGTTGAGGGGATCGGCCATAATCTGCCCTTCTGCTCGGCGGTGATGGACCATCCGCGCTTTGTCTCGGGCGATATCACCACCGCTTTCATTGCCGAGGAATACCCAGACGGGTTTCAGGGCGCGACGCTGTCAGATGCTGTTTTGCGCCGGGTGGCGGCAGCGGCGGCGGCGATGAACCGGATGGCCGAGATCCGCCGCACGCGGATTTCGGGGCGCATGGACAATCATGAGCGCAAGGTGGGCGATGATTGGGTGGTCAGCCTGCAGGGCCAGAACCTGCCCCTTTCGATCCGCGCCGACAAGGCGGGCGCGACCGTGGTGTTTGCCGGGGGCGACAGCATGCGCGTAGAGTCTGACTGGGCGCCCGGCCAGCCTCTGGCGCGACTTCTGGTCGATGGCGCACCCTTGGTCCTGAAGGTGGGCCGCATCACCGGCGGCTACCGGATCCGGCTGCGCGGTGCGGATCTGAAGGTGCATGTGCACACCCCGCATCAGGCCGGACTCGCCGCATTGATGCCGGAAAAACTGCCGCCCGACACGTCGAAACTGCTGCTTTGCCCCATGCCTGGCCTGATCGTAAAGCTGTCAGTGGCTGAGGGCGAAGAGGTGTTCGAGGGACAGGCGCTGTGCACCGTCGAGGCGATGAAGATGGAAAACATCCTGCGCGCCGAACGCCGCAGTATTGTCCGCAAGATCAACGCCAGCGTCGGCGGCTCACTGGCCGTGGACGAAGTGATCATGGAGTTCGAATAAGATGACCCCGCGCCCCCGCGCCTTTTCATCTTGCCAGAAATACGCGCGGGGGGAAGCGGCGCGAGCCGTTGGGGGGCGGCAGCCCTCCCTCGTGGGCCACGGGCGGCAGCGCCCCCTCATGGCCTACCGGCCGGAGGGCCGGCGCTCCATCATCTCCTGCCGGCGCAGCGGGAACCGGTCGATCACTGCATTCAACTCGCGCACATCACGCGGGGCGGGGCGGCGCTGTTTGACTTCGCCATCCTTGTCGATGATTGCCAGCATGAAACCGCGCGGGCGCAGCCGCAGGCGCAGCGAACTGCCTGATGCGCGGTCGGTATCAACCACCACCACCACATCGCGCTCGAACAGATCGGCTGCGCGCTCGTTGATATCGCGCATCTGGCGGATGAAGGCGGGGTCGTTGGGCGTGTCGGCCATCACCGCCAGTACCCGCCATTCCCATATCAGGTCATCGATCTCCACTTCAGTGGCATCGACTATGCGCAGACCTTCCGGGGTGATCTCCACGTCTTCTGGCAAGGGGTCGGCGGCCCCGTCGGGGGCAGTTTCGGTGGCCGCGTCAGCCGCCAGGGTTTCACGAACCTCATCAGCCAGCGCGGCCATCGGCAGCGTGGCAATGAGAAGGGCAAGCAGGACTGGTTTCATCGGCAAGGTCATTGGGCCTCCTGTTGCCATAGATATAGGCAACTTAGCCGGAAAAACACCAGACATGACATTGAATTTGCCGCGATGCCTGCTGTCGCGGCCTGAACCACAAGGGATGAAGGCATGACCGACAAAGCCCCCGACCTCGCAGCCTGGGCCGTTCTGGCCGAAAAGGAACTCAAGGGCCGGGCCCCGGAAAGCCTGACCTGGAACACGTTGGAGGGTATTCCGGTCAAGCCGCTCTATACCGAGGCTGATCTGGAAGGGCTTGACCATCTGGGCGCGATTCCGGGCCATGCGCCGTTCACGCGCGGGGTGCGGGCGACCATGTATGCCGGGCGCCCCTGGACGATCCGCCAGTATGCCGGATTTTCCACTGCACAGGAATCGAACGCTTTTTACCGCAAGGCGCTGGCGGCGGGGCAGCAGGGAGTCTCGGTCGCCTTCGATCTGGCCACCCATCGCGGGTATGACAGTGATCATCCGCGCGTTGAGGGCGATGTCGGCAAGGCGGGCGTGGCGATTGACTCGGTCGAGGACATGAAGATCCTCTTCGATGGCATCCCGTTGGAAAAAGTAAGCGTTTCCATGACGATGAACGGCGCTGTTATCCCCATTCTGGCCAGTTTCATTGTCACCGGCGAAGAGCAGGGGGTGGACCGCTCGCTGCTTTCTGGCACCATTCAGAACGATATTCTGAAGGAATTCATGGTGCGCAATACCTATGTCTATCCGCCCGAACCCTCGATGCGCATCATCGCCGATATCATCGAATACACCTCGGCCGAGATGCCGAAATTCAACTCGATCTCGATTTCCGGCTACCATATGCAGGAGGCGGGTGCGAACCTGGTGCAGGAGCTGGCCTTTACGCTGGCCGACGGGCGCGAATATGTCCGCGCCGCAATCGCGCGCGGCATGGATGTTGATGCCTTTGCCGGGCGGCTGTCGTTCTTTTTTGCCATTGGCATGAACTTCTTCATGGAGGCCGCCAAGCTGCGCGCAGCGCGGCTGCTCTGGCACCGCATTATGTCAGAGTTCAATCCAAAGAAGCCCGGCTCGCTGATGCTGCGCACCCATTGTCAGACCTCGGGCGTGTCATTGCAGGAGCAGGACCCCTACAACAACGTCGTGCGCACCGCCTATGAGGCGATGGCGGCGGCACTGGGCGGCACGCAGTCGCTGCACACCAACGCACTCGATGAGGCGATTGCCCTGCCGACCGAGTTTTCGGCCCGGATTGCGCGCAATACCCAGCTGATCTTGCAAGAAGAAACCGGGATCACCAAGGTCGTCGATCCGCTGGCCGGATCGTATTATGTTGAAAAGCTGACAGCAGATATGGCCGAAGCGGCGTGGAAACTGATCGAAGAGGTTGAAGAGCTGGGAGGGATGACCAAGGCCGTGGCCTCGGGCATGCCCAAGCTGCGTATCGAGGAATCGGCAGCAAGGCGGCAGGCGATGATTGACCGGGGCGAGGATGTGATTGTTGGGGTCAACAAGTATCGCCTTGCCAAGGAAGACCCGATCGATTTTCTGGATATCGACAACGCCCGCGTCCGTGACGGCCAGATTGCGCTTCTGGAAAAAATCCGCGCCACCCGTGATGAACCTGCCTGCAAGGCGGCGCTGGCCGAGTTGGAGCGCCGCGCGCACGAGGGTGGCAACCTGCTTGAAGCGGCGGTTGATGCGGCGCGGGCGCGCGCCTCGGTAGGAGAGATCAGCATGAGCATGGAAAAGGTCTTTGGCCGCCATCGGGCAGAAGTAAAGACGCTGGCCGGCGTTTATGGCGCAGCCTACGAGGGCGATGAAGGCTTCGCCGCGATCCAGAAAGATGTCGAGGATTTTGCCGAATCTGAGGGCCGCCGCCCCCGGATGCTGGTGGTCAAGATGGGCCAGGACGGGCACGATCGGGGCGCCAAGGTGATCGCCACGGCCTTTGCCGATATCGGCTTTGATGTCGATGTCGGCCCGCTGTTCCAGACGCCGGAAGAGGCCGCGCAGGATGCCGTCGACAACGATGTTCATGTGGTGGGCATTTCCAGTCAGGCGGCGGGTCACAAGACCCTCGCGCCAAAGCTGGTGGAGGCGCTGAACGCCGCAGGGGCGGGGGATATTCTGGTGATCTGCGGCGGCGTCATTCCGCAGCAGGATTACCAGTTTCTTTACGATCGAGGGGTCAAGGCTATCTTTGGGCCCGGCACCAATATTCCGGGGGCGGCGCGTGATATCCTTCGGCTGATCCGGCAGGCGCGGGGCTGAGGGGCGGAACTTCGGTCTTGCCCCGGCCTGCGTTCCGGGGTTGAGTTGGCGCTGTCAATGGGGGGCGGACCGTGTTGCAGTTCGATCATCTGGCAGTTGCCGCCGAGGAACTGGAGGCCGGGGCGCAGGCTGTCGCCGCGGCGCTGGGTGTGGCGCTGGAGCCGGGTGGTGTGCACCCGGCGATGGGCACGCACAACTGGCTTTTGTCGCTGGGCCCCGGTGAGTATCTGGAGGTCATCGCCATTGACCCGGCTGCGCCCCCGCCGCCGCAGCCGCGCTGGTTCGCGCTGGATGAGTTCGCAGGCCCCGCGCGCCCCGTTGCCTGGGTTGCGTGCAGCGAGAATGGTGCCGAGGGGCTGGCCCGGGCCTTGGCGCTGGCGCCGCCGGGTGTGGGTCGACCGATGGATCTGGCGCGCGGTGATCTGAGATGGTCCATGACCGTGCCGGAATCCGGCCTGTTGCCGCTTGATGGCCTGTTTCCCGCGTTGATCGGATGGAAGGGCACAGCCCATCCCGCCGACCGCCTGCCTGACCGGGGGGTGCGGCTGCGGCGGCTGGTGGTCAGCCATCCGCAGGCCGGGGCGTTGCGCGCGGCCCTTGCGCCGCTGATCAACGATCCACGCGTTGTGATCACGCTGGGGGCGGAGCCCGCGCTGGCCGCCGAGTTCGACACGCCGCATGGCACGCGGTTTCTGGCATGATCCGCCCCGCCCGTGTCGATGATGCGGATTGCATCCTCGCCCTTTGGAACCCGATCATCCGCGACACGGTGGTCACCTTTAATCCGGTGGAAAAGACGACAGCCGATATTCATGACACCCTCGCCAGCCGCGCCGCTGCGGACCACCCGTTTCTGGTGGCCGACGACGCGGGCGAGGTTCTTGGTTTTGCCACCTATTTTCAGTTCCGCGCCGGGCAGGGCTATGCGCGCACGATGGAGCATTCGATCAATCTGGCGCCGGGGGCGCGGGGCAGGGGGTTAGGCCGAAGGTTGATGTTGGCGCTGGAAGACTATGCCCGCGCCCGCGACATAGGGTCGCTGATCGGGGCGATCACGGCCACAAATACCGCAAGCCTTACCTTTCATGCCGGGCTTGGCTTTGCCGAGGTTGGGCGCATCCGCGATGCTGGCTGGAAATTTGGGCAGTTTCATGACCTGGTGTTCATGCAGAAGCGTTTGTGAACAAGACTTTGAAAATGGGGCAAAAGCGTTTCCCTTGCCCGGCAGGTCAGGCTAAACTCAACCCATGTCGATCTGGAAACGTATAACCGCCGCGCTTGCGGCACTGGCCACGGGGGAGCCCTTCAGCGTGGTCCTTGACCGGATGTGCCTTGCGCCCGAACGCACGGTGGCCTTTACCATTGGGGTGATCGCATTGGGGGCCAAGCTGGCAAAGGCCGATGGTCAGGTCACGCGCGGCGAGGTTGCGGCTTTTCGCCGGGTTTTCACCATAGCCCCCGAGGACGAGGCCAGCGCCGCACGGGTCTTCAATCTGGCCCGGCAGGATGTGGCGGGATTCGACGCATATGCACGCAAGATTGCAGCGATGTTCCCGCCGCGTGACCCGGTGTTGCGCGACCTGATGGAGAGCCTGTTTTACGTTGCCATGGCGGACGGGGATTTTCACCCCAAAGAAGAGGCCTTTTTGCGTGAAGTCGCGCGGATCTTTGGCCTGACCGACGCTTGTTTTCAGGCGATGATGGTGCGTTTTGTGCCCGGTGCCCCGCATGACCCCTTCATGCTGCTGGAGATCGCGCCCGAATCCTCGCTGGAGGATGCGCGGCGCGCCTACCGGCGGATGGTGCGTGAAAGCCACCCTGACGCGCTGCGCGCGCGCGGCGTACCTGATGAGGCGGTGCGTCTTGCCGAAGAGCGCCTTGCCGCACTCAACAACGCATGGGACGAGGTGCAGGCGCGCATAGCGGCTTGACCGGCGTCAGTTGACCGGTTCGGCTGTGGGCGCATCTGCCTTCTTTGGTCCGTTGCGCGCGACACGCACCTTGGTTTCCACGCCCAGCGTTTTCGCCAGTGAGGCGAAACGCTGCTGCGCAACCTCGCCGAACAGATCGCGCATTTCCGGTTTCAGGATCATTTCCAACAACTTGCGCTTGGGGAAGAACCGCAGCTCCCCCGCGGCATCGGGCCCGCCGATCGAGAACATGGCACCGAAGCGCATGGCCCGTCCCAGCATGATCGCGTGGCGGATCTCGGTGTCGTCGAGCAGGGTCAGAAGCGGGGTCAGGCGGCTGTCGGTGCCTGCGTTCTTGTAGCGGTTCATCAGCGCGAGCCCCAGATAGACCCGGCCCTTGTGGTCCAGCCCCCCCAGATTGGCGCGGGTGGCGGTGTCGAAGCAGCTTTCCGAGCGGTAGTCCGGATGGGCGCGCCAGTTTACATCATGCAACAGGCAGGCGGCCTTGATCAGGCGCAGCCGGTCGGGCGCGGCGTTGCGGTAAAGCGGCATGAGGAATTCGTACAACCGGCGGCCAAAGCCGGGCAGGCGGGCGCTGGCGGCCTCGGCATGGCGGCAAGCCTCAATCAGCGGGTCGCGCGCGCGCAGGGCATCGGGCATCTGCTCGAACAACAAGCCCTCACGGATACCGTAGCTGGAAACATAGATTTCACGCGGACGAAAAACATGCAGCAGCTGGCGCAGCACCACGGTGGCCAGCGGCACCAGCAGAATGCGTTCGGGCGAAATGCCGGTACGGTCGCGCAGTTTCTTCAGGTCCTGCCCTTCCAGCCAGTCGATGGTTTTGCGGATGGATTTGGGCGTCATGGCATATTCATGCAGAACCGTCAGCGGATAGCCGCGACGCGCCATGTCCAGCCGTGCCAGCGCCCGCCATGAGCCCCCGACAAGATAAAGCGCCTTGTGCTCTACCCCTAGCTGGTCGCGCATCCCGGCCAGCACCGTGTTGATATGCCGGCGCAGCCCCTTCTTGCCGCCGGCTACCTGTTGCAGGCGGAACGGCCCCAGCGCCGTGCTCACGCGTCGGCCCACCGTATTGTCGCCGATCTCGGCCAGTTCCATGGACGAGCCACCGATATCGCAGACCAGCCCGCGCGCGCCGGGCCAGCCCAGCAGCACGCCCTGCGCCGACAGCCGCGCCTCTTCGGTGCCATCGATAATCAGCATCTCCAGTCCGGTGGCCGCGTCTACCTCGGCCTTGAACTCAGGGCCGTCTTCGGCCTCGCGCACGGCGGCGGTGGCAACCATGGTCAGGCTGGTCAGATGCATCTCACGCGCCAGCAGGGCAAAGCGGCGGATCGAGGCCAGCGCGCGCACCCGGCCATCCGGGTTGAGGCGCCCGGTTTCGACCATGCCGCGGCCCAGACCGCAAAGGATTTTTTCGTTGAAGAAATAGGCAGGTGAGCGGGCTGCGCCGTCAAACACCACCATCCGGACCGAGTTCGAGCCCACATCTATCACGCCCACCCGTTCGAGCGCACGCACCGATGCATCCTGAAACAGGCTGTGGCCAAAGAAGCCGCGCATGGGTGTTGGAACGGGGGCGGTGTCGGTGGGTGCAGCAGTCTGGCTATCGTCTGACATGCAGCGCGTCCTCTTTGTGACAGGTTCGTTCTATGGGTGTGGGCGGTGGTGCGTCAATCGCCATGCCCTGTTGCGGGCTGTGGCAAGGTGTCAGTCTTCGCCATGCGCCAGTTCGATCACATCGCGCGCCCCGGCTGAGCCGCGCCCCGAAAGCGAGGGGTTCTCCATGAAAAACCGGTGACAGTTGAACAGTGACCGATCCTCGCCTGATCCGGGTTCAGGCAGGTCGCGGGTGAAGCGGCCATTGCCGTCCAGAACCCAGGTCTGGGCCTCGTCATGCAGATTGGCGGCCATGATCTGCTGCACGATCTGCGCCTTGACGGTCTTGTTCTGGATTTCCACCAGCGTCTCCACCCGGCGCAGAAGATTGCGGTCCATCCAGTCCGCCGAGGACATGAAGACCCGCGCCTTTGCCGAAGGAAGCCCGTGGCCCGAGCCAAAGCAGACAATGCGTGAATGCTCCAGAAACCGCCCGACAATGGATTTCACGCGAATATTCTCGGACAGCCCTCTGATTCCGGGCCGCACCCCGCAGATGCCGCGAATCACCAGACTGATCCGCGCACCGGCTTGACCGGCGGCATAAAGCGCGTCGATCACATCAGGGTCCACCAGCGAGTTCATCTTCGCCCAGATCTCGGCCGGGCGCCCTGCGCGGGCGTGTTCGGCCTCGGCGGCGATCAGTTCCAGAAGGCGGGGTTTCAGCGACAGGGGCGAGATGGCAAGGTTTTCCAGCATCTCGGGCTCGGCATAGCCTGACAGATAGTTGAACACCCGCGCCGCATCACGCCCCAGCGCCGGGTCACAGGTGAACAGGCTGAGATCGGTATAGATGCGCGCGGTGATCGGATGGTAATTGCCAGTGCCGAAATGGGTATAAGTGACCAGCCTGTCCCCCTCGCGGCGCACAACGGTGCTGATCTTGGCATGGGTCTTGTAGTGGATAAAGCCATAGACCACATGCGCGCCAGCCCGCTCCAGCCGCCGCGACTGGCGGATGTTCGCAGCCTCGTCAAAGCGCGCCTTCAGCTCTACAAAGGCGGTGACCGACTTGCCCGCCTCGGCCGCTTCGCAAAGAGCAGCGACGATCGGGCTGTCGCGCGAGGTGCGGTAAAGCGTTTGCTTGATCGCCAGCACATCGGGGTCGCGCGCGGCCTGTTCCAGAAACCGCACCACCATGTCGAAGGTTTCATAAGGGTGGTGCAGCAACATGTCTTTCTGGCGGATCGCGGCGAAGATATCGCCCTCATGGTCCTGCACCCGTTCAGGAATGCGCGGTGTGAAGACCGGCCATTGCAGGTCACGGCGGCTGTCAAGCACCAGTTCCTTGATATCGGCCATACCCAGCAGGCCATCGACCTCGATCACCTCATCGGCGATGACCTCCAGCTCATCCATGATCAGCGCCCGCAGTTCGGGATTGGCATCTGCCGTCAGCTTCAGCCGCACCACCTCGCCTCGGCGGCGGCGTTTGAGCGCCACCTCGAATTCGCGCACCAGATCCTCGGCTTCCTCCTCAACCTCCATATCGCTGTCGCGCAGCACCCGGAAAGCGCAGGAATTGCGCGCAGTATAGCCGGGAAAGAGCGCCTGAAGCTGGTCAAGAAGCAGTTCTTCCAACGGCAGAAAGCGGTGGCAGCCGCGTTCAGCAGGCAGCGGGATGAACCGGTCGATCTGCTGCGGCACCGGGAGCAGCGCATTGCGCCGGAACTTGTCGGCGCGACGCTCGATCTGCAGGGCAAGGCAGAAGCCCGCATTGGGAATGAACGGGAACGGATGCGCCGGGTCGATCGCCAGCGGCGAGAGCATCGGAAAAACGCGTGAGAGGAAATAGTCATCCAGAAAGGCGCGGTCCTGCGGGCTGAGATCGGCGCGGCTGAGGATATGGATATCTTCAGCCTCCAGCGCGGTAACCAGCGCTCCGAAGGCATCCTGGTGGCGGGCCATCAACTGACGTGCGTTCTCGTTGATCAGTTCCAGTTGCTCGATAGGGCTGCGTCCGTCGATGGAGAGCCGGGCATTGCCCGAACGCTGAAGTTCGCGCAGACCGGCAACGCGCACGGTATAGAATTCATCCAGATTGGTGGCCGAGATCGACAGAAAGCGCACCCGTTCCAGAAGCGGCACGCGCGGGTTCAATGCTTCATCCAGCACGCGCCAGTTGAACGCCAGCCATGACATCTCGCGGTTGAAAAACCGTTCGGGCGAGGCCGGATCGAAGCCCTCGGGCGGGTCGATCGGCGCGGGAAAGGCGGTGTGAAGGAAATCGGACTGGTTCATCGGGCCATGATCGCTGCGAAATGTGACAGTTCCATGATGGCGCTCATGGATCGCGCTTGTCGAGGTCTGCAGGCGCGAATTCGGCCAGAACCTCTTGCGCCAATGCCCGCGTTACCGGCCGCCCAAAGGCCAGCGCACGTTGATCAAGCATTGCCACCAGCGCGCGGGCCTGCGCCAGTGAGCGCTCCATGCGCGACAGCAGATAGTCGATCAGCTGGGGCTGGATGCGGATCTGGCGGTCATTGAACAGCTTCACCAGCACCGCCGCCAACAGCGCATCATCGGGCGGGGCCAGCGCCACATGCGCCGCCGCGTTCAGTCTTGATACGAGGTCGGGCAGCTCCAGTCCCCAGTCACGCACCGGCGCGCGCGCGGTCATGAGCAGGCATTGACCCTGCGCCTGAAGGTGATTGTGCAGATGAAACAGCGCCTCTTCACCGGGCCCCCGTGCGAGGGTGTCGGCGTCATCGATCACCACTGCGACCGGCGCGCCATGCACAAGCGCGGGCAGGCTGGCGGGCAGCTCCTGCGGCACGATGATCCGTGCGGTCTGCTGTACGGCCCAGATATGCGCCAGATGCGTCTTGCCCGCGCCGGGTGGCCCGCTCAGCACCAGCTTGCCCGCGGGCAAGCCCGCCGGGTTCTCGATCGCTGCCAGCGCCAGCGCGTTTGAGGGTGCCACCAGAAAGTCAGCGCGCTCAAGTGCTGTCCGGGTGGGCAGGCCCAGCGGCAGTTGCGTGCCGTGCGGCGGGCGGTGCGGCATGGCGCGTCAGATCTGCTTTTCGGGCAGGGTGACGACAAGGCCGTCCAGATCGTCGGTCACCTTGATCTGGCAGGTCAGCCGCGAGCGTACCGGGTCCGGCTGCCAGGCGAAATCCAGCATGTCCTCTTCCATCGGGTCGCGGGCGGGCAGGCGGTCAACCCAGGCCTCGGCCACATAGACATGGCAGGTGGAACACGCACAGGCCCCGCCGCAATCGGCCTCGATCCCGGGCACGCCGTTGTCGCGCGCGCCTTCCATGACCGTCAGGCCCGGCGCCACTTCGACGACGTGCTCGGTGCCATTGAACTCGACATAGGTGATCTTGGCCATACGGTCCTCGCAGCCTTGGTGAATCCGGCCCACGAGATACGCCAGACGCGAGACATTTACCAGTGGCGATCCGGTATCCAAACAGCACGCGAATGCCCCGCTCCGGCCCTCGCAGGGTCAAAGGCCTGCCCGTATTTCGCCACGTTTGGTGGCTAGTCTGTTAACCAGAACGCAACAAACCGCGAATCGACGCCGCCATGACCCGCTTTGCCCTGATCCTTCTTGCCTCCTTCGTGCTTACGGCCTGCCAGTCCGGCCAGCGCGCCGATCAGGGTATGGCACAGCGCGCCGATACGACTCAGCCGTCGCTTTCCGGCTCAGCGCGCGATGGATGTTGGGCGACCGATACGATCCCGGCGCGCACCGAACCCTTGCTGGAAGAGGTCATCCTTGCCCCCGCCCGCATGGACTCACAGGGCCGAGAGGTCGAACCGGCGGTGACAGCTTGGCGCGAGCGCATGGTCGAAATCACAGCGCCTGAAGACCGCCACTTCGCCGTTCCCTGCCCTGAGCAAATGGACAGCGATTTCATCGCCGCGCTGCAACGCGCGTTGGCGGTGCGGGGGCTCTACAGCGGTGGCGTGACGGGCGAGATGGACAGCGCCACGCGCGCGGCCGTTCGTGCCCTGCAACGCCCGCAGGGCCTCGACAGCCCGACCTTGTCGCTGGAGGCCGCACGTCAGCTTGGCCTGGTGGCCGTCGGGCGCGACGCCTTCTGAGCTTGCCGAAAAACTGTCGCCGACCCATCGTCTGCCGGGAGATGCGCGGCTCTGCCTATAAAGGGCGGATGACCACCAGACCCGCCCCTGTTTCACTTACTTGAAAATATCCCGGGGGAGTCGCGGCGCAGCCACGGCGGGTCAGCGCCCCCAAACGCCGCGAAGCGGCCAACAAGGCGGCGTCTGCGTAGCAGTCCATATGGTCAAGGGGGCACGAAGATAGGGGCACCTGGCCGGACCGGCTCAACGCCAGAGCCAGGACTGGCTGGCCAGCACCCCTTGCAGTTTTGACAATATGCGCAAGCCGCGCCTTGGTCGGCTTGCCTGTCCCCGTGCCAGCCGTTCGACCAGCAGTTCGGGCGGGCAGGGCTGGCCGGTCTTTGGATCAAGGTAGCGCGGATAGCCGATCAGCGTGGCGTGCACCAGCGCAGACAGGTCAGGGGGGGCGACGCCCGTTTCGGGGATGCGGCGTGCGGGAACCGGGCCCAGATCCTGCGTCAGGCCCCATCCCGCATAGAAAGGCGCGCCCAAACAGGTCACAGGCTTGCCGCGCAACAGCGCTTCGAACCCCAGACCCGATGTCAGCGTCCAGACCTGATCAACCAGTGCCAGCAGGGCGGCTGCGTCGGCCTGCTCCACCACCAGATCGGCAAGCGCTGTGGCCCCCGTGACTGTGCCGGGGCGCAGCCCGGCTTCGACATCGGGATGGGGTTTGTAGACGATGATCGCTTGGGGGTTTTCCGCCCGCGCAGCTTCCAGCAACGCGCGGTTGCCCTGCACCGGGCCGGTTGCGCCCAGCCGGATCGAGGCGTCATCCTCGACCTGCCCGGGTACCAGTATCACCGGCGCGTCGGGCCGGTCGCGGCGCAGATCTGCCAGTGTGTCGGCGAGCGCCGAGGTATCAGAACCGATGTTGTATTTTGTCAGCCCGGCCCCGGTGATAGCTGCCGCCAGTGCTTGCGCGCGCTCTGCACCGCCCGGGGGCAGGGGCGCACGGATCAGGCGTTCCAGTCTGCTTTCGCGCGTGGGGTCGTAATAGATGCCCAGATCGTCCACCACCAGGCTTTGTGCGGGCGTCAGCGCCGCGCCCAGCCCGCGTGAGCGCAGGAAGCCGTCCTCAATCCGCAGCCCTGTGAAATCTGGGGGCATGGCGCTGGCCCAGCCGATCAGCCCACGCCCTGTCGCCTTGGCGCGTGCAGCCGCGCGGGCCGGGTCGCGGGCGAATACCAGCGCTTTCTCACGCCCGAACATTGCCTGAAGCTGGCCGCGCTTCCACATCCGCATACCGCAGGCGACATGGCCATGGCGGTCCTGTCGAAAGGAATTCAGCCGCGCCTCCATCTGGTCGATCACCTCTTCCAGCGGGCAGAGGCGGTCGCGCAAAGGGTCATACCATTGCGGGTAGAGGAGCATCGCACCGGCGAAAAGCTGCGCCCGCGTCAGTTTGCGCCGCCTCCGCTGGGGGGGCATGTCATCCTGGGTCAGGCCCCATCCGGCGTAGAAGGGCTGGCCAAAGACGCGCGGCTTGTGCCCGGCGAGAATGGCCTCGAACCCCAGTTGCGACGACACGGTGTAAACCGCCACCGCCCCGTCGAGCAGCGACCACGGCGAATGCGGGGCAGTTTCCAGCGCCACGCGGCCCGTTGCGTCGGCGGGTGTGAAATGGCCCAGCCGGGCGTTGCCAGCGGTTTCAGGGTGGGTTTTTACCAAAATCCGCGCCCCCGGGTTCTCGATCTGTGCGACGGCCAGCATTTCATGGAACAGTTGGGGCGGCAGCGGCCCAGCCTCGCTGCCGTGACGCAGCGAGGCATCGCCCTTCACCTGATCCACCACCAGCACATACCCCGGCGCGGGCGGGGGCAGAGAGAGGTCATGTGCGTTGTATTTCGACAGATGCCCATGGCGCATGCGTTCGATGCAGAGCTTTGCACGGGCGATCAGGGGGGCATCGTCGAATGGATGCGTGGCAAGCAGGGTCTCCAGATCAGAGGGGCGCGACGGGTCGTAATGCACACCTCTGCGGTCAATCAACAGGCCCACCGGTGCTTCGCCACGCAGCCGCCCCGGATGGATGGAGCGCACGAAGGCATCCTCGATCCGCCAGAGCGCGGCACCGGTGCGTGCGGCCAGCGCCTCGGCCCGCCGGGCGCGGGGGCTGTGCCCCCACGCGGCCACCGCGTCATCAGCGCGCGGCCAGCCCAGTCGCGGGCGGTGGCCCGCAAGGTCCAGAATACGACGAATGGTGCGGGCCTGCGCCGAGGGGCCAAGAAACCCGCCGCTACAGGCGATCAGGCGCATCAAGGCGGGATCGGCAGGCATGGGCGGGCCCGGTTGGGTTCAGGGGCAGCGCGGCACAAGGCCGCGCCTGCCCTTTGGTGTCAATCGTCCGAGCCTCTGGCAATGGTCACGGCCGATCCGGTGGCACCAAGCGTGCCCGACAGAGTGGAGATTACCCGGTTCCAGTTCACGGACGAGGCCTCGGTCACATAGAGAGTGTCACCATCGCGGATCTGGAAATCACGCGCCAAGAACATGCCATTCGGTGCGGTCAAGTCCAGAACATAGATCAGACGCTGGTCGCCCACCAGTTCAGCGCGCCCCAGCACACCGCGCGCAATCTCGGCCGGTTCGTTGCGGAAGACGAACACCCCGGTGGGATCGGCGCGTGTGGGGTCAAGCCCACCGACCTGCGCCAAAGCCTCGATCGCAGTGATGGTGGGAGAATCAAAGGTGATAAGCGACTGAGCGCCCGTTGCACCGAGCACGGTGAACTTGCGCTGATCCTGATCCACCAGAACCCGGTCACCGCCGCGCAGGGCGATGTCCAGTTCAGGATGGCGGAACAGGTCTTCAAGCCAGACACGATCGGTGATCGACCCGCGAGAGACGGTGACCTGCGCGCTTTGCACCGGAATGCTGACCCCACCGGCCTGCGCCACCATGGCTGTCAGCCGCCGGGTGCTGCGCTCGATCGGAAAGACCCCTTGCGCGTTCACCCGCCCCACAACTGACACGCTGGCACCGTCGCCTGCGGCACGGCTGACATAGACTTGCGGGTCAGGTGTCTGTTCATCCAGCTGGCGCGCGATGGTCGATCGCAGCGCCTCGGGCGACTGCCCAGCTGCACGGATGCGGCCCGCGAAGGGGACATAAATGAAGCCCGATTCATCGACCTGCAACTGCTCCAGAACAGCACCGCGCGTCTCGAAGTTGGTCATCAACCCTTCGGGCACGTTCTCGTAGACCGTGACGGCAACAGTGTCACCCACGCGGATCGTATCGCCGCCCAAAAGGGCCGCATCGCGCAGGGCATTGGAAAAGCCCAGCGCGGGGGTCACATTGGCGGCGCGGTTCACGCGGTCGCCGACGGCGACCACAAAAGCGTCGCCTTCGCGCAGGACAGAACCCGCAAAAATTTCGTTCATTGTTGGCCCTGGGCGCGGCATCGTGCAAGCACCGATGGCTGCAACGAAAAAGGCCAGCGCCAGCCAACTGGCACGGCGTGGGGATCTGACAAGCACTGCTCGGGCTCCTTTATGGATTATGCCTCGGTTATTTTTTTAGCAAACTATAGCCAGAACCCACAGATTTTCCAAGCCTATTGTCGATCAGCCTTTACCGTACAAGCCGCAACTGTTGCCGTGGTGCCGCTTTTCCGGTGATCAGCGCGTCATACGGATCATCTGGGGTGAGCAGCAGATCAACCACCTGACGCAGAAGCTGGCGCCGGCCAGGGGCTGAATAGAACCCTCCCGGCAGTTGCGATGTTTCCAGCAGAAAGCGCCGGTAATCACGATAGGCGCGACTGTCTGGACGGGTGGGGGTATTGAAAAACTCGGCCAGAGTCTGGGTCGAGACAAATTCAGGTTTGTCATAGACCGCTCGCCCGAAAACCTTCAGCGGCATGCCGCGCCACAAAACCTGCTGCGCAGAGGTAGAGTTCACAGTGACAGCCGAGCGTGCATGGTTCAACAGACCCGCCAGCTTGCCGCCCCGCACGAAATGCACCCGCTGAAGGATGCCATGCTCGGCGGCTAAGCGCAGGATGTCGCGTTTGATCTGGGTGCGCCCGTCTTCCAGCGGATGGGCTTTGAACACCAGATGATGGTGGCGCGGCGCCCCCTCGGCAAAGCCACGGATGCAGATTTCCAGAAACTCTGACATGGTAGAAAAGGCGCTGTGCATCTGAAAGCTTGAGTCATGCTCAAGTTGCAGAAGCGCCAGATGATAGGGAAAGCCGCCGGTGCGGATGCGCCAGGTGGCGACGCGGCGTTCAAGGGCATGGAACGGCATGGAGATCAGCCGGCGCAGATACAGGCCGAACTCCTGCCGCACCGTCTGCTTGCGATGTGGCCGGAAACCCCTGTAGCGCCAGTTCGTCAGCAAGACGAAGGCGTGATAGACAAACCCGTAGAACACATGATGGCGCATGTCGCCCCAGTGCGCGGGCGCGTCGATCAGATCGATCTCGCAGTTTTCCAGCGCCTTGCGCATCTGCGGGATCGACAGATCCATCAGCCGCGAGTTTCCATTTGACCCGCTGCGCTCATAGGTCACCCACCAGGGGCGCAGATAGCCTTCCTCAAAGACATGAACGGTTACGCCGCGCGCGCGTGCGGATTTGATCGCCTCGGCATGGACGAACCGGGTATCGCCGTAAAGCACGATGTCGGTGATGCCCTTCTCATCCAATACACCCTCGAAGAACGCGGGCCATTCATCATGCTGCGCGGTAAAGGGGATGAACCCGCGGCGCGGCCAGAAGAACTGGTCGCCGCGGTTGAACCCCACGCGCCAGACCTGCGCACCCGCGCGTGTCAGCATTGTTCCAAGGGCATGGAAAAACGGACCATGCGGGCCTTGAAGAAACAGAAATCGACGATTGTCACCTGTAAGACGGATCATTGCCCGGGTCCTTGTCGAGGATATTCCTCTGATTTTTCAATTAAACATGCCAGAAGTTTATATTTTCATAAAGGCTGTCCGTGTCGAAACCTTGTCGATTGAGTGATCAATCAGTGCGCTGTGGCCGGATTGTCGCGGGGACATGGCTGGCGGACCCCGGAAGGGGCTGGCATCCGCGCCGCGCTTGGGGCAGAACAGACCCGTTGCAAGAACAGGCGGCGGAGGCGGAACATGTTCACCGGCATCATCACCGATATTGGCCGCATTGCGGCGCTGGATCGGCGCGGGGATCTGCGCGCGCGCATTGCCACCGGATATGACACCGACAGCATTGATATCGGCGCCTCGATCGCCTGCGACGGGGTTTGCCTGACCGTGGTGACACTGGGACGGGACTGGTTCGAGGTCGATATCTCTGCCGAGACACTGGCCAGGACCAATCTGGGCGGCTGGGAGGACGGGCGGCTGGTCAATCTGGAACGCGCGCTCAAGGTCGGTGATGAGCTGGGTGGGCATATCGTCTCGGGCCATGTCGATGGTCTGGCCGAGGTCATCGGGAGTGTGGACGAGGGCGACAGCACGCGGCTGACCTTCCGTGCGCCCGTTGAACTGGCCGGGTTCATCGCGCCCAAGGGCTCGGTCGCGCTGAACGGAACCTCGCTGACCGTCAATGAGGTCTCGGGCGTGGAATTCGGCGTCAACCTGATCCCGCATACCAAGGGCGTGACCACCTGGGGCGCGGTTCAGGTGGGGGACCGCATCAACCTTGAGATCGATACGCTGGCGCGCTACGTGGCGCGGCTGCGCGAATGGGGCGACACACCGGGCTGAAGCGTGTCAGCCGGGCAACCAACTGGCGTTCGCGCTTTGCGATGGCGGGCAGGCGCAGGCTTGTGATTGACGCGCCCGCCACCAACCCCTATCTGAGCCAGGCGCGGATGGCTGGACGGTCGCGGGCAGGTCCGATTCGGAACTGTTCGAGGAAAGTCCGGACTCCATGAGGCAACGGTGCCGGGTAACGCCCGGCCGGGGAAACCCGAGGGAAAGCGCCACAGAGAACAGACCGCCCCGGGCTTTCGGGCATCGGGGTAAGGGTGAAACGGTGGGGTAAGAGCCCACCGCGGGACTGGCAACAGGACCGGCATGGCAAGCCCCACCGGGAGCAATGCCGAATAGGGGCCTCGCGCGGGTGTGATCGGGCAACCGATATCCCCGCAGGGACGTCTCAGCCCGGGGGCCCGGGTTGGCAGCTTGAGCCCGTCGGTAACGGCGGGCCCAGATGAATGGCCGTCGAAGGGGGCAACCCTGGAACAGAATCCGGCTTACAGGCCATCCGCGCAGGCCATATTTTCGCCCTATCCGCAAGTTAACCCGTATCCGGTTGCGAAGTGAAATGCGGTGTATTGGTCAGTATGTCGGACACCATGGATAAATCCCTGTTCCGAAACACCGTGCTGCGCAACCGCGGCGCGCGCGCGTTTGGGGCCATGACCGCCTCTGGCCGGTTGCTGAGCTCACAGGCTCAGGCCGAGGCACAGCGCCTGAACCGCCCCGCCGTGCGTCCGGCACTTTTCTCCAGCCTGCTGCAGGTGAGCGATCTTCTGGCCGTGGTGATGACCGGGCTTCTGGCACTGGCGCTGGTGCCCGACAGCCTGCCGGAAGCGCAAAGGCATCTGACAGTACTGCTGGGCGCCATTCTCGTTGTTGCTGCGATCCACCTTCTGGGGGCATATCGGTTTCGCCGGATGCGGGCGCTTGGCCCGGGACTGGGGCTGATGTGGGCGGGAATGACGCTGGGTTACACGGCGTTTATTGTGTTGGTCTGGGGGCTGGACTGGGCACAGACGGGTCTGGCGCGGGCGATGGCGATCTGGTGGGGGCTGGCCAATGTTGCCATGACGGCTGCACGGGTGCTCATCTGGTTGCGCATCCGCATTCTCACCAAGACCGGTAGGATGGAACACCGGATTGTGCTGGTTGGCGGTACCGAGTCGCTGGCCCCCCTGATCCGCGAGATAGATAGCGAGAAAAAGCGCGGGCGCCGGCTGTGCGGCTTTTTCGATGAACGGCGGGACGGACGTTCGCCTTCAACGGTGGCCGGGCATCACAAGATGGGCGATATAGACGATCTGCTGGCCTTCGTGCGCAGCGCCCATATTGATACGGTGATCGTGGCCATCCCGAAGATCACGCACCGTCGCCTGATGGAGCTGGCTGCAAGATTGTTCGTCCTGCCCGTCGATATCCGGGTTCTGGCCGATGCCGATATTCCTCAGTTTTCGCGCAACAAGCGCTCAAAAATCGGCAAGTTCAGGATGATTGACCTCTACAAGCGGCCGATCCATGGCTGGGAGGCGGTGCGAAAGCGGGTGTTTGATGTGGTGCTGTCCATTCTGGCGATCATTGTCTTTGCACCGGTGATGGCGGCTGTCGCGCTGGCCATACGGCTCGACTCGCCCGGCCCGGTGCTTTTTCGCCAGCGACGGCACGGGTTCAACAACCGGCCCATCGAGGTGCTGAAATTCCGCTCGATGTATACCGACCGCGCTGACCCCAGCGCCGTCAGGGCTGTGCAGCGCAATGATGACCGGGTGACAAAGGTGGGCCGTTTCATCCGCCGGACATCGCTGGATGAATTGCCGCAGTTCTTTAACGTGCTCAAGGGCGATCTGTCGCTGGTGGGCCCGCGCCCGCATGCGACCGCCGCGCGCACCGGCGATCTGGTCTATGACGCGGTGACCGAGGCCTATTCGGCCCGCCACAAGGTGCGTCCGGGGGTGACGGGCTGGGCACAGATCAACGGCTGGCGCGGCGAGATGGACACGCCCGAGAAGATCCGCACGCGGGTGGAGCATGATCTGTACTATATCGAGAACTGGTCGTTGTGGATGGACCTGAAGATCCTGGCGTTGACGCCGATCAGCCTGATCACCACGAAAAACGCCTACTAACAGTGAAAGCTGCGGCAAAGGACGGCAAAGGTCACCAAAGGGCGGTTGACTCTGCGCGGCCAGTGCGTAAAAGGCGGGCTTCAAAGGAATTCACGGGCGGCCCGCCGTCGCCCTGTTCAGGAGACGACCCATGGCGAAACCGACGACGATCAAGATCCGTCTGAACTCGACGGCGGGCACCGGCCACTTCTACGTGACCAAGAAAAACGCCCGCACCATGACCGAGAAGATGGTCATCCGCAAATTTGACCCGGTCGTGCGTCAGCACGTCGAGTACAAGGAAGGCAAGATCAAGTAAGATCCTGCTTGCGAAGCTGCATTGAAGGCCGTGCCACCGGGCGCGGCCTTTTGCGTTTTGGTGCCTGCTTTCCAGTGGTTTCGGGGGGGGGGGGGGGGGGGGGGGGGGGGGGGGGGGGGGGGGGGGGGGGGGGG
>JAFIEK010000061.1 GCA_020832545.1 Pararhodobacter sp. | reverse complement strand
GCAGATGATCGGCTCGCGGAAGATCACGCCGCCAAGGATGTTGCGGATCGTGCCGTTGGGCGAGCGCCACATCTGCTTGAGGCCAAATTCCTCAACCCGCTGTTCGTCCGGGGTGATGGTGGCGCATTTCACGCCGACGCCGTATTTCTTGATCGCATGGGCGGCATCGACGGTAATCTGGTCGTCTGTGCGGTCGCGCTCTTCAATGCCGAGATCGTAGTACTTCAGGTCAATGTCGAGATAGGGAAGAATCAGCTTTTGCTTGATGAAATCCCAGATAATGCGGGTCATCTCGTCGCCGTCGAGTTCGACAACAGGGTTTGCAACCTTGATCTTGGTCATGGGGCCTCCGGCTTGGTGTGAGTCGTTGGCCGCGTCATAGCCCATATCAGCGCGCAGGGGAAGCGTAGTATGCAATGGCATACCGGATGCGCGCCAACCGGGTCATGGTGGCCAGCGGGGGCACGGCACAGGCACAGGCCCCCTTTCCTTTCCCCGCGCATCGTGAAATAGGGACGTGCCAAACGAGATCATCCGCACAGGAGCGCGATCATGCAGATTCGTGAGGCCCTCACCTTTGATGACGTCCTGCTGGTGCCCGGAGCATCGAGTGTTCTGCCCTCGCAGGCCGACACCTCGACTTTCGTCACCCGCGCGATCCGGCTGAACATCCCGCTGATGTCCTCGGCCATGGATACGGTCACCGAAGGGCGCATGGCGATTGCCATGGCGCAGGCAGGCGGCATGGGGGTGATCCATCGCAACCTCGATACCGAGGGGCAGGCCCGCGAAGTGCGCCGCGTGAAACGGTTCGAATCCGGCATTGTCTACAGCCCGATCACCCTGACCCCGGATCAGACCCTTGCCGATGCCCGCGATCTGGCCGAGCGCTACAATGTCACGGGCTTTCCCGTGGTGGACAAAGAGGGCCGCGTGGTGGGGATCGTCACCAACCGCGACATGCGCTTTGCCTCGGACGACCGCACGCCAGTGCATGCGATGATGACTGCGGACAACCTGGCTGTGCTGCGCGAGCCCGCCGACCGGGCCGAGGCCCGCAGCCTGATGCAGGCGCGGCGGATCGAAAAGCTGCTGGTGGTCGATGCCAAGGGCAAGCTGACCGGCCTTCTGACGCTCAAGGACAGCGAAAAGGCGGTGCTGCACCCGATGGCCTGCAAGGATGATCTGGGGCGGCTGCGCGTGGCGGCAGCCACCACGGTGGGCGATGCCGGGTTTGAGCGCTCAGCGGCGCTGATCGAGGCCGGGGTGGACCTTTTGGTGATCGACACGGCGCATGGACACTCAAAGCTCGTTGCCGAGGCGGTGGAGCGGGTCAAGGCGCTGTCAAACGCGGTGCAAGTGGTGGCCGGGAACGTGGCGACCGCCGAGGCCACGCGCGCCTTGATCGGCGCGGGCGCCGATGCGGTGAAGGTGGGGATCGGTCCGGGGTCGATCTGCACCACACGCATCGTGGCGGGCGTGGGTGTGCCGCAACTGACGGCGATCATGGATGCGGCGGGGGCTGCGGGCGATGTGCCGATCATCGCCGATGGCGGCATCAAGTTTTCCGGCGATTTCGCCAAGGCGATCGCGGCGGGGGCGAGTTGCGCCATGGTCGGATCGGCCATCGCCGGGACGGACGAAAGCCCCGGCGAAGTGGTTCTGTATCAGGGCCGCAGCTACAAGACCTATCGCGGCATGGGCAGCCTTGGTGCCATGGCGCGCGGCTCGGCGGACCGGTATTTCCAGAAGGATGCGGCGTCGGACAAGCTGGTGCCCGAGGGGATCGAGGGGCAGGTCCCTTACAAAGGGCCTGTGGGCGGCGTGGTTCACCAGATGGTCGGCGGGTTGCGCGCGGCGATGGGCTACACCGGCTGCGCCACCGTGGCCGAGATGCGCAAGGATTGCCAGTTTGTGCGCATCACCGGGGCGGGGCTGAAGGAAAGCCATGTCCATGATGTGCAGATCACCCGCGAAAGCCCGAACTACCGGCTGGGCGGCTGAGGGGCGTGCGGTGATTGCGGGCTTGCTCGAATCCGCGCGCTGACGCACCCTGACGGCGTGACAGTCAACAGCGAACGCAATGGAGCGGTGCATGAAGCCTCAAATGGATGAAACCGACCGCCCGCGCGACGATGAACCTATCCCGCGTGAGGTCTGGCCACGCATTCTGTGGATCATCGTGATCGTCTTCATGATCAGCGTGGCGCAGACCGTTCTTCTGGTGGTTGCGGTGCTGCAGGTGGTCATCATGCTGACCAGCAAGGGCAAGCCCAACGAGGAACTGGCTGATTTCGGCTGCATGGTCGGGGCCTGGGTGGCCAAGGCTGCGCGGTTCCAGTCAGCGGCCAGCGATGAAAAGCCCTGGCCCTGGACGCCGATGGGCTCTTGAGGGGGCCAAGCCCGTTTAAACGGACTTGAAAACCTGTACTCGGTTGCATTCAGCGCGGTGGCGAGGCGCGCGGGCGCTGTCGGCCGGGCAGGGGGCGCTGCCCCCCCCCCCCGGGGGGGGCCCCCCCCGGGGGTTTTTGGGGGGGGGGGGATGGGGGGCGGTGGGGGGGGTTTTGCGGGGGGGGGGGGGGCGGGGGGGGGGGGGGGGCCCGGGCGGGGGGCGCCCCCCCCGCGCCGCTGGTGCGGCGCCCCCCGGCGTTTTTGCGGCAAGATGAAAGGGGGGCCGTAGGGCGGTGTATCAGGGGGTTAGTCTTCCATCGCCTCCAGTTCGTCGATGAAGCCGGCAATCATGTTCAGCCCCTTGTCCCAGAATGCGGGGTCCGAGGCATCAAGGCCGAAGGGGGCGAGCAGCTCTTTGTGGTGTTTTGATCCGCCCGCGCTCAGCATCTCGAAATACTTGTCCTGAAAGCCTTCGGGGGCTTCGTGATAGACCGCATAGAGCGCGTTCACCAGCCCGTCGCCGAAGGCATAGGCATAGACGTAGAAGGGCGAGTGGATGAAATGCGGGATGTAGGACCAGAAGGTCTCATACCCCTCCATGAAGTCAAAGACCGGGCCAAGGCTTTCGGCCTGCACGCTCATCCACAGCGCGTTCAGGTCATCCGGGGTCAGCTCTCCCTTGCGGCGCGCGTCATGCAGCTTGCATTCAAAATCGTAGAACGCGATCTGGCGCACGACCGTGTTGATCATGTCTTCCACCTTGCCGGCCAGCAGCGTCTTGCGCTCGGCGGGAGTTTTCGCTCCGGCCAGAAGCTTCTGAAAAGTCAGCATCTCGCCGAATACGCTGGCGGTTTCGGCCAGCGTCAGCGGTGTGGCGGACAAAAGCTCGCCCTGACCCGCCGCCAGCCGCTGGTGCACACCGTGGCCCAGTTCATGCGCAAGCGTCATCACATCGCGCGGTTTGCCAAGGTAGTTGAGCATCACATAGGGATGAACCGTGGTGACGGTCGGATGCGCGAAGGCACCCGGGGCCTTGCCCGGTTTCACGCCCGCGTCGATCCAGCCCTTGTCAAAGAAGGGTTCGGCCAGTTCGGCCATGCGCGGCGAGAACCCGGCATAGGCGTCCATCACGATGCTGCGCGCCGTGCCCCAGTCGATGGTCTTCGGCGGCTCGATGGGCAGCGGCGCATTGCGGTCCCAGACCTCCAGCTGCTCCAGCCCCATCCAGCGCGCCTTGAGCGCGTAATAGCGGTGCGACAGGCGCGGATAGGCCGCCACCACCGCATCGCGCAGCGCCTGCACTACCTCTGGCTCCACATGGTTGGCCAGATGGCGGCCATGCTGCGGCGAGGGCATCTTGCGCCAGCGATCGCTGATTTCCTTTTCCTTCGCCAGCGTGTTGTGGATACGGGCAAAAAGGCGGGTGTATTTGTCGAACACCTGCGCCAGCGCGCGCGCCGCAGCCTCGCGCCGGGCGCGGTCGGTGTCGGTGAGCAGGTTGAGCGTGGCTTCCAGCGGCAGCGGCTCGTCCTCGCCCGCAACCTCAAAAGTCAGCCCGGCCATGGTTTCATCGAACAGCCGGTTCCAGGCCGCCGCGCCCACCGTGGACTGATCGTGCAAAAAGCGTTCCAGCTCATCGGAAAGCTGGTGCGGGCGCATGGCGCGCATGCGCTCAAAAACGGGTTTGTGGCGTGCCAGTTCGGCATCATTTCTGAACAGCGCATCGAGCGCCTGATCGTCGATGCGGTTGATCTCAAGCGTGAAGAATACCAGCGGCGTGGTGGCCACAGTCACCCGGTCCTGGATATCGGCCATGAATTTGGCGCGCTCGCTGTCGGTGGTGTTCTGGTAATACCGCAGCCCGGCATAAGACATCAGCCGTCCGGCGGTGATGTCGATCTCTTCATAGCGGCGCAGGCATTGCAGCATCCCGGCGGCGTCAAGCGCTGCCAGTTTGCCCTCATATTCGCGGGCGAAACCGGCGCAGGCATCATCAAGCCAGTCCAGATCGCGGGCAATCTCGGGAGCGTCGGGGGCGGGGTAGAGGTCTGTCAGATCCCAGCTTGGCAGATCGCCCAGATCCTTGCCACCCGCAGGGCGGTTGTCATGGGTGCGCGGGTCGGTGAGAGCTGGCAGACGGAACATCATTTACCTCTGGTTGTGTGACCCCCGGTGTAGTGCGCGCCCGGCAGCGAGGCAACCCGCCGAAGGGCGAAATCCGTTAGCCCGCGTCTGGCTGCGTCGGCGCCGGTGTCACCTCAGGTGTCAGCTCCGGCGCCGGCCACGGCGTTCGCGCACGGGCGCGCCCGGATCATCACCGGTGCCGTCAGAGCTGGACGAGAGCGCGCCCAGCTTTGCGGTGATCTGCTCCAGCGCCGGGCGTTCGCCCCGGGGGCGGCTGTCGAGGGCGTGGCGCATGGCGCGCAGGTGTTCGGCCATGGTACCGCAGCAGCCGCCGATGATCTGCGCGCCCGCATCGCGCGCCATGACCGCGTAATCGGCCATCAGCTCGGGCGTGCCGTCATAATGAATATGGCCGTCGTGATATTTGGGAATGCCCGCGTTACCCTTGGCGATGATCGGCCTTTCGGGGCCAAGGGCGGCAAAGCCGAGGATGGTTCGCATCAGATCCGAGGCACCGACACCGCAATTCGCGCCAAAGGCCACGGGCGGATAGTCCAGCTTGTCCACCATCTTGACCATATCGGCCGAAGTCAGGCCCATCATCGTGCGCCCGGCGGTGTCAAAGCTCATGGTTCCGGCCCAGGGCAGCCCCGCCAAATGGCAGCCTTCGGCGGCGGCGCGATATTCCTCGAAGGCGGATATGGTCTCGACCCACAGGATATCGACACCACCCTCCTTCAGCCCCTCGGCCTGTTCGTGGAACATTTCCACCGCGCGGGCATGGTTCAGCGTGCCCATCGGCTCCATGATCTCGCCGGTCGGCCCCATGGACCCTGCAACCAGCACGCGGCGGTTGGCCTTGTCGGCCACCTCGCGGCCCAGTTCGGCACCGACACGGTTCAACTCGCGCACCCGCCCCTCAGCCTGATGCAGCTTCAGGCGGCTGGCATTGCCGCCGAAAGTGTTGGTCAGGAAAAGGTCCGACCCGGCCTCGACCGCCATGGAATAGAGCTTGCGGATATTGTCCGGCTGGTCGGTGTTCCACAACTCCGGCGCATCGCCCGAGGACAGGCCCATGTTGAACAGGTTGGTGCCGGTGGCGCCATCGGCCAGAAGGTAGCCGCGTTCCGCCAGAAGCAGGCTCAGGGGGTCGGTGCCGTTGGTCTGCGTCATGGGGGCCTCGGATACTTGGGCGCGGGTAATGCTGGTGAGCAGCCGGTTCTGTAACGTGCGGCGGTGTCATCCGGGCCGGGCTGGAAGGCCCGGAAGGCCGGCTCAGCCTTCGTTCAGCAACTGGACCTTGGCGGCTTGCAAGAACTGCTCCATCTTGTCGCGGATCATGGCCTCATCGGCCTTGCCCGTCAGATCGGCCTGGACCTTGCGGAACACGTCTTCATGCCCGGCTTCCTCGAAATCGGCGCGGATCACTTCCATCGCGTAATCCTCGGCAGCAGCGCCTGACTTGCCCAGCAGGCCCGCAGCCCAAAGCCCCAGCGCCTTGTTCCTGCGCGCCACAGCCTTGAACTGCATTTCCATGTCATGGGCGTATTTGTTCTCGAAAGCGCGTTGGCGGTCGTCGAAAGTGCTCATTTGCGGGGCCTCTTGTCAGGTTGGCGGCGATTCCGCTTCAGATATGGGCGCAACACGCGCCGCCCGCAACCCTTATCGACGCCCAAACGGCCCGGCAAACCCCCGCTAGGCACCCCGCAACTCCTGCCAGGCTTCGGCCAGAAGCGCTTCCATCTTGGTGCGGATCATCTGCGGGTCGGCATGGCCCTGAAGATCGGCACTGACCCGTTCAAACACCCGCCCGCCGCCGTTTTCGCCCAATGCGGTGGCCAGCAGCGCCTCGGCATACTGGCTTGCCTCGGGCCCGGACTGTCCCAGCAGGTCTGCCGCCCACAGGCCCAACCGCCGGTTGCGCCGCGCCTCGGCGCGGAAGGCAAGTTCGGCATCATGGGCGAACTTGCTTTCATAACTTTTCTGGCGGTCGTCAAAGCTGCTCATCATCGAATCCCTCTGGCAGTTGCGCAGCCATTCTAGCGCCGGAAACCTTGCGAATTTCTTGCTGTCGCCGCATCCCACCCCCCGTGCTTGCGGGGGCGCGGTGCTTGGCGTATAGGAGCGTCAGAAAAGCCCGGGCGCGCGACCGGGCTGTCACAAGGGGCACCTATGGCACGTCGCACCAAAGTCTACGAGGGCAAGGCGAAGATCCTGTATGAAGGCCCCGAGCCCGGCACTTATGTGCAGTATTTCAAGGATGACACCACCGCCGGCGACGGGGCCAAGAAAGACCTGATCGAAGGCAAGGGCGTGCTCAATAACCGTCTGTCTGAATTCTTCATGACCGGGTTGAACGAAATCGGTGTGCCCACCCATTTCATCCGCCGTATCAACATGCGCGAACAACTGATCCGCGCGGTCGAGATCATTCCGCTCGAAGTGGTGGTGCGCAATATCGCCGCAGGGTCAATCAGCAAGCGGTTGGGCATTGAAGAGGGCACGCCGCTGCCCCGTCCGATCGTCGAATTCTACTACAAGAATGATGCCCTCGGTGATCCGCTGGTGAGCGAGGAACATGTTCTGGCCTTTGGTTGGGCCACACATCAAGACCTTGATGACATGGTGGCGCTGGCGCTGCGGGTCAATGACTTCCTGTCGGGCATCATGATGGGTGTGGGCATCAAGTTGGTGGATTTCAAGATCGAGATCGGGCGCATCTATGACGGCGATTTCCAGCGCCTGATCGTCGCCGATGAGATCAGCCCCGACAGTTGCCGCCTGTGGGATGCCAAGACTGGCCAGAAGCTGGACAAGGATGTCTTTCGCCGTGACCTTGGCAACTTGTCCGAAGCCTATGCCGAGGTCGCACGGCGTCTGGGCGTGATGCCCGGCAACGCCACGCCGATCAACAAGCCGAAACTGATGAACTGAGGATTGAGCGCCATGAAAGCCCGCGTGCATGTGATGTTGAAAACCGGCGTGCTGGACCCGCAGGGCGAGGCTGTGCGCCATGCACTGGGGGCGCTTGGTTTTGAAGGGGTCGAGGCCGTGCGTCAGGGCAAGGTGATCGAGCTTGATCTGGCGGAATCTGACCCCGCCCGCGCCGAAGACACGGTGCGCGCGATGTGCGAAAAGCTGCTCGCCAATACTGTCATCGAGCGGTATTCGATCGAGATCGACAGCTGAAGCGCGCTTGCTGCCGGGTCAAACTGGCCCGCGCGCGATCCGCCGCGCGGTCTTTGCGTGACTGAAAATATCCGCTGAAAGTGAGGGGGCGCAGGCCCCATAGGGGCCGGCAGGCCCCTTTTTTTCGCCGTTTGAATCGCCCTCCCCGGGGGTTTTCTTCGCCTATTTTCCGCGTTACGTTCAGCCAAGCCCGGAGCAACCGGCGCAAAATCTGCGCCCCTCCGACCACTCATCCCTGATACCGAGGACAGACCATGACCCAGGCAAAGACGGGCGACACCGTCCATTTTCACTATACCGGCACGCTGATTGACGGTTCGGTTTTCGACAGCTCCGAAGGGCGCGAGCCGCTGTCCTTCACACTCGGGTCGGGCCAGATCATCCCCGGCCTCGATGCCGCCCTTGACGGCATGGCCGTGGGCGAGGCCAAGACCGTGACCATTCCCGCCGATCAGGCCTATGGTGCCTATGATCCGCAGGCCCGTCAGACCATCCCGCGTGACCAGATTCCACCGAATATCCCAGTTGACCCCGGCACCATGCTGCAAATGCAGTCCCCCGATGGTCAGGCCATCCCGGTTACTGTGGCCGAGGCTGACGAGCAGCAGGTGGTGCTGGATGCCAACCACCCGCTGGCCGGGCAGGATCTGACCTTTGCCGTTGAGATCGTCGCCGTCGGCTGAGCTTTCACGACATCCCGCGATACTGCGATGACAACGGATTGAAGCGCGGCCATGGCTGCGCTTCAATCCTCCCAGTCGGCACGCGCCAACAGGCGGTCAGGTGCCAAGCCAACGGTAGAACCGTGCCATCACCAGTGGCGTCAGATACATCGGAATCTGGTAAAGCCCGATGAACAAGAGCAATTCCTCAACCAGCGCCACCGGCAGAACGCTCAGGAACAGCGCGATGTTGCGGTTGCCCGCGACAATGCCCAATGCCGGTGCGGCAGTGCCCGCACCACGGCTTCGCACCCACAGCGCCGCACCGATCTGAAGCCCGAAGTTCACCACCAGAACCAGCCCCAGAACCGCCCAAACCGTACCTCCGGCCACCAGTCCCGGCCCCACAGCGCTCATGAGCGCCACCACCACCACCGCCAGAAGCAGCGCGGCCAGCCCGTCCATGGCCTGCAAGGCGCCGGTATGACCCGGCACCAGCCCCCGCCCGCGCAACACCAGCGCCAGTCCGCCTGCCAGCGCGATGAACACCAGCAACCGCAACACCACCAGCCCCACTTCGGCGGGGCTGCCAAAGGCGGGCATCAGCGCAAAGACCGGGATCACCGTCAGCGGCAACAGCGCTGTCCCCAGCACCAGCTGCCGCAACGCCGGAACCGGATCGCCGCCCGACAGGATCGCCAGATTCGGGCTGCCGGTGATCGGCGCGGCGGACAGCATCAGCACCACACCCAGCGCCACCGGCCCCCCCCATCCCAACGCCAGAAAGGACAGCGCGGCGACCAGTGGCAACCCAAGTTGCAACACCAGCGTCACCGCCAGCGCCGCGCGCAAGCCCTGCAACCCCGCGCGCACCCCCTCCACCCCCAGTCGCAGCACCGCCAGAAACAACAGCCCCACCACCATCGGCGCAATCAGCACCCGCATGGCCTCGGCCAGGGCCGGCGCAGATAGTCCCACACCAATCCCGGCCACGAGGCCCGCAATCAGCAGCACCCGCCCCTGACGCGCACAGGCCGCCAGAAACCCCATCATCGCCTCATTTTGTGTCTGAAAATATCCTGGGGGAGTCGCCCGACACGGGCGGCGGGGGCAAAGCCCCCATACCCGGCTTGCCCCAATGAGCCCGCCATCACATCGCCGCCGCCGCCCGCGCGGCCTGATCATAGGCGCCCGACAGCGTGCGCATCAGTGCCGCCATGCGCGAAATATCGGCCGGGTCATGCCCCATCTGCCGGGCCGCCCGCACCACCAGCGCCTCACGGATCTCACCGTAGCGGGTGCAGATCGCCGCCCCGGCACTGGTGATCTCGACGGTCTTTTCCTTGCCCTTGCGCCCGGCTTTCACCAGTTTTTGCGAGACCAGTTTCTTGATCGCGTAGTTCACCAGATGCGTGTCCTCGATATTCAGCACCAGACAGATATCGGCCAGCGTCTTGGGCCGTTCGCGGTGATGGACCAGATGCACGATCAGGATCTCCAGTGGCGACAGGCCCGGCGCACCGGCGGCGGCCATGCAGCGCACCATCCAGCGGTGAAAGGCATTGCCCGCCATGGTCAGCGCGAATTCCACCTCGCTCAGCGCGGGCAGGGACGAGCGCGCCAGATGGGCAGAACTGACGACCGGCCCGACATCAGGGCGCGGGGTCATCGGTTCAGCATCGTGTTCGGCAGCCATAGCGCGATCTCCGGAAACAGGGCGAGGATGGCGGTGGCCGCCACGAGGATCAGAAAGAAGGGCAAGGCCATGCGGGCAATGGTGAAGATGCCGCGCCCGGTGATGGATTGCAGCACAAAGAGGTTGAACCCCACCGGCGGGGTGATCTGGCTCATCTCGACGACCAGCACCAGAAAGATGCCAAACCAGATCGGGTCAATGCCCGCAGCCATGATCATCGGCAAGATCACGCTGGTGGTCAGTACCACGATCGAGATGCCGTCCAGAAAGAACCCCATGATGATGAAGAACAAAAGCAACACCGACAGCAGTGCAAAGGGCGAATAGCCCTGCGCCCCGATCCAGGCGGCAAGCGCGCGCGGAATACCGGTGTAGCCCATCGCCACTGTCAGGAACGACGCACCCGCAAGGATAAAGGCGATCATGCAACTGGTCATCGCACCGCCCTTCAGCGCGGCCCAGGCACTGTCGCGCGTCAGCCCGCCGCTGGCCCATGAGATGGCCAGCGCACCCACTACGCCGATCACGGCGGCTTCGGTCGGCGAGGCCAGCCCCGCATAGATGGAGCCGATCACCGCAATGATCAGTGCGACCGTAGGGGCCAGCGCCCCGATAGCGGCGATGCGTTCGCGCCAGTCGGGCTTTGGCTCGGGTGCGGGCATCAGGTTGCGGTTCAAAAGCGCCCAGATCATGACATAGCCCGCGAACATCACAGCCAGCATCAACCCCGGAATCACCCCCGCCAGAAAGAGGCGCGCGATCGACTGCTCGGTTGCCGCGCCATAGACGATCAGGATGATCGACGGCGGGATCAGAAAGCCGAAGGTGCCCGCACCTGCCAATGTGCCAATCGCCATGCGGTCGTCATAGCCGCGCGATTTCAGCTCGGGCAGCGACATGCGGCCCACCGTGGCCGTGGTTGCGGCAGACGAGCCGGACACGGCGGCAAAGAGCGCGCAGCCCAGAATATTGGCATGCAGCAAGCCGCCGGGCAGGCGGCGGGTGAAGGGCGAGAGGCCGCGGAACATGTCTGACGACAGGCGCGAGCGAAACAAGATCTCGCCCATCCAGATGAACATTGGCAGCGCTGTCAGATCCCAGATGTTGAGCGAGCCCCAGACCTTGGTGGCAAAGACCATGCCCGCCAGCCCCGGCCGTGTCAGCTCCATCGCCACCAGCGCCACCGCGATCAGCGAAAATCCGACCCAGAGGCCCGACAGCAGAAAGCCGAACAGCACCACCACCAGCATGATTGAGAGAAGGGTGATATCCATCAATGCCCCTCCAGGCTGTCCTTGCGCCCCTCTTCGGCACGGCGAAAGGCTGGTTCGCCGCCGCGCAGCAGCACCAGCAACTCATCGACCAGCGCCACCAGTAACAGCCCGAACCCCGCCGTCATCGCGCCCTGCGGGATCCACAGCGGCACCCGCACCATACCGAACGAGACCGTATTGAAGCGCCAGCTGTCCAGCATCTGCTCTGCTGAGTGCCATGCGGCAAAGCTCCCCAGCCCCAGCGCGGCCAGCAGAACGAGGCCGGTGAACACCCGCCCCAGCCGTGGCCCCATCAGCCCCAAGGCCAGCGTGACCCGCACATGCCCGGCCGCGCGCAGGGTGGCAGGCAGCGCCAGACAGGCGGCGGCGACAAAAAGAAAGCCGCCAAACTCGGCCAGTGAGGGAATGGCGATGCCCGGCGGGGCCTGCCCCATCCAGATTGCCAGCCGGTCGATGATCCGGCCCAGAACCTGCACCAGAACCAGCACGGCGATGGCGACCATGGCGGCGCAGGCGGCGATCAGGGCGCCGGTATAAAGGGTGTCGAAGAACCTTCGCATCGCGGCCTCCGTTTGCGTTAGGGAGCGGGCGCATCACGCGCCGCCCGCGCATGGCGGGGCAGGGGCGCGGTGGCCGGCAGGGGAAAGCGGGCAGAAATAACGGGCGGGGCCTATGCCCCACCCGTTATGCGCCTCAGTTGCCGCGGTAGCTGTCAATCAGCGTTTCGCCAGAGGGCCCGGCCAGTTCCAGCCACTCGGCGGTCATCGTCTCACCGACCTCGGCAAGCGCTGCGGACAGTGCATCAGAGGGGGTGGACACTGTCATTCCCGCCTCTTGCAGGCGGGCGATCTGGGTGTCGGTTTCGGCCATCGACATCTCCCAGCCGCGCGCCTCGGCGTCTGCGGCGGCTTCCCAAAGGGCGCCCTGCTCATCGTCGCTCAGGGCTTCAAGCGCGGCGGTGTTCACAAACACCATATTCTTGGGCAGCCACGCCTGCACGTCGATATAATGGCTGGTGAAATCCCACGCCTGCGAGGACACGCCGGTTGAGGGTGAGGTGATCATCGCCGCCACACGCCCGGTGCTGAACGCGGTGGGAATGTCGCCCGCTTCCACCTGCGTCGGTGTCATGCCCAGAAGCTGCGCCATCCGCTCGGTCGCCGCGTTATAGGCGCGGAAGCTGACACCGCGCAGATCAGCCGGATCGGTGACTTCGGCGTTCAGAAACAGCGACTGGCCGGGCCATGGCACCGCGAACAGAAGTGTCAGGCCCTGCGCTTCCAGTGCTGCCTCCACCGCGCCCATCGATGCCCCCCAGAGCATGTGCGCCTCGTCATAGTTGTTGGCCAGAAACGGGATGCTGTCGACGCCGAAGACCGGGTTTTCATTGACCAGCTGCGACATCAGGATCTCACCGATCGGGGCCAGACCCCGGCGCACGGAATCCTTGATCTGCGGATGGGCGAACAGTGAACCGGCGGAATGCACGGTGATATCCAGCGCGCCGCCGGTGGCGTCGCGCACCTCATCGGCAAACTGGATGATGTTCTGGGTATGGAACACCGCATCGCCATAGGGCGTGGGCATGTCCCATGCGGTCTGGGCAAGGGCGGGTGTGGCGAAAATTGCCAACGCTCCAGCGAAGAGGCTGTGACGATAATGCATGTTGAACTCCCTGTTGGTGACACGCCGCTCGTTGGCGGCATACACGAGAGGTTGACGCGACGATTGCAATTTGTCAACAAATTGTAAGTGACCAGCGGGAGAGTGGGCGATGCAAGGGCAGACAGCAGGTAGCGAAGCCGGGATGTGGGACTTCTGGATCGACCGGGGGGGCACGTTCACCGATGTGGTGGGCAGCGCCCCGGACGGGGCATTGCACCCGCTGAAGCTTTTGTCTGAAAATCCCGGTGCTTATGAGGATGCCGCGATTGAAGGCATCCGCCGTTTGCTGGGTGGCGAGATTGATCCGGCGCGCATCGGCACGGTGAAAATGGGCACCACGGTGGCCACCAACGCGCTGTTAGAGCGCAAAGGCGACCGCGTGGCGCTTCTGATCACGCGCGGTTTTCGCGACGCCCTGCGAATCGCCTATCAGGCCCGGCCTGACATTTTCGCCAAGGAGATCATCCTGCCAGAACAGCTTTATGAGCGGGTGATCGAGGTGGATGAACGGCTGCGCGCCGATGGCGCGGTTGAAGTGGCGCTGGACATGTCGGCGCTGCGCCCGGCGCTGAAAGGGCTGCGCGACGACGGGATCAATGCGGTGGCCATCGTGCTCATGCACGCCTGGAAGAACCCCGCACACGAAGCCGCGCTGGCAGATCTGGTGCGCGGTATGGGCTTTGCGCAGGTCTCCGTCAGTCATGAGGTGTCGCCGCTGATCAAGCTGGTGGGTCGCGGCGATACCACGGTTGTCGATGCCTATCTCTCGCCGATCCTGAAGCGCTATGTGGCGCGGGTGTCGGGGGCGCTTGGGGCCACGCCGCCGGGAGAGCCGGGGCCGGTGTTGCAATTCATGATGTCCTCTGGCGGGATGACGGCGGCTGAGGCCTTTCAGGGCAAGGATGCCATTCTTTCCGGCCCCGCAGGCGGCGTGGTGGGCATGGTAGAGACCGCGCGGCTGGCGGGGTTCGAGCGAGTGATCGGCTTTGACATGGGCGGCACCTCGACCGATGTCGCCCATTGCGCCGGAGAGTTCGAGCGCGCCTTTGACACCGAGGTTGCAGGCGTGCGCATCCGCGCGCCGATGATGCGCATTCACACGGTGGCGGCGGGGGGCGGATCGATCCTGCACGCCGAGCCGGGGCGCTTTCGTGTGGGGCCGGATTCGGCAGGCGCAGACCCTGGCCCGGCCTGCTACCGGCGTGGCGGGCCGCTGACAGTGACAGATGCCAATGTCATGCTGGGCAAGCTGAACCCGGATCTGTTTCCACCGATCTTCGGCCCCGGTCAGGACCAGCGGCTTGACCGTGAGATTGTTGCGAGAAAGTTCGTGCAAATTGCTGAAAGGGAAGGGAAAAGCGCTGAGGACGTCGCCGAGGGTTTCCTCAAGATCGCGGTTGAGAACATGGCCAATGCGGTCAAGAAAATCAGCGTGCAGCGTGGCTATGACGTGACACGCTACCTGCTCAACAGCTTTGGTGGTGCGGGCGGGCAGCACGCCTGTCTGGTGGCCGATGCGCTGGGTATGGAATCAGTGCTGATCCATCCGTTGTCAGGGTTGTTGTCAGCCTATGGTATCGGGCTGGCGCGGGTTGAGGCCAGTCGCCAGCAGGCGCTGATGTTGCCACTGAATGACGAAAGCCTGAGTGCAATCAATGCTTTGATTGATGATCTTCTGACACGTGTAGCCGCTGACCTGACAGCCCAGGGCGTGTCTGAGGCAGATATGGTTTGGCGTCCGGTGCTGATGCTGCGTTACGCGGGCACCGATACCGCATTGCCGGTTGATTTCGCCAACCGGAACCTGTCCGACGCCCGCGCCGCATTCGAGGCCACGCACAAAGCGCAGTTCGGTTTCATTTATGACGACAAGGAAATCACCATCGAGGCGATTGACCTGCAAGCCAGCGATGGCCGTGCGGAGGATCAGGCCGAAGCCTTGCAAAGTGTTGTCAAGAACGCGCCACAAGCTAATGATACGACATCAATATATTCTGACGGCGATTGGCATGATGCTGGTGTGTTCCGGCGGGACACGCTTGGCCCCGGTGCGCAAATCACCGGCCCCGCGTTGATCATCGAGGCCAACCAGACCATCGTTGTTGAACCCGGCTGGCGCGCTGAGATCACCGCGCGCGACCATGTGCTGATGCAACGCCATCTCAAGGCCGCGCGCGCGGCTGTCGTGGGCGCAGGCACCGCCGACCCGATCTTGCTGGAGGTGTTCAACAACCTGTTCATGAACATCGCTGAGCAGATGGGGCTGGCGCTGCAAAATACCGCGCATTCGGTCAACATCAAGGAACGGCTGGATTTTTCCTGCGCGGTGTTCGATGCCTCGGGCGCGCTGGTGGCCAATGCGCCGCATATGCCGGTGCATCTGGGCTCGATGGACCGCTCGGTTGAAACGGTGATCCGGCTCAACCCTGATATCCGCCCAGGTGAGGTCTATGCGCTGAATGCACCCTATAACGGTGGCACGCATCTGCCTGATATCACAGTGGTTTCACCGGTTTTTGACGATGCGGGGCAGCAAGTTCTGTTCTGGGTCGCCTCTCGCGGGCATCACGCCGATGTCGGTGGCACCGCGCCCGGCTCGATGACGCCACTGGCCACGACGGTCGATGAAGAGGGGGTGCTGATCGACAATTTCAAGCTGGTGGATCAGGGCCGCTTTCAGGACGCCGCACTACGTAACCTGCTGACAGATCATCCGTATCCGGTGCGCAACGTGGTGCAGAATATCGCCGATCTGAAAGCCCAGGTCGCCGCCAACGAGCGCGGCGCGACTGAATTGCGCCGGATGGTCAGTGACTTCGGGCTGGACGTGGTGCAGGCCTATATGGGCCATGTGCAAGACAACGCCAGTGAAGAGGTTCGCCGCCTGCTGGGGCGTCTGGAGGATTGCAGCTACAGCTATGAGACTGACACCGGGCAGCTGATCCGCGTACAGATCTCGGTGGATCGCACGGCGCGCGAGGCCACGGTCGATTTCACGGGCACCAGCCCGGCGATGGAGAACAATTTCAACGCCCCGGAACCTGTGACCCGTGCCGCCGTGCTCTATGTGTTCCGCTGCATGGTCGAGGCCCCGATCCCGATGAACGCAGGCTGCCTGCGGCCCATCCGGATCATCGTGCCCGAGGGCTGCATGCTCGCCCCGCAATACCCGCGCGCGGTGGTGGCGGGGAATGTTGAGACCTCGCAGCATGTGACCAACGCGCTCTTCGGCGCGCTGGGGGCGATGGCGAACAGCCAGGGCACGATGAACAACCTGACATTTGGCAACGATGTCCATCAGTATTACGAAACCCTGTGCTCCGGTTCGCCTGCGGGGGTGACGAATGCGGGACGCGGGTTCGACGGCACCTCGGGGGTGCATGTGCATATGACCAACTCACGGCTGACGGATCCTGAAGTGCTGGAACTGCGCTTTCCCGTGCTGCTGGAGGAATTCGCGCTGCGCCCGGGGTCAGGCGGGACGGGGACGTGGTCGGCCGGCGACGGGACCACCCGCACGATCCGCTTTCTGGAGCGGATGGATTGCGCGATCCTCTCCAGCCACCGTAACCGCGCGCCGCAGGGCGTGGCGGGTGGCGGCGCGGGGAAAACCGGCAAAACGTTGGTGCGACGCCTGGACGGACGGGTGGAGGTGCTGCGGGCCTGCGACCAGACGGTGCTTGAGGCAGGTGAGGCCGTGACAGTCATCACCCCGACGGCTGGCGGCTATGGACCGGCGTGACAACATGCCTGACCACTTGACCGCATTGCCTGCGTGCGCAGACGCCTGTTTGCAAAGAAAAGCGGGGCGCTTTGCCTGCCCCAGGTATCTTTTTTTTTGAACAAGTGACGTAGAGCGCGACGCGCCCCTTCATCTTGCCGGAAATACGCGGGGGTGAATGGGGCGGCAGGCCCAGAGGGGGCAAAGCCCCCTGACGCCGCCGGGGGCCGCCCCCCCCCCCCCCCCCACCCGCGGGGGGGGGGGGGGCCAGCCCCCGCGGGGCGGCGGG
>JAFIEK010000060.1 GCA_020832545.1 Pararhodobacter sp. | reverse complement strand
GGGCGCTCTCCACAGCGTCAAGGGAAACCTGAACGGCCGTCACGCATCGCTTACAGTGAAACTGCTCGGACAGCGCAATAGCCTGCGGGGGATCCCCCGCAGGCCGATCCTTGTAGTGCTCGGGCTTACGGTGGACCGCGTCGCAGGTCCGCGCCGCTGTCGCCCATGGCCAGCCATATGCGCAGATGGTCTTCACCGTTATGCCACCTTTCCCAGATGTCTTTGGCGCGTTCTGACAATCCGGCCAGGATCCACAGCTGTTCCGCAGAAAGCATGTGGCATTTCTGCCCGTCGGCGTGGATCAGGGCATCACCCCTGTCCCTGTCGAAGGTGACCCGAAACGGGTCCATCTCGACGTCCACCATCACTGCAAGGAGTTCCACCTGGCCATCAGGAAGGATGACGCTCACCAGCTGATCGCGTGGCAGTTCGCCACAGATGATATCGAAATAGTTCTTCAGCGGATTGAGGTTCATGGCTTCAGTTCCTCCACAGGCAGCGCATCGTCGAAGCCCGCGGCGGTTTCGACCCCGTCGGTGAATGCATTCACCTCCTGGATTGTAGCAAAGCGAAAGGTTCTGACCGCCCCGAGATGGGAGAGGACCAAGAGGGATGCTTCGCCCTCACGGAAGGCCTCGATCGCAGCGCGGCCGAGGATGACGTTTACTTCGTGTCTCATATGTGGTTCCGTTACTGAGTTGATCTTATGAAAATTTATCGCAGTCGGTCTCGGCAAACCTATGGTGGAATGAGGAGCCTCCCCGGTCGGGGTTTTCTCCGGAACAGAGCCTGGACGATTGGAATGTTCATAATTAGCCTTTCTGCGATGTTGATGAGCCTCGGGTGCGGGGTAGTCGGCTTTGGCCTTCGGAGGTGAGGGCACGGGGGCCGAGGATTCGGGCTGCGGTGTGTGATGTCGTGTTGACGGCAGACAGAACCGGG
The DNA here is from genome assembly GCA_020832545.1 of Pararhodobacter sp. GTDB lineage: Bacteria > Pseudomonadota > Alphaproteobacteria > Rhodobacterales > Rhodobacteraceae > Pararhodobacter. Next base: position 16,332 of record JAFIEK010000060.1, on the reverse strand, counting down.
CGATGCAGCAGACGCTGTCACAAGTTTTGAGTACATGAAGCTGGTGGTAGGGGATGAGAGCGCGCTCGCACGTGACAGGCGCGCAGATTGCCAGCACGAGTGCTCGAAGGCGCCTTCGCCCATATACGATCAGATGCCCTGGATGACCTCGACACCAGCCTCGGCATGAAGCTTGAGCTTCGCCAGCGCATTGTGGCAGGCCAATTTCATCATCAAGCTTTCCGGATCTGGGCGGTATAGTGCCCGTATCCGTCGCCGAGACAAGGTTCAGGCACTTTGGACCCGGACCTGATGCTGAATCGGGATCGTTTCCGGAAATTCCACAGGACCGACCTGACGGTGCGCAGAGGCCCGGCTCTCATTTAGGCAGGGGGAGTCAACGTGAGGAGAGAGTTGCCCGTCAGCGGAGCGCTGAAGGGGCGAGGGCGGATGGTGCTGAGCCTTGGCACAGGGGCGGTGCCAGGTGGTGGGTGCGAAGGGGTCAATTCGGGCAAAGATGGTTTTTGTGCCAACGCTCCAGAACCGGGATGATCAGTTCGGCCGACTAGGCGTGAACATTTACGGGTGAAGGGGTCTTATGCCTCCTACCGTCATGCGGCCTTAACTTCGGCCTCTGCACCGGCGATGGCACGGCTTGCCATCTCGGCTGCAACCGCCCTGGCCATCACGGCCAACTGGTCATCGGTCAAGGCGTGAGCAATCGCGGCACAATCAATCGCCGGGCCATCGGTTGCCGGGTTCAAATTTTGAACCGGGGCAAGCTCAGGGATGTGATCAAAGCCCAACTGATCCACCGGGGCTTCATTGATCGCCGCCAGCGACTCGGCCCGCGCGGCATCTTTCGCGGCCATGCGTTCGGCCTCTTTCGCATCCTTGGCCTTGTCCGTGGCGTCTGGATCGCCGTTGACGGCCCAATCAATCAAGCGGCTGATAGACGTTGCGCCACTGGCCTGAGCAGCCACAAAACAGGCCTGCACCATGTGTGCATCACTTGCGTAATCCGTGGCCAATTCCTTGCCGAAGATCGCGGCGAATTCCGCGCCGATCTGCTTTGCCTGTTTCCGTTTGGTGGAAACTTCGGATTTGACCGCGCCGGCTTCGCGAAGGATCGCGCCCAGATCATCAAAGTAATTGGTCTGTTCCTTGGTCGAACCGTTCTGCAACACTTCATGCGCGCCGAAGCCAAACCAGATCATGGAGCGCAAAGCGGCCTTGCGACCCATGAGGTAATCGGCGCGACCGGCGGCAAGGATGGTTTCAATCGTGGCCATGATGTTTCCCTTTTCATGGTGGAAGGTTCAAATTTTGAACCGGGTTTCTGTTAGGCATACCTCTCCCGTCGTCTGGCCGTGGCCGTGGGCGTAACTGTCCTAGACCAAGGGGAGGGGGCTTGTTCCGCGCGGGGCGGTGCCCGGTCCCGTTGACCTGCACCCGGTATAGGCTTTTCTGGCCGGTCCGGGGGGCCGGGACCAAGACGATGCCGGGTTTAACCCACTGAAAAAATAGGATTTTCAGGCCTTCTGGTTTCCGGAAATTGCCGTCTGGGAGCGCCGGGAATTCCTACGAAAATCCGCCCGGGCATGACCAGAGCGGGGCTTGATGAAACATCGGGGCAGCCGGCGGGTTGTGGTCGTGAACGAGCGCGCGGCCGGATGAAGGAGCCCCGGATGATGGACCGGATTTCGCACACGGACAGAACGGCAACCTCCACCCGCGCGCCCGCCACGACGCTTTCCCGGCGGTCACTCCTTCGGCTTTCGGCGGGCGCGACGGTGGCCACGACAGCGGCGGGGTTCGCGGCGGCAGAGGAGTGGAACGGATCGCTTGCGGACTGGGGCGAGGTCCGGGATCTCTTCGCGCTCTCGCCCGACACGATCCACATGAGCGCGATGCTCCTGAGCTCGCACCCGGCGCCGGTCCGCAACGCGATCGCCCGGCACCGCGAGGCCCTCGATGCCGATCCCGTCGCCTATCTGGAAAGCCGGGGAGAAGAGCTGACCCAGGCAAGCCGGGAGGCGGCGGCACGATACCTGGGCATGCATTCGGTGCATATCGTGCTGACCGACAGTACGACCATGGGTCTCGGCCTCATCTATACCGGGCTGCGGCTGCGGTCCGGACAGGAGGTTCTGACGACCGAGGAGGACTATTACGTCACCCATGTCTCGCTGCGCCATGCCGCCGAGCGCAGCGGCGCCAGCCTGCGGCGGATCGCCCTTTACGATGAGGCCGCCAGCGCCGATCCCGACGAAATCGTCGAGCGCATCGCCGCCGAGATCCGGCCCGAGACCCGCCTGCTCGCACTGACATGGGTGCATTCCAGCACCGGGCTGAAGATGCCGGTGCCCGCGATCAGCGCGGCGCTGCGCGAGATCAACGCCGAACGCGACGAGGGCAACGAGGTGCTCTTCGGCCTCGACGCGGTGCATGGCTTCGGCGTTGAGACCGCCAACTTCTTCGAACTCGGCGTGGATTACCTTATGGCGGGATGCCATAAATGGCTTTTCGGCCCGCGCGGTACCGGGATCGTTGCGATTGGAGAGCGCGGCCTTTCTGCGGTGCGACCGACGATCCCCAGCTTCGATGACAGTGAGGTCTTTTCGGCCTGGTACGCCGGGCGCGTACCGCGGGGCAGGAACAGCGGAGCGCGGATGACGCCGGGCGGCTTCAAGGCCTTCGAGCACTATTGGGCACTGCCCGAGGCCTTCCGGCTCCATGCCGACATCGGCCGCGAGCGTGTCGCCGCGCGCACCCATGCGCTTGCCAGTGCCATGAAGGCGGCGCTGGAAGGCATCGATGGCGTCGTGGTCCGCACGCCCCGCTCCGAGGCCCTGTCTTCGGGGATTGTGGCCTTCGACGTCGATGGCCTTGCCTCCTCCGCGGTCGTGTCGCGCTTGCGGGTGAGGGGCGTGATCGCGACTGTCGCACCATATCCGAGCGCGCATGTGCGCCTCACCCCGTGCATCCGCAACAGTGAAGACGAAATCGACCGCGCCGCCCGGCACCTGCGCGACAGCATGTGAGAACGGCACTCGAATTTATGCGCGCGTATCGGGTCGCGCAGGACAATCCGGTCATGACACCTTCGCTCGCAAGCCCTCCAGTGGTTTGAACCGGAGAAACGGAAGTGTCGTCATCATCTGCGCCGCAACGCCTCACGCCCACGCTGGAGTGGGGCATGTTACTTGCCCTTGCGACCGTGCGGGAGGCGTCGTTCTTCTTAAATGGGATCGCGGCGCGGGAATTACCGGTGTTCACCGTGGTAGGGTCTCGCGTGGCGCTGGCCGCGATCGTCCTGCTTGTCATCCTGCGGTTGCGGGGCGAGCGGATGCCGCGCGACCGGCGGATCTGGGCGGCCTTCTTCGGCATGGGCCTGCTGAACAACGCCATTCCGTTCTCGCTGATCGTCTGTTTACCGTCATTCTCGCGCATTTCCTGACCAGCGACGAGCGCTTCACAGGCGGAAAGTTTGCCGGCGTCATGGTCGGACTTGCCGGGGTCGCGGTCATGATCGGTGCGGAGGCGATGCGCGATCTGGGGGTGCATTTCGTGGCGCAGTTCCTGTGCCTCGTCGGTGCGGTCTCCTTCGCCCTTGCGGGCATCTACGGGCGCAGATTTCGGGCAATGGGGATCAGTTTAAGATGCTTTAACCACCGCGCGTGGCTGTAGTCAGCACAATGATCGGCGTGGCCGGGATTTCGATCGCACTGGCCTATGTGCTTTACTTTCGCGTTGCCGCCATGGTGGGGGCGACAAACCTGGGGCTGGTGACCTTCCTGATCCCGGTCAATGCGTTTCTTCTTGGCGTCCTGTTTCTCGGTGAAGTCCTGCTTCATAGTATGGCGTTGATCGGTTTCGGACTGGCAGCTATCGATGGACGATCATGGAAGGCCATCCGGCAGCCGCACCGGGCCAGCACCCGACAAAACATGTGCATGTAACGGGCCGCGTCCAGGGTGTCTGGTTCTGTGCATAGACACGGGAGAAAGCACGTGAACTCGGCGTCTCGGGGGTCCGCAAACGGTCGGATGGATCGGTCGAAGCGGTAGTATCGGGACCCCGGCGAAGCGGTCGGGGCGCTGCGAGAAGGCCCGTCCGCGGCGGAGGCCGGATGTCCATGGCTGAGCGGGGGCGGCATCCGCGCACTCGCGGGCCATCGGACTGGTCGGTCCAGCAGCTGGCCTGCCTGTCTCGGGGCGCCGAGCAGAAATTCCCATGCTGCCGCCGGCGCAGCAAAATTCCGGCACGACCGACCGTAATGCGAGATCTTGCTGCCGTTCACACCATCCACGCGATGCCCTTCGCCGTCGCAGCATCACCGGCGTGAAGGGTGGGGAGTGGACTTACGGCACCGCAGCAAGGTGGGCACAACTTGACCATCTCCAAGTTCATCGCGTTGGTGTGTTTTCTGGGCCGACGAAATAGATGAATTGCGGTGTGAAGACTTTGCATACTGCGATGGCCAACCTTTTTGGGAGGAAACTTCATTGGAGTTTTGTCGAGAGGATCGGATCCCCATGCGCTTCATCAGCGTGGCAACGTGCAGCCGCCCGACCTTGAAGCCCTCCTGAACCAGAAGACCCCGCAGCATGCGGCTGCCCGCGAACGGGAACTCCATGTGCAGTTTGTCGATGCGATGCATCAGCTTCAGATCGGTGTCCGACACGCGGCGGGGCTTGTAGTAGACACTGCCCCGGCTGATCCCCAGCACCCTGGCCTGACGGCTGACGCTCAATTTGGCCTTGGGATCGATCATTTTCTTGCGCTCGGCAACAGACCCGCCTTGCCGAGCGCGCCCGACAAAAAATCAATCTCCAGAGCCAGCTCTCCGATCTTCACATGCAGGGTCTTCACATCGATAGTGGGTTCCGGCTCGGCCTTCGAGGCTTCCCCAAACACACCGGTCGCGCCCTCGAGCAGCTGATCGCGCCACTGCTTGATCTGGTTTGGATGAACGTCGAACTCCTGTGCCAGCTCGATCAGGGTCTTCTCGCCCTTGATCGCGGCCACCGCCACTTTCACCTTGAATGCCGGGCTGTGGTTCCGGCGCGGTCGTCTTGCCATGGTCTTCTCCTCGCTTGCAGCATCATGCCGCTGTTGCGCAGAAAATCCACTTATCCCGGCTGTTCAGATTTCCGGAGCCACCTCTACCCTCGGCTGGGTCGACTGGTTCAACAACCGGCGCCTGCATGGGCCGATCGGAAACATCCCGCCAGCAGAGGCCGAAGAGAACTTCTATGCACAGCGCGACGTGTTCGATATGGTCGCGTGAAATGGAGCTATATGTCTCCGATGAAACCGGAGCGACTCATCTCGACGAGACGCTGAGCTACTACAGCTTCCCCGACAGCCATTGGCTGAAGATCCGCGCCACGGATGAGATCGAAAAGACTTTTCTGCTGGTTTCTGCTATTTTTCGCCAGTGTGGTCGACCTTGTGGCGAAGCGTGGCGTGTCGGCTGGAAGCGTCACCGGGCAGCCTTTTCAGTCCCTGCTGGTTTGAGGCGGCCGCACACCCGCCTTGTTTTGGAGGGTGTGGCCGCCAGGCCGCCACGAAGTGCTCGTAGCTTTTCTCCGCGTGCTCGGCGATCTTGGCTTCCTGCTGGCGCAGCTCCTTCACATTGTAGGCAAAGCTTGCACCACGCCGATTACCCTTTTTCTGCGGCGGCCCGGCCGCCAGTTCCATGGCGCGGCGCTTGTGGGCGACCAGGCCGGGCCGGGCCCAGCGATAATCCTCGTCTTTCGTCAGCATATGCCAGCAAAGGGTCGCAAGCTTGCGGGCCACCGCGACGGCGGCGATCTGATGTCCGCGCCGCGCGCGGATGCGGATGAAGAAGGCGCGCAGCGGGCCGGGGGCCTTTGCCGCGGCCCAGGCCGCCTCGACCAGAATTGCCCGGGCGTGACTGCGTCCGGCCTGCTGATCCGGCCATGGTGGGCAGCACCGAGACCGGACTGGCGCACGCGCGGGTTCAGCCCGAAATAGCTCACCAGCTTCTGGGAAGAGGCGAACCGATCGATGCTGCCGATCGCCGCCATCAGGCCGGCCGCCACGGTCAGGTTGACGCCGGTGATGGTCAACAACTACCGGATCGGTTCGTCATCCAGCGCGTCCTCGGCGATGTCGCGGTCGAGCGCGGCAAGGTCCTCCGCAAGCCGGTCCAGTTCGCGGATGTGGCGTGCGATCGCGGCTCGCTCGTCGTCCGGCAGCGGCTCGCGTGCCAGCCAGTCGCGGCCGCGCGCGTTGAAGAGATCTGCATGAGGGCATTTCGGGACCAGATGCGCATGCAGGATGGCATGCACCTCGTTCTTGATCCGGGTCCGGTGCCGGACGACCTGGTAGCGCCGCGCGACCAGCCGGCGCATCCGCTCCGTCGTCGCATCCGGCGTCCAGATCTCCGGCAGATAGCCTGCGGCATAGAGGCTCGCCAGCGTGCCGGCGTCCACCTTGTCGGTCTTCACATGGGCATGCGCGATCGCCTTTACTTGGAGCGGATTGGCGATCACCACCCGTTTCACGTGCGGCGACAGAACCCGCGACACCGCCATGCAATTTCCGGTCGCTTCGATCACGACCTCATCAGTCTCCTGAAGCTGCCTACCGAACCCCTCCAGGGCCGTGCGGGTCATCTCGACCCGGCCCTCATGTCGGGTCAGACCATTCTCCCAGATAACCACCTCCCCGAAGTCCGGTGGATGTCGATACCGATAACGCGTCGCATGTGCGCCTCCCTTGCCAGTGACAACAAGCGGGAGCGGCGGGCGACACGACACCTACGGATTCGCGCTCACGGCGCAACCGGGCGAGTCGCAGAGGCGGCCAATTAACTAACTCGAGCTCTCGGCTCATGGTACAGATCGGCCTGCCCGCACCTTCGTGCTCCCGGTCCCTCTGTCCCGGATGCCTGCAGCATACACCCTGATCGCAGAATCAGAGCCGAACATCGGCACCGAGATCCTCATACCGGTTAACAACCCGCTGGAGCGGATCATGAAGGAGATCCGCCGACGCACCCTCGTGGTCGGCGCCTTCCCGGACGGTCAGAGCTGCCTGAACCTGGCCGCCGCACGCCTTCGCCACATCGCGGGCAGCCAATGGTCGACCCGCAAATACATGAACATGGCCCCGCTATACGCGGAGCAAACCTCAACCCACGTATGTGGAACGGCCCGCAGTTCAAGCGCTTTTCTTGAGCGATTTCCCGACGTGAGACGGTGCGGTCGTATGTCCGGCCTATTTGCGCGGCAATTACCGCTGGCCTCGATGAGTTCCATGAAGCTGGTGGCTGAATCGGAGCCGTGCGCTTGGGTGGCGCGTCGTGGGTTTCGGCCTGTCCTGCTTCGGGATGTCGTCCCGTTGGTTCATCATTCGTGTTCAGCACTTTGCACCTGCCGGCTCTCGCCGGTCAGCTGGGAGCTGCAACAGTGCCTTCAGCCCGGCACGGCCGCTGCAAATGTTGTACCAGGGGCGCGATAGACCCCTCCCTTGTTCAGCAAGGCCCAGATCGTACGCGCGATCTTATTGGCGAGCGCCACGGCCACGATCTTGAAGGGCCGTCGGGCGAGCATCTCCTTCAGCCATGGCCATATCTTCTCACGGTCGCGGACATGGCGCAGGACGGACGTCGCCCCGGTCGTCAGAAGCGACCTCAACTCCGGGTTGCCCATTTTTCGATATCCGCCCCAGCCGCTCCTTGCCATCGCTCGAATGGGCCTTCGGGGGAGATACCCGGCTGCCACGTGCCGCCCGCCTCGCCCTTCTGGAAGTCGTCGAGACCATCGAAAGCCTTTCTGCACGGATAGAGCGACTTGATCCCGGACAATCGCCGCCAGGGCCTTGACATGGGCCAACCCGCTGGTTGCGATGAGGCCCAGTTCACCCATATGCCCGCGCAGAGCATTGATCGACCGGGTTCTTTCCCGCACCAGCAGCGTGCGCATCCGCAACACCATCATCGCCGCCTGCTGCTCGGCGGATTTGACCGGGACAAAAGCGCATTGTCGGGCGCGCAACTGCCTCGCAGATGCGCCTCCGCATCTGTCGGGTCCGATACGCTGATCCCGCGGACTCAGCCCGGTCTACGGGCCATCAGTTTTTCACAACATTCCGCAGCCTGAGAACCGGCACCCTGCTCCAGCAGGAGAGGCGTGGTACACTGCCAATGACGCCCTGTCCGCGCCGCCGCTAAGCCCGTTGACCAGACTTCCATCACTTGGTGCGAAAGCGGCTTGGCGAAACGCCCATGACGCTAGTGAAGACGCGCGAGAAGTATAAGTTGTCCTGAAAACCAAGCGAATCGGCGATCCGGCTGATGGAATCGTGGCTTTTGTCCAGTAATTGACAAGCAGCTTCGACCTTCATCTGCTGGAACTTCTGCATGGGGGTGCGCCCAGTAAGCTTTTTATACTTTCTGATGAAATGATACTTTGAGAGGTGGCATTGCTCAGCCATTTCTTCGAGTGGTACGCGCCGGTGAATGTTTAGCCGCATGAATGCGTGCAAGTTTTCGATCATGAGCTGATCTGATTCTTGATTTTGGGCGGCAAGCACGTAGGCCACGGTCAGCAGGGCACGCATGCGCATGGATGCGAGCAGCAGTGTAGAAAAACTGAATCCGTTCTGCCTAATCCCCATGAGAATGGCTTCAAAACTGTCGATCAGTTCAGTTCGAACCCCGATGTTGCGTACCGGTTTTTCACCAAGCCCAAGCAAATGCCGCAAAGCTTCGGCGTCATTCGCTCGCAAGTGAGTGCCATAGACGGTCCATGGTGTTGTTTCAGACGAACGGTAATGGTGTGGAATATTCGGCGGAACCCACCAGAGGTCGCCTGCCCCAAGTTCATACGTGACTTCCGGCTCGTTTGTGAGACATAGCTGCCCTTTCCCTCGCAGCACGTAGACCACCAGATGTTCATCATGCGTCGTCCGAATCATCGAATGACCCCAGGCCTCGTGATAATAGCAGAGTAGCGAGACAACAAAGTGCTGCCCTAACGGATGGCCCTGAACATCCTGGCAGAGTCCTGGCGGAGCAACCAATCGATAGCTGCCTTCAGGTAGCGGCCATTCAGACGTTTCCGACAACTTCCGGCCTCCGCAATATTCTCCATATATCCAGCAATTTACGGCATGGCGCAGCGATGTCAAACTGCTACTGTCAAGGGGGGATCGTCAAGTGTGCAAAGCAATCATGCAGATTTACGCCTGATGCACAGCATTTAGACGATGAAGCAAGATCTTGTGTGGAGGAGATCCGAAATGGTGCAGATCGCGTTCATTGGCCTGGGGAATATGGGTGCGCCCATGGCGCGCAATCTGATTCGCGCCGGGCACTCTCTGAAGGTTTTTGATCTCAGCCAAAAAGCGATGAAGGCGCTTGAAGGTGACGGTGCGGTGGCTGCCGAGTCCGCCGCCGCCGCTGCCGCCGATGCGGATTTCATCATTTCGATGCTGCCGGCTGACCCACAAGTTGCGGGCCTTTATCTCGGCGAAGAGGGGTTGATTAGCCGGCTTGAGAACCGGCCAGTGATCATGGATTGTTCAACAATCTCTCCGCAGACCGCGCGCTTGGTCTCGGAAGCCGCCTCCGAAAAAGGCTTTCGCATGATCGATGCCCCGGTTTCAGGCGGCGTGATTGGTGCGACGGAAGGCTCGTTGAGCTTTATGGTTGGCGGAGACGTGGACGTGTTCCGCGAGTGCGAGGGCATTCTTCTTGCCATGGGCAAGACACCGTTCCATGTCGGCGGAGCCGGCGCCGGGCAAGCAGCAAAGATCTGCAATAACATGCTTGCTGCGATCCTCATGGTCGGCACGGTTGAGGCAATGTCGCTGGCCCATAAAAATGGTATCGATCCCAAGGTCATAACCGGGATCATGCTGAAAAGTTCCGGGCAAAACTTTATGCTTGAACGCTGGAATCCCTGGCCCGGCGTCGATGAAAAAACTCCGGCCAGCAATGATTACGAAGGGGGATTCCAGTCAAGCCTGATGCTGAAAGACTTGGGGCTGGCGCTGGACAGTGCGCGCGCTGTGGATTCCCCTACACCACTCGCCTCAACTATTCGAAATCTCTTCAGCATGCATGTTCAGCTGGACGAAAGCGTTCGAGGAAAGGACTTCTCGATCATTCGGGAAATGTACAGCGACACCTGACCGTCAACGCCCTGAATCGTAAAGGAAACTATAATGGAAAATGTAAAGCACTTTATCAACGGACACCCTGATGCAGGCTTCGGCAAGCGGCATGGCCCGGTGTACAACCCATCTACCGGCGAGGTGCTTTATCAGTGCCTGTACGGGGACGCGAAGACGCTGGACAGGGCGATTTCCGTTGCCACTGAGGCGGGGCTTTCATGGGGGGCCGCGTCACACGCCAAGCGCCTGGAAGTGACTTACCGATTTCGTGAGTTGATTCGCGAAAACACGGATCGCATGGCGAGGCTTATCAGCATTGAGCACGGCAAAACCATTCCGGACGCCAAGGGTGAGATTCTCCGGGGGCTGGAGGCAGTGGAATTTGCAACGAACGCCCCGCATCTGACGAAAGGTGAGTATTCTCGCAACGTAGGTGGTGACATCGATGTCTTCACGGTGAGGGAGCCAGTCGGCGTTGTGGGGTGTATTGCGCCGTTCAACTTCCCTGTAATGGTTCCGCTGATGATGGCAACCATGGCTATTGCGTGTGGCAATGCTGTTATTCTCAAGCCGTCGGAAAAAGTACCTGGCAGCGCCATCCTTCTTGGTGAGCTATGGAAAGAAGCCGGGCTCCCGGACGGGATCTGGAATGTGGTCAACGGCGACAAGGAAATGGTTGACGGCATTCTCGATCATCCGGGCATAGCGGCGGTGAGCTTTGTCGGATCGACCCCGGTCGGAGAGTATATCTACCACCGCGGAACAGCGAACAACAAGCGTGTGGCCTGTTTTACCGGCGGCAAGAACCATATGGTGGTCATGCCGGACGCCGATCTGGAATCGGCCGCGAATGCTTTCGTCAGCGCCGGTTATGGTTCGGCAAGCCAGCGTTGCATGGCCATCTCTCTGTTGCTGCCCGTGGGCGACGAGACGGCCGAACGTTTGCTGGAGCTTATCAAGCCAAAAATCGAGAACATGTTGGTCGGACCGTATAATGATCCGAAAGCCGATTTTGGAGCGGTGATCAGCGGTGAGTCGAAGGCGGCGATACTGAGGGCAATCGATGTTGCCGAACAAGAAGGTGCCACGGTCGTTCTCGATGGCCGCAAGTTAACCGTTTCGGGCCACGAAAAAGGGTTTTACATCGGCCCCACACTGCTGGACCGAGTGACCACAAAGATGGAGTTCTATCAGAAGGAAGTCTTTGGTCCTGCACGCGGGATCGTACGGACTGCCTCGCTTGAGGAAGCGATAGCAATCACGAACGCCCACGAATTTGGTAATGGCGCCGTCATTTACACCCGCAATGGCGAGGTGGCGCGCCGCTTCGGTATGAAGGTAGAGGCCGGGATGATCGGCGTAAATGTTCCTGTGCCAGTACCGGCAGGGTATTTCAACTTCGGTGGCTTGCGTCGATCGAAGTTCGGGGAGAGCCATCTTTTCGGTCCTGATGCGGCGCGGTTCTACACCAAAAGCAAGACTATTTCCCAGCGCTGGCCGGAACCGAGCGAGCAATCGCAGTATTCGATGAACTTTCCGAGCAATAGCTGAGGAGGTCACCTGCACCTGCCGCCGGGATGGCTTTCAGGTGCGGGTGCGACGAACTGAGAAAATACCTACGACAACTTGGAGGAGTACAAGCAATGAAAAGAAAATTGGTAGATAATCTCGTAAGCAAGCCCGCCCTTGCGGCCGGGGTCGTGTTCGCAACGGCCGCCCTTTCGGGCGGGTTTGCTCATGCACAGGAAACCGTGCGCTGGCAGGTACCTATCGGCTTGCCTTCCAATCTGCCCGCAGTCGGAACGCCGGTGAGGCATCTCACCGAAACGGTTAGCGGGTTGTCGGGCGGCAATATCACGCTTCGGTATTACGAACCCGGTGAACTGATCCCGGCTTTTGAAGTGCTGGATGCGGTTTCAGAGGGCCGCTACAGCGCGGGGTACACATGGATCGGCTATGACGCCGGCAGTGTTCCTTCGCTCAATCTGTTGGGCGGTGGCGCTCCGTTCGGTCTTGAACCCCCCGGCTTCCTAGCCTGGCACTATTTCGGTGAAGGCGACGCGCTTTTGCAAGAAACCTATGAGCCATACGGCGTCCGTGCCATTCTGTGCGGAATCGTCGGACCGGAAAGCGGCGGATGGTTCAATCAACAGATTGATTCCGTTGAGAAGCTGCAAGGGTTGCGCATGCGATTTGCAGGCGTAGGCGGTGAAGTGATGCGACGACTGGGTGTTTCAGTGACCGTGTTGCCCGGTGGCGAACTGTATCAGGCGCTGGAGCGCGGCACGATCGATGCCGTGGAATTCTCATCACCGGCTGCAGACCGGGTGCTTGCTTTCCATGAAATTGTTGAGCACTATCATCTCCCGGGATGGCACCAAAGTGCCACAATGCTCCACTTGCTCGTCAACCAGGACGCCTGGGACGGACTTTCGGAGCAGGCGCAATTCCAGATTGAGACAGGCTGTAAAGCGGCAACGCTGACCAGCTATGCAGAGAGCGAATATGGCAACGTTCACGCACTGCAGTTCTGGCAGGATCAGGGCATCCAGATGCATGAGTTCCCGCAGGAGGTATTGGAACGCCTGCACGAGGTCAGCGGAGAAGTCCTAGAAGAAATCGCCGGACAGGACCCGTTGTTCGCCCGCATTCTGCAAAGCCAGCAAGACTGGATGGGCATCTACGGGGTCTGGCACGAAAGGGGTCATCTGCCTCGGTCGTTCTACAACACGCAGTCTGACTAACACCTCACGCTGCTAACAAGGTGATTACGATAGGCTGCGGCGAATGTGCCGTGGCCTATCCTCTGCCTATAGCCATAGTGCCAAGGTGTTACCAAATGCGCGAATCCACTAACTCGCCTTCAAACGAGTCAGCGATGTCCGACGTGAAAACCACAGTGCAGAAGCTGCCGACTAACCGCATCAGCTATTACGCCGATTCCGGAATCCATGGTTTTGGCAAGGCGGTGTCCTGGCTTTGGATCGTAATGCTGCTCGTGGTGCTGAGCAATGTATTCAGCCGTTTCATTCTTGGGCGTGGCTCCATCGCCTTGGAAGAATTGTCATGGCATCTTTTCGGCACTACAATGATGCTCACTCTCGCCTACGCCGTGGTCACTGACGTGCATGTGCGAGTGGATGTGCTACGCGAGCGCTTCTCGCTACGCACACAGGCCTGGATCGAGTTTTTGGCTATTGTGGTGCTGTTACTTCCGATCCTTTATTTCATGATTGATGTGCTTATTCAGTATGCCTTTCGCTCGTTCACTCGTGGCGAGCGCTCGCAGGCCCCTAGCGGCCTGCCGTATCGCTTCATAATCAAGAGCATGCTTCCCATTGGCATGAGCCTTGTCGCCATTGCAGTCATCTCTCGGGCGCTGCGCTGCGCCACCTTACTGTTTGGCTTCCCACGAGCGTTCGAGCCGCCTGCGAACAGCAACATTCACAATTACTGAGCCGGGAGACCGCGTCGCATGGGTATGGAAGAACTGCTGGTTATTGGGATGTTTGCCAGTTTCATGGGGCTGCTGCTGCTAGGCTTTCCAGTTGCCTGGTCACTGGCGGGCGTAGGTTTTCTGTTCGCGGTCATTGGCCACTTCCTTGTGGAAGCCTACCAGGCAAACATCTGGTTCACCTGGGACGGCACGATCGGTGTTCTGGATCGGCGTATCTATGGCATAGTCGCGAACGAGTTGATGGTGGCGCTGCCCCTGTTCATTTTCATGGGTATTATGTTGGACCGGTCAGGCATCGCAGAGAAACTGATGAACTCGTTGGTCACCGTTCTCGGCGGACTGCGCGGAGGCTATGCCGTTACCGTTGTCATCGTTGGCGTGCTGCTGGCCGCTTCTACGGGTATCGTAGGCGCATCAGTGGTGCTGCTTGGAATGCTTTCGCTTGGGCCGATGATGGCGGCAAAGTACAACAAGTCATTCGCGGTGGGCACCGCTTGTTCGGTAGGAACGCTCGGCATCCTGGTGCCGCCAAGCATCATGCTGGTGCTGATTGCTGACCGCCTCGGCACGTCTGAGGCCTCGGTCGGGCGGCTGTTCATGGGTGCCTTGGTCCCGGGCCTGCTTCTCGCGTTTTTGTATATCGCCTATATTCTCATCGCTGCTTTCATAAAAAAAGATCTGGCCCCTGCGCCAAAGGACCGGAAACCACTGAACCTGCGCGCCTTCGTGAACGTCTTCTGGGCTTCTCTTCCGCCCCTAGCGCTCATCATCGCTGTCCTTGGTTCCATTTTTACCGGCTTCGCGACAACCACCGAAGCCTCTGCGGTTGGTGCGTTCGGTTCGCTCTTGCTCGCCCTTGCCAACCGTAGCCTCAACTACCGCGTTCTTGCCGACGCAGTGCACCAGACCAGCCGCACCACCGCCTTCATCTTTGCTATTTTCATCGGCGCTACGGTCTTTGCCTCGGTACTTCGCGGGCTCGGTGGCGACGACGTTGTTCGCGCGGCGATCATTGGACTGCCCTTTGGCGAGACCGGTGTTGTGCTGGTCGTCCTCTTGGTCGTGTTTCTGCTGGGTTTCTTCCTCGATTGGGTGGAGATTACGCTGATCATTCTGCCATTGGTCGCTCCTGTGGTATTCAGTCTCGGCGTTGATCCGGTTTGGTTTGCAATTCTTTTTGCCATCTGCCTGCAGACCTCTTTCCTTACTCCGCCGGTGGGCTTTGCAATCTTCTATATAAAGGGTGTCTGTCCGCCAGGTATCCAGACCCGTGACATCTACAAAGGGGTTGCGCCTTTTGTCGGCCTTCAGCTTCTTGGCCTGTTTCTGGTTTTCTGGTTCGCTCCAATAGCCACTTGGTTGCCGAATGAAATGTACGGAATTCGATGATCAAGTTCATGAGTTGTATCAAAAGCAGCAATGCAAAATCATCCCTTGAGAGGATTAAGATATGAGGTGCTTCACGATAGAGAACGGGAAAGCCGCGTTACGCAAGATTCCAGTGCCGAAGCTTCAACCGCGCCAGGTGCTGGTCAAGGTGCATGCAGCGGGGCTCAACCGTGTCGATTCGCTTGTGCTTCAGGCGGCCGCCGCCGGCAACATCGGTAGCCACGGCGTGTCCCTGGGCCGGGAGTTGTGCGGAACCGTGGAAGAGGTTGGCTTGGATGTTCAAACCCTGCGCAAAGGTCAGACGATTATCGCCTTCACCTCTGGGGCGATTGCGGATTATGCGGTGGTTGATGAACGGACTGCAGTTGAGGCCCCCTTGGGCAATCTGACCCCGGAAGATGCTGCGGTCTTGCCAGTAGCTTTGAACACCATGCACGATGCGCTGGTCACTCGAGGTGAGCTGAAGCCAGGGCAATCGGTTTTGATTCAGGGGGCCAGTTCGGCTGTGGGTATCATGGCCATGCAGATCGCTCGAGAATTGAGGGCAGGCCTGGTCATCGGCACGTCGCGTGATACGCAGCGCCGCGCGCTCCTTTTAGAGCATGGCGCAGACCTGGCCTTGGACACGGATGACAGCAATTGGGTCAACGATGTGCTTGAGGCAACCGATGGGGCAGGCGTGGATCTGATCATTGACCAGATCAGTGCGCCCGTAGCCAATGACAATTTGCGCGCGACACGCTTGGAAGGGCGAATCGTAAACGTCGGTCGACTGGGTGGTAATACGGGAAGTTTCGACTTCGACTTGCATGCCGAGCGCCGCATCACTTACATTGGTGTGACGTTTCGCACCCGGTCAATCGAGGAAACTGGTGCAATAATACAAAAGGCTTGGGAAAACCTTGGTCCTGCCGTGCAAGCGGGACGGCTGCGCATTCCTATCAGCAGACGCTATCGATTGGACCAAGCTGGTGAAGCGCTGAACGATATAGCGCGCAACCAGGGTTTCGGAAAAATCGTGATAACGATGGACTGACGGCGCGTTGTTGAGCCGGACACAAGACCCTTGAACCCGACGCCGCCAAAAGGTTTAAGTTGGCGGCAGAAAGAACGCAACGCACCGATTCACAATCGTGTCCGGTACGTGAGTAGCATCGTCATGGCCCGAGTAAGAAAGCGGGCTTTCGGCGTCGAGCGTAAGCGTTCTTTGCCCCCCAACTTCCGCCCGGCATCGTGATCGGTTCATTGGACCATGGTGATTATTGGAATGGATTTTCTCCATGGAGACTACATTGGGAGGTGACCTGCCCCCCGGTCGTCCCTCATTCATAACGAGAGTCCTTGGGGTTGATAGT
>JAFIEK010000059.1 GCA_020832545.1 Pararhodobacter sp. | reverse complement strand
CCCCCCCCCCCCCCCCCCCCGCCCGCCGCCGGCGCCCGGCGCCCCCCCCCCCCCCCCCCCCCCCCCCCGCCCCCCTGTCGAAAACGCCTATTCCGCCGCCGCCCGGTGCCGCGCCAGTAGCGGGGCCAGATAATGCCCGGTGTGGCTGCCAGGAATACGCGCGATGTCTTCGGGTGTGCCCTCGCCCACGATCATCCCACCGCCATCGCCACCCTCAGGGCCGATATCGATGATCCAGTCGGCGGTCTTGATCACATCAAGGTTGTGCTCGATCACCACCACGGAATTGCCCTGATCCACCAGTTCATGCAGCACTTCCAGTAACTTGCGCACATCCTCGAAATGCAGCCCGGTCGTTGGCTCGTCCAGAATGTAAAGCGTGCGACCCGTTGAGCGTCGTGACAGCTCTTTCGACAGCTTAACCCTTTGCGCCTCGCCGCCCGAAAGCGTGGTCGCCTGCTGGCCCACCTTGATATAGCCCAGCCCCACGCGCATCAGCGCATCCATCTTCTCACGGATCGACGGAACGGCGCTGAAGAACCCCTGCGCCTCTTCCACAGTCATATCAAGAACGTCGGCTATGCTCTTGCCTTTGAACAGAACTTCCAATGTCTCGCGGTTGTAGCGCTTGCCCTTGCAGGTCTCGCAAGTGACATAGACATCGGGCAGGAAGTTCATCTCGATCTTCAGCACCCCGTCGCCCTGACAGGCCTCACACCGCCCGCCCTTGACGTTGAATGAAAACCGCCCCGGCTTGTAGCCGCGCGCCTTGGATTCGGGCAGACCCGCGAACCAGTCGCGGATTGGCCCGAATGCGCCGGTATAGGTTGCCGGGTTCGAACGCGGGGTGCGCCCGATGGCGCGCTGGTCGATATCGATCACCTTGTCCAGATGTTGCAACCCCTGCACCGTTTCACACGGCGCGGGCGTCTGGCGCGCGCCGTTCAGACGCACCGAGGCCGTCTTGAACAGAGTCTCAATCGTCAGCGTCGATTTCCCGCCGCCGGACACCCCCGACACACATACAAACTTGCCCAGCGGAAAATCCACCGTCACGTCGCGCAGATTGTTTCCGGTGGCCTTGACCACCGTCACTTTCTTGCCGTTGCCGGGCCGCCGGGTCGCAGGGACTGCAATCTCGCGCGCGCCCGACAGATACTGCCCGGTCAGGCTGGCCGGGTCAGCGGCGATCACATCCGGTGTGCCCTGTGCGATCACCCTGCCGCCATGCACACCCGCGCCGGGGCCGATATCCAGCACCCAGTCGGCGGTACGGATGGCGTCTTCATCATGTTCGACCACCAGCACCGTATTGCCCTGATCGCGCAGGTTGCGCAAAGTTGTCAGCAGGCGGTCGTTGTCGCGCTGGTGCAGCCCGATCGAGGGCTCATCAAGTACATACAGCACCCCGGTCAGCCCTGATCCGATCTGGCTGGCCAGCCGGATGCGCTGGCTTTCCCCGCCTGAAAGCGTGCCTGCCGCGCGCGAAAGCGTCAGGTAGTCAAGGCCAACATTGACAAGAAATCCAAGGCGTTCGCGGATTTCCTTCACAATCGCCGTGGCGATCTGCCCCTTTTGCTTTGACAGGTGTTCAGGCACGGTTTCGATCCAGGCCAAAGCGTCCTTGATCGACATTTCGCTGACCTGGCTGATGTGCAGGCCTGCAATTTTTACCGCCAGCGCCTCGGGCTTCAGGCGGTAGCCGTTGCAGGTGCTGCAGGGGCGGTTGTTCTGATAGCGCTCGAACTCTTCGCGCACCCAGGCGCTGTCGGTTTCCTTGTAGCGCCGCACCATGTTGGGGATCACCCCCTCAAAAGCGCGCGTGACGTTATAGACCCGTCCGCCCTCGTCATAGCGAAACGAGAGTTCCTCGCCTTTAGAGCCATACAGAAGGACATCCTTCACCTTTTCCGGCAGGTCGCGCCATGGCGCGCGGGCGTCAAACTTGAAGTGCTTGGCCAGCGATTCGATGGTTTGCAGGAAATAGGGCGACTTGCCCTTGCGCCACGGGGCAATCGCGCCATCCTCCAGCCGCAGCATGGCATCGGGCACCACCAGCCGCTCATCAAAGAACAGCTCCACCCCCAGACCGTCACAGGCCGGGCAGGCCCCATAGGGCGCGTTGAAGGAAAACAGGCGCGGTTCGATCTCGGGGATGGTGAAGCCGGACACCGGGCAGGCGAAATTCTCGGAGAATGTGATGCGCTCGGGCTCTTTGCCCTCAGTGGTCTGCGCCAGTTCCAGCACCGCGATCCCTTGCGCCAGATCCAGCGCGGTGCGGAAGCTGTCGGCCAGTCGTGTCTCGGTGCCTGCACGTACCACGATCCGGTCCACCACCACGTCGATATCGTGGCGAAATTTCTTGTCCAGCTCGGGCGGGGTATCCAGTTCATGAAACGCGCCATCAACCTTGACGCGCTGGAAGCCCTGCTTGCGCAGCTCCAGAAATTCCTTGCGGTACTCGCCCTTGCGGTCGCGCACGATGGGCGCCAACAGATAGGCGCGCGTGCCCTCCTCCAGCGTCATCACCCGGTCCACCATGTCCTGCACCTGCTGCGCTTCAATGGGCAAGCCGGTGGCGGGGCTGAAGGGCGTGCCCGCACGGGCAAACAGCAGACGCAGATAGTCATGGATCTCAGTCACTGTGCCAACGGTCGAGCGCGGGTTTTTCGAGGTGGTTTTCTGCTCGATGGAGATCGCGGGGCTGAGGCCTGAGATATGGTCAACATCCGGTTTCTGCATCATGTCCAGAAACTGGCGCGCATAGGCCGACAGGCTTTCGACATAACGCCGCTGCCCCTCGGCATAGATCGTGTCAAACGCCAGCGACGACTTGCCCGAGCCGGAAAGCCCGGTGATCACCACAAGCTGGTCACGGGGGATATCGACATCGACCCCTTTCAGATTGTGCTCACGCGCGCCGCGTATCGAGATGAACTTCTGCTCGGCCATTGCCATACCCCTAGGCGCCACCTGCGCCACGGGCTTAGATAGCCTTTGACGGGTGAGTCTCCAATCCGAAAATGAGAACGAAAAGTAAACAATTATGAATTTCTTGGCAAGGGGCGGGGATCGGGCAAAAGCATGCCGGTTTGTGGAGCTTCGGTGGCGGTTATGCGATTTCCTGCGCGGGTTTCCGCGCAGATACGGCGCTCATCTTGCAGTTTACGACAAGCCGATATATGAACATAAAGTGAACATACGCGCAGGAGGACCCCATGTCATCACCGACACCCATTAACTACATAGAGCTTTCCAGCACCGACCGCGCCGCCAGCCAGCAGTTTTTCGAAAAAGCGTTCGGCTGGGGCTTTGTCAGCTACGGCCCGGACTATTGCAGCTTCGATCATGCGGGGGTTGATGGCGGAATCGCGCAGGCCGCGGCTGCCGCTCCTCCGCTGGTTGTTCTTTTCGCCGAAGATCTGAACGCGGCGCAGGCGGCGGTCGAGGCCGCAGGCGGCCTGATCACGACAGCGCAGTTCGACTTTCCCGGCGGGCGGCGATTTCATTTCAAAGAACCGGGCGGCACAGAACTGGCGGTCTGGGGTCATGCCAGTTCTGGCTGACACCCGCTTCAAATCTGATCAGCCGCTTCCTCGCACTCAGAAGTGGATGGCGCGGCCCCAGGCATCAAGCACCGATTCGTGCATCATCTCGCTCAAGGTGGGATGCGGGAAGACGGTGTGCATTAACTCGGCCTCTGTCGACTCCAGCGTGCGGGCGATGGTGTAGCCCTGTATCAACTCGGTGACTTCGGCACCAACCATATGCGCGCCCAGCAATTCACCGGTTTTGGCATCGAAGACGGTCTTCACCATGCCATCGGGTTCACCCAGCGCAATCGCCTTGCCATTGCCGATGAACGGGAAGCGGCCGACCTTCACCTCATGCCCGGCCTCTTTTGCGCGGGCCTCGGTCAGGCCGACGCTGGCGATCTGGGGATGGCAATAGGTGCAGCCGGGAATGGAGCCGGGCTTGATGGGGTGAACCTTTTGTCCGGCGATCATCTCGGCCACCATCACGCCCTCATGGCTGGCTTTGTGCGCCAGCCAGGGCGCGCCCGCCAGATCGCCGATGGCATAGACGCCATCGACGCCGGTGCGGCAATATTCATCGGTCACGACATGGCTGCGATCCACCGTGACGCCCAGCTTTTCAAGCTCCAGCCCCTCGGTGTTTCCGACGATGCCGACGGCGGAAATTACGGTGTCAAATTCGGCAGTCGTGGTTTTACCGCCCGCTTCCAGATGCGCGGTCACCTTGTCCTTGCTGCGGTCCAGCTTCTTGACGCTGGTCTTTTCCAGGATTGTCATGCCTTGTTTGACGAATTGCTTTCTGGCAAAGGCGCTGATCTCGGAATCTTCTACCGGCAGAACCCGGTCCATCACCTCGACGACCGTGGTCTTCGCACCCAACGTGTTGAAGAAACTTGCGAATTCTATGCCGATCGCGCCCGAACCAATGACCAGAAGGTTCTTCGGCATGCGCTTGGGGGTGAGCGCGTGTTTGTAAGTCCAGACACGGTCACCATCCGCCTCCAACCCCGGCAATTCGCGCGCGCGCGCGCCAGTGGCAAGGATGATATGCGGGGCGCTCAGCGTGTCTGTGCCCTTGTCGGTTTTCACCGAGACCTTGCCGGGCGCAGTTACGGCGGCAGCCCCCATGACCACGGCCACCTTGTTCTTTTTCAGCAGATGCCCGATGCCTGACGACAGCTGCCCGGCCACCCCGCGCGAGCGCTTGACCACCGCATCCAGATCGAAGCTGACGCCCTCGGCCTTCAGGCCGAATTCCTTGGCGCGGTGCATCAGGTGAAAGACCTCGGCGGACCGCAAAAGTGCCTTGGTCGGAATGCAGCCCCAGTTCAGGCAGATCCCGCCCAGATGTTCGCGCTCGACCACGACCACCCTTAGCCCCAGCTGCGCCGCACGAATGGCCGCGACATAGCCACCGGGGCCTGCCCCGATCACGATGACATCATAGGCTTGCTGCGCCATGAAACCCTCCCGCGAAAAATATAGTTCAGCGTTAAACTATTTCCGGGCAGCTGGCAACGGCGCTTTCACGACTGCCCGTCAGGCCAGCGCATTCAGAATTGATCCATAGCCCCCTTCTGTCAGAAACGCCTCTTCGGCCGGGGTATTCTTGCGGCCCAGCAAGGCATTGCGATAGGGAAAACGGCCAAAACGGCGGATGATCTCACGGTGGGCGCGCGCGTGGCGCAGATTGTCCGCGCCGGTCTCAGGCATGCGCACGATAAGATAGCGGATGCAGCGATCCTGATCGATGGTGGTTTCGGCATGCATGAACGGCAGATAGAAGAACTGCCGGATGGGTTCTGGCAAGCGCGTGTCAAGTTTGTGGTGGATGGCCTTGGTCGCGGCGCGGTGAGCCCATTCATCGGTGGCGAAGGCACGCGCATCCTCTCGGAACATGTTACGCCCAAACTGGTCCGTCACCAGAAGATAGGCCAGCGCCCCCTCAGGCGATCCCAGCCATTCACGCAGTCCGCCCAGCGTTGCCGCGTCCCAGTCCGACATGAACCGCTGGCGGATCTCGGCATCCAGTTCCGGCGTGCTGTTATACCAGCCCTGCGGCCCGACCTCTTTCCAGAAGTCAATAATTTCAAGCGCCCTGGCCGTTGGCATTACCGGTATCTCCTTGTTCGGTTTGCGAGGCCTCAAAGGCCGCCTCAAGTGTCACGGCCGAGGCCGCCGGGGTCAAGGGGGTGTAGCTGCCCTGATCGGTCTGTTCCGGCGCAGAGCGGCGCGACATCCGCCAGGCGGCATAGGCGCACAGCACCCCGTT
Source organism: Pararhodobacter sp. (assembly GCA_020832545.1). Classification (GTDB taxonomy): domain Bacteria; phylum Pseudomonadota; class Alphaproteobacteria; order Rhodobacterales; family Rhodobacteraceae; genus Pararhodobacter. The sequence continues at coordinate 11,948 of JAFIEK010000059.1, read as the reverse complement.
GAGCAACCCGATAAACAAAAAGAAGCCCGGCGGCCCCACCTGTCCCATCAACCAGCCGATCATCAGCGGCCCGGCAATCGCCCCGACGCCGTTGATGAACAACAACCCGCCCGACGCCCCGGCCATATCTTCGATCTGCAGGAAATCATTGGTATGGGCCAGCAGCAGCGAGTACAGCGGGTTCGCCAGCCCGCCGATCAGGAACGCCACCACAACCAGCACCACAAAAGGCGGTTGACCAAGGCTGGCGACCCCGGCCACCAGCGCACACAGGAATGTCACGCCGATGATCAGCTGGCGACGGTCCATCGCATCCGACAGCCAGCCGATCGGATATTGCAACACCAACCCGCCCAGATAGATCGCCGCCACGAAGATCGAGATTTCCAGCACACTCAGCCCGATCAGCCCCCCCCAGACCGCCGCCATGCCAAAGAGCGCCGAGTATACGCCGCCCATCAGGAATATTCCCACACAGCCCAACGGCGAAATGATGAAGAGCTTGCGGAAACTCATGGATTTCGCGCTGGCGAAACCGGGCGCGGGGCTGATCGACAGCAAGATCGGCGTGAACGACAGCGACACCAGCACCGAAGCAATCACAAACAGCGCGTAGCCGCCAGGGTCTGCAAGGTTCAGCAGGCCCTGCGCGGTGATGATTCCCACCATCTGCACGATCATGTACAGCGACAGCGTCTGCCCGCGTGTCTCGTTGGTGGCCGCGTTGTTGAGCCAGCTTTCGGCCGTCACATAGACCCCGGCAAAACTGAAACCGATCACCACCCTGAGCGCCGACCAGAAGATCCAGTCAGGTGCTGCGGCATAGAGAACCAGCACCGCCGATATCAACGAGCCGAGCGCCGCAAAAACCCGCACATGCCCCACCCGCTGGATCATGCCCGGTGCCATCTGCGAGCCGACCAGAAAGCCAAGGAAATAAGCCGACATCACCACCGACATCTGCCAGGTGGCAAACCCTTCGATCCCGCCGCGAATCCCCAGAAGCGTGCCTTGCAGGCCGTTGCCCAGCATCAGAAGCATCAATCCGAGCAAGAGCGCCCAGCTGTTGGCAAAAACTCTGAGCATGTTGGCCCTTTTCCTGTTTTGTTTTGGTGAGTTGCGGCGCGTTGCGGGTGCAATACCAACCCGGCTTTGGCCGGCACCGTAGCACAACGCCGGGGTGAGAGCAGTCCGTTTCCGACCCTTGCTGGCTCAAACGTGAACCCGGCTATTGTCCGGTTTTGATTGCGCGCCGTGATCATTTAACCGAGAATATTCAAAAATATTTGAACGGAATCGAACGGAACCAAAGGTGAATCGATGTTTCGTGCCCCTCTCGTGATCGTCCCGCCGGGCAGCAACCAGCGCCCGGCCCCCACGCGGCGCGCGCTTGCGCCAAACGCGACAGCCGCCCATGGTGACCGGCTGTTTGATCCGGTCCAGATCCTGTGGCTGGATCCCACAGTTACCGAGGATCTGGACGCAGACAATGCAGACCCGCTGACCCCCGCCACCGATGGCCTTGCCGGGCAGGGGGTGACCCTGCGGCGCTGGCTTGTGACCGACGCCGAACGGTTACGCGCAATGCTGGATGACCGCGCGCTCTGGGATCATTTGCCAGAACCCTTTCCTGAGCCGTTCACCGACAACACAGCCCGCCAGATGATTGAAGCCGCAAACATGCTTGCCCATCACGAGGTACGTGCAGTCACCCTGCACGGCCAGCCGGTGGGGCAAGTGCGCCTGGACTATGGGCATCAGCAGATCGACACCCCCCCGCCCGAGCGCGAAGAGGCCGAACTCAGCTACTGGCTGGGCCGCAAGCATTGGGGCAAGGGGCTGGGCCGGGCAATGGTGGCGGGCGTTGTGGCGCGCGCTTTCACCAATGCGCCGGGACTGTTACGGTTGGTGGCCAAGGTGCGAGCTGAGAACCCCGCGTCGCGCCGCATTCTTGAAGCGGCAGGGTTCGGGCAAATCGATGCCAGCGCGGACCGCGGGTTCACGGACTGGACATGGCTTGCGCTGCGCCGTCAGGACTGGGCGCGCACTGCGGCTCAGGTCTGCTGAGGGATCAGCAGCGAGGCATCACCATAAGAAAAGAACCGGTATCGCCCGGCCACGGCATGGGCGTAGATGCGCCTGACCTGCGCCATCCCCATCAGGGCTGAGACCAGCATCATCAGCGTCGATTTCGGCAGGTGAAAATTGGTCATCAGCCCATCGGTGATCCGAAAACGATAGCCGGGATAGATGAAAATATCGGTCTCACCGCGCCAGGGCTGAACCGTGCCGCCCTCGGCCGCGCTTTCGATCAGTCTGAGCGCGGTGGTGCCGACCGCGATGATCCGCCCGCCTGCCGCGCGGGTCGTGTTGATCTCGGCGGCGGCCTGCGCACTGACCTCGCCCCACTCAGAATGCATGCGGTGAGTGGTGACGTCTTCCACCTTGACCGGCAGAAAGGTGCCCGCGCCGACATGCAAGGTGACTTCGGTAAAATCCACCCCTTTGGCGCGCAGGGCAGTCATCAGCGCATCATCGAAATGCAGACTGGCGGTGGGGGCGGCGACGGCGCCGGAATGCCGGGCGAAGACGGTCTGATAGTCTTCATGGTCCTGCGCATCAGCGGGGCGGCGTGCGGCGATGTAGGGCGGCAGCGGCATGCTGCCCGCCTGCGCCAACGCCGCGTCAAAGTCAGCGCCTTCCAAAGCGAAATCCAGCACCACATCCCCGGCGCCGCGCGCGGCCACCACAGCCGCCAGCCCTGCACTGAACTCGACCCGGTCACCAGGTGCCAGCTTGCGCAACGGCCTGGCGAGTGCCCGCCAGCGCGCCCCGCCTTCGGGCGCGATCAGTGTCACCTCAACCCGCGCGCGCCCGCTGCCGTCGCGCGTGTCGCGCAGGCGTTCGCCGTTCAGCCGGGCGGGAATGACGCGGGTGTTGTTGATCACCAGCCGGTCGCCGGGGCGCAAGATGGCGGGCAGGTCATGCACATGGCGATCCTGCAGTGTGCCGCCCTCGGCATGCAGCAGCCGTGCCGCCGGACGCGGGCGCACGGGCCGCGTGGCGATCAGCTCTTCAGGCAGGTCGAAATCGAAATCCGCCAGTTTCATGCGCTTTTGCCCTGTTTCTTGCCGTTGTGCCCTTTATCCCCGCCGCATGGCGACTACAACAGGGGGCAAACCATCAGCAAAGGAGACCCTTATGCAACCCGGTCAACCCGCCCCCGATTTCACCGCCCCGCGCGATGGCGGCGACATGCTTACCCTGTCAGACCTGCGCCCGAAAGCGGTGGTGCTGTATTTCTACCCCAAGGACGACACCTCGGGCTGCACGCGCGAAGCCAACGAATTTACCGCCGAAGCCGCAGCATTCGAGGCGGCGGGCACGGTGGTTGTCGGTGTATCCAAGGACCCGGTGAAGGCCCACGACCGGTTCATCGCCAAACATGGCCTGGGGGTGATCCTGGTATCCGATGCCGAAAGCGATATCTGCGAACGCTACGGCACCTGGGCCGAGAAAAGCATGTATGGCAAGACCTATATGGGCATCGAGCGCACCACGGTGCTGATTGACGGGCAGGGCAACGTGGCGCGCGTTTGGAACAAGGTGAAAGTGCCGGGCCATGTCGCCGAGGTGCTGGAGGCCGCGAAGGCATTGTAAGCGGGCAGAAGGAGGGGGCTTTGCCCCCTCTTGGCTGCGCCAATTCACCCCCAGGATACTTTTTGAGTAGATGAAAGGGGGCGGTTGGTTGTTTGCCGCGGCGGCGCATCCGCGCTATCAGCCGGAAAACGGAGAACGCCATGCCCCCTGACGCCACTCTGCCGCCGACGCTTGCCGAAATGGCGGTGGATGTTTTGTCCTGCGCCGATCCGCGCGACAAGACCGCACGCTCGCGCCGCCATGCCGCGCGCTGGTTTGCGGCGCGCGCGGCGGGTGCGCCGCTCGTAGTCGGCAGCGCGGCACCACCCGAATTCCCCGCCCGGCCCGAACGCCCTGAACTGAAAGACCCGCGCGATGTGCCGCGCCGTCGCCCCGGCAGCCCAGAGGGGCGGATTGCGCTGTTGCATGCGGTCGCGCATATCGAACTGAACGCGGTTGATCTGCATTGGGACATCATCGCCCGATTTACCCACATCCCCATGCCGCCGGGCTTTTATGATGACTGGGTCAAGGCGGCGGATGAGGAATCCAAGCATTTCAACCTCATCGCAGATTTGTTGGCAGAACAGGGCAGCCACTACGGCGCTCTGCCCGCCCATGCCGGCATGTGGCGCGCAGCCACCGATACGGCTGAGGATTTCATGGGCCGTCTGGCCGTGGTGCCCATGGTGCTGGAGGCGCGGGGGCTGGATGTCACGCCCGGCATGATCGAAATCTTCCGCAAAGCCGGGCTGCCAAACGCTGTCGAGGCGCTGGAGGTGATCTATGGCGAAGAGGTCGGCCATGTCGCCTATGGGTCCAAATGGTTTCATTTCATGTGCGGGCGCGAAAATCTGGACCCAAAGGAGGTGTTTCACACCCTTGTACGCCGGTATTTCCACGGGGCGCTGAAACCACCGTTCAATGACGAGAAGCGCGCCGAAGCCGGGTTGCCGCCGGATTTCTACTGGCCCCTAGCGGAGGAGACCCCAAACCGCGCTGACAATAAAAAGTTCCCATGATTATCAGATAGTCGGCGGTTTTTCGCTCATTCGGCGAGTGCCCGCCGATGCAACTGCGCAACATAGCCCAAAAGAGTTGCAGCCAGGCAAACCCGTCGTTAACAGTTGCGCAGGAGCAACGGTGGCCACCCGGCGCCACCGCTTCGGGACAGAACAAAAATAACGCAGGGTGTTCCCTTGAGGCACTGGACCGACCGTATCAACGCAGCGCTTGAGCGTTATCTTCCTGAAAAACGGCTGTTTCTCCGCTCGGAAGACACAACGCGCTTCGTCCGGTTGCGGCCGGTGTCTCAGGCGGTGATCGTATCCGGGGCGACCGCGCTGGTTGCCTGGACGATCATCGCCTCATCCATCGTATTCATGGAGGCCATCGGCTCAACCGATCTGCGCGAGCAGACACTGCGTGAGCAGGTCTATTTCGAGCGTCGCCTGACCGAACTTGCCGCAGAGCGCGACCGGTCCGTCGAAGAAGCACAGGCCGCCCATGACCGCTACGCCGAGGCGATGAACCGCGTTGCCGCCATGCAGAGCTCACTTCTGGCCAGCGAACAGCGCCGGGCCGAGCTTGAGTCGGGGATTGAAACCTTGCAGGGCAGCCTGCGCGAACGCCTGCGCGAACGTGACACCGCCCGCAGCCGACTGGCCGAGGTCGAACGCACGAGCACCAGCGACGAGTTGCTGGAAACCGCCGGGCGGCTGGCCGAGGTTGAACAGACACTTGATTTTCTGATGAATGCGCTCAGCGACACCGCTCAGGAGCGCGAAGCGGTCATGGCGATGGCCGACAGCGCTGTCCAGCAGGTGGACCATCTGGCGCTGGAGAACCGCCTGATTCAGGACCGCAACCACCGTATCTTCACCCAGCTGGAACAGGCCGTCGAAGTGTCGATGCTGCCGCTGGAACGCATGTTCCGTGCCGCCGGGCTACAGCCGGACCAGTTGCTGCAGCAGGTGCGCTCGGGCTACCAGGACCGCACAGCTTCGCTGATGCCGATCTCGATCTCCACCTCTGGCACGCTGGACCCGCAAAGCGACGAGGCGCGCGCCAATGGCGTGATTGCGGCGCTGGAAGAAATCAACCTCTACCGCCTCGCCGCGCAGCGCACCCCATTCGCCATGCCGGTGCGCGCAGGTGTGCGCCAGACCTCGGGCTTTGGCACGCGGCGTGACCCGCGCACTGGCGGGCGGCGCATGCACAACGGGGTAGACTGGGCCGGGCCCCAGGGCACGCCGATCCTGTCCACCGGCGCCGGAACTGTCACCCATGCGGGCCGTCAGGGCGGCTATGGTAATCTGGTGATCGTGCGTCATGATTTCGGGATCGAAACCTACTATGCCCATCTGCATACCATTAACGTGAACGTGGGCCAAAGACTCTCGCGTGGGGACCGGATCGGTGGTATGGGCACAACCGGACGGTCAACCGGCGTGCATCTGCACTATGAGATTCGCGTAGGCGGCAGACCGATCAACCCCATGACCTACATAAGGGCCGCGCAAAATGTTTTCTAAGAGCCGAATCAACGAACAGGGGCCGAAAGCCGAAGCACCCCGGATGCCCGATACCGCATCCGCGCCTGCCTCGCGCCCCTCGTTCGATGCCGGTGCCATGTCCGCCAAACCCAAGCCTTCCGCCTCGGTTCTGTCGTCGGATCTGACGGTGACCGGCAATCTGCGCACCACCGGCGACGTGGTGATCGAAGGGATCGTGGATGGTGACATTCGCGCCCATCTGCTGACCGTCGGTGAAACCGCGACCATCCGTGGTGAGATCGTGGCCGATGACATTGTCATCAATGGCCGGGTTATCGGCCGCGTGCGCGGGCTGAAAGTGCGCCTGACCTCGACCGCACGGGTTGAGGGCGACATTATCCACAAGACCATCGCCATCGAATCCGGTGCGCATTTTGAAGGCTCCGTCCAGCGCCAGGATGACCCGCTCAGCAGCGGGCAGCCTGCAAAGCCCGCCCAGGCCCAGCAGTCACAACAGCATCAGCCGCAGCAGCAACAGGCCCCCGCGCCGCGCCCCTCTGCGCCGCAGCAGCCCGCAAGCGCGCAATCCTCTGCACCCAAGGCCCCGGCTGAGGCCAAGCCGGTCAAGTAAACCACCGAAACACACGGAATGAAGAAGGGGGCGCTTGGCCCCCTTTTTATGTGTGTCAGCTGTCCGGTGGCAACAGGCGTCGGTAGAGGTGCCAACTGGCGTGCCCAAAGACCGGCAGGACCACGAACAGCCCCAGAAACGCAGGCGCCATACCCAGAAACAGCCCCACCGCGATCACCGCCGCCCAGATCGCCATAACCCCCAGATTGGCGGTGACACAACTGAACGAGGTGATCATCGCTGTGATGAAATCCACCTCGCGGTCCAGCAGCAGCGGCAGGCTGATCACCGTCAACGCATAGAACACCGCCGCCATCACCCCGCCGATGACTGAGCCGACGGCAAGCATCGTCAGCCCGTTGGTGGTCAACAGCATTGACCATGTCGAGCCAGAGATCGGCTGAAGCCCGAAGAACAGCGCAAAGATGGTATGCGCGATGAAGACCCAGAACATGAAGGTCAGCAGCACCACCATCGACATGGAGGGCACCTGCCTGTCCTTCTGGGCAAACACGCAACCCAGCACCCGGCCCAGTGCGGGCGTTTGCCCCTGCTCCAACTGGCGGCTGACTTCATAAAGACCCACGGCCGCGAAGGGGGCGAGGATCGGAAAGCCCACGGCAATGGGGATGAACCACCACTCCGCCGCCGAGGCCGCGAAGATCGCATAGAGGATCAGCCCTCCAAGCACATAAAAGGCGCTGAACAGGACCCCATATTGCGGCGCGCGGGTGAAATCGCGCCACCCCAGTGCCAGAACCGCACGCAGATCGGCAAGACTGATCTGCGCCGGTTCCGGGATTGGACTTGGCGGGGCATGAACTGGTGACGTATCAGACATTTTTCCTCCCTCTCTCGCGCGCAGGATCACGCTAGAGTGCGGGAAAGAACAGGACAATAACCATTATCGCAGACCGTGCTTTTGTCAGCCCGCAACCGCGCGCCGATACAGATGCCAGGTTGCGTGCCCCAACAGCGGCAGCACCACCAGAAGACCCAGGAACAGCGGCACCATCGCCAGAGCCATCATGGCCACGATAATTGCCGCCCACCGTGCCATGACCCCGGGATTGCTGCGCACAGCCACCATCGAGGTGATGATCGCGGTCATGAAATCCACCCGGCGATCCAGAAGCATGGGCAGGCTGAAGGCGGTCAGGGTGAACAATGCGACAGCCATGGCCCCGCCTGCCAATCCACCCACCGCCAACATTGTCACTCCGCGCAAGCTCCAAAGCTGACCCAGCGTGTCAAAGCCGATCCCGGTCTGCCCCATGAAAATGGCGAAGATCCCGCGTGCAAGAATGACCCAAAAGCCGAAGACAATCAGCACAACCACCCCCATCACCGGCAGTTGCCCGTCGCCGTGCCCCCTGACTGCACCGAGCGCCGGCCCCCATGACAGCGCCAAACCGCTTTCGCGGCGGCGGCTGATTTCATACAATCCGACCGCCGCGAAGGGCGCAAGCAGCGGAAAACCGGCGGCGACGGCAACAAACCAGACCGGGTCCCCCGCCGCCAATAGCCCGAAAAAGAGTGCGATTCCGCCAACCACATAGATCGCGGCAAAGAACAGACCAAAAACCGGGGCGGCGACAAAATCCTGCCAGCCATGCGCCAGAGCCGCCCGCAGATCAGCGGTGGTCAGGGTGTTCAGTGTAGGAATATCGACGCCGTAGGACTCGGCAGTCTGGGCGCGTAAGTCAACCATGTCGTGCCTCCTCTGACTTCTTGAGCATCCGTCAAGACCAGTGTGCGGGGCAAATGTGCGTGGTGCAAGAAATTCCAGTGGGGCAGGCGTGGTGCTCAGTCTTCGCCTTGCGCTTCAGAGCGGCTCTTGCCCGAGACATTCATCGCCAGCGTTGCCGCCATGAACCCGTCCAATGCGCCATCCAGAACGCCCTGACTGTCCGAGGTCTCATAGCCGGTGCGCAGGTCCTTGACCATCTGATAGGGCTGCAACACATAACTGCGGATCTGGTTGCCCCATCCGGCATCGCCCTTGGCCTCATGCTGGGCCTCGATCGCCTCGGTCCGCTTGCGCAGCTCCAGATCATAGAGCCGCGATTTCAGCGCCTCCATGGCGATCGCACGGTTCTGGTGCTGTGATTTCTCGGAACTCGTCACCACGATGTTGGTGGGCAGGTGGGTGATCCGCACGGCGGAATCGGTGGTGTTCACATGCTGCCCGCCCGCGCCCGAAGAGCGATAGGTATCGATACGGATCTCGTTGTCAGGCACGGTGATCTCGATGCGGTCATCGATCACCGGATAGACCCACACCGAACTGAACGAGGTATGGCGCCGCGCCGCACTGTCATAGGGCGAGATCCGCACAAGCCGATGCACCCCGGATTCCGATTTCAGCCAGCCATAGGCATTCTGCCCGCAGATCTTGTACGTGGCCGAACGGATGCCCGCCTCTTCGCCCGCGCTTTCCGACATCAGCTCAACCTTGTAGCCCTTCTTCTCGGCCCAGCGGACATACATCCGCGCCAGCATCGAGGCCCAGTCGCAGCTTTCCGTACCACCCGCGCCCGCGTTGATCTCCAGGTAGGTATCGTTGCCATCGGCCTCGCCATCCAGCAATGCTTCCAGCTCGGCCGCGCCCGCCTTCTCGGCCAGCGCCTTCAGCGCGGACTCGGCCTCGGCAACGATCTCCTTGTCGCCTTCGGTCTCGCCCAGTTCAATCAGGTCGATATTGTCCTGCAGATCACGGGTGATGCCGTCAAATGTGCCCAACGCCTCAATCAGCATCTGCCGCTCGCGCATCAGTTTTTGCGCGCGCTCGGGGTCATTCCACAGGTTCGGGTCTTCGATGATCGCCTCGAACTCTTCCAGCCGGTAGGCTGCCGTCTCACGGTCCATCCGCCGCCCCAGAAGCGCCAGCGACTTGCGAATCGCCTCGATCATGGCCTGGGTTTCTGCGCGCATGGGGGTCGTCCTGTCGGTGAAAAACTCGCTCGGGTCTGGCCGGTCTGATACCGCGCCCCGGCGCAGGGTGCAAGCTGACAGGCCTTCCCTTCATCTACTCTGAAATATCCCCGGGGGTGAATGGCCGCAGGCCAGAAGGGGGCAGCGCCCCCCCCTGCCCAGCCGACACCCTGCCCGAGCCCGGCCACCCTGGCCTGCCCGCCCCCAGCAGCCCGGAAGCCCTGCGCGCCTCAGTCGTCGATCTCTTCCAGAACGATCAGTGCCGCACCGGCCTCGACCTGCGCGCCGGCCTCGACCAGCACTTCGCCAATCACCCCGTCGCGACCAGCAGCCAGCGTGTGTTCCATCTTCATGGCTTCAAGCACCGCAAGCCGCGTTCCCTTTTCGACCGTGTCACCCACCGCAACGAACACCGCTTTTACCAATCCCGGCATAGGTGCAAGGATCACGCCCCCGGCGGCCCCGGTATCGGCCTCGACAGCCAGCGGATCGATCAGGGTGAAATGCACCGTCCGTGCCCCGAACACCGACACCCGCCCGCCGGTAACACAGGCCTCGCCAGTGGCCTTGCCGCCGTTGATCCACCAGGCGCCGCCGCGGCGTTCGCCGCGCAATTCCGCGCCGTCAATCCGGATGCCGATCCCGCCATCCGGCAGCCGCGCCAGCGTACAATCATACGTGGTCTCGCCGTCTTGCAGCACCACGCGCTGCCAATGCGGCTCCCACAGCGTGAATCCGGCCAGGGATTTGGCATCACCCTCGGCACGCGTGGCGAGCGCGGCAAGCGCCACGGTCTCAACCGGGGTGGCGGGCGCGGCGGTCAGGCTGTCGATATCGCGGGCAATCAGCCCGGTATCCACATCACCCGCCGCGAAGCCCGCATGCCGGGTCAATGCGCCCAGAAAATCCCGGTTGGTGACCGAACCTGCGATCTGCGCGCCCTCAAGCGCCGCGCGCAGCCGGGCCAGCGCCACGGCGCGTGTGGGGCCGCGGGTGATCACCTTAGCGATCATCGGGTCATACCACGGGCTGATCGTATCGCCCCGGCGGATGCCGCTGTCGATGCGCGCGCCGGGCGGAAAGTGCAGATGATCCAGTGTGCCGGTGGCTGGCAGAAAGCCTGCGGGCACATCCTCGGCGTAAAGCCGGGCCTCAAACGCATGGCCCGTGATTGTCAGATCCTGCTGGCGGGCTGGCAACGCCTCGCCCGCCGCCACACGCAGCTGCCATTCGACCAGATCCACGCCGGTGATGGCTTCAGTCACCGGATGTTCGACTTGCAGCCGGGTGTTCATTTCCATGAACCAGAAGCCGTCCGTGCGCAGGCCGCGTGCACCATCGACGATGAATTCCACCGTGCCGGCGCCCTTGTAGCCGATCGCCTCGGCCGCGCGCACCGCCGCCTGCCCCATCGCCGCGCGCATTGCCTCGGTCATGCCGGGTGCGGGCGCTTCCTCGATCACCTTCTGGTGGCGGCGCTGAAGCGAGCAATCGCGCTCGAACAGATGCACAGCGCTGGTGCCATCGCCGAAAACCTGCACCTCGATATGGCGCGGTTTCTCGACATATTTTTCTATCAGAACAGTCTCATTGCCAAAGGCCGTGGCGGCCTCGCCCTTCGCACTTTCAAGCGCTTCATTGAAATCCTGCGGACGTTCCACCCGGCGCATCCCCTTGCCGCCGCCCCCGGCCACGGCCTTGATCAGCACCGGATAGCCGATGGCATCGGCGGCCCCGGCCAGATGCTCGGGGTCCTGGTTCTCGCCGTGATAGCCGGGCACCACCGGCACTCCGGCCTCCTGCATCAGCGACTTGGCGGCGTCCTTGAGGCCCATGGCGCGGATCGCCGCCGCCGAGGGGCCGATGAACGTAAGCCCCGCCCCCTCCACCGCATCGACAAACTCTGGGTTCTCGCTGAGGAAACCATAACCCGGGTGAATGGCCTGCGCGCCACTTGTGCGCGCGGCCTCAATGATGCGGTCACCGCGCAGATAGCTGTCACGCGGCGCCGGGCCGCCGATATGCACCGCCTGATCGGCCAGCGCGACATGCAGCGCATCGCGGTCGGCATCGGAATAAACGGCCACGGTGCGGATTCCCATGGCGCGCGCGGTGGTGATGACGCGGACAGCGATTTCGCCGCGGTTGGCGATCAGGATGGTGTGGAACATTGGCGTCGCTCCTTGGCGGGGCTGGTGGGGGGGGGGGGGGGGGGGGGGGGGGGGGGGGGGGGGGGGGGGGGGGGGGGG
>JAFIEK010000058.1 GCA_020832545.1 Pararhodobacter sp. | reverse complement strand
ATCAGCGCAACGACAGCGGCGGCGCTTGCAATTGTCACCAAACGGTCGTTTAGTGGCGATACATGAAACTGCAATCGAGCCCACAACCATGCCCCTGATCGGTTATGCCCGCGTATCTACCGAAGATCAGACCCCGCTGCCGCAGTCACAGGCCCTGAAAGCCGCAGGCTGCACCCAGATCCATGAAGAACAGGCCTCGGGCGGGAACCGGGCCCGGCCCGTGCTGGCGCGCGTGCTGGAACGCATTACCAAAGGCGATACGCTGGTCGTGGTGCGGATTGACCGGCTGGCGCGCTCGCTCTCGCATCTGCTTGAGGTGATTGAGCGGCTGGAGGCCAAGGGCGCCTTCTTCCGCTCGATTCAGGACCCGATCGACACCGCCAGCCCGCAAGGCAAGTTCACGCTTCAGGTGCTGGGGGCTGCCGCCGAGTTTGAACGCGCGCTTATCCGCGAACGCACCAAGGCGGGGCTGGTGAGCGCCCGCGCGCAGGGCCGTATCGGTGGCAACCCCGGCCTGCGCGCCCGTGACCCGGCGGCGCTGCGCAAGGTTCGGATGGCGCGCCAGGACGGTTACATGGAACGTCTGGGCGAGACCGCGCCAGACTGGGTGCCCCATGTCCGCCGCCTGCGCCCTGACATGGCGTGGGAAGATGTTCTGCGCATCGTCAACGCCCCTCTGCCAGAGGCGCGGCGCTGGTCGCAAAGCCGCCTGCTGCGTGCCGTGAACGCCTATGTTCGGGACGGTTTTCTGCCCAAGGCCGTGCTTGGCCGCGCCAGCCGCCGTGATACCGATGACCGCCTGCCTGCCATTGTTGCCGCCATCAAGGGCGCGGACCCTGACATCACCTTGCAGGCCATCTGCGACCGGCTGGAGGCAATGCGCGAACGCACCCCGCGCGGGCGGACCAGCTGGCAACCCTCATCGGTCAAGATGCTGCTGGAGCGGGCTGAGAAGCTGGGGTTTCTGTAGGACGGTGTCAGCATCATCCCGCAATATGTGGTTTGTCGCACGCCTGACGATGGGGCAAGGCGCACAAAATATGGTGCCGCGCGGCAAAAACTATTGCCTGACCCCAAGTTGCGTGTCATCACTGCTGTAGACGCAAGATGGCGAAATTCGCGCAGTTTGGCGACGAAACACGGATGGCCCGGCAAGAGGCCACGAGGGCAGCATGAATTCCACTGGCACTTTCCCCTTTTCAGGCTCTATTGCCGCCTCTATCGCCGCAAATGCCGCGCGGCTGTCAGACGCGCTGAACGCACATATGCGCAACAGCTTCCAGCCGCAAAGCCGCAAAACGCTGCGCAAATTCCAGCCTGCTGAAGTGGCAGAGATGACCGGTATCAGCATGTCGAACCTGCGCACCCGGCATCAGGAAGGCGATTTCCCCGATGTAGAGACTGATTCCCGCGGCCGCCGCCTCTATTCCGCCGAAGAGATTGACCAGATCCGCCATGTGATGGCGCGCACCGGCCGCAATGGCCAGGCCTATCTGCCCGGCAGGCGAGCGGGCGATGCGCTTCAGGTTATCTCGATCGTCAATTTCAAGGGCGGAAGCTCCAAGACCACGACCGCGATCCATCTGGCGCAACGCTATGCCCTGCGCGGTTACCGTGTGCTAGCCATCGACATGGACCCGCAAGCGAGCCTGACCACCATGTTCGGCTACAGGCCAGAGATCGAATTTGCCGAAAGCGGCACCATCCATGACGCGCTGCGCTATGAAGACCCGGTGCCGCTGAGCGCCGTGATCCGCAAGACGTATTTCCACAACCTTGATCTGGCACCCGCCGGCCTCATGCTGTCGGAATATGAGACTGAGACCGCATATGCGCTGCAGCACAAGATCGACCCGCCCTTCACCCAGCGCCTTGCCATCGCGCTTGATGAGATCGAAGCGCAGTATGATCTGGTGATCATCGACTGCCCGCCGCAACTGGGCTTTACCACGATGACCGCGCTTTTGGCCTCGACCGGGCTGTTGATCACCGTGGTGCCCAGCATGCTGGATGTGGCCTCGATGGCGCAGTTTCTGGAGATGGCGGGCGAGACGGTGCGCACGCTGGAAGAGGTTTCAGGGCCGATTGACTGGAGCTTCCTGAAGTTCCTGATCGCGCGGTATGAGCCCACCGATGTGCCGCAATCGCAGATGGCCGGGTTCCTGCGATCGATCCTGCTGGATCAGGTGCTCAACACGCCGATGCTGAAATCAACCGCCATTTCTGACGCCGGGATGACCCAGCAAACCATCTATGAGCTGGACCCGGCGCAGGTTGTCCGCAAGACGCTTGAGCGCATTCTTGAAAGCGTGAACGGCGTGGCGGATGAGTTTGAGAAAACCATTCAACAGGCCTGGGGCCGCGAGGTGGACTGATGGCACGCCGAAATCTCTTTCAACCCCCGCCCCCGCCGACGGACAGCGCCGCGCCTGCGGACAAGCCGCGCTTTCCCAACACCGGGGCAATGAGCGGTGTCAGGTCCACGCTCAAGGATCTGTCCAGCAATGCGGTGCGCGAGATTGCGCCCGATCTGATCGATGATGGCGGTCCAAAGGACCGGCTGTCGATCTCGGATGCCGATGTCGCGCAACTGGCCGAAAGCATCCGCGAACATGGCCAGCAAGTGCCGATCATGGTGCGTCCGCTGGCCGAGCGGCCCGGGCATTACCACATTGTGTATGGCCGGCGGCGGCTGCATGCGCTGCGCCTGCTGGGCCAGCCTGCCAAGGCTTTGGTGCGCGCGCTCTCTGATGCGGAGGCGGTGCTGGCGCAGGGGCAGGAGAACTCGCAGCGCCTTGACCCCAGCTTCATCGAAAAGGCGCTGTTTGCACGCGAGCTGGCAGATGGTGGCTATGATGCGGGCGTGATCATGGATGCGCTGGCGATCGACAAGCCGATGTTGTCGCGCATGAACAAGGTTGCGCGCGGCATTCCGGCTGACGTGGTGCAGCGTATCGGCCCGGCGCATGGCATCGGGCGGCGGCGGTGGGAAGAGCTGGCCGATACCCTGCGTGCCCATGATCTTGACCTTGGCGCACTTGTTGAGGGGCTGGATCTTCCCTCCGCCTTGCCCTCGGATGATCGCTTTGCCCGGGTCGCCGGTGCCGTCGCCGCAGGTCTGCGCAGTGCGCGCCCGCCCAGCCCGCCTGCCCGCGCGCTGACCCACAGCGACGGCACGCAACTGGCCGAGATGCGTGAAACCGTGCGCGCACTGACGCTGAAGCTGTCAAAGACCGAGGAGCCAGAGTTTGCCCGCTGGCTGCGCGACAATGCCGAGGCCGAGCTGACGCGCCTCTATGACACCTGGCGCGCGGGCAAAGCCGGTGACTGACTGAACACAAGTTGTCCGCGGACAATTTGGCGGCCGGTATCAGCCGATCTCGTCGCGCAGCTTGTCCAGAAAGGCGGGCAGGGCGCGGGCCGTGATCTCGGCCTCGCGCACCAGCCAGTCGAAATGCTCGGTAAATGCGGTGATGCGCACCCGGTCGCGAAAGGTCACATAGTGGCGCCCCAGATAGAGAGTGGCGATGAGCGGACCAAAGACGGTCAGCGGGGCCGAAAAGACGCGCCGCGCATCGAACAGATAGATCCGCAGCCGGGGATAGAGTTGATGGGTGAGGGTGCGCAGATGCTCCAGTTGCGCCACCCGCACCGCCACCGGCAGCCCGCGATAATACCCCTCGCCGCGCGCAAAGCTTTCCACCTCATGCCGGGCGATGGCGATCTCATAATCGCTGGGCGATTCGCGGATCCATCGCAGCCGGTCCTCTGACGCCCCGACCGCCTGTTCGGTGGTGCGTTGCAGCGCATCGGCATGCTCCCATTCCAGCATCGCGCGGATCTTGAACATGTCAGGCAGGGTGGCCGGAACATGCCTGATCTTGTAGCCAGCCGCCTCACGGTGCCAGGCAAGGATCTGCTCATCCACCAATGCGCGCGGGGCCTCGGTGATCGACATGGTGGCGGCCAGTAGGTCGGCGGCGCGTTCAGGCCGGTCGGACAGGCCCAGCAGCCAGTCGGCGCTTACCCCCAGCGCCATCGCGCATTCGCCCACCACCTGCGCATTGGGCAGCCGCGTCAGCCCCGGGGACAGCAGTTGCGATATGGTCGAGCGGTCAACCGCGACCTGCCGGGCAAGGAGTGACTGGTTCACCCCGGCCTCATCCATCGCCAAGGCCAGCCGTTTGCGGAACAATGCGGCGCGGTCGCGTTTGTCGTATTTAGTCACCACTGGTGTTCTTTCGCAGCATAGTTGCAGAAATATTGCGTAGAAGCAGAATACACAACATTCAGCTTCCGCGCTACACCTGCCGGCGAACACCCCAAGGAGGACAGATGGAAACCCGCCGCCGCACCCTGCTCAAAGCCTGTATCTGGCAGCTTCTGGGCCTGATGGTCATGGTCACTGTCGGCTGGGCGCTGACCGGATCAATCGCCGTTGGCGGCGGGATTGCGCTGATCAACACGCTGATCGGGTTTGCCACCTATGTCCTGTATGAGCGGGTCTG
Source organism: Pararhodobacter sp. (assembly GCA_020832545.1). Lineage (GTDB taxonomy): Bacteria > Pseudomonadota > Alphaproteobacteria > Rhodobacterales > Rhodobacteraceae > Pararhodobacter. The sequence continues at coordinate 13,365 of JAFIEK010000058.1, read as the reverse complement.
GGCGCGGATCGGATGGGGCAGGGTGGCCATACGTCAGCCTGCGCCCTGAAGGGCCCCGCCGCTTACGCCACCCGGTTTCCACAGACCCAGGTGCCGCGCAGGGTGACCAGTTCACGCGCCCGGTGAACACGGATCACGTCACCGCGCATCCCTTCCACCAGCTGGCCCCGGTCCGTAAAGCCCACGGCTTGGGCCGGGGCCGATGTCACGCTGGCAATGCCGCGCGCCAGATCGCCCCACAGATCGCCCAGCATCATCGCGCCGGTCAGCAGGGATGAGGGCACATAATCCGATGACAGGATGTCCAGCAAACCCAGCTCTGCCAGATCGCGCGCTGCCACATTGCCGGAATGCGAGCCGCCGCGAATAAGGTTGGGCGCCCCCATCATCACCTTGATACCGCGCGCATGGTTTGCGTCGGCGGCCGCGCGAGAGGTGGGGAACTCGGCAAAATGCACGCCATGCGCGGCACTGACGGCAACCTGCGGTTCTGTCGTGTCATCATGGCTGGCGAGAACGGCACCAAAGCGGCGCGCAGCATCGACCACCGCCGCCTCATGCGTCTTGCCGATCCGCGCCGACAGGTCCTGAAGCCGGGTGATGTGGTCGACGAACTCATCCTCGTTCAGGCCGTGCTTGCCCATCACGTATTTGCGCAACTGGTCGATATCGGTGAACTGTCGCTGGCCCGGCGTGTGGTCCATCAGGCTGACGATACCCACCCGGTCAGCAGGGCCGAACTTTGCCAGCTCATCGATCAGCGTTTCCGAGCAGATCTCGGCGCGAAGGTGCAGGAAATGGCTGATCCGCAAGACACCGCGCGCCCGCAGATCCAGAATTTCGTCAGCGAGCTGGCGGGCATATTCGCCATAGTTCGCCGCCTCGTTCGAGACTACAGACCCCACCCGCAGCGCATCAAAAACCGTGGTGACACCGACACCGGCCAGTTCGGCGTCATGGGCGATGATGGCCGGGGCATGGGGCCAGTTTACCTTTGGGCGCGGCTGAATATGGCGCTCCAGATTGTCGGTGTGCAGCTCGATCAGGCCGGGCATGACCAGATCGCCCTCGCAGTCGGTTGTCCCCGCGGGGACACCCGCGCCCGTGTCGATCCGGGTGATCCGGCCATTCTGAATGTGCAATGTTCCGCGCACCGGGCCATCGGGCAAAAGCAGCGTGGCATTGGCAAGAATGATCGATCCGGTCATGGTGGGGTCCTGTTGTCTTCGGTCTGCTCAAATGGTTCTCATGATCATGGCAACGTCACATTACGGTGACGAAAGACGCCTAAAGGGACAACCATGAAACGATATGCTGTCTATTACGCCCCGCCCCCCGGTGCGCTGGCCGATGCCGCGGCGCAGTGGCTGGGGCGTGATGCGGCCAGCGGCGCGATGCCCGCCCAGCCGCATCCGGACCTGCCCGCGCTGACGGTAAGCGCGCGGCGCTACGGGTTCCACGCCACGCTCAAGGCGCCGTTCCGGCTGGCCCCGGCTGCGCGCGAGGATGACCTGTTGCGCGCGTTCGATAGGCTGGCCGAGGGGCTGCGGCCAGTAATGCTGGAGCGGCTTGAGGTGGTGCTGTTCGGCGGGTTTCTGGCGCTGGTGCCGCGTGGCGATAGAACCGCGCTCAACACCCTTGCCGCCAAGGTCGTCACCGGGCTGGACCGCTTCCGCGCGCCAATGACCGGGGAGGAGCGCGCACGCCGCAACCCTGATGCGTTGGATGATCACCGGCGCGCCTTGCTCGATGCCTGGGGCTATCCCTATGTGCTGGATGCGTTCCGCTTCCACATGACCCTGTCTGACCGTCTGAGCGATGCGCAGGCCGATCTGCTGTTGCCGCTTGCGCGCCGTCATTTTGCGGGCGTGCTGGTGCAGCCCTTTCCGCTGGATACGCTGGCCATCTTCGGCGAGGATCAGGCGGGCGTGTTTCATCTGGTGCACCGTGTGGCGCTGTCGTGAAGGGCGGCGCGCAGCCGGGCGATACCGGCCTCAGGGGTGGCATCGTTGTCAATGGTGATCACCGGCAGACCCGGTGGCAAGGGGGCGTCCCGCGCCAGCCGCTCAGCGATCTGCGCCCCGCTCTCGCGCCCGCGCGCCGCCAGCCGGGCGGCCAGCACCTCGGGCGGGGCGGTGATGTGGATGACGCAGAGGCCGGGAAACGCCTGCGCCGCCTGTTTCAGCATCGCGCGTGAGCCGTTGAACAACACATCGCGCCCCTCGGCCAGCGGGGTGAACCCGGTGCGCGGCAGGCCATAGGCCAGATCATGCGCGCGCCAGTGCAGGACAAATTCATCCGCCGCCAGCCTGCGCTGAAACTCCGCCTCGCTCACCCCTTCGAACGGCTCGCCTCCGGGCTGGGCTGCACGGGTTATGACCCGGCGCACCCAATGCGGGCCACCTGCGCCGCAGACCCCGGCGATGAGCGTGTCTTTTCCGGCGCCTGACGGGCCGACCACGGCAAAAACCCGCCCCCTCACGCCGCCACCGCAAAGCGCGACACATCCACCAGCCGGTCGCAGACCCGTGTGCGCGCCCCTTCGTCGTGAAAGATCCCCAGGATCGCCGCGCCGCGCGCCTTGGCCTCCTCGATCAGCGTCAGCACCACCTCGCGGTTGCCCGCGTCAAGGCTGGCGGTCGGCTCATCCAGCAACAGCGCGGGCCAGGGATGGATGAAACCCCGGGCAATATTCACCCGCTGCTGTTCGCCGCCCGAAAAGGTGGTGGGCGACAGCGACCACAGGTGCTCAGGTATGTTCAGCCGGGTCAGAAGCGCGGCTGCGCGCGCGCGCGCGACATCCGGCGCGGTGCCCTGTGTCAGTAGCGGCTCGGCCACCACATCAATTGCCGGGACCCGGGGCACCACGCGCAGGAACTGGCTGACATGGCCCAGCGTTGTGCGCCGCAGGGCGATGATCTGGCGCGGCTCGGCCCGCGCGATGTCGGTGCCGCCCACCAGAATACGGCCGCTGTCGGTGCGGTAATTGCCCCAGATCATCCGCATCAAGGTCGATTTTCCCGCGCCCGAGGACCCGGCCAGCCCCACGCACTGCCCCGCCGCCACCGCAAGCGAGGCCCCCGTGATCACCGGCAGCACGATCCCGCCCTGATTATGCAAGGTGAAGTTTTTTGAGACATTCTCAACGACAATCATCGCCGGCCCTTTCATCTTGCCAAAAATACGCATGCGCGGTGGCCACAGGCGCACCCCTCAGACCTGAAGCACGGAACTGACCAGCAACTGCGTATAGGCGTGTTGCGGATCATCAAGCACCTGATCGGTCAGCCCGGCTTCCACCACACGCCCGTCCTTCATCACCATGATCCGGTCTGCCAGCAGCCGGACCACCGCCAGATCATGCGTGACAATCACCGCGCTCAGCCCCATCTGCCGCACCAGCCCGCGCAACAGGTCCAGCAGCCGGGCCTGCACGCTGACATCAAGGCCGCCGGTGGGTTCGTCCATGAAGATCAGGCGCGGCGCGGTGACAAGGTTGCGGGCGATCTGCAGGCGTTGCTGCATGCCGCCTGAGAACTGGCGCGGGCGGTCGTCGATGCGCCCGGCGTCTATTTCCACGCGCTCCAGCCAGTCGGTCGCCTGCGCGCGGATATCGCCGTAGTGGCGCGCGCCCACGGCCATCAGCCGCTCACCGACATTGCCGCCCGCGCTGACGCCCATGCGCAGCCCGTCACGCGGGTTCTGATGGACAAAGGCCCAGTCGGTGCGCCCCAGCATCCGCCGCTCGGGCTCGGGCATCGCCAGCACGTCGCGCGGGCCGTCCGCGCGGGTATCATAGATCAATGACCCCGTGTCAGGGGTCAGGTGCCCGGCGATGCAGGACAGCAGCGTGGATTTGCCAGAGCCGGACTCGCCCACGATCCCCATCACCTCGCCCGGCCACAGGTCGAACGAGACATCGGCACAGCCGATCCGCGCGCCGTAATTCCGGGTGATACCCCGGACCGACAGAAGGGGGGTCTGAGGGGTCATTGCACGGTCTCCGGCATGGCCAACCGCCCGCGATGGCCCGCTTTCTGGCGGCAATCGCAGTGGTCGGTGTCAGAGCAGACGAACATCCGCCCGCCCCGGTCATCGGTGATCACCTCATCCAGATAGCTGCCATCATCGCCGCACAGGTCGCAGGCATGGGGCGCTTTCGAGGCCTCAAACGGATGATCTTCAAAATCGAGGCTGACCACGCCGGTATATGGCGGCACCGCGTAGATGCGCTGCTCGCGCCCGGCCCCGAACAGTTGCAGCGCCGGGCTGCCGGACAGTTTGGGGTTGTCGAACTTGGGGATCGGCGAGGGGTCCATCACATAGCGCCCGGCGACCATGACCGGATAGGCGTAGGAGGTTGCAATGGTCCCGTTGCGGGCGATGTCCTCATAAAGCTTCACATGCATCAGCCCGTAATCCTCCAGCGCATGCATGCGCCGGGTCTCGGTCTCGCGCGGTTCCAGAAAGCGCAGGGGTTCGGGGATCGGCACCTGATAGACAAGGATCTGCCCCTCGCGCAGCGGCGCCTCGGGGATGCGGTGGCGGGTCTGGATCAGCGTGGCCTCATGCGTGTGGCTGGTCACCGCCACATCCGCCGTGCGCTGAAAGAACCGCCGGATCGACACCGCGTTCGTTGTGTCATCCGCGCCCTGATCGATCACCTTCAGCCGGTCCGACGGCATCAGGCAGGCCGCCGTCACCTGCACGCCCCCGGTGCCCCAGCCATAAGGCATCGGCATTTCGCGGCTGGCAAAGGGCACCTGATACCCCGGCACCGCCACGCCTTTCAGGATCGCGCGGCGGATCATGCGTTTGGTCTGCTCGTCCAGATAGGCGAAATTGTAGTCGCTCACAAAAGCCCCCTTGCGGTCAGTGCCGCCTCCAGCGCCGGGGGCGAGGTGAAGTGCTCGGCCTGCATGCCAAAAGCGCGCGCACCCGCCACGTTTTTGGGGCTGTCGTCAATGAACAGGCAGTCCGTGGCCGCAAGTCCGGTGCGTTCGCAAAGCAGCGCGAAAATGCGCGGATCAGGTTTGAGGATGCGTTCATGACCAGAGATGACGGTTACGCCGAACGCCTGCCCCAGCCGGGAGTGTGCTGCCATGCCATAGGGCCAGGTTTCAGCCGACCAGTTGGTGATCGCGTGGATCTCAAAGCCACGCGCGCGCAGCCGCTCCATCAGGGCCCAGCTTCCTTCAATGCTCTCGGTCAGGGTGGTGCCGAAACGCTCGACATAGGTGCCCAGCAACGCCCGATCGTCAGGATCATCCAGTTCCGCCGCAATGTCGGCAAAGCGCTCGCCTGCATCGGCGCGCAGGTTGCGGGCCATGAAATCGATGCGCGCCAGAAAGGCATCCGTGGCCTCAAGGCTGCCCAAAGCGGGGGCAAAGGCGCGCTGCGGCTCCCACCGGACCAGAACATTGCCGATATCGAAAACCACGGCCTTCATGGCGCCGCCTCCTGATGTTCGCTTGCCCCGGCGCGCATCTGCCGCACCAGTTCCAGTTCTGACTGGAAATCGACGTAATGGGGCAGTTTGATATGTTCCAGAAACCCGGTCGCCTGAATGTTGTCGGCGTGCATCAGCACGAATTCGGCGTCCTGCACCGGCGCGCCGGTGTCTTCCTCGCCCAGTTCTTCCCAGCGCAGCGCGCGGTCAACCAGTGACATTGAGATTGCCTTACGCTCAGACTGGCCGAACACCAGCCCATAACCGCGCGTGAACTGCGGTGGCTGGGTCTTGGAGCCATTGAACTGGTTGACTGTCTCGCACTCAGTCACGGTGATCGCGCCGATCTCGACACTGAAACCCAGCTCGGGGATATCCAGCTCCACCATCACCTCGCCGATGCGCAGCTCGCCCACGAACGGATGCGTGCGACCAAAGCCGCGCTGGCTGGAATAGGCCAGCGACAACAAGAACCCCTCGTCGCCGCGCGCGAGTGCCTGCAGGCGCAGGGCGCGGTTGGCGGGCAGTTCCATCGGTGTGCGGGTCAGGTCTGGCGGCTCGGTGTTGCTGAAGGGTTCAGCCTCGACAAGCCCCTCGGCATCCAGAAGGCCGCTGACCCTTGGCATCGCGCCATGCGGTGCGGCAGTCGGCGCTTGTGGGGCTTCGCCATCGGCCATCAGCGCGAAATCGATCAGGCGATGCGTGTAATCAAACGTCGGCCCCAGCACCTGACCACCCGGCAGATCCTTGTAGGTGGCCGACACCCGGCGAATGGCCGCCATTGCGCCTGTGTCGATGGGGCGCGACTGGCCCAGACGGGGCAGGGTGGTGCGATAGGCGCGGATCAGGAAGATCGCTTCGATCATGTCGCCGCGCGCCTGTTTGATCGCCAGCGCGGCCAGATCGGGGTCATAGAGCGAGCCCTCGGCCATCACCCGGTTGACGGCCAGCGACAGTTGCTCGCGGATCTGGTCGATGCTCAGTTCTGCCACAGCAGGGTCGCCGCGCCGTTCCTCAGCCAGAAAGGCATGGGCATTGTCGATGGCCTGTTCGCCACCCTTGACGGCGACATACATCAGCCTGCCTCCACTTGCGTTGAGCGCGGCAGCCCGGCCAGTTTGTTGCCGCTGGTCAGGAAGGTATCGAAACCCAGCGGGAAGCGCGCGTGATTGGTCTGGAACGTGGCGGTGTCGGGTAGCGACAGGCGCGCAGTATCCTTGATGCCGGGGCCGCGAAGCCGCGCGCCTTGCGGCGTCAGTGCTGGCATTTCGATGATCAGCGTCGCGGCGCGGTCGGGGTAATCCGGCGTGCCGGGGGAAAAGCGGGTGACGGGGTGCAGGGCGTCCCATGTGCCGATGGCGAAGCTGGCGTTCTCAGCGGATACCAGTGGCGCGCCGGTGTGGAACACCAGCCAGTCGCGCAGCGCCGGGGTGTCATGCGCGCCTGCCAGATGCACCGGGGTCGTCGCGTCAAAAAGTGTCAGCGCCAGCACTCCTGCGGCCTGCGACAGAGGCGCGGGCGGGGTGGCACCGGTGAGGGTGGAGATGGTGCCGGGGCGCGAGAGGGCATCGAGGGCTGCGCGAAAGGCGGTTGCGGCCTCTATCGGCGCGTTGGTGAAGCCGCCGTCAAATGTGGTCTCGGTCATTCAGTCTTCTCCACGGACGAGGGTGAAAAACTCCACCCTTGTGGCGGCGGCCTTGGCGGCGCGGGTGTCGCGGCGGGTGGCCTCGGTGCGCTGTAGCGGCGCAAGAACGCTTTCCGACAGCGCGGCGGCCTGATCGGTCTGCAACAGCGCATCCAGCACTGCGGCGCGGCGGGCATGGGTGCGCTCACGGCCTTGCACATGGGCATGGCCGACCGTGCCACAGCCCAGCCGGACGGTGCAGCGCGTGGCCGTCATCTCGCCCAGATTGAACGGCGCGCCGGTGCCGCCCTGCCGCCCGCGCACCATGACGGTGCCAATTTCGGGGCCACGCAGCAGGGTATGGGCGGGCAGGTCAGGATACAGCTGCTCCAGCAGCGCGGCGGGGGCGCGGGCGAGAAGGCCCATGGCCCTTGCGCGGTCGGTCTCGGATTTTGTCATGGACAACTTCCAGATTTGTCTATACTTCTATACAACTAGACATCAATAGCATAGCCGGGCCCGGCGCGCGAGTGAATATTTCATGACAAGTTCCGACCAGCCGCTCTGGCGGCAGATCACCGACACCCTGCGCGACGAGATCGCGGGCGGGCTTGCCCCCGGCACCCGCCTGCCGACCGAGGCGCAGCTTGCCCGCCGTTTCGCCGTCAACCGCCATACCGTGCGCCGCGCGCTGGCCGCGCTGGCCGAGGAGGGGCAGGTGCATGCGCGGCGGGGGGCCGGGGTCTTTGTAATGGCCCCGCCGATGGACTATCCGCTGACCCGCCATACCCGCTTTACCGCCGCCCTCGCCGCCAGTGGCCGGGTGCCGGGGCGCACGATTGTGATGGTGCAGCCGGGCCCGGCCTCGGTGGCCGAGGCTGAGGCGCTGACCCTTGACGCGGATGCCCCGGTGCTGCGGGTCGAGGGCACATCGCTGTCAGATGGGGTGACGGTCAGCCATTTCCGCTCAGCCTTTCCATTGGCGCGCCTGCCGGGGCTGGAAGCGGCTTTTGCCGAGGGAATGGGCGTGACCCAGGCACTGGCCGCCTGCGGGGTGGCGGAATACACCCGCGCATGGACCCGGCTGAGCGCGCGTCTTGCCGACAGCCTGCTGGCCGGGCACCTGCAGATACGCCCGGGCGGCGCGGTGATCAGGTCTGAATCGCTCAATCAGGGGCCTGACGGCGAGCCGGTTGAGTACGGCATCACCCATTTCGCCGGGGACAGGGTGACGCTGACGGTGATGCCTGAGTGAGGCGGGTGTTCGCCACCTGACACAAGATACGCGAAGACGGGTTTGAGCCCTGAGCTGACGACAAAGGATCAGCGAACAAACTTCACATTGGGGGTCTTCCAGAGGACCGTTCGCAGTCTCAATTCTGCTTTCCTACCAATCTCTCGAATTGCTGCACTATCCTGCCGAACAATTTCAGCTTTCAACAGAATCACCTCGAGTAACTCGTGGAGCTCCAAGGGTCCTGCCTCTCTTCCTGCTTCCGCCCGCACAGCGTCGCGGAGATTGACAGGAGTGCAGTTTTCCAAGTCGCGAACATCGCTGTCGGCGACTTCAAATGCCAAGTTATGGGCTATCTTGTTGCGTAGGCCACTGATCTTGCGGATCGGCGTGACCAAATCGTCCGGCAAAAGTGCCATTGCCACAACCAGATCAAGACGTTGACTGAAGCCCATTCGTGACAAAGAGATGGCCTCGGGCTTGGCAAGTGCCTCTGTGAGAATCTGTGCCACCACATGTTCGAAGTAAAGGTGTGCCTGAATGAGCTGCTGCCAGCGGTCTCCACTTTGGACTCTTATGGTGAAGTCCTCTCGATGGAAGCAGAAGGTCTGATGCCTTTTCCGAATGTCTTCATCTGACGTCGATAGGAGTTCTAGATCTTCGTTGGAGGGGATCCAAGTGTCGTTCATCGTTTCGTCTCGCGCCGCTTACCTTCATCGAACGAGTATCTGACAACGGGGGCACCTCCAATAACCATTAGGGACTGCTTCAACAACAAGGCTGCCTGACTGTGGCGAACGTCCGCTCCGTCCGCAAACCGGACCCCCGCAACTTCGTCCGTGCAGACGAAACCAATCGACGGGGACCCGGAACCATTTGTCAGGTGACGACCACCAGCCCGCGTGCTTTTCAAGGAAGGCTCCGGAGCACGGCGGGGCCTGTCAGAATGCGCGCCGGGTGCCGTCATGGCGAAAGAAATGCCCGGTATCGGCCAATGTCAGACGGGTGGCCAGTTGCACGATACCCTGCGCGACGGCCTCGGGCGCCAGATCGGCATCGGCGCCGCCCATATCCGTGCGCACCCAGCCCGGATCAACCAGTGCGACAGTAATGCCCCGGCCAGCCAGATCTGTGGCGAGGCCCTGCATCACCTTGTTGAGCGCCGCTTTCGAGGCGCGATAGGCGATCCGGTCTGACTTGGCATAGCCCATCCATGCCATCTGCGATGAGATCGACAGAATGCGCGCGCCCGGCGCAAGGGCGGGCAGCACGGCCTGAACTACGGCGAGCGGTGCCAGCGTGTTGACAGCCAGTGTCTGCGCGAAGCCGGTGAAATCCATGTCCAGCGTCGATTGCCGGTCAGGGCCGATGATACCGGCGTTGTTGATCACGATATCAACCGGCGCCAGCCCGTCGCCCAGTCGCGCGACAGAGGCAAGATCGCTCATGTCAACGATGCGCGTTTCGGCACCTTCGGGCACCGGCGCGCCGCGTGTGGTGGCCGTGACCTTCCAGCCCAGCCCAAGGGCGGCGTGAACCATCGACCGGCCAAGGCCCCGGTTGCCGCCGGTGATCAGTATATGCATCATACCAAAGTCAGTTCCCGCTGCCATCCCCCTTGATCAGACGCCGCCGCAGCCAGCCTGACAGGGTGTCCATTGCGATGACCAGAAGCACGATCAGGATCATGTAGTAGGTGACCTTCTCCCAGTCGCTCGTCGTCTGGATCGCCTGCGTCAACATAAGGCCAATGCCACCGCCGACAATGGCGCCGATGATCGTGGCCGAGCGGGTGTTGGATTCAAGGAAGTACAGCACCTGACTGATCAGCACCGGCATCACCTGCGGGATCACGCCAAAGCGGTAGCGTTGCAGCGCGTTTGCACCGGTTGATTGCACGCCCTCGATCTGCTTCTTGTCGGTGTTTTCCAGCGCCTCGGAGAACAGTTTGCCAAAGCTGCCGGTGTCGGTGATCAGGATCGCCAGCGCCCCGGTCATCGGCCCCGGACCAAAGGCGCGGCTGAGGATGATGGTGAAGATCAGCGCATCCACCCCGCGCACAAAGTCAAACACCCGGCGCACACCGAACCGCAGCGCGCGGGACGGGGCGAAGTTCTGCGCGGCCATGAAGGCCAGCGGCAGTGCGATCATGGCCGCGCCGAAGGTGCCCAGAAAGGCCATCAGCGCGGTTTCCATGATCGCCCAGAACACCTCGCCATGCCGCCAGATGCCGTTGGTCCAGACATCGCGGACAATCGCCTGCCAGTTGGGCAGGGCCGGGTCCAGCCGGTCGGTTGAAATCGCGGCGGCCAGCACCTGTGCAGGTGTGAAACCGGCAAACGGGCTTTGCAGGTCAAAGAAGAACAGCTCCCACCCCCAGAAATAACGGAAGGTATCGGTGCGCGAGCGGGTCACCGTCACCCGCCCGGACGGTGTGGTGATCACCACGCGGCTGTCCGAGGCGCTGATGAAATCGGGCACCGGGCCGGGCTGCGGCAGGACCAGCGTGATGGGGTCATCGACGGTGACGCGGATCTGCCCGTAATCCGGCAGGTCATAGGTGACCAGCGGCCCGTCATAGGTGACGACATGGCCCGCAGGCAGGAAAATACTGGTGCGCTCGCCCTCTTGCGTCACCCAGTCCGGCAGGCTGTCGGCGGGGAACACGGCGCGGCGGCTGCCCTCGATGGAAACGCTGAGCGTATCGTGGCGGTTGTCGCGGGTGACGTGGGTCTTGTAGCTGACAGCATCCGACAGAAGGATCGCGGCATTGTCCATCCGCGCGCGCTGCATCAGGCCGGGCACATCAAAGGCAAAGAAGATATAGCCCAGATACAACAGCACCAGCACCGGCGCGGCCACGGCAAGGTTGCGTTTGCGCGCGATCAGGCGTTGTGCGCGCTCGCGGATGTCGCTTGCGCCGATATCGGTGTGAACAGCACTCATCACGCGCCCTTTCCGTCGGTCAGCCCGTTGCGGAGCCAGCTTGAAACCTGATCGACCACCACGATGGTGGCGAACAGCATGAGGAAGATGGCGGCGGCCTCGTCGAACTTGCCCTGACCGAAGGTCATGGCGTTGCGCAGTTCATAGCCGATGCCGCCTGCGCCGACGAAACCAAGGATCGCCGAGGCGCGGATGTTGATTTCCAGCCGCAGAAGCGAATAGCTCAGGTAGTTCGGCATGACCTGCGGGAACACGCCCAGCCATGTCCGCTGCCACCAGCTTGCGCCGACCGATTCCAGCCCTTCCAGCGGCTTGAGGTCCACGTTTTCATTCACCTCGGAAAAAAGTTTGCCCTGTGCGCCCGCCGTATGCAGCGCGATGGCGATCATCGCAGGCACCGGGCCGCCGCCCATCACAAAGATCAGGACCAGCGCGATGACGATTTCAGGCACCGCGCGGCACAGGTCAGACACCCGGCGCGCGACCGGCACCAGCCGGGGCCAGCGGGCCAGACCACGGGTGCCGCCAAGGGCCAGAAACGTGCCGAGTGCGCAGCCCACAAGGGTGGAGACCATGGCGATGTTGAAGGTCTCCAACAACGCGGGAAAGGCGTTTGCGGCATGGCCGGGCAGGTTGCCCGCCTTTTCCCAGGCCTCGACCACCACCTCACGCGGGAAATCCAGAATGCGCGAAAAGCCGTCAGCAAAGCCGCCCGCGTTGCGCATTTCGGCGATACGGAAGCCAGAGATGAAGAGCGCGGCAAAGACCACAAGGATGATGCCGCTGTACATCCGCCGCCGGTTGGACAGCAGCATATACTCTTCACGGATATCGCGCGGCAGCAAGGGTACGACAGTGGCCATGGAAAACCCCATAAACAAGGGCCGGGGCACGCCAATGGCGGCACCCGGCCCAATCAGGCAAGCGTCAGTTCATCTGCGAACGGCGCACTTCGACGATGGTTTCATAGGCATCATGGCCGATGGGGGTGAAGCCTGCGGTTTCACCGGCGGCCACGCCGTAGGCGCAAGCGGCATCGGTTTCATGCAGGTTGGCCATCAGTTCGATCACCGTATCCTTGACGTCTTGCGGCAGGGCGCTGCGCAGCACGATCGGCCCTTCGACGATGGGCCGTGAGCGCCAGATTTCCACGATGTCGTTCATATCGACGAGGCCCGAGTCGGTGGCACGGCGCAGCGCGCCCGAGTTGTAGCCGTCTTCCCATTCGCCCTGGCCATCGGCCCATGTCACGGCCGCGTCAAACTCGCCATTGACGACACCGATGATTGACTGCTCATGCCCGCCGGAAAACAGGATGCGCCCGAAATACTCGCCCTCGGTCATCGAATAGCCGTCCTGGGGAATTTCGACGCTTGGGATCAGAAAGCCCGATGCCGAGTTGGGGTCAGCAAATGCGAACCTGCGGCCTTCCATGTCATCGAGCGAGGTGATGCCGCTGTCGGCGCGGGCAAAACCGATCGAATAATACATGTAGCTGCCATCAAGGTTGGTTTTCACCAGTACCGGCTCAGCCGCATCAGGATCATTCAGCCAGACGGCGGCATAGGCCGAGGCCCCCAGCCAAGCCAGATCCAGCGTGCCGCCGATCAGGCCCTGAATAACACCGTTGTAATCGGCGGGGGTAAAGAGGCGGGTCGGCACGCCGAGCGCGTCTTCGACATACCCCCGGAAGCATTCATTCGAGGCCAGACGGTCCTGCACGTTCTCACCGCCCAGAAGGCCGATGCGGAACTCGGTGATGCCCTGTGCCGAGGCTGCGCCGACAAGCGCGGTGGACAGAAGGAGGGTGGCGGCAATCTTCTTCATGTGGAGGCTCCGTTGTGAAGAATGTCCCCGCCGGAAGGGCGGGGCAGGGGAAAGGGGGCTACTGGGCGGCGATGAGCGCGGCCTCGGTGGGGGCGGTGTCATGCGCAGGGCCGATCGCTGTCGAGGTGGCATCCTCGTTGAAACTGGCATCCGCGCCGTAAATCTCGCGCGCGGCTTCGGTGGTCAGTGCATCCGGCGCGCCGTCAAACACGATCCGCCCGTCACGCATGCCGATCACCCGGTCGCAATAGCGCCGCGCGGTATCAAGGGTGTGCAGGTTGGCGA
>JAFIEK010000057.1 GCA_020832545.1 Pararhodobacter sp. | reverse complement strand
CCCGCGCCCCCCCCCCCCCCCCCCGGCCCAACGCTTTTATACGTTCAGGGCGTCAGCCCTGCGCGTGGAAAAGGGGCGGGAGCCCCCTGCCCCCAAGTCACCCTGATCTACCCTCAGCCCGCTCGAAGCGGCATGCGTTGTTCAACAATCTCGGCCCACCAGCTGCAGCCTGCGGGAATGGCGTTGTCGTCAAAATCATATTGCGGATGGTGGACCATCGCCGTGTCGCCGTTGCCCAGCAGAATGTAGGCACCGGGCCGCTCTTCCAGCATGAAAGCGAAATCTTCACCGCCCATGATCAGCGGGGCCTCGGTGCAGGCCCCGGCCACCTTTTCGGCCACTTTCGCGGCAAATTCCGTCTGCTCGGTATGGTTCACCATCACCGGGTAGCCGCGCATATAGGTCACCTCGGCCTTTGCACCAAAGGCCCCGGTCAGCCCTGTCGCCAGTTCCTTGATCCGCTTTTCCGCCATCGCCCGGGTTTCCGCATCCATCGAGCGTACGGTGCCCTTCAGTTCGACATATTGCGGGATCACATTGAACGCCTCGCTCGCCGTGCGAAACGAGGTGACTGACACCACCAGATTGCGCACCGGGTCATGGTTGCGGCTGGCGATGGTTTGCAGCGCGGTGACCAGTTGCGCGGCCACGACCGTGGTATCGACGGTTTCCTGCGGCTTGGCCGCATGCCCGCCCAGCCCCTCGACATGGATCTTGAACTGGTCGGTCGCCGCGAAAAACGCGCCATCGCGTATGGCGAACTGGCCCAGCGGCAGACCGGGCATGTTGTGCAGGCCATAGACTTCCTGAATTCCGAACCGGTCCATCATCCCGTCAGCGCACATCTCGCGCCCGCCACCGCCACCCTCTTCGGCGGGCTGGAAGATCACCACCACCGTGCCGTCAAAATTGCGGGTCTCGGCCAGATACCGGGCCGCGCCCAGCAGCATGGCGGTGTGGCCATCGTGACCGCAGGCATGCATCGCGCCGGGTGTTTTTGACGCATGTTCCGCCCCCGTCGCCTCGATGATCGGCAGCGCGTCCATATCGGCACGTAAGCCGATCACCTTGCCCGATCCGCTTTCGCGGCCCCTGATCACGCCAACCACGCCGGTGCGGCCGATCCCCTCCACCACCTCGTCGCAACCAAAACTGCGCAGCTTGTCGGCCACGATCCCGGCGGTGCGATGCACCTCGAACAGGATTTCGGGGTGTTCATGAAAATCGCGTCGCCATGCGGTGATCACGGGCAGCAGTTCGGCAAATCGGTTTTTGACGGGCATCTGTCGGGGGTCCTTTCGGCGGAACAGTCAGTCGCGCAGCGGCATGCGGCGCTCGGTCAGGGTGGCGAACCAGCTGCATCCGGCCGGTATCGCCTCATCGTTAAAATCATATTGCGGGTGGTGGCACATGGCGCTGTCACCATTACCGAGGAAAATATAGGCCCCGGGCCGCGCCTCAAGCATGAAGGCGAAATCTTCGGCGGGCATGACGGGCTTCACATCGCGGATCACGCTGCCCGCCACCTCTTCGGCGATATCGGCGGCAAAGGCGGCGTTCTCAGGCGTGTTGATCGTCACCGGATAGCCACGCTTGTAGGTGATGTCAGCCTGCGCGCCATAGGCGGCAGCGGTATGGGCGACCAGTGCCTTGATACGTTCTTCGGCCAGATCGCGCAGTACCGGGTCAAGGCAGCGCACCGTACCGCCCAGTTTCACCTGATGGGCAATCACATTCGAGGCCACGCTGTCGGTGTGAAACGTGCCCACCGTCACCACCACACTGCCCAGCGGGTCCACGTTGCGCGAGACAATGGACTGCAGCGCCACCACCACATGGCTGGCCACCAGTGTGGTATCGATCGCCGCATGGGGCATGGCCGCATGGCCGCCCTTGCCGGTGAGCGTGATTTCAAACTCATCGGCCGAGGCCAGCACCGCGCCGGGCCGGATAGCAAACTGGCCGACAGGAAGGCCGGGGTAGTTGTGCAGGGCATACACCTCCTGAATGGCGAAACGCTCCATCAGCCCGTCATCGACCATCGCCTTGCCGCCCGCGCCACCCTCTTCGGCGGGCTGAAAGATCAGCACGACAGTCCCGTCAAAGTGCCGCGTCTCAGCCAGATACTGTGCCGCGCCCAGCAGCATAGCGGTGTGCCCGTCATGGCCGCAGGCATGCATCTTGCCGGGTGTCGTCGAGGCATGTTCCACCCCCGTCGCCTCAACGATCGGCAGCGCGTCCATATCGGCGCGCAGCCCGATGACCTTGCCCGAACCGGTGGCCCGCCCCCGGATCACCCCCACAACACCCGAGCGCCCCACCCCCTCAACGACCTCGTCGCAGCCAAAGGCGCGCAACTTGTCGGCCACGATCCCGGCGGTGCGGGGCAGTTCATAGAGCAGTTCAGGATGGGCATGAAAATCACGCCGCCATTCGGCGATCTGCGCGAAAAGCTCGGCGAAACGGTTTTTTGTGGGCATGAGCGCACTCTGCGGCAGGCTGACATGGGGCTGTTGCCGGACACTGGCGCGAAACCGGGCGCGGGGCAAGAGCGATCTGTTGGCGCTCACACGATGTGCACGCGATGCAACACACCGGTGCAGATCAAAAAAAATATGCTGAAGAAATTTACAGAGCGAATCATCTGTGCCATAGTCCCCAAAGCGGTGCCAAAACCGCGTGAAAAAAATGTTTTGAGGAATGAGCAGATGCACAACACGATGACCGGGCGCAGCCTGCGCTCAGCCGTGCGTTATCGCACGCATGCCACAGCGACCCTCGCTGCGGTTCTTATGGCCGGTGTGGCCCTTCCTGCAATGGCCGGCACTCTGCGTCCGGCCCCGATGGAACCCACGGTTCCGGCACCTTACACGCCGGCCCCGGTGGCGACTGCCGCGCATTGGGAAGGCGGATATGCCGGTTTCACCATGGGCTACAACTTCCGTGGCCGTGACCGTGTGCGTCTTGCCCCCGCCCCTCCCGGCGTGATCGGCACGATGCGCGTGCGCGGTGCTTTGCTGGGCGTCCAGGGTGGTTACAACTGGCAGAACGGCAGCACCGTCTTTGGTGTCGAGGCTGCGCTGAACCTGACGCGCACCCGCGACGCCATCACCGATGGCCCGGCCAGCGCCAGCATGCGCATCAACCCCGTCGCAGATCTGCGCGGGCGCGTGGGTTGGGCGATCAATGATGGCCTGCTCTATGCCGCCGGTGGTCTCAGTGTTGGCCGGATCCAGTATTCGGCTTCGGACGGTCTGACCTCGGACATCAACTCAACCTATAACCGGTTGGGCTACACGGTGGGCCTGGGGTATGAGCAGCAGATCGGCAACAACTGGTCGATGCGCGGTGAATACAGCTACACCCAGTATCGCGGGCGCAATCTGACCGATGGCGTGCACACCACCCGCGCCACGCCGGATTTCCACAGCGTGCGCGTTGGCCTGAACCGTCGGTTCTGAAGAAATACAGAAGCCTCCGGATCAAACCTCTGGGGGCTTACTGATTGCATTGCACAGTTCGACCAGAAGTAGGCGGATGTGGATTTGCAAAAGACACGTGCCCGCGCATAAATCTGCGCGGGCACAGTCATTTTCGTCCGTCAGGCAGACCCTGTTTCCAGCAGGTTTTTCAGGTTCTGCCCCTCCTGCGCCATGTGCCGCTCGACGGCGAGGAAATCGCGCCGGTTCAGCCTGCGCCCCAAAGCGCCGATTCCCCGCATCACGATCTTCGCCTCGAAGATGAAGCCGCCGGGTTCAGGTATGAAGGCAAAACTCATTCGCGGCAGAAAAGCCCGCAACAACCAAAAGGTCGGCTCGAATACCATCAACCTTGCCGGAACCACCTCGACAAGGCGGACCTGTTTGGCCATTCGCTTGCCGCCAATCCACTCGTCAAACCAGAAGACATTGCCAACCGCCAGCCCGCGCCCTTTGCGCCATTCAAAGGCAATATGGTCTGGGTGCCACCGGGTATAGTTTTCTTCCATCTTCTCGAAGAAGGCGAAACCCCGTTCAGGTGTGGCGGCGATGAAGATGCGGTCCTCGAAGGTCAGACCGAAGAACCCTGTGATGTTCTGCATAGCAACTCCTTTCACGACTAAGGTGCCGATCTGGACCGAAAAGGTTCAATCGGGTTTTATGCAATCACCCACCCCGCACCGTGCCCGGCCCGATCGGCGCACAGTATTTCGGTCATCCGTCCGACACCTTTCGCGTCACGGCGGCATGTTGTCCCTCAGAGAGGCCGGAGGCGATGAACCGCGCCGTGACGTTTCCCCGCAACGGCTTTTTCAGCATGTTGACGGGTGCCGATGTAAGCCGCAGGCCACCGGACTGTTGCATGGCTTTCAGCTCAGACCGTGAAAACCCGAGTTCGCGCGCCAGAAGGCGATCCAATCGCCACCCGGTCGGATGTTGCGTGATGATCTGGAGTTCCAGAACCAGCCACGCAACTGACCGGGCTTTCGGCCACGCGCTTTCGATGCCTTTCGTTACCCTCAGGTCAGACGGGATATCGATCCGCTCGCAATGCTGCCGGAGTGCGGCAAGATCGAACTCGCGCGCCCGGACCCAGGCAGGATCGCTGCTGTGCATGGCTTGAAGATCCGTTTCAGCAATCATGGAGACAGCCGCGCGCTCGAAAAGCGGCAGGTTCCAGGTCTTGTCGCAGGAAACGCATTTGTAGATCAGCCAGGCATCCAACCGCCGCCCGTTGGCGTTCAATCTGGTCTTTCCACTGGATCGGAACGGACGACCGGTCCCGCAGGTGCTGCAATGTCTCCATGGTTGTGGTGCGCCGACTGGGTCGATCCGCCAGACAACGCGTTGAATACCAGTCATAATGCCATGGCCTTCCATCCGGAAGTTCGCCAGGGCCACAGCGATGAGCACCCTTGAAGGGTACGGAAAGGCAGAATGTCAGGCGGAGGACGCGATCATCGGGGATCATGTGCGGGAGCACGGCTTGCAATGCCAATCCGGTCTCAAGCCATGCACCCGGCGAACAGAATTGTTGCTCGAAAGCGGTCCACGCTTCGAACACATGTTCAGGTATCACTACTGAGACCGGGCGTTATGATGGCAAAGCGAACCCTCGGAAGCTGTTGCGCCTTCAAAAACCTACAGGCTTTCAGGCGGGATTTCACCAACAAATTCTGACAGGCAAAACCGATTTCCGGGAAGTCAGTGCGCGTGTACTGGCAGGGCCTGCAGGCGAGGCCGGTCAGCGGCACAGGACACGGCTTCAGCTTCCTGCCCGTCGGCCTTTATCCGATCCGGTCCGCTGCCCGTCTCACGCCGTGCACAAGTCCTCGATCAGCCGGTCAACAAAGGCCTCACCGGCGGCGAACTGCTCCAGTGAGATGAATTCGTCGGGCTGATGCGCCTGGGCGATATCACCCGGCCCGCAGACCACTGCCGAATAGCCGCGCACCTGAAACTGCCCGCCCTCGGTGCCGTAGCTGACCACGTTCGGCGCATTGTCGCCGGTCACGCGGCGGGCGAGTGCTTCGGCGGCGCCATCGGTTTCAGGGCGGAGCGCCGGTACATCGAACACCCGCGACAGCGCGATCCCGGCCTCAGGGCGGATGGCTTTCATCTTGGCCTCAACCTCGGCCACCATGGCCTCAAAGCGCGTGTCCCAGCCGCTGTCACCGGGCACCTGCCGGAAGGACAGCACGAAATTGCATTTGCGTGCGGTAATGTTGTGCGCCGTCCCGCCCGAGATCATGCCCACATGCACCGTGGTGAAGGGCGGGTCAAACGGCGCGGCCAGTTCCGAGGGCGTGGCGGCGGCGTTTTCGGCGTTGCGCTCATTGGCCCACTGGATCAGCCGCGCGCCTTCCATGATCGCGCTCACGCCGTAGGGTTGAAGCGAGGAATGCACCTCATACCCAGTAATATCAATGGCAAAGCCCAGCCCCCCCTTGTGCCCGGTCACCACCTTCATCATCGACGGTTCACCCACAATGACCGCCGAGGCGCGCGGCAGGCTGTCCACCATGGCCTCAACCAGCGAGGCGACGGCCATGCAGCCCACCTCTTCATCATACGACAGCGCCAGTTGCAGTGGGCGCTTCAGATCGCAGCTGCGTGCCTTGACCAGCCCGTGGATCGCCAGCGCCACAAACCCCTTCATGTCACAGGTGCCGCGCCCGTATAGCCGCCCCTCGCGCTCGGTCAGCTCCCACGGATCGCTGGACCAGTCCTGCCCTTCCACCGGCACCACATCGCTGTGGCCGGACAGCACCACCCCGCCCTCCACTGCTGGGCCGACCTGCGCAAAAAGATGCGCCTTGGTCCCGCACGGCGCAGGCACGCGGGTGCTGGCGATGCCGTGGCTGGCCAGATAGGCCTCAACCCAGCCGATCAGCGGCAGGTTGGTATCACGGCTGACCGAGGGAAAGGAAACCAGCTGCGCCAGAATGGCACGCGGCAGAAGAACGTCGGGGCTGGGCATGAAGAACCTGTCAGTAAGGCAGAACCAGTCCATCCTGATCCCGGTGCACAACCCGCGTCAAGCCCGATTGCTGCACATGCAGGCAGTTTGCGCGAGCGTTAACATTTCCTTTGAGCAAGGCAAAAATTTAGCTTGCCGGGTGCGATGTTTGTTGCAATGGTCGGCGCTCAATAAGGGGACGGCGCAAGATCGATCCCCAAAATACAATAATCCCTGGGGAGGGACATATGCCCGATGGGGCCTTGCCCGTTCTTGATGTCAAGAACCTGAAAACCGTGTTCCGCACCCGTGCGGGCGACATTCATGCTGTCAATTCGGTCAGTTTTGACCTGAAACCCGGTGAGTTGCTGGGTGTGGTCGGCGAAAGCGGCTCAGGCAAGTCGGTGACGATGATGTCACTTCTGGGCCTGCTGCCGATGCCTCCTGCCGAGATCGTCGAAGGCCAGGTTATGCTGGGCGGGCGCGACCTGCTGAAAAGCGGCGCCGAAGAGTTGCGCGCGGTGCGTGGGCGCGAGGTGGGCTTTGTCTTTCAGGACCCCATGACCAGCCTCAACCCGGTGTTCACCGTGGGCTTCCAGATCAAGGAGCCGCTACGCAAGCACATGGGAATGAGCCGCAGCCGGGCGAGAGCGCGTGCAATTGAACTGCTTCAGCTTGTCGGTATTCCGGATGCCGAGCGACGGCTGAAGGATTATCCGCACCAGTTTTCCGGCGGTATGCGCCAGCGGGTGATGATCGCCATCGCGCTCGCCTGCGACCCCAAGGTTCTGATCGCGGATGAACCGACCACCGCGCTGGATGTGACCATTCAGGCGCAGATTCTGGAACTGGTGAAAGAGCTGCGCCAGAAGCTGGGCATGGCGATCATCTGGATCACCCATGATCTGGGCGTGATTGCGGGCATCGCTGACCGGGTGATGGTGATGTATGGCGGTCAGGTTGTGGAACAGGGCCCCGTGCGCGAGATTTTCCGCAACCCTGCGCACCCCTATACCCGCGCGCTGCTGAAGACCGTGCCCAAGCTGCACGGCGCGCGCGACGAGAAGCTGCGCGTGATCGAGGGGCAGCCGCCGATGCTGGCCGCGCACCCCACCGCCTGCCCGTTCCGCGCCCGCTGCACCCATGCCTTCACCCGCTGCGCACAGGAAAACCCCGCCCGCCGGCCCATCGGCAACGGGCATGATGTGGCGTGCCACTGGGACCATCATGAGGCCACGCCATGACTGCTGCACCCGATATGACCGCCGCACTGCCCCCCGAGTCTGCGCGCGACACGCCCACCAACCCTGCCACACAGCGCCGCAAACTGGTCGAAGTGAAGAACCTCAAGCTTTATTTCCCCATCTTCGGCGGTCTGCTGCGCCGTCAGGTGGGCGATGTGAAGGCCGTTGATGATGTCTCGTTCGATATCTATGAGGGCGAGACGCTGGGCATCGTCGGCGAATCCGGCTGCGGCAAGTCCACCTGCGGGCGCGCGGTGCTCAGGCTTTATGAGCTGACCGAGGGATCGGTGGTAATCGACGGCCAGGATATCGCCACGCTTTCACCCGAAAAACTGCGCCTCAAGCGACCTTCGATGCAGATGGTGTTTCAGGACCCGCAGGCCAGCCTCAACCCCCGGATGACCGTGGCATCGATCATCGGCGAGCCGCTGGATGAGCACACCAACTGGCCCCGCACAAAAAAGCTGGAACGAATTTATGAGCTGATGGATGCCGTGGGCCTGAACCGCGATTATGCCAACCGCTACCCGCATGCTTTTTCCGGCGGCCAGCGCCAGCGGATCGGAATTGCCCGCGCGCTGGCACTGAACCCGCGCTTCATCGTCTGCGACGAGCCGATCGCGGCGCTGGATGTGTCGATTCAGGCGCAAGTCGTCAACCTGCTGGAGGAGTTGCAGGATCAGTTCGGGCTGACCTACATGTTCATCAGTCACGATCTCAGCATGGTGCGCCATATCGCTGACCGCGTGGCGGTGATGTATCTGGGCAAGCTGGTCGAATTGGCGCCGGTCTCGGCGCTTTATGCCAACCCACTGCACCCCTATACCGAGGCGCTCTTGTCAGCAGTGCCCGAGCCTGACCCGTTCGCGGAGACGCGCAAGGAACGGGTGGTGCTGAAAGGCGATGTCCCCTCGCCCTCGAACCCGCCGAAAGGCTGCAATTTCTGCACCCGCTGCCCCAAGGTGATGGAGATCTGCCGCGAGGTCGAACCCGCCTTTCGCGAGTATGCGCCGGGCCATTTCGCGGCCTGCCATCTGCTTGAAGAAACCGGAACCGCCGCATTGAACGGCGGCATGAGGCCAGAGCACAACCAAACCCGAATCCAGCAAGGAGAGGACGCATGAAACAAAACATTGCCCTTATGGGGGCTGCCGCTGCGGTGGCGCTGATTCCGTTTTCGGCCATGGCCGAACGCGGATCCAGCGGCCATCTGAACATCATTTACTGGCAAGCGCCCTCGATCCTGAACCCCTATCTGTCAGGCGGCACCAAGGATGTGGATGCCTCCAGCCTGATTCTGGAACCGCTGGCGCGTTTCAACGAAGAAGGCGTCATGGTGCCGTGGCTGGCCGAAAGCATTCCAACCGTGGAGAACGGCGGCGTGGCCGAAGACCTGATGAGCATCACCTGGGTGCTGCGCGAGGGTCTTCTGTGGTCAGATGGCACGGAACTGACTGCGTCTGACGCCGTGTTCAGTGCCGAATACTGCATGCATCCTGAAGGCGGTTGCGCGCAGCGCCGGTTCTTCAACGATGTCGCCTCGGTCGAGGCGGTGGATGACCGCACCATCCGCGTGAACTTCGAAGTGCCGATGCCGGTACCCTATGGGCCCTTTGTGACCGGCTATTCGCCGATCATCCAGGCCGCGCAGTTCGCGGACTGTCTTGGCCCGCGCGCGCCCGAATGCACCGAGGCCAATTTCTACCCCATCGGCACCGGCCCCTTCGTGGTTGATGATTTCCGGCCAAATGACGTGATCTCGCTTGTCGCCAATGAGAACTACCGCGAGCCTGATCGCCCGTATTTCGCCACCGTCACCTTCAAGGGCGGCGGCGACGCAGCCTCGGCCGGACGTGCGGTGATGGAAACCGGCGAGATGGATTACGCCTGGAACCTGCAGCTTGCGCCTGACGTGATCGCCACTATGGCGCGCGGCGGACGTGGTGAGCCGGTTGCAGCCTTCGGCACGCTTGTCGAGCGGATCGAGATCAACCTGACCGACCCCTCGCCGGACCTGCCCGCCGATATCCGCTCTACCCGCGAAGCTCCGCACCCGATCCTGACGGATATTCGCGTACGCGAGGCGCTGAGCCGCGCCATCGACCGCGATCTGCTGGTCGAGATCGGCTTTGGCCAGATGGGCCTGCCGACCTGCAACCTGGTCCCCGCCCCGCCTGCCTTCGCCTCGGACGCCAATGACGACTGCCTTGTGCAGGATCAGGACCGTGCGCGCGAACTGCTTGACGAGGCCGGCTGGGAAGTCGGTGCCGACGGCATCCGCGTCAAGGATGGCGTGCGACTGGTGCTGGATTACCAGACCTCCACCAACGCTGTGCGCCAGGATTTCCAGGCGTTGATCCAGCAGTGGTGGCGTGAAATCGGCGTCGAGGCCAATCTGCGCAACATCAATGCTTCGGTGTTCTTTGGCGGTGATCCGGGTTCGCCCGACACCTTCCAGCGCTTCAGCGCCGATGTCGAGATGTATGCCAACAACTTCCCCGGCACCGACCCCGAGCAGTATCTGGGCGCCTACCTTTGCGGCCGTGAGCCGCGCCCGGCAACCCAGTGGCAGGGCGAGAACATTCCCCGCTTCTGTGACCCGGAATATGACGCCCTGCATCAGCAACTGTCGCAGACCGCCAGCATCGAAGAGCGCGCCCG
The DNA here is from genome assembly GCA_020832545.1 of Pararhodobacter sp. Classification (GTDB taxonomy): domain Bacteria; phylum Pseudomonadota; class Alphaproteobacteria; order Rhodobacterales; family Rhodobacteraceae; genus Pararhodobacter. The sequence continues at coordinate 7,572 of JAFIEK010000057.1, read as the reverse complement.
CATTGGCCGTGAACTCAACGATATCCTGATGCAGAACTATGTCCTGCTGCCGCTGGTGCACCGTGGCCGTGTCTCGGCCATTGCCAGCACGCTGGGTGGTACGCTGCTCAACACCTGGGATGTGGAACTGTGGAACATCGCCGACTGGCATCGGACCGAATGATCTGACACTGGGCTGCCCCGGCATATCCGGGGCAGCCTGCCCTGTTTACTTTTCGACCCTTTTCGCTTTTCATCGAGACCGCTGAACCAAGGCGCGCCGCTTCATGTTCAACTACACCTTGCGACGATTGCTTCTGGCGATCCCGACGCTTCTGTTCATCTCGCTGGTGATCTTCCTGCTGCTTGAGCTGTCACCCGGCGACCCGCTCTCGGATATGCCCCTGTCGATCCCGCCCGAGGTGCGCCAGGAAATGCGCATCGCGCTGGGTCTAGGCGAGGCGTGGTATATCCGCTTCTACAAATGGCTTTATCTGTTCACCATAGTTGAGCCCAGCCACGTGATTGCCGGCTTCACAGGCCTCGATATCGCCATCGAGGGGCAGCGCATCCTGTCTTGGCAGACCCGTTCGCCGGTTTCTGACATCATTATCCAGCGCATGCCGCAAACGCTGTGGGTGGTGGGGCTGGCCTATCTCTTCGGCGTGCTTCTGGCGGTGCCGATCGGTGTCTATTCGGCCTATCGGCAGTACAGCTGGTTCGACCAGACCGGCAGCTTCATCTCGATGGTCGGGTTCTCGCTACCGACGTTTTTCACCGGGCCGCTGCTGATCCTGATTTTCGCGGTCTGGCTGGGCTGGTTTCCGATCATCTACGACACCACGCTGAATGTGACCAACTGGGAGACGTTCTGGAAACAGGTGCGCCAAATGGCGATGCCGGTCTTCGTGCTGACGCTTTTCAATGCCGCCCAGATCAGCCGCTACATGCGCGCCTCGATGCTGGACAACATGACCCAGGACTATGTGCGCACAGCGCGCGCCAAGGGCATGACCGAGCGCATCGTGGTACTGGTGCATGTGTTGCGCAACTCGCTCATTCCGGTGGTAACAGTGATCGCGCTGGGTATTCCGACGGTCTTTACCGGGGCCATCATCACCGAGCAGATTTTCCGGGTGAACGGGCTGGGGCAGTTGCTGATCACGGCGATCTATGCCTCGGATATCCCCATGGTGCTGACGCTTTCTGTCGTGTTCGCCATCCTGATTGTGCTGTTCAACCTGATCGCCGATCTGCTTTACGCCATCCTCGATCCGAGAATCCGTTATGACTGACACGCCCGCCCCTGAAACGGCCGCCGCCGCATTCCGCCCGCCCCGCAACCACTGGTGGGATGTCTGGGACCAGTTCAAGACCCACAAGGGCGCGCTGGTGGGAATGATCGTCTTTGTGGCGATTGTGCTTTTTTGCTTCCTTGGCCCTTGGCTGTGGATCCATGACGCCACCTATATCAACATCCGCGAACGCAATCAGGGCTTCAGCTGGACGCACCCGCTGGGCACGGACCAGCTGGGCCGCGACATGCTGGCGCGGATGATGAAGGGCGGGCAGGTGTCGCTGGCGGTGGGCATGGCCGCGATGGTGCTGTCGGTGCTCCTGGGCACGCTGATCGGCGTGGTGGCGGGGTATTTTCGGCGCATCGACGGATTGATGATGCGCATGACCGACCTGTTTCTGGCGCTGCCGCTGCTGCCACTTCTGTTGGTGATGTCGATGCTGTTTCGCCAAAGGCTGTCATCAATGTTCGGCGTTGAATTGGGGATGTTCATCCTGATCGTCACTGCGATCGGCGTGACCAGCTGGATGCAGACCGCGCGGATTGTACGCGGCGATGTGCTGGCGTTGAAAGAACGCGAATATGTGCTGGCCGCGCGCTCGATCGGCACGCCACCCCGGCGAGTGATCTCGCGCCATGTGCTGCCCAATGTGCTGTCGCCGGTGATGGTCTCGGCCACGCTGATGATCGCCACGGCCATCATCACCGAGAGCGCGCTCAGCTTTCTCGGCCTGGGCTTTCCGCCGGATTTTCCCACCTGGGGCCGGCTGGTGAGCGACGGGATTGACTATCTGCAGCAATACCCCTCGCGTGCGATCCTGCCGGGGCTGTTCATCTCGCTGACGGTGTTGTCGGTGAACTATGTCGGCGACGGCCTGCGCGATGCGCTCGATCCGAGGATCCGGGGGCGCTGAAACCAACGCAAGGGCGATACGGCAGAAGGGCGGGCCAAAAGGCCCGCCCTTTGAGCTGCTCATGCGCCCTTGCAATCTATTCGGCGGCGAGGCGTTCGATCAGATCACGAAACTGCGCGGTCTGGTAGCCGTATTGTGCACCCGCCGCGATCAGGTCATCGGTGGGCTGACGGCCGGCATGGGCCAGCGCCCAAACAATCGACGAGCGGTTGCCCGAGGCGCAATAGGCCAGCACCTTCTGGCCCTCCTGCGTGGCGGCGTCGATGGCGCTGCGTTGCAGGCTGACGTTGTCCATCGTCAGCCCGCCCGGCACCACCGGGTTGAAGACAAACTCCAGACCCGCAGCCTCGGCGGCGGCTTTCAGCGCCTGTGCGCGCTGAAGTTCAGCAACCTCGCCATCAGGCCGGTTGCAGATCACCACCGCATAGCCTGCCCCGGCAATCGCGGGAATGTCCTCGGTGGTGATCTGTGGGCTCACAGCATAGCTTTTGCTGAGCGGACGGATTTCCATGGTGATCTGCCTCATGCTCCAGAATTTGAACTTTGACTGCCGAGCGCGGTGGCCATGCTGTCAAGCTGTCGTCGCGCTGCGGGTGCCACGACCATACCGCCGATCATCGCCAGCAGGAAGACCACACCGCCCAGCCCGCCCCAACTGATCGAGGCCACCGCCGGACCCGGGCACAGCCCCGCCAGCCCCCAACCCGCACCGAACATCAACGATCCGATCACCAGGTTGCGATCGATCTCTGCGCCCGGCTTGCCCGGCATTTCGCCACCCAGCGCGGGCCGGGCCCGGCGTGCGGCGATGTTCCACGCCACTGTCATCGGCAGGATCGCGCCGCCCAGCACAAAGGCCAGCGTCGGGTCCCAGGCGCCAAAGATATCCAGCCAGCCCTGCACCTTTTCGGTGTTGGTCATCCCCGAGACCAGCAGACCCGCGCCAAACAGGCCACCGGCGAGAAAAGCAAATACATTGCGCAACATCAGATCACCCCCAGCACATGTCTGAACACAACCACTGCCAGCCCGCCGGCCAGCAGGTAGAACACCGTTGCCCCCATGCCGCGCAGCGAAAACCGCGAGATCCCGCAGACGCCATGCCCGGATGTGCATCCATTGGCCAGCCGCGTACCCACCCCGACCAGCAACCCCGCCGCGATCACGACCCAAAGGTTTGATGTGATATGCGTACTGATGTCGCCGGTAAAAAGCGGGCGCATCAGCGCCGGTATTGCTACCAGCCCGGCGACAAAGGCCAGTCGCTCGGCCCAGGTTCCCCAGCCAGATCGATCTACCAATCCGCCGACAATCCCTGACGCCCCCATGATCCGTCCATTCACCAGCAGAAACACCGCCGCCGCAGAACCGATCATCAGGCCCCCGACGAGGCCCCAAATCCAATCCATTTCCATGTTCATCTTCCCGTTTCTTCCCTGTCATCGCAGGGTTTGATTGTGTGCCGCTTCGCAGCCTCAAGTACCGCGCCCCCGATCCCCGGGGGCGCGGCACGCAGCCTGGCAAGCGGTCAGAGGGTATCGACCGGCACCTTGAGGTAGCTCACGCCATTCTCTTCAGCCTTGGGCATCTGGCCCGCGCGCATGTTGACCTGCAGCGAGGGAATGATCAGCCGCGGCATGGCCAGCTGGCCATCGCGCTCGGTGCGGGCGCGCACAAAGTCTTCCTTCGACTTGCCCTCGCCTACATGCTTGTTCATCGCCTTCTGCGCGCCCACTGTGGTTTCCCAGGCGTAGTCATCGCGCCCTTCGGCCTTATAGTCATGCCCCACAAAAATGCGGGTCTCATCAGGCAGTGCCATGATCCGCTGAATCGAATCCCACATTACCTCGGCTGATCCGCCGGGAAAGTCGCAGCGTGCGGTTCCGAAGTCGGGCATGAACAGCGTATCGCCGACAAAGGCTGCGTCGCCAATCACATAGGTCAGGCAGGCGGGCGTATGGCCCGGCGTGTGCATCACGTCGCCGCGAAGCTGGCCAATATGAAAGCTGTCCCCCTCCTTGAACAGCGCGTCGAACTGGCTGCCGTCGCGCTGGAACTCGGTGCCCTCATTGAAGACCTTGCCAAAGGTGTCCTGCACGATGCGGATGTTCTCGCCAATTGCGATCTTGCCGCCCAGCTCGCGCTGGATGTAGGGGGCTGCCGACAGGTGATCGGCATGAACATGGGTTTCCAGCAGCCATTCCACCTCGAACCCCTTGTCTTTGACAAAGGCGATAACCGCATCGGCCGAACGGGTGTCAGTCCGGCCCGATGCATAGTCAAAATCCAGAACCGAATCGACAATCGCCGCTTTTGCTGATGACGGGTCGCGCACGACATAGGTGACGGTGAAGGTGTCCTCGTCGAAGAAGGCAAAGATCTCAGGTTTCATGGTTCACTCTCCAATGCTGTATGCTGAGGGCAATATAGACGATAAAAATCATATTGCAAGTTGTGAATGTGTTTTATTGACCTGCATCATCCAAACCGTGTGCAAGCTGCGGTAATGTGCTTGCAACATCAAGGAGGAACCCGACATGACCACCCTGCCCCAGTCCGAGATTGACCGCCGCAAGGCACAACTCATGGACCGCCTGGCCGAACTGGACACCCGACTGCACGGAATCGAAAAAGAACTCTTGTCGCATGACAGCAAGGACTGGGAGGAACTGGCCACCGAGCGCGAGCAGGATGAGGCCTTGACGGCCCTTGGCGAGGACGGGGTTCATGAGATCCGCATGATCCAGGCGGCGCTGGCGCGTGTCCGCGCCGGGGAATACGGGTTTTGCACCAAATGCGGCGCGGCGATCGAGCAGGAGCGGCTGGATCTGCTGCCCGCGACACCCTTCTGCGCGGCCTGCGCCCGCGCGCTGTGAAGACAACCGCCAAGGCCATTGTGGCTCAAGCGGTGATTCCGTCTGCCGGGTTCTTGCCAAACCGCGCGGGGATGCGTCTAATGCCCTGAACTAACGCAAGGGAGGAGGCATTGCACGAGGATCACGGCGCAGGCCCGGAGCAGCAACACAATGCACCCGAAACACTGCGCGGTGCCGGAGCGCCCGAGGACTATGTGCAACGGCGCACGCAGGATGGCATCGCCATACTCACGCTGGCCGGGCCCGGTGGCAACCGGTTCACACATGATCTGGTGCAGGCGCTTGAGCGCGCATTGGCGGCAGCGCTGCGAGATGGAGGCGTACGGGCGGTTGTAATCACCGCGCGCGGCCCCGATTTCTGTGCCGGCCCGCATGCCGACCTGCCGCCGCCCGGCCCCGAGCCCACGCCCGAGCCACCGATTCTTGATGCGGTGAACCGGCTGTGCCGCCATGTCGCCGACAGCCCGCGCCCGGTGATCTGTGCGCTGCACGGGCGGGTGACGTCAGGCGGGTTGGCGCTGGCGCTGGCGGCGCAGATGCGTCTGGCCGATCCGCGCGCGGCGTTGCACTTTCCGGAAACCCGTCTGGCGCGGATGCCGCCGGGCAACGGCGCGGTGCGGCTGGCATGGCAGGTGGGGGCAAGGACTTCGCTGGCTTTTCTGGCGCGCGAGACGCCGATGCCCGCCAATGCCGCACTGGCCGCAGGGCTGATCGACGCGATCGAGCCCGAGGGCCTGCTGCCCGCCGCCATCGCACGGGCGCAGGCGTTGGCGATGGCAGTGCCGTCCGGCCCGTCTGTACCCGGCTTGCAGGATGCACCGGGCTTTCGCGCCGGGGTCGCCGCCGCGCGCGCGGCGCTGCCGCACCACCTGCCCACCCACCGCCACCATCAGGCACAGATAATTGACGTGATCGAGGCCGCGCAGCTTCTGCCGCCTGAACAGGCACTTGAATTCGACGCGGTGCTGGCCCGCGACTGCGCCACCGCCCCTGCGGCCCGGGCGCTGGCACATCTGGCCCGCGCCGCCCGCCGGGTGCTCGACACGCCTGAAGCCCGCACCGACGGCCCGCGACCGCCCCGGACCGGACCAATCGCTGTGGCGCTGTCCCCGGCGGAAGCCGTGTTGCTGGTCCCGCCGCTTTTGCGCGCAGGCGAACGGGTCGCGCTGATCATGTGGGACAATGACCAGTTGACCGCCACGCTGGAAGCGGTGGCCGAGGCCCAGCTTGCCGCCGTCGCCGCCGGGCAACTGGCACAAAGCGATTCTGATGCCGATTGGGCGCGCCTCTCCGGCGCGCAGACCGCGGACCCCGGTGCCCCGGCGGGGTTGGCGCTGGCCGGGGCCGGGCTGGCGGAGGAACTGGAAGCCGCGCTGCCCACCGCCTGCCCGCTTCTGATCTGGAATGCGCCGGTCCCGGCCCTGACACGGCCCGAGCGGGCGATGTCACTCATGCCCGCCCCGGTGCGCGGGCGCACGGGACTGCCCCAACTCGTTGAACTGGTCGTACCGCCCGGGCTGGCCCCGCATTGCGCCGCTGCGGCAACCGAGATGGTGCTGGCACTGCACCTGACGCCCCTGCGCGCGGGTACAGCGGCGCTGATTCCGCCGCTGCTGAGCGCGGCGCGGCATGCGGCCGCGCGTCTTGCTACGTTGGGGGTGCCCACAAAGGCCCTGCGCGACTGCGGCCTGCTGCCCCCCGCCGCGCTGATGCCTGAAACCCCGGACCCGGTTCAGCCCCCCGCAGCCGCCACGGACCTGCCGTTGCCCGTCGATCTGCCGCTACCTGCAGAGCAGTTGATCCTGCTCGCGCTGATCAACGCCGGGGCGCATCTGCTGGAGACAGCGCAGGCGCTGCGCCCCTCGGATATCGATATCGCCATGGTGCTGGGCGCGGGCTACCCCAACTGGCGCGGCGGTCCGATGGCCGAAGCCGATGGCATGGGCCCGCTGGTGCTGCGCCATTTGTTGCAACAGGCGGCCCCGCTGGCCCCGGACCTTTGGCACCCCGCCCCCCTGATCGACGAGTTGATCCGCCAGAGCTGGCGCTTCGAGGATCTCAACACGGACTGAACGCAACGCGCCCGTAGTCTCGGCCTCAGCCGTGAACGCCGAGCCCGTGGTGAGGCCGGGGAATGGCCGCAGGTCAGAAGGGGCAAAGCCCCCTGCCGGCTGAAAACCGCGCTAGTTCAGCGAAACGCCGACCACCACAAGCATCAAACCGATCACCGACACAAACAACGCGACCATGTTCCAGACCACGCCGCGCTGAAGGCGGGCGCGCAGGTCCACCTCGCTCAATCCCGCACGGCGCACGCGCATTACATAGACGATGCAGGCAACCAGCCCCGCCACGCCCGCCAGCGTCACAATCGCCCCCGCCCAGATGAAGATTTCAAACATGCCCATGCCTCGCCTCTCGCTGATTTCGCCCCGGCGCAGGGGGCTGCCGCCCCCTCTGGCCTGCGGCCATTCACCCCCGCGCGTATTTTCGGCAAGATGAAAAG
>JAFIEK010000019.1 GCA_020832545.1 Pararhodobacter sp. | reverse complement strand
GGGCGCGCCGCGCAGTGGCGAGGTCGTGGTCAACCAGACGACCACCGGCGATCAGCTTGCCCCGGATGTAGCCGTTCAGGAGGGCGGGGATATCGTGGTGAGTTGGGCCGGGCCGTCAGACCGGGGCCATGCGGCCTATGCTCAACGGGTCGGCCTGAATGGGGTGCGCGCGGGCGACGAGATTCTGGTGGGCGAGGCGGGCAGCCAGCAAACGCCGCATGTGCGGGTCGCGGCGCTGCTCAACGGCCAGTTTGCACTGACCTATGACGCCAGCGACCGCCCGGCGCAGGCGGGCCCCTACAGCGCGATGGTGCAGCGGATGCGCCAGCGCGGCGGGCATTGGGGTAGTGTGTTGCATATGGAGCGGGTGAGGGCCGGCGATCAGCGCACACCAGCGATTACCGGGCTGCGGCGGATGGGCCTGGCAACCGTCTGGACGGCGCCCGACGGCGCGCAAGACGGGATCTGGCTGCAGTTTGTGGGTCGCGATGGTGAGCCCATCGGGTCACCGGAACTGGCCAACAGTACGACGGCCCGTAACCAGTCCGAACCGGCGGTGAGCCGGGTGGGCACTACGCGCCATGTCTTCGTGGTCTGGACCACGGCGGCGGGCACCGGCGGGCAACAAGGCACCAATATCGCCATCCGCCGCTTCATGGGGCCGTGACCGGACCGGGCTGACCTCATCATCTGCTCTGATATGCCGCCGTGGGCTCTGCTCGCGGCGGTTTTCGGCGGTGCCTGCCAACCGGGGGAACCCGTTTTGCGGTCGGATGCCACTGGCCGATGGCTGTAGACCGGCGTGCGGGCAGTTTCACTGCCCGGGCTTGACCGCAGCCCCCGGGTCGTCCTAGCCTGACAACAGTCGCATTCTTTTGCAATCAACGGTGCGCGCACCGGTTCTGACATTTTCTTATCGTCTGCGGCGTTCAACGAAAAAAGCCTAGGGAGGCTCCCGTGAAATCCAGCCATCTTCTTGCCTGCACTGCCATTACGGCGATGCTGGGCGCAACCGCACCGGCCATGGCGCAAGAGCGCGTGCCGCCGGTCGAGATTTACACCACAACCGAGTCTTATGATCCGATCCGCTATGAAGGGGCATTCATCATTGCTGATGCCTGGCGCGAACTGGGACTCGATGTCACGGTGTCTCCGCTTGAGTTCCGCACCCTGCTGGACCGTTTCTATTCTGAACAGGACTTTGACACCACGATTCTGGGCTGGTCTGGCCGCGTAGACCGGCTTGACCCGCAGTTCTTCCTGGGTACGCTGGACAGCCGACAGGGCGCGATGGGCGCGAACAATCCGGGTGGTTATGACAACCCCGATTATGATGCGCTCTATGATGCCCAGTCGCGCGAGTTCGATGTCGAGGCGCGCCGCGACATCGTGCATGAGATGCAGGAACTTTATATGCCGGATGTCCCGGTCGTGGTGCTGTTTCACCGCGATGAGGTGGTGGCCTATAACAACACCACCTTCACCAACATGAACGCCATGGCCGGTGAAGGGCTCTATTCCGAATGGGTGCCGCTGGAAGCTGAGCCAGTGGGTGATCGCGCCACGCTGCGCATCGGTGGCCCGCAGGAGCCTGACAACGTGAACCCGCTGGCCTCGACCTCGGTATGGGGCTGGAAGTGGATGCGCCTGTACTATGACCGCCTTGTGCGCCTGACCCCCGATGTGGAGCCGCAGCCATGGGCCGCCACTTCGGTTGATGCAGTGGATGATGTCACCATTGACGTGACCCTGCGCGAAGGCATGCTGTTCCATGACGGCGAGCCGGTGACCGCCGAAGATGTGGCTTTCACCTTTGATTACTACATGAACAGCGAATACAGCTACTTCAACGCCTATCTGGCGCCGGTGGAATCGGTCGAGGTGACGGGCGATCTGACAGTGCGCTTCAACCTGTCCGAGCCTTCGGCACCCTTCGCCACCATCACACTCAGCCAGATCCCGATCCTGCCCAAGCATATCTGGGAAGGCATCGAGAACCCCGAAGACCTGACGCCAGATCAGATCCCCACTGTCGGTTCCGGCCCCTTTGTCTATGACCGCTACGACCGTGGCGAGTTCATGTCGCTGACAACCAACAGCGATCACTTCTACGCCGACAACATCTCGGTCGATGGGGTGGAGTTCGTCATCTACGCCGATGCCGAGGGTGTATTTACCGCCCTGCAAACCGGCCAGATCGACATGACCGCCTGGCGCATGGAGCCGGGGCAGATCCCGCTGGCGGAAGGCAATGATGATCTGACCGTCGTGTCCGTGCCGGACTTCGGCTACTTCCACATGACCTTCAACACCCGTCGCGCACCCTTTGACGATGTCGCCGTGCGCCGCGCGCTCACCTATGCGATGGACCGTGAGCGGATGGTCAATGTGCTGCTGGATGGTCGTGGCGAGGTGGGCACCACCGTTGTCGCCCCGGTCAATGCCTACTGGCATAACCCGTTTGTCGAACGCTTCGAGTTCGACATGGATGCCGCGCGCTCCGAACTTGAAGGCGCTGGCTATTCCTGGGATTCCGAAGGCCGTCTGGTCCGGTAATCACCTTTCCTTGCAACGCCCCGCCGCAGCTCTTTGCGGCGGGGTTTTCTGCTTTCAGAGCACCCTGACAAGCTGGCAGGGTGGGTACCGGAAAGGAACCGGCGATGTCGCGCCGCAGCTATCTGATCAAGCGGGTGCTTCAGGCGATCTTCTCGCTCTGGATCATTGCTACGATCCTGTTTTTCCTGTTCCGCATGGGCCTTCCGGACCCTACGGCGGCACTTATCACCGAAGGGTTGAACCCTGAGCAGCGCGCCGCCGTGCGCGCGCAGTTTGGCCTCGAAGAGCCGTTATGGCGGCAGTACGTGCTATTTTTGACCAATGCCGTTCAGGGCGAATTCGGCACCTCGTTCAGCTACCGCGCGCCGGTGTCCGAGATCGTCTGGGAACGGCTGGCCAACACCATGATCCTGATGCTGGCCGCCATCGTCATCGCCTATGCGATCGGTGTGCCGCTGGGGGCCTGGCTGTCATGGCGGCGCGGGTCACGGGTGGACACGGCGGGGATTTTCTTTGGCCTCATGTTTCGCTCGGCGCCGATGTTCTGGACCGGGATGATCGCCATCCTGGTCTTCGGCGTGATGCTGTCCATCTTGCCGACAAGTGGCATGCGCACCTTGCCGTATGACGCTACGGGCTTCTGGGACAAGGTTCTGACGCTGGATTTTCTGTGGCACGCAATCCTGCCGGTGATGATTGTGGCGCTCTATTATCTTGGTTCGCCACTCCTGATCATGCGCAACACAATGCTGGAAGTGTATGGCGAGGATTTTATCGAGATGGCCCGCGCCAAGGGCCTGCGCGAGCGCGATATCCTCTACAAACACGCCGCCCGCAACGCGCTGTTGCCGGTCGTCACGCAGCTTGCTGTTACCATCGGGCTGGCGGCCGGTGGGCAGGTGGTGGTTGAAGTGGTGTTTTCATGGCCCGGTCTGGGCCGTGAAATCCTCAATGCCGTGCGCACTTCGGATTTCCCGCTGGCACAGGCCAGCTTTCTGATCATGGCGGCGTTTGTGATCACGTTGAACCTGTTTGTTGATATTCTTTACACCACGCTTGATCCAAGGGTGAGCTTCCGATGACCATGCCCCCCTTCCTGCGCGCCGCCGCTGGCCCGCTCAAGCTGATGCTGCAAGACCGGCTTGCGGTAATTGGCCTGTGTGTGCTCAGCTTCATCATTGTCATGGCTCTGTTCGCGCCATTTCTGTCCACACACAACCCGCGCCATATCAACGAGATTGAGGATGGTTCGGTCCTGACACGCGGTGCGGATGTGTGGGAGCTGTCAGAAAGCCTTGGCCCGCTTGCGCTCAATGACGCCGAAAGCATGGGGGCAGTGGCGCTGGTTGTCGGACGGCAAGGCACCGTCTGGTCGCGCGAGGGTGGCGAATGGGTGCGGGTTGACGTCCCGGTTGAGGCTGACCTGAACGCCGTCGCCCTGCAACCGGATGGCCGCGCGCTGGTTGTCGGCGCGGGCGGCACGGTCTTGCAGCGCACGGGCACTGATTGGCGCATCATCGACGCGCCCACCCCCGCCAATCTGCAAGGCGTGGCGTGGATTGATGCGGCTGCTGCACTGATCGTCGGCGCGGGCGAGGAAATCTGGCGCTTTGATACCGCGACCGGCACCATTGAAGAAATCGCCAGCCCCGTGGGCCGTGGCTTTGCGCTGCGCTCGGTCGGGCTGGACAGTGATGGCACATTGCTGGCGGTGGGTGAACGTGGTCTGGCCGTGCGCTATGATCCGGCCACTAATGAGGCTGCGCTGGAGCGCCTCGGCTCCAGCCGCGATCTGAACCACATCCACATCGCGCCGGGCGGGGCCGCGCTGGTGACGGGTGAGCGTGGCACGCTTTTGCGCCGCGACACCCCCGATGCGCAATGGGTCACCGACCCCGCCCCCGACACCCGCGCCCTGCGCACCGGTTGGATAGATGACGCGGGCCGCGCCGTAGCTGCCGGGCGCAATGGCATCATCATGGAATGGGATGGTGCCGCCTGGCAGATTGTTCCGACAGAGAGCGAACGCCACCTGCGCGCCCTTCTGATCGAAGGCGACAGCTGGCTGGCGCTGGGGTCAGACCGCTTTGTCACCCGCCTTGCCCCCCCCTCGCGTGAACATTGGTTCGGCACCGACCATCTGGGGCGCGATCTGTTCAGTCAGAACGTGCACGGCAGCCGCATCGCCCTTCTGGTGGGTTTTCTGGGCGCGGCGCTGGTTGTGCTGATCGGCACCAATGTCGGCCTGATCGCGGGCTATTACCGAGGCCGGACCGAGACCATTCTGATGCGCACCGTTGATGTCATGTATGGCATTCCGTTCGAGCCGTTTGCGCTGATCCTTGTGCTCTTGTTCCAGCCCAGCCTGCTGATCGTCATTCTGGCGGTGTCGCTGCTGACTTGGCGAACAGTTGCGCGGCTGATCCGATCGCAGGTTCTGAGTTTGCGTGAACGCCCGTTTGTGAAAGCGGCGCGGGTGGCGGGGGCGTCTGATCTGCGGATCATGTATCTGCATATCTTCCCCAATGTGATGCCGCTGGTGTTTCTGGAACTCGCCATCATCGTCGGCGTCTCCATCATCGCCGAGGCCACGCTGTCGTTCCTGGGCCTTGGCCCGCCGCATTCGATCAGCTGGGGCGGCATCCTGCATGACGCCCGCCTGTCAGGCGCGTGGCGCACCGCGTGGTGGTGGAACCTGCCGCCGGGCATCTTCATCATGACCACGGTTCTGTCGGTCTTCTTCATCTCGCGGTCGCTGGAAGTGGTCGCCAACCCCAGACTGAGAGCGCGTCAATGAAAGATATGGCGGCGAAAAACCTTCTCGATGTGCGCGATCTGGCGATCCACTACCGCACGGGTGCCGGGCCGGTGCGCGCGGTGGACGGGATTGATTTCACCATCGCGCCCGGCGAGGCGCTGGGGCTGGTGGGCGAATCCGGCTGCGGCAAGACGACCGCCGCCAAGGCCATGCTGAAACTGCTGCCGCCGAACGGCGACATCCCGCGCGGGCAGATGGATTTCAATGGCCGCGATCTGGTGCCGCTTCAGGGCGAAGACATGCGCCGCGTGCGCTGGAAGGAGATCGCCTGGATTTCACAGGCGGCGATGAATGCGCTTGATCCGGTTTACCGGGTGGGCGACCAGATCCTCGAGGCGATGCAGGCCCATATCAAGATCGACAAGGCCGAAGGCTGGGCGCGCGCCGAAGAGCTGTTCCGCGCCGTGGGCATCGACCCGTCACGCCTGCGCGCCTATCCGCATGAGATGTCGGGCGGCATGAAACAGCGCGCGGTGATCGCCATGGCCATGGCCCTGCAACCGCAACTGCTGATCGCGGATGAGCCCACCACCGCGCTGGATGTGGTGACGCAGGCGCAGATCCTGTCGCGGCTGGCGCGGCTGCGGCGCGAACGCGGGATGGCTTTGCTGTTCATCACGCATGACATCTCGGTCGTGGTGCAGACCTGTGACCGTGTTGCGGTCATGTATGGCGGCAAGATCATGGAAACCGGGCCGGTCCGGCAAGTGTTCGGCGCCCCATTCCACCCCTATACCATGGGCCTGACCAACGCGTTTCCCACGCTCGAAGGTGCGCAACGCGAGCTGATTTCGATCCCCGGCACCCCGCCCAACTTGCTGCGCCCGCCTCCGGGCTGCCGTTTCGCCGAACGTTGCCCCTTTGCGACGGATCGCTGCCGGGCCGAGGAGCCGGCGCAGCACGCAGTTGGCCCCGGCCGGTTGGCCGCGTGCCATTATCCTGATAAGGTTGAGGAATTCCGCCAGACGGCCGCCACCAATCAGGCATGGGCCGAAGTGGGCCGCCGCCTGAATGAGGAAGTGGTTGTCGCCACCCGCACACAGCGCAAGCAAAGCGCCGAGGTGCTGTCGATTGAAAAGCTGGTCAAGCATTTCCCCCTTCCGGGCAGCTTCTTTGGCAAATCCGTCAGCGCGGTTCGTGCCGTCGATGGCATCGACCTGACGCTGCAAGAGGGCGAAATTCTGGGCATCGCGGGCGAGTCCGGGTCGGGCAAAACCACCACCGGCGAGATGCTGGTGCGGTTGCAGGAACCCACCGCCGGGCGCATCGTGTCTGAGGGCGATGATATCGCGCATCTGAAAGGCACTGCGCTCAAAGCCTTCCGCCGCCGCGCACAGATGGTGTTTCAGGATCCCTACCAAACCCTCAACCCGCGCTTCACCATTCAGGATATCGTCGGCGAACCGCTGAAAATTCACGGGCTTGCGAAGGGGGGCGCGCGCCGTGCACGGGTGGTGCAGGCGCTGGAGCGCGCGGGGCTGAAACCAGCTGACACCTATATGGAGCGTTTCCCGCATGAGTTGTCTGGCGGCCAGCGCCAGCGCGTCGCCATCGCCCGCGCCATCGTGCTGGAGCCGCGCTTTATTGTGGCTGATGAGCCGGTGTCGATGCTGGATGTTTCCATCCGCGCCGGTGTGCTGAACCTGATGCGCCATTTCCGCGATGAGATGGGTATCTCGTTTGTCTATGTCAGCCATGACCTGCCCACCATCCGCTACGTCGCTGACCGCACCGCGATCATGTATCTGGGTGAGATTGTCGAGGTGGGGCCGACCGAGAAGGTCATATCCGAGCGCAAACACCCCTATACCCGCCTGCTGCTTGATGCCTCGCCTGAACCTGACCCGTCGGTTGAAAAACCGCCACTGGAATCGGCAGGCGAGATCCCTTCCGCCATCGACGTCCCCAACGGCTGCCGCTTCCACAACCGTTGCCCGCTGGCCACCCCGGTTTGCGGCTGGGAGGGGCGCGACGTGATCGCCGCGCTGGCCGAATGGGACCTGACGGCAAAGCCGCGTGATGCTCTGGGCACGCCGGAACGTGACGGTCTGACGGTGCGCCTGCCTGCGCCGAAAGGCGCGGCGGCAGCGCGCGCGCAACTGGCCGACGTGCTGGCGACGCGACCGGCTTCGCTCGCCGAAACCGCACAGATCACCGAAGACGCGGGCGCGTTGGTCGTGCACTTCCCGCACTACTCGTCTCCAAAGCGTCGGCGTGTGGGCGCGGGACATGAGGTCGCCTGCGTGCTTTACCCCGAATGAGGATTTCTGCAAAAGCACAAGCCCCGCTTGCAGAGCGGGCAGGGAGGGTCGCATGGTTTTGAATGACGAACAGCGCATGATCCGCGACACCGCGCGCGATTTCGCACAAAAGGTGCTGGCACCGGGCGCCGATGCCCGCGCCCGCGCCCGCGCGATCGAACCCGAGGTGCTGAAGGGGCTGGCCGATCTTGGCTTTCTTGGCATGACCGTGCCCGAAGATCTGGGCGGCGTGGGGGCGGACTACGTCAGTTATGCGCTGGCGCTGATCGAGATCGCAGCCGGGGATGGCGCGGTGTCCACGGTGATGAGCGTCCATAACGCGCCCTTCAACGCGATCCTGCAACGCTATGGCTCGGCTGAGCAGCAGGCGCGGGTTCTGACGCCCGCCGCCGCCGGGGAATTCATCGGTGCTTTTGCACTGACCGAACCGCAGGCGGGGTCTGATGCCGCCGCGATCCGCACCCGTGCGGTGCGCAAGGGTGACAGCTATGTGGTGGACGGCGAGAAGGTGTTCATCACCTCAGGCCAGATCGCGGGTTGGACGATCCTGTTTGCACGCATGCAGGGGCATGAGGGGAAATCGGGCATCACCGCCTTCCTGACCCCGACTGACGCGCCAGGCTATCACGTTGCGAAGGTTGAGGAAAAGCTGGGTCAGGCGGCCTCGGACACCTGCGCGCTGCGTTTTGACGGTCTGGAGATCCCGGAAGATCTGCGCATCGGTGCCGAGGGTGAGGGCTATCGCATCGCGCTGTCGTCGCTGGAGACCGGACGCATCGGCATTGCCGCGCAATCGGTGGGCATGGCGCAGGCCGCGCTGGATGGCGCTGTGGCCTATGCGCGCGAGCGAGTTTCATTCGGCAAACCGCTGATCGATCATCAGGCGGTGGGCTTTCGGCTGGCTGATGCGCGCACCCAGCTGGAGGCCGCGCGCCAACTGGTGCTGCATGCCGCAAGTCTGAAAGACGCCGGCCAGCCCTGCCTGACCGAAGCGGCGATGGCCAAACTCTTTGCCTCCGAGGCCGCCGAGCGCATTGTTTCCGACGCATTGCAAACCTTCGGTGGCTATGGCTACACGGCGGATTTTCCGGTGGAGCGGATCTACCGCGATGTGCGTGTCTGCCAGATCTACGAGGGCACCTCGGATATCCAGAAAATGCTGATTCTGCGGGGGATGGGCTGAGGCAGAACAGGTGTTTCAAAGCGGGCTGCAAGACCAGGGCCGGATCGCCCTTAAACAGGATCCGCAGTGGGCCGGGGCGTTGAAATCTGGCTCAGTAGCTTGATCCGTCACTGGGTAGGCACCGGGTTGAAGCCCCTGCTGATTGCGCCGCGCTCCACAAAACCGGCAGGCCTTATCAGGGAATAGGTCCAAAGGCGGCGGCGGGGTGGCTGGGGTTGATCGCGCTTGTGAGCGATGAGAAGTTCGATATGGTCATGGCCCGGTGCGAATGTTTTTTTCCGCTGCTGCATACCTTGCCGGCTTTGCCGGGACCTGTGCTGTCTCGCCGCGGGCCTGTCATCTGTGCGGCTGTGACATCAGGGAACCAGGAAAGGTCTTGTGAAATGGCTGACCAGCACGTGCCTCCGTCCGATAGCACCGAGAATGGCTGGCAGGCGATCCGTCCGAAGGAACTGGCCAACGATGCACCGTTGCCAACTGATGCCACGCTGGCCTTCATCGGCCATATCGAAACCCCCTGGCCCCGGCGTGCGGATTGCCCGCATCAAGGCAGGGATGACGGCCCGGAATGTGCCCTTGTCGTTGATCCGAACTGGTCACGGGCGCTGGACGGGATCGAGGCCTTTACCCATCTTGATGTTCTGTACTGGCTGCATCTGTCGCGGCGAGACCTGCTCGTGCAGAACCCCCGGCATGGCACCGGTCCGCGCGGCACTTTCGCACTGCGCTCACCGATCCGGCCGAACCCGATCGGCCTGTCGAGCGTGGCGCTGGTTCGACGCGAGGGGAACAGGTTGATCGTGCGCGGTCTTGAGTGCGTGTCGGGCACACCGCTGATCGACATCAAACCGGGGCGCTGCCCGTTCACGCCCGCCGGATAGCCCCGGGCTGGACCGAGTTGGCTTTGGCGGTGCGGCGGCTTCGACCGGTTTCTTGCTTCGTCAGTATGAAATGACAACATGATCGCCTTGTTCCTGTTCTGGCTTCGCGCCATGATTGCCCCCTGCCGTCGGCATGGCGGTTCCGGGAACGAGGGGATGCCCTGATGAAGTCAACCAATCAATCATCCGGGACGCATACGCTGGAGGGTCTGGCCGAGCCGGTCGAGATTGCCGTGGATCGCTTTGGTCTGGCCCATATCCGCGCCGCGAACCAGCCTGATCTGTTCTTCGCGCAGGGCTTCAACGCCGCGCGTGACCGGCTGTGGCAGATCGATCTGTGGCGCAAGCGGGGGCTGGGGCTTCTGGCAGCAGATTTCGGACCGGGCTATCTGGCGCAGGATCAGGCCGCGCGATTGTTCCTTTATCGCGGTGACATGGCGGCGGAATGGGCCGCCTATGCCCCCGATTCCGAGGATATCTGCACCGCCTTCACCGCCGGGATCAACGCCTATCTGACCGAGGTTGAGGCCGGGCGCGCGCCCTTGCCGGTGGAGTTTCAGCAGATGAACACCCGCCCCGCGCGCTGGGCGCCTGCAGATGTCGTGCGCATTCGCAGCCATTGCCTGACCCGCAACGCTTTGTCCGAGGTAATCCGCGCGAAGGTGCTGGGCCATGGCGGTGACAAGGCCGCTGTTCTGGACGCGCTGCGCAAGCAGGTGTTGCCGCCGGTTGATCCGCAGGGCGCACCGGATCTGGACCTTGCCAGCATCCCGTTGGCAGTTCTCGATACCTTCAAGCTGGCCACCGCGCCCGTGTCCTTCTCGCCCGAACGGCTGGCGGCAACGCTCGATCAGGCCGGGCTCTGGCGCGCTGTGGATGCGCTGGGCGATGTGGTGCAGGCGGCCGACAGCGAAGGGTCCAACAACTGGGCGGTTGCACCATCGCGCACTGCGACAGGCCGACCGATCATGGCGATGGACCCGCACCGTGCGCATACCCTGCCGTCGGTGCGCTACCTTGTACATCTGTCGATGCCGGGCTTCGATGTGGTCGGTGCGGGCGAACCCGCGGTGCCTGGTATCACGATGGGCCACAACGGGCAGATCGCCTTTTCGATCACCATCTTCGGTGCGGATCAGGAAGACGTCATGGTCTATGACACCAACTCGCGTGCCCCACAGCATTATCGCCATGAGGGTGTCTGGCGCGAGATGGAAGAGGTTGAGGAACGCTTCACTGTGCGGGGCTATGCTGATCAATCGCACATGTTGCGCTTCACGCGTCACGGCCCGGTGCTGCACGAAGACCCGGCCAACCAGCGCGCCTATGGGCTGCGCACCGTCTGGACCGAGCCGGGCGCGGCCCCCTATATGGCCAGCCTGTCGGTGATGCATGCGCGCACCCATGCGGAGTATCAGACCGCCCTGCGCGGTTGGGGCACGCCGTCGATCAACCATCTTTATGCCGACACCAGCGGTACCATCGCCTGGCAGGCTGTCGGGGCCACGCCGCTCAGGCCCAACTGGAACGGGCTGGTGCCTGTGCCGGGCGACGGGCGCTATGAATGGGCAGGCTATCGCTCGCTTGATGAACTGCCCTCGGCGGTCAATCCGGAGGCGGGCTTTGTCGCCACTGCCAACGAAATGAACCTGCCCGCAGGCTGGAACCATGATGCCTCCGGCATCGGTTATGAGTGGATCGACAAAAGCCGTGCGGAGCGTATTCATGCCGTCCTCGGGGCCAGCTCCGGGCACACACTGGAAGAGGCCTGCGCGCTTCAGAATGACCTTTATTCGTACACGGCGGCGCGTGGATGTCGCGTAGTCGCAGCTGCGGTTCTGGGCAGCGAGGAGGCGCGTGCCGCACAGGCGCATCTGGCGGGCTGGGACCATGTCTGTGGCGCGACCTCGTCGCCCGCCGCGCTCTATGAGGTCTGGGTGACGCGCCATCTCAAACCCGCCCTCTATCGGGCTTTCGGCGCTGACAACGTCATGGCAGCCCTGTTGCAGCCCGGCGATATCCAGTCGGTGACCGACCTGCTGGAGCGACCGGGCGCCTGGTTTGGCCCGGGGTCAGACGCCCGGTTGGACACGCTTCTGGAGCAGACGCTGGTTGCGGCATGGTGTGATTGCAAGATCACGCTGGGCGATGACCCGGCAAGCTGGGAGTGGGGCAGGGTACACCGGCTGGCATTGACCCACGCCTTGGCCCCGGTCTGTCCCGGGGTTGCTGGCCTGCGGCTTGAGCCGATGAACCTTGGCGGCAGCGGATCGACGCCGATGTATGCCGCGTATCGTCCGTCTGATTTCGCCGCCATCACCGGGCCATCGGTGCGGATGGTGGTTGATGTCGGCGCATGGGACAATAGCCTGTTCATCAACCTGCCGGGTCAGTCGGGCGACCCGCAATCCGACCATTACACCGATCTGCAGCACGATTGGCTGACCGGCACCTACAAGCCGCTCAGCTATTCCCGTGCGGCGGTTGATGCGGTGACCGAACGGGTGATTGTTCTGACGCCTGCCCGATAGTGTGGTTCGGTGCCTGGTCACCAGTGCCTGCGTAGCCTCGGCATTGAGCGGTGCAGAGCGATGGTGGAAACCTGCTTCGCCCCACTCGCTGAACGAACCGGCGATAGGGAATGCACAGACCGGGCAGTCTGCTCTGCGGACCTCTGCGTCCAGCACAAATTCACGGTTCAGGCTTTCCCCCTGCGCACAAGTATAGCTCTGGTTGTGCGCGTCTGTTGCCGTTTTCAGGGTGATCGTTGGACCGGGGATGGTGCGCTCGGTCATTCCGCAGCCCAAAACTGTGCGGAGGGGTGAGCGGTTGTAAAACCCCGCAAATCCGAGACCAGGGCGGCGGAACGTTGTTTCAGTGCAGCCGCCGCCGCAGTGGTTTTCTCGGCAACGGCGGCGTTGTGCTGGGTGACCTGATCGAGCTGGGACACGCCGGCGTTGATGTCTTCCAGCCCTGCAGATTGCTGGCGCGCGGCTGTCGCGATGTCAGCGATCAACCCTTGCATCCGCGTGGCCGTGGCGACAATCTGATCCAGGCTCGCGCCGGTGCTGGCAACCAGCGATGCGCCGGTCTGGACATGTTCACCGCTCTCGGCAATCAGCCCGCGAATGTCGCGCGCCGAGTCCGCTGCGCGCTGCGCGAGGCCCCGCACTTCTGAAGCGACGACGGCAAAACCGCGCCCGGCTTCGCCTGCACGCGCGGCTTCGACACCGGCGTTGAGTGCAAGAAGATTGGTCTGAAAGGCGATGGTGTCGATCACATCAATGATCCGGTTGATCTGTTCGGTGCTGTGTTCGATTGTGCGCATTGCCGTGATCGCATCTTTCACGATCTGTGCGCCGTTTACGGCGCGGGTGTGGTTTTCGCGCCCTTCGGCCTCTGCCTCGGCGGCGCGTTCGGCGGTTGAACGCACACTTTCCGATATTTGTCTCAGGGCGGCCGCAGATTGTTCCAGTGTGGCTGCCTGTGTCTCAGCCCGGGTCGACAGATCTTGTGCGGCATTGTCAATCTCGTCCGAACCCGCCCTCACCCCGTAAGCGACCGAACCGATGCGCGTCATCACACCGTTGAGTTGCTCCACGACGTGGTTGAAGCTGCGGCGTAGCGCCTCATGATTTATGGGGAAGGGATCGTCGGGGGGGCTGTCGATCAGCCGGGTCAGATCGCCTGCGCTCAGACGCTCCAGCCCGGCGGTGATATCGCGCGCCACGCGTTCGTGCTGCGCGGCCTGTGCCGAGCGCAGCGCGGCGTTGCGTTCATCGGCGGCACGGCGTTCACGTGCCAGGTGCTCGGCCTCGGACTGGGAGGCCTGCGCGGCGTCGACGGCCTTGCCTGCAGCATCAAATGCCTCCACCAGGCGGCTTGTCAGCCAGATCAATGCGACTGCCTGCACGATCAACACCATTGCATGCAGTACAACCCGCCTCAGATCACCTGCGCCGGGAAAGATGGCAGCGGGAATCAAGGCGTTGAGCAGCAGGTGGTGCATTGCTACTACCGCAGCATAGGCAACCAGCGGGCGCCAGCTACAGAAGACGCCAACCGTTGCGAAAGAGGCGAAGAAATACAAATGCGCATCGATCTGCCAAGGGTGACCGGTGAGCTGATACACCAGCAAAGCAACAATCAGGGCCAGGCTGACAGCCATTGTGACCGGCACGCTCTGGGCGCGTGGATTGCGCCGCCAGGCCAATGTGGACAGTGCCGCAAGGGCAGCCAGAGCCGCCGGAACCACCATGCCGCCCTGCCCGCCGCTGACCGCAATCGCAGTGCCAAGCGGGACATGCACCCAAAGGAAGATCAGCATGAACTGCTGCGCCCGGATGCGGATATCCTCAAGGCTGACGGGTTGGGTGGCAGTGGGGTTCATGTCCGGTCGTCCTTGGAGGGAAAGGTTGGCGCGCAAAGGTCCGGGGCGCGGGCACTGATGACCAGCGCACCACGGGCGTAGAAGCGGGGCGGCGCGATATCGGATTGCAGCACGATCAACCTGCCCCCCAGCCGGATGTCTGTGAGTGCGGCGTCGAACATTGCGGCGTGGTTCAGGGCCTCGGCCCTTGAAACCCACGGCGGGAACAAGAGGGCGTAGGATGGCGCGCCGGATTGCGGTTGCAGAGATAGCAGGGCCAAAAGGGCAAGCCCCGCACCTGCTAAAACTGTTGGTACTGTCGCGTATCCGAACATATCGCCCTGCATTCCAGCCATTTGGCATTCATAGCGCGCAGGCCGTCAATAATTGGTAAAAGGCTTTTCGGTTGGTGCCGTTCCATAGGGGGCCTTCTGCGCAGGTCTGATTGCCGGGGCGCGCCATTCGTGCCACAAGCGCCGATGAACAACCGAGAATGACCATGGACGCACTGCTGCCTGCCCCCGATTTCGCCACCCTGAAGACCCGCCTTGCACAGGGGCTGCCCGCAACCGATACCGTCGCGTCCAAGGCTGCCCGCTCGCGGCAGTCCAGCCTGACCAAGCCGCCGGGAAGCCTGGGTACACTTGAGGAAATGGCAGTATTCATGGCTGGCTGGCAAGGTTGCGAGCGACCACAGATCAGGCAGGCTCAGGCGCTGGTTTTTGCTGGCAATCACGGGATTTGCGCGCGCGGTGTGAACCCATATCCGCAAGAAGTCACCGCGCAGATGGTGGCCAATTTCCGGGCAGGCGGGGCGGCGATCAACCAGTTGTGCCGGACGAGCGGAGCGCAGTTGTCGGTTGTCGAGCTGTCGCTTGAGCACCCGACCGGAGATTTCACCGCAGGCCCAGCCCTAAGCGAATCCGAGGTGCTGGAGGCCATGGCGCAGGGTGCGGCCTCTGTGGCGACGGGCATTGATGTGCTGCTGCTGGGCGAGATGGGGATCGGCAATTCCACCGTGGCGGCGGCCCTTGCGCGCGCGCTGTTTGGCGGCCACGCGCGAGACTGGGCGGGGCCGGGCACCGGGGCTGATGCCCAGGGCGTATCGCTGAAAGCGCGCGTCATTGAGGAGGGGCTAGCCCTGCACCAACCCGATCCGCACGACGGGCTGGCCCTGCTGGCAGCCTTTGGCGGGCGCGAGCAGGCGGCGATCTGTGGCGCGATCCTTGCTGCGCGGCAAGCACGGGTGCCGGTCATTCTGGACGGGTTCATCTGCACCGCCGCAGCGGCTGTGCTGCACCCGTTTGGCGACGCGCTGGCCCATTGTCTGGCCGGGCATTGCAGCGCCGAGCCGGGGCACAAGCGGCTGCTGGAGGCGCTGGGCCTGCGGCCGGTGCTGGCGCTGGATATGCGGCTGGGCGAAGGTTCCGGCGCGGCAGTGGCGCTGGGCGTTCTGCGGGCCGCATTGGCGGTGCATGACGGCATGGCCACCTTTGCCGAAGCAGGGGTTTCCGGCGGCTGAACGGCGTTGTGCATTGACATTCGCCGCGCGGTATCCACCTGTCAGCCCTGACAGAACCGGTAGGCCCTGATGCTGCTAGCACGCCTTCTTGCATTCCTCGCCCTGATCCTGCTGGCGCCGGTCGCGCAGGCCGGGCCCGGCGAGGTGCAGCCGGATCAACACCTGCTCGAATCCGATGCTCTGGTCGAGGCGATCAGCCGAAAAAGCGAGCGCGCCACCGGCGAGGGGGACGACCCGCAGGAAAGCCTGCCTGCCCGGTTCGCACAGATCCATTGGTCAATTGGCCCGCCGGGACTGCGCCCCGTTGCATTCCGACAGTGCAAATGCGCTGGCCGTTTGAACGCGCAACCCCGCGCGCCACCGCTCCGGAAAGTCTGAACCGCTTGTCAGCGTTCATCTTTCCGGAGAAAATCCAATGCACCAATATCTCAACCTGTGGTTGATGCTGGGCGGCGTCGCGGCTTTCATGATCTATGCGATTATAGTGATGATCCTTGCGCCGGTCTGAACTGTCCAGGCGCACCCCTGACTGAAAAATGCAGGGGCCGCGCTGATCAATCGACAAAGGCGCGTTCGACAACAAAGATGCCGGGCGCGCTGTTCGAACCTTCTGTCATCCCGGTCGCTTCACACATTGCTCGGCAGTCGCGCAGCATGTCTATTGAGCCGCAGATCATCACGCGGTCATCTGTCGGGTCCAGCGGCGGCATGCCCAGGTCGCGAGAGACATACCCTTGCTCCAGCGCCTGTGTGATACGCATCTGGCGCGGGTGGCTTTCGCGGGTCAGGCAGGTGTAGTGGTGCAGCCGCCCCTGTGCCAGTTCCCCCACCAGCGGGTCGGCCAGGGTCTGCGCGACCAGTTCCTCACCATAGGCCAGTTCAGGCTTTTCGCGACAACCGTGCAGGACAACCACCTGTTCGAATTTCTCATAGGTTTCAGGGTCACGGATCAGCGATGCAAAGGGCGCAATGCCGGTGCCAGTTGACATCATGTAGAGCCGTTTGCCGGGCAGGAGCGCATCCAGAACCAGCGTGCCGGTGGGTTTCTTGCGCATCAGGACCGTGTCACCGATCTTAACGTTTTGTAGATGCTCGGTCAGCGGGCCATCGGGCACCTTGATCGAATAGAATTCCAGTGTGTCATCCCATGAGGGAGACGCAATGGAATAGGCGCGAAAGACAGGTTTCTCGGCGTTGGGCAGCCCGATCATCACAAACTCGCCTGAACGGAAGCGAAAGCTTGCGGGCCGGGTCATGCGGAACCGGAACAACCGGTCGGTGAAATGCTCAACCTCAGTCACAGTTTGCGCGTGGCAATTTGCGGGGGCCAGGAACGGAGCGGACAGAATGGAATCAAGCGACATGTCGTACCTTCAGATCAATATGGGTTCGCGTCTCTATAGCATAAACTTGTTCGTGTACCAACAATAATCGAGAGGCGACTTTTCTGCACCGGTGACCGCAGGCCATGTTGGCGCGGACGATTTGGCGAAAAAATCTGCAATACTCGCGGCTTGTGGTGGATTTTTGGCTGTATTTGACGCGGGAAGCTGTTCTTGTGGCGAGTGTTGAGAAAATTCTTGTGCGAACTGATGGGCTCTGCCAGAGTGAAAGTAACTTGTGTGCGGCCAAGTTTGTCGCCATGCAGATCCAGCGGGAAGCCAGACCATGCCAGCATTCCACCGCCCCCGTTCCGTACCTGAGGCTCTGGCCGTGCTTGAAGGCGCGCCGGGCCTGCGCATCGTTGCTGGCGGGACAGATGTGTACCCCATGCTGGGGGCGTCGGCGGCGCGCACACCGCTTCTGGATCTCACCGGGATCGACGCATTGCGCGGCGTCACCTTGACCGGTGCGGGGCTGCGGATCGGGGCGCTGGCCAGTTGGACCGATGTGCAGCGCACCGATCTGCCACCAGCCTACGTGGCCTTGCAACAGGCCGGGCGCGAGGTGGGGTCACCGCAGATCCAGAATGCTGGAACGGTTGCGGGCAACATCTGCAATGCCTCGCCTGCGGCTGATGGCACGGTGGCGCTGATGGCGCTGGATGCCACGGTGGAGGTTGCGGGGCCGGGCGGCACCCGCCGTATGCTGCTGGCCGAATTTGTCACAGGGGTGCGCCGCGTTGCGTTGAGGCCGGGGGAATTTGTGGTGGCCGTGCATGTGCCGCCGGTCGCCGGGCGCTCGGCGTTTCTGAAGCTGGGCGCGCGGCGGTATCTGGTGATTTCGATTGCCATGGTGGCAGCGCGTGTCGAGTGTGCAGCGGATGGCTCTATCGTGCGGGCGGCGGTGGCGGTGGGGGCCTGTTCACCGGTGGCGCAACGCTTGCCCGCACTTGAGGCGCGGCTGGCGGGGCTGACACGCGCCGAACTTGCCTCGGCCCTGCGCCCTGAGGATTTCGCACCCCTCGCACCTATCAGCGATGTGCGCGCCGATGATGCTTATCGCCGCGCTGCCGTGCCGGTTCTGGTGCGCCGCTGCCTTGAACGCTGTCTGGAGGATTGAAATGCGCGATGCCGCCCCGCTGAAAGCTCGCCAGAATGAGGGTATGACCCTGTCACTGACCCTCAATGGTGCGCGGCGCCGGGCCCAGGTGGCACCGCAGGCCCGCCTCAGTGCCGTCTTGCGGGCAGATTTCGATTGCGAGGGGGTCAAGATCGGCTGCGACGCGGGCGATTGCGGCGCCTGCACCGTGCTGCTGGATGGCGCACCGGTCTGCGCCTGCCTGATGCCCGCCGCTCAGGCCGAGGGGCGGCAGATTGAAACGGTGGAGGGGTTGGCAAAAGCGCCGGGCATACCGGGCCGTTTGCAACGTGCGTTCCTGCGACATGGCGCGGCGCAATGCGGCATCTGCACGCCGGGCATGCTGGTTTCTGCCGAGGCCCTGCTGCGGAGCAATCCGCACCCGACCGAGGCCGAGGTGGAGGAGGCGATTTCAGGCGTTCTGTGTCGCTGTACTGGCTATTCCAAGATCGTGCAGGCAATCCTTGATTGCGAGGCTGACGCCCCATCTGCGGCCCAGGGCGCGGTGGGCGCGCGAATCGAGCGACTGGACGGCCTGCCAAAGGTGCTGGGGACCGATGCGTTCGGGGCCGATAGCTGGCCCACCGAAACCCTGCTGGTGCGTGCAATCCGTAGCCCGTTTCATCATGCGCGATTCACTCTCAGAAATCTGGACCTCTATCGCGCCGCGCATCCTGAACTGCGCGCCATTCTGACGGCCGCCGATATCCCGGGCCGAAACCTACATGGCGTTATCCCGCCCTTGGCCGATCAGCCGGTCTTTGCTGAAGGGGTCGCGCGCTTCAAGGGTGAGGCTGTGGCGGCGGTTGTCGGTCCGCGTGAGGTGGTCGAGGCGCTGGATCTGGCCGGTTTTCCTGTGGAATGGCAGGAGCTTGACGCCGCGCTGACGATTGAGGCTGCGCTGAATGCAGATGCGCCGCAAGTGCATGAGGGTCGGCCGGGCAATGTGCTGGTCAAGGGCTTGGTGTGCCGTGGCGACGCCGGGTCAGCGCTCAAGGGCGCAGCGGCGGTGGTTGAGGGACAGTTTTCCAGCGGCTTTGTCGAACATGCCTATATCGAACCTGAGGCCGGTTTCGCGCGTCGTGTCGGCGACCGGCTGGAGGTGTTTGCCTGCACCCAAGCCCCGCATATGGACCGCGATGATCTGGCGCTGATCATGGGGCTGCCGGTCGATTCCATTCGCATTCTACCCTCGGCAGTGGGCGGCGGTTTCGGC
The DNA here is from genome assembly GCA_020832545.1 of Pararhodobacter sp. Lineage (GTDB taxonomy): Bacteria > Pseudomonadota > Alphaproteobacteria > Rhodobacterales > Rhodobacteraceae > Pararhodobacter. The sequence goes on along the minus strand of JAFIEK010000019.1, from coordinate 51,768 downwards.
TCGAAACTGGATCTGTCGGTGCAGCCCTATATCGCGTTGGCCGCATGGGTGACCGGTGCGCCCTGCGGCATGGTCTATACGCGCACGGAATCCATCCAGTCCTCGACCAAGCGCCACCCCTCGCAGATCACCGCGCGTATCGGCGCGGATGCGGAGGGCAAGCTGGTGGGGATGGACTTTCTGGGCCATTTCAACACCGGCGCCTATGCTTCATGGGGGCCGACGGTAGCGAACCGGGTTCCGGTGCATGCCTCAGGGCCTTACAGCGTGCCGCATTACAACGCACGCTCGGTTGCGGTGCACAGCCATTGCGCGCCCTCCGGCGCGTTCCGGGGGTTCGGTGTGCCGCAAAGCTCGGTCGTGCAGGAAAGCCTGTTTGATGAGCTGGCCGATGCTGTTGGCATGGACCGGCTGGAATTTCGCATCCTGAACGCACTAGGGGTGGGCCAACCCACGGTAACAGGGCAGGTGTTTGCGCAGGGCGTGGGCATCCGCGCCTGTCTTGAGGCATTGCGCGAGGATTGGGTGGCGCGCCGCGCTGCCTGCGCCGCGTTCAACGCTGAGCAGGCCCGCATCGGCGGGCCGCTGCGTCGCGGGGTCGGGGTGGCGGGGATGTGGTATGGCTGCGGGAATACATCGCTGCCGAACCCCTCGACCATCCGGGTGGGGCTGAAAGCCGATGGCTCACTGGTGCTGCATCAGGGGGCGGTGGATATCGGGCAGGGCTCGAACACCGTCATCACCCAAATCTGCGCCGAGGCGCTGGGCCTGCCGGTCTCGGCCTTCACGCTGGTTGGTGCCGATACTGACCTGACGCCGGATGCGGGCAAGACCTCGGCCTCGCGTCAGACCTTTGTTTCGGGCGCGGCATCGCTGCGTGCCGGGGCGGCACTGCGCGGGCAGATCCTGCGGCGACTGAACGCGGGCGAGCGGGCACGGCTGACGCTGGAGGGCAGTGTGATCGCCGCCGGGGATGCCCGGCTTGATCTGGCGACGCTAAGCGAGGAGGCCAACGCGCTGGGCTATGTCCTGATGGCCGAGGAAACCTATGACCCGCCCACCAGCCCGCTCGATGAAAACGGGCAGGGCGAACCCTATGCCGCCTATGGCTGGGGCGCGCATCTGGCCGAGGTGGAGGTCGATACCGAACTGGGCCTGATCCGTACCCGCGATCTGGTCTGCGCCCATGATGTGGGCCGCGCGATCAATCCCACGCTGCTGGAAGGCCAGATCGAAGGCGGATCGGCGCAGGGGCTGGGCTTTGCGCTGATGGAAGAATTCATCCCCGGCCGCACGGAAAACCTGCATGATTACCTGATACCCACGGCGGGCGACGTGCCGCGCGTGCGTTCGATCCTCATTGAAGACCCGGATGCGCACGGGCCGTTCGGGGCCAAGGGCATCGGCGAGCAGGTACTTATTCCCACCGCGCCCGCGATCCTGAACGCGGTGCGCGATGCCACGGGCGCGCGCCTGCGCCACCTTCCCGCAACGCCTGACAAGGTGCTGCGCGCCCTCAATGATGTGAAGAGCTGACGCCATGACCGATGACACCACTACCTTACCTCCTGCAGCTCCCCGCACGCGGCGCGAGAAGCCCGAAAAGATCCGCTGCGATGCCTGCCCGGTCCTGTGCTTCATCGCCGAGGGTCGTGCAGGCGCCTGTGACCGCTATGCCAATGTCGAGGGCGTGCTGACCCGCGTTGACCCGCTGGTTATTCTGGACCGGGCAGTGCAATCGGGTGGCGAGCTGGTCAGCTTTCTGGACAAGGGCCGCGAATGGGATGGTGAGCTCGTCCAGCCGCCAGAGCGGTTTCTGACCGCCGTTGGTGCGGGCACCACCTACCCGGATTACAAGCCTGCGCCCTTCATCGTCTCCAGCCAGATGGACGGGGTGGATATGGTGACGGTGGTGACCGAGGGGATATTTTCCTACTGCGGCGTCAAGCTGAAGATCGACACCGACCGCCACCTCGGCCCTGAGACGGCGACTGTACGTTTTCAGGGCGAGGTTGTGGGCCATGTCACGACCGGCGAATACGGCAGCCAGATGATGAGCCTTGGTGGCGTGCACCACCTGACGGGTGGTTCCAAGAAAGAGGGCCGCGCCACCTGCGAAGCGCTTTTGCATCTGTGCAACCGCCAGCCGGTGGAGCTGCAGGTTGATGATGGTGTGTCGATTGTGGTCGAGGCGGGCAAGGCCCCGATCATCGACGGTCAGCGCGAAGAGCGGATGCGGGTGGGCTGTGGTTCCGCCGCGATCGGCATGTTCGCGCAACAATGGTTCCGCCATGTCGATGAGGTGGTGGTGGTCGATGACCATATCACCGGCGTTTTGTCCGAGCATCAGGCAGGCAAGCTCTTGGACGTGCCGCCCACCGGCATCAAGATCAAGGGCCAGAAAAGCACGCCGGGCCGCTATTTCCGCGTGGCAGGGCCGGGGCAGGGCTGGGGCGGCACCAATATTGATGACCCGCTGACGATCATTGACCGTTTCGACCCCAAGGTGGCGAAGCCGGGGATGAAGATGCTGATGGTGTCGACCACCGGCGATCACTCAGACTATTTCGTGCTGGATGAAGCGCTGCACCCGGTGGTGACCGAGATGCCGGAGGCCGTGCGCGATTCCGTGGTGCGGGTGCAGGAAAACTGCGAACCGGCGTTATGCTCGGTGGTGTTTATCGGTGGCGCTGGCGGGTCGTTGCGCGCGGGTGTGACCGAGAACCCGGTAAAGCTGACCCGCTCGGTCCGCGATATGCTGACCTATGTGACATCGGGCGGGGCGGCGGTCTATATCTGGCCGGGCGGCGGGATCACCTATATGGTGGATGTCACGCAAATGCCTGAAAATTCATTCGGTTACGTGCCCACACCGGCGCTGGTGGCGCCGATTGAGTTCACCATGCGCCTGTCGGATTATGAGGCCTTGGGCGGGCATATGGCCTCGATCCGGCCCCTGGCCGAGGTGAGTGACCGGCAGTTGAGCCTTGGCACCGATCAGGGGCACTGGCCGGTGCTGCCGCATCACTTCAGCTGGAACCGTAAACCGTGAGCATGCACCATCGCCTTTTGCCGGACGGGCGCCGCCTGCACCTTGGCCATGGCCCGATCGACCTGATCGTGCAGGCTGAGGGGCCGGAGGCGGCGGTGGCTGAGGCGTATCGCCGGGCGGTGGCGCGGTTCGATGGCTTGCTGGAGGAACTGGTGGCGGAACTGCCGCTGCTCCGCCAGCCGGTGCGCGCGGGGGAGTGCCCTCTGCAAGGCCCCATTGCGCGGCGGATGTGGCAGGCTGCCGCGCGCTTTTCTCCGACCTTTGTCACACCTATGGCCGGTGTCGCCGGGGCGGTGGCCGAGGCGGTGCTGGCTGCCATGTTGGTGCCGGGCCTGACACGCGCATCAGTCAACAATGGCGGCGACATTGCGCTTTTCCTCGCACCGGGGGCCACGGCATGGCGGCTGGGCGTGGTGGTTGACCCGCTCAACCCGGCCTCGCCCGGCGTGCTGGAAATCGGCGCGGCACATGCCTGCCGGGGCGTGGCGACCAGTGGGGCGAAGGGCCGCAGCCATTCGCTGGGCATTGCCGACAGCGTGACGGTGCTTGCCACGGACGCACCCACCGCCGATTTTGCCGCCACGCTGCTGGCCAATGCCGTTGACCTGCCCAGTCACTCTGCCATTGCCCGTTCACCCGCGCATGATTTGTCGCCTGACAGCGATCTGGGCGCACGGCAGGTGACGGTGGCGGTGGGTGAGTTGTCTGACACCGAGGTAACTCAGGCGCTTGACGCTGGGGAACTGATGGCCGATGCCATGCTGGGTGCGGGCCATGTACTTGGTGCGGTGATGGTGTTGCAAGGCCGGGTACGGCTGGTGGGCCGTGTGCCGTTGGCCGGGGAAGCCGACGGAATATCAATGGGAAAGTTGCTGAATGTCTGAAATCAAGCTCCGCAAACAGGCCATCCTGTCTGAAGAAATCTTTCACGAGGGCGGGCCAGTCGCACGCGAGCCCCTGCGCAGGGTAGCGATGATCAGCGTTATCGAGAACCCCTTTGCCGGGCGCTACGAGGCCGATATCGCAGGCTTCATGAAAACGCTGGAGCCATTGGGGCTGGCCATGGCGCGGCGTATGATCGAGGTGCTGGGCGGCGATCCCTCGGTGGTTGAGGGCTATGGCAAAGGTGCCATCGTCGGCGCGGCGGGCGAGCTGGAACACGGCGCGTTGTGGCATGTGCCGGGCGGCTATGCGATGCGCGAAGTTCTGGGTGATGCCAAGGCCATCGTGCCCTCGACCAAGAAGGTGGGCGGCGTGGGCACACGATTGGATGTGCCGATCACGCATGTCGATGCCTCGTATGTACGCAGTCATTTCGATGCGATGGAAGTGGGGCTGAATGACGCCCCGCGCGCGAATGAGCTGGCGCTGGTGCTTGTCATGACCACCGGATCGCGTATCCATGCGCGTGTCGGCGGGCTGGACAAAACGGAAATCGTGGGCAAGGACGGTCTGCGATAAGGGTGGATGGCCAAGGTGGGTTGTCTGACAGGCCCGGGGCAACCGGGCGGAATTCAACAAGGAGACGAGGAATGAACTGGAAGACTTTGGTTGCCGCAGTGGCGGGGGTCGGCTTTGCGCTGCCCGCCGTGGCGCAGGATCGCGAATTCCGGCTGGGGCTGATCACGCCGCCGGTCCATGTGTGGAACCAGGAGGTTGCCGCGCTCAATGACACGCTTCAGGAAGTGTCTGACGGGCGGTTCTCGGTCGTGGCTTTCCCCTCGGGGCAGCTGGGCAACGAGGCGACGATGCTGCAGCAGTTGCAGACCGGCGCGCTGGACATGGCATGGCTGACCACCGCCGAGGTGACGACACGGGTGCCCAATATGGCTGCCCTGCACGCACCCTTCCTCGTCGACAATATCGCCGATGCGGCGGCGGTGCTGCGCTCGGAACCCGCGCGCGAGATACTTGAAGACCTGCCGCGTGCCACCGGCACCGTGGGCGTGTGCTATGCGATGACCGGGATGCGCCAGCTGATGACGCGACAGCCGGTTTCCTCGGCCGCTGATCTGAGCGGTATGCGCTTCCGCATCACGCCCGCGCCCGCAATCCGCACCTTCTTCGAGATGTTCGGCGCGGCCCCGGCACCGATGCCACTGACGCAGGTCTATGACGCGCTGGCCAATGGCCAGATCGACGCCATCGACATGGATTTCGAATCGATCATCAATTTCCGCTACTATGAGCACGCGCCCAACATGATGGTCACCAACCACCACATGTTCGGCATGGTCGCGCTGGTCTCGGCCCGCGTCTGGGGCGGGATGAGCGAAGAGGATCGCACGTTGATCGGCGATGCCATCCAGCTGCATTGCGATCGCACCATCGACCGTTTTGTCGATGAAGAAGCCGGCAAGCTGGAGCGCCTGCGCGAGGCTGCGGGTATCAACATCACCGATGATGTCGGCCCCGAGTTCTTTGGCGATATAGTTGAGCGCTGGGATGCCCATTGGGCCGAGCAGACCCCCTATGTCGCGCGCTTGCGTGAACTGGTCGCCGGCTTCTGATGAAGCCATTTGCGGGGCGAGGCTGTGACAGCGCGCGCCCCGCATCTTCAGATTGCGTGCCGCCTGCGCGGAGGATTGAATGCCCCTTGTCAGAATGCTGCGCCGGATCTCAGACGCGCTGACCAGAATCGAGCGCCTACTGCTGATGGTGCTCATCGCAGGTGTGGCGATTTTTGTGCTGATGAATGTTTCCTTCCGGCTGTTTAACATCACACTGGCATGGGCCGATGAACTGGCGATCCTGTCGATGACGCTGGCAGGCTTTGTCGGCGCCTCGCTCATGCTGCGCGCACGTACGGACCCGGCGGTGCTGATCTTGCATGAACTGGCCAAGAAGCCGGTGGTGCGTGTGTTGCGCATGATAATCTCGGCGCTGGCGGCCTGTTTCGGTTTTGTGCTGCTCTGGCTTTGCTGGCGCTGGTTCAACCTGCCGGGGTTGATGGCTGCGGGCTTCGATGTCGGCGAATTCGAAATGGCGACCTTCAATTTCATCTATACCGAAATGACCCCTGTTCTGGGTCTGCGGTTTGTCTGGTTCTTTTTGATCATGCCATGGTTCGCCCTGACGCTGAGCGTGCATGCACTGACCAATCTGGTCGAAGATCTGGGCCTGATCGAGCCGCGTCCGCTGGCTCAGGAATTCACCAAGAGCGAGGGCTGACCCCATGACCACGCTGGCCTTCATGCTGCTTTTGGTGATCGGCCTGCCGATCGGCCTGATCCTGTGCGTTGCAGCACTGGTGTTCATCTATGAGACGGGCAACCCGCTGCTGCTGGATAGCTACCCGCTCAAGCTGTTTTCGTCGCTGGATAATTTCGGGTTGCTGGCGATCCCGTTGTTCATCCTGATCGGTGAGTTGATGAACGGTGCGGGCATCACCACGCGGCTGGTGCGGCTGGCGGCGGTTTTTGTCGGCGCGCTCAAGGGTGGGCTGGCCTATATCAACTTGCTGGCCAATATGATGGTGGCCTCGATCCTGGGTTCGGCCACGGCACAGATTGCGATGATGAGCCAGGTGATGGTGCCCGAGATGCAGCGCGCGGGCTATGACAAGGGGTTTGCAGCGGGGTTGACGGCCTTTGGTGGGCTCTTGGGGCCGATTATTCCGCCCTCCATCGTGTTTGTGGTCTATGCGGTGCTGGCACAGGTGGCGGTGCGCGACATGCTGATCGCCGGGATCCTGCCGGGGCTGTTGCTGACGACGCTGTTCATTCTGACGGTGGCGGCGTTGGGTTGGCGTTACAACTATCCGCAAGGCGAAAAATTGAGCTGGCGCGCGCGGTTTGTCGCCCTGCGTGATGCACTTCCGATGCTGACAATCCCGCTGGTAATCATCGGCACGATCATCGGCGGCTTTGGCTCGCCGACCGAGGCGGCGGCGATCGGTGCGGTGGTGGCCACCGCGATCGGCATGTTCTATACCCGGTCGCTGAAGCTGCGCGATTTCCCGATGATCCTTCTGCGGACAGGGCTGAACTCGGCGCTGGTGCTGTTTCTGGTGGCGGCGGCGGGGGTGTTTTCCTGGGTGCTGATCTTCGGTCAGGTGCCGCAGACGGCAGCGGCGTGGATCCAATCGGTTGCAACAACGCCGGTGGCCTTCATGCTGCTGGTGCTGGTGCTGCTTCTGATCGTGGGCACGGTGATTGACGGGATACCGGGGCTGATCATGGTTGTGCCGATCCTCTTGCCGATCGCGACCGAAGTCTACGGCATCCATCCATTGCATTTCGGCGTGGTGGTGTCGGTGAACCTGATTTTAGGACTGTTGTCGCCGCCGGTAGGGATCGGGCTGTATGTCGCGGCCTCGGTCAGCGGGGTCAGCGCGATGCGGGTCTTCTACGTGGCAATCCCGTTCTTTCTGGTCGCCTGTGTGGCGCTGGTTGTGCTGGCACTGGTGCCATGGCTGAGCCTTGCGCTGGTGGGTGGGTGAACGCGATCAGGAAATTGCGTTCAGCGCCCCTCAGCCGATCTTGCGCAACAGCCGCACCAGTGTCGCTTGTTCGCTGCGCGTGAGCGGCGCCAGCGTCAGCCGGGTAATTTCCTGCGCCAGCGGCAACACGCGGTTGGTGACGCGCTCGCCCTCAGGTGTCAGTCGCACCAGATGCATGCGGTTATCGTCGGGCGAGGGGATCTTGTCGATCAGCCCGCGCTGGTGCAGCCGTTTGACCACGCCGTTAATGGTGGAATTGTCCATCGCCGTCTGGCGGCCCAGCGAGTTCTGCGACGAGGGCCCCACTTCCAGCAATTTCGCCAGCGTGGCGAATTGCTGTGCTGTCAGCCCCTCTGCCATATGCGCTGAAAAGATGCTCAGGTGGCGTTGCTGGGCCTTTCGCAACAGGAAGCCCGTCTGGGTATCCAGTACATACCGCCGCCGCCCCCGGCGTGCGGGTGGCATGTCAGCGGTTTCGATCTCGTCAGGCGTATTCAAGCGCTGCCTCCCCGCAGTTATCGCAAGCCATCCTTACCGACGATTTCATCCGTTGTCAGCCCGCCAACGCGGGGCAGGGGGCGGCCTGAATCGGTGACCGAAACAGCAACCATGATCTCGTTTGCGCGCGGCGCATCATTGAGCTGCACCACCGCTGCATCGAAATGGCTGCGCACATAGGCCGCATCCTTGTGCCCCAGCGGTACATCCAGCGGCTGGCCCGGCCCGCCCATCTTCTTGGACGAGGGCACCAGCGCCGCGCCACTGCCCACCGCATCGCGCAAGGGCGCGCCAAGCCGGGGGTGGAGGATGGCGGCAGCGTGTTCCAGCTCGCCATTCTCGCCCACCATCGCGGCCTTGCCGTAGCTCTCGGCTGCCTCTGGCGCAATGCCAAGCGCTTCCACGCAGCGGCGGCCCAGCAGATCGCCCATCTCGGCGCCGATCTGCATCAGCCCTTCGAGGTCACTCTCATATCGCCCGGCCAGCGGATTTTCGATCACCGCGACAGCCGTGGCCTTGCGGGTGGCGGGGCTGATGGCCCTGCCCATCTCAAGATGCGTTTCCTCAAGGAAAACGGCGATTTTGCGGATCTTGGCTTGCATGTTTCCCCTCCTTCAGATGCGCGGCACGCGGGCCGATGGCGGGGTAGAGCGCGAGCGCCCGGTGCGCATCTTGCCGTCGATCATCACCGCCGCGATGCCGGGGATATTGCCCATCGCCATGGCCTCCAGCACGTTCTTGCCATCTGATCCATCGGGGCGGTCAAGGAAGACGATATCAGCGGGGCGACCGGCTTCCAGCATGCCCTGATCCAGTTTGCGCTTGCGGGTGATGTTGCCGGTGGCGCAGCAGATCGCCTGTTCAGCAGGCAGCCCGCCAAAGCTGGCCAGCAGCGTTATCATCCGCAGCATGCCGTTGGGCTGAACGCCGGAACCGGCAGGTGCGTCGGTACCCAGCAGGAAATCAGCCAGACGCCCGGCCTCCAGCGTCGCTTCCAGTGCCACGATGGCGGATTTCTCGTTGCCGTTGTGCACGGCCTCCAGCGCGCCGGTGGCGTGTTTGCACAGCTCGCGTACCGCCTCATGCGGGATCGAGGTGGGGCCGCCGTTGACATGGCTGACCACGTCAGGTTGCGCCATCAACACATCGTCCGCCGTGACCAGATGCGAACCGGCAATCGACGGCCCGCCGGTGTGCATGATCGTCTCGATCCCCAGTTCACGGCACCAGCCGGTGACCCGCGCGGCATCTGCGCCCTTGGCGACGGTCCCCAGACCAATCTCGCCGATGCGGTGGATGCCCGCAGCCTTGAGGCTGGCGTAGAATTCACGGTCGAAATCCATCTCGGGCACCGGTGCGCCTGCGATCACCTTGGCCCCGGCAGGGCGGAAGTTCAGAAAGCAGCGCTGCGCCACCATGGCCAGTGCGCGCACGCCCTCGGCATCCTTGGGGCGGCCCGGCAGATGCACCTCGCCCGCGGACAGAAAGCTGGTCACCGCGCCGTTCACATTCATCTCTATCCAGCCAAGCTGGTTCTGGCGCGGGGTCCAGTCACCAAAGACCGGGTGCGTGTGGCTGTCGATCAGGCCTGGCATGACGGCGCAGCCCTGCGCGTCAATCTCACTGTCGGCATCATCGGCGTTGAATCCGGCGATCACCCCGTCCTCTATCAGCAGGCAATCGCTGTCCAGAACGGGCTTGTCCAGATCACCGCTCAGCAAAAGACCGATATTGCGGATCAGTAACCGGCCTTTTGCCGGCAGTTCCTGTGCTTCAGCGGCCATGAGGATCCCTTCAATTTCGTTTGTGTGGAAACGATATCAGCCTCGACCCCAGGGCGGCAAGACCGAACTTTGCCTGCCGGTCAGTGTATGCACGATGATCCTTGGCCGCCAATTCCGCGCGCAGAGGACGATCCGCTATCCCGATGAAAGTAACCCTACACGACGCAGCCCGTCACGGGCGCGCCGGCTACTCGGCGGCTGCCGGTTGTTCCTGCGCCTCGGCAAGTCCTGTCGCACTGTCGGCTATGGTTTCGCGTGCGAAACGCAGGCTCAGTTGCCAGACCGGCCCGTCATCGGTCTTGATTTTGCCTTGCTCCAGCGTGCCCTCCAACTGCATGGCGAACACCTCGATCAGATCGGCCCCAAGGCGCGTGCTGTCGAAATCCTGAGTGTCAGGTTCGGTCGGCTCGTCCTGCGCGCTCAGCGAATTCCTGATCAGCAATTCGATCTCATCGCCCTCGAGGCACAGGGCGATCTCCAGCCAGGGCGCGCCACCGTTTGGCGGGCGACCGACATACTTCAGCGCATTGGTCACGGCCTCGGTCAGCAATAGCGACAATGGAACCAGCCGATCAGTCGACATCAAAACCGAATCAAAACGCGTACGCACGGCAATGCCGCTGCCAGGTGCGGCGCCAAGGGCGAGCAACTGGCGCGATATCTCGTCGATCAGTTTGTCCGCACGCACCTCGGACAGGCGTTCGGACTGATAGAGGCTGCGGTGGATCGTCGCCAGGCCAATCACCCGGTCCTGCACGCTTTGCAACACCGCGCGCGCCGAAGGATCGCGCACCTGACGCATCTGCAGGTTCAGGATCGAGGCTATCAGTTGCAGGTTGTTCTTCACGCGGTGGTGGATTTCCTTGAGCAGGACTGTCTTCTCGGCGAGCGAGGCTTCCAGTTCGGCCTCATCGCGCGCAAGTATCCGCGCCAGCTTCTGGAAAGTCGCGCTGACCTCGCGCAGCTCCGACGGCGCGTCTGAAAGGATCTTGGGCGGGGTATCGCGATGACCCAGCGCAAAGCGCCGCATCTGTTGGTTAAGGGTGCGCACATGGCGCAGAACCAGCCGGTAGACAGCGAAATACGCCACGCCCAGGCTGGCGATCCACATCAGCACGGGCAGAACCAGTGGACTGATCACGGCGCTCACACCGGCGGGAATTCGCGTGGCTTCGGGCCAAGTGCCCAAGGCATACAGGCGGCGGGGGATCAGTTCAGCCACGGCGAAGGTGGCGGTGTCCCCGGCCTCTGTCTGGCCATAAAAGATCCGTTCTTCGTTGCGTTGGGCGATCTGAGCAAGTGAGCGGTCGGTGGGCAGCATGACCTCGGGGTCGTCCGCGTTGCCGTTTGTCAGCAGTTCACCGTGGTGATTGAACAGAATTGTCGAAGCCGGCCCTGCCTCTTCCGACGGACGGCGCATAAGTTCCACGCGGCGCTGGGGCAGTGCAATCATCATGAAGCCGCGAAGTTCAATTCCTTCTCTGATGGGCTGCATGACGATCAGCTCAGGCTCATTGCTCAGCATCCCCTGTCGCCGTGCCGTGACACTCGCCGCCGGGCGTTCGAGCAGGCGTTCGAACGCTTCGGTTCCGGCAAGGTTAGTCGGATCGCCGCCGGACCGGCAGCGCACCTGTCCATCCATCTCAATAAGCCCGACAAAGCTGAACACTCCCGAGCGACGCATGAACTCTGACAATACGGTGCTGCATTCGTCCATGCTGTCCAGACGCTCCAGCACCACCGGCCCTAGCGTGTTGGCTGATGCAAAGGCGCTTTCGACAAGGGCGCGCTTGCCGGCAACGGCCTCGACCGTCATGCCGACCATCGCCCGTTCTGCGCTGCGTCGGGCATCGACAACAGTCTGGGCGGTGGTCAGCACAGCGACCAGACCCAGCGGCAATAGCGCAATCGTCAGCAATAGCACAAGCCTGACCGCCAACCGGTCCGTCAATCTGGGCAGGTAGGGCAGGCGGCGCAGGTCCATGGCGCGCACTCAGCTTGTGGCGGCTTGTTGCGCTGACATGACGGCCCGCGTTGCGCTGTCGGTCAGGTCCATACCTTCGCCAGCTTCCAGGCCAAGCATCTGCGCCAGCGCGCGGCGACCCCGGTTGGCGCGGCTTTTCACCGTGCCCACGGCGCAGCCGCAGGTTGCCGCCGCCTCTTCGACGGAGAACCCCAGCGCGCCCACCAGAACCAGAACCTCGCGCTGCTCATCGGGCAGTTTGGCAAAGGCCTTCGCCAGATCCGACAGCGCAAGCCGCCCGTCATGATCAGGCTTGGTTGCCAGCCGACCGGCGAGAATACCATCGACATCAGCTACCTCGCGCGCGGCCTTCCGGCGCTCCGAGTAAAAGCTGTTGCGTAAAATGGTAAAGAGCCATGCACGCAGGTTGGTTCCTTGGCGATAGAGGTCAAACTTGGTCCAGGCTTTCAGGAGGGTGTCCTGAACCAGATCATCTGCCGCAGAACTGTTGCGGGTCAGATTGAGGGCAAAGGCCCGCAATGCAGGCAAATGCTCGATTATTTCTTCGCGCGGATCGGACGGTTGGGCATCAGATGAACTCATCGTTGAGGCTTCCCTTCGTCGCGCAACCTGGCAACAAGCTCTTTGAGCGTATCGGGCAGGTCGGCTTCAAGCGACTGCTGGTAAAGCCTCTTCAGATTCTCGTCGATCTGCTTCTCCACCGCTTCTGAGACCGCGCGGGGTGCGGGGCGGCGACGGTTGGGATGCTCGATTTGGGACATTCCTTATGGTTACTTTCAGTCAGGCGTGATGATACACACGATATAAGGTGATGGCGAATATTTCTCGCCGGGCTTGGAACCGAACGCCACTCACCGCGTTTGGTTCCGGCATACTGAAAAAAAAGTGAGTGGTAATGACAGACTCTCAAAACTCCGCCCGCGAGCAAACCCCGGACATGGCCCTGCGGATCGCGGCAGAGCTTCCCTACCTGCGCCGCTACGCGCGCGCGCTTACCGGCAATCAGGACACCGGTGATCGCTACGCTGCCGCCACGCTTGAGGCCATTCTGGCAGATCGCTCCATCCTGTCCGGCGATGATACGCCGCGCGTCGCGCTCTTTCGTGCGTTCCATCTGGTCTGGAGCTCGACGGGCACACCGGTCGAGGCAAGTGACGGCCCGGGGCTGGAACAGCGGACCCAGGCAATGCTGGCCGCGCTGACACCGAATACCCGTGAGGCGCTTTTGTTGCGCTCGGTCGAGGAATTCCGTCATGACGAAATCGCCCGCATCATGGATGTCACTCAGGAAGAGGCCGAGGAACTGATCACCATCGCCCTGCGCGAGATGGAATCTGCCATCCGCGGCAAGGTCATGGTCATCGAGGACGAACCGCTGATTGCCATGGATATCCGCAATATCGTCACCGATATGGGGCATCATGTCACCGGCATTGCGCGGACCCGCGACCAGGCAGTGGCGCTGGGCAGGAAAGAGCGCCCGGACCTTATTCTGGCGGATATTCAGTTGGCCGACAACTCGTCGGGCATTGATGCGGTGAATATTCTGCTGAAGGAACTGGGCGATGTGCCGGTGATTTTCATCACCGCGTTCCCTGACCGGTTGCTGACCGGCGAGAAGCCTGAACCGGCATTTCTGATCGCCAAACCCTTCACCGTGGAACAAGTGCGCTCGGCTGTGTCGCAAGCGATGTTCTTTGCGACAACCGACACACTGGTGTCCTGAGACGCCGGGCAAGCCCCTATCTGGACGCTGGATCATTTTCTACCCCGGACACGCATGCACACGCCCCGCAATCCAGTTGCGGGGCGTTCTGCGTTCAACCCGGCGGCAGATACGATTTTGCCGCCGGAATTCTGGTTAAGTCTATAGGTAGCGCTCACTCTACAGGTGCCGGGGTCGGATCGGTCACGGGATCCGCAGGTTCTGGCGTCGGTTCAACCACGCTGGGCGCGGGGTCCGGGTCATCCATAGGTGTTGCCGGAGCGCCGACAGCCGGACGCGCAGAGGGCTCTTCAGTCTGGGCCTGTGGCGGTGCGGCTTCGTCTTCGGTATCGGCGTTGTAAGCCAGAAAGCCCAGAAACAGCACCGTCCCTACCGCCAAGGCCAGCGAAATCCCGATAAGCGGACCTGCGTGCCGGCGTTTTTGCTTTTGCAGGTTTGTTTTGGATGCAGACATGGCAGCACTCCTTTCATTCTATACATCCGCTTTTCGAAGGCCAAACTCATATGGACCCGAACAGCAGTTGTGTCGCTGACTCAACGCATCGCACACACAGGGGTTCCGCCGGTGTTGATCGCTGTCTGCACCAGCCAATCGCCTTTCGGCAAACAACGACGCCAAATGGAACGAAACGAGCGTCTTGCGCGTTGACCTGACAACAGAAAGTACACAAAGGAGTTTGCCATGTTGGGCTGGGCCCTCACCTTCCTCGTCGTCGCCCTTATCGCTGCGGCGCTGGGTTTCAGCGGTATTGCCGGGGCTGCCTCGTCAATCGCGCAAGTGCTGTTTTTCATCTTCGTGGTGTTGTTCATCGTGGCGATGGTGGCGCGCGCAGTACGTGGACAGCCACCCGTCTGAGCTGAATTCTGAACTTGATCTGCCGGAACGGTCGTCGCCCTTCGGCGACGACCGTTTCTGTTTTTCAGCCCCCTTTACCAACCGGAGACTGAACCATGGAACCCTTCCCCCTTCACCCCAAAACTGCAAGCAGTCCTGCCGAGAATGAGCACGGAACCGACTCTGGGACTGCGGCTCTGGCCGAATTGCACACCCGGCTCGTTGATACGATCTCGGGGTTCGACAAGGTTGTCGAAAAGGCTGAGCCCGGATTTCGTACCATTGCCGAGGACTTCCGCACCATGCATCAACGCCACTCGCGCGCAATCGGTGAGATGCTGGCACGCGATGGGCATGACCCTTCGCGCGACGGGTCGGTTTTCGGCGCTATGAATCGCGGGTTGGTCGAGATGCGCTCGTGGTTTGACACGATCGATGTGAACATCATGGATGCGTTGGTTCAGGGTGAGAAACATGTTCTTGAAGGCTATGAGCAAGCCATCGTCGCGACCAAAGACGCCGAACAGAGGAACTCACTGGAGGCTATGCGCGATACCCAGCTTGCCATGATGGACCGCCACTGCACGCCAAGCTGATGTCATGGAATGATTGAACGGGCAAAAAAATTGACCGCCGACACTGTCGGCGGTCAGTCAGTCAAGGAGGGAGGGATCATTGGATCATCTTGCCAACGCGCGGCGCGGGACATGGTTCCCTGGGTGCTGAAATTTATTTGGGGGCTGGTCAGGCCCTGCTGCGAGGACCCGCGACAAGCCAGATGATCAGCCCGACCACCGGGAACACCAGCACCAGCAGGATCCATAGAACCTTGGCCCCATTAGAGACGTTCGATCCAATGATGGACACTGCCGCCCAGACCACAAGGGCAAGGTGGATAAGACCTAGGAAGCCTGAATACTGGACATTCATATGTTCTCTCCTGTGTGTTGTTAAGCCAGCGCAACGCGCGACATGCGATCAGAGCTGCGGGCGAAACCAACTCCAGAACCAGTCGCCCGCCCGTTTGCGCCAGGGGCGTCGCTCCCAGC
The DNA here is from genome assembly GCA_020832545.1 of Pararhodobacter sp. Taxonomy (GTDB): domain Bacteria; phylum Pseudomonadota; class Alphaproteobacteria; order Rhodobacterales; family Rhodobacteraceae; genus Pararhodobacter. The sequence goes on along the minus strand of JAFIEK010000019.1, from coordinate 36,399 downwards.
TATCAACAGTGATCCGCACCGATTGCGCAAGGTCACGCTCGAAGATTTCGATCTGTTCGCGTGCGAACTCGGCGTTGAACACGTTCAGATTGGCCTCGTCATTGAGCCGGAATGATCGTTCGTCGAAATTGGTTGAGCCGACAGAAACAAAGCCCGTATCCACGATCAACAGTTTGGCATGAATGAAGGTCGGCTGATACTCGTAGATGCCCACCCCAGCCTCCAGCAATGGCCCCCAGAAATGGCGCGAGGCATGGCGCACCAGGGCGAAATCAGTATGAGCACTGGGCACGATGATATCAACCGTGACACCGCGCGCGCGGGCTTCCAGCAACTGATTGATGGCCACGTCATCCGGCACGAAATACGGGCTGGTAATGCGAAGATGGCTTTCTGCAGAGGCGATTGCGGTCATCAGCATCAGATGGATGGAGTTTCGGCTGCCGGTGGACGAGGTCACAAGCTGCCCGACCATATCGCCCACGGGCTCCAAAGCAGGAAAATGGCGCGGACCCTGAAGTACCTCGCCGGTGTCTTCTACCCAGTTCTCGGCAAAGGCGCCCTGCATCATGGCCACCACCGGGCCGGTCACGCGGTAATGCGTCTCGCGCCATTCATCGGGGTGCCGGGCATCGCCCAGCCATTCGTCGCCCACCCCCACGCCGCCGGTGAAACCCACGCGCCCGTCAACCACCAGAAGCTTGCGATGGGTGCGGTTATTGACACGTGTCAGCGTGTACCAGCGCACTGGACGAAACCGCACCACCCGCACACCTGCCGCCTCCATCCGGTCGATAAGCGCCGGGTCCATCTGGGCGGATCCCACCCAGTCCAGCAGTACCCGCACCTCGACCCCGGCTAGGGCTCGTTCGCTCAAAGCGTCGGCGAACCGCACGGCAATGTCGCCGGACCAGTAGACATAGGTTTCAAAATTCACGCTTTGCTCGGCCGCTGCAATCGCATCGAGCATGGCAGGGAAAATCCGGTCTCCGTTGACCAGCGTTTCAATCTGGGTTCCGGTCAACAGATTAGAACCATAGAGCCCGGCCATCGTGCGAAGGAATTCGGCGTCCGAAGTTCCTGCGGCATGCGGCACCGGGCGATCAAGCTCGCGCCGGTCTGGCGTCAGATTGAGCACAGCTAAGCCTCCGAGAACTGTCAGCAGCACCGCGACGGCGATCAGCCGGAAAGCCTTGAACCGGTTCATGCCACCCCTGCCTGACTGCATCGCTTCACACAAACGCGCAGCAGAGCGGCAGGTTGCATATGGGTGCGCAATTTCACAGGCGCGAGATCAGTTCGACCACCTGAGCCGAGGAAAAGGGCTGCTTCAGCACCGGCCATTCCCCTGCCTCGGCCTCCAGTTCAGCGGCATGACCGATCAGAACCACCTTGGCGCCACGTGCGCGCAACTGTGCATTCAGGCGGCTGGGCTGGTACGCTGAGGGGCTGAGATGGACGAAGGCAAAGGGCAGCGGGTTGTCCTGCGGCAAAGCGTCGACATGCGCTTCGGCCTCATCCAGCGAACCCGCGAAGATCGAGCCGAAGCCGGTGATATCCTGCATGGTGAGCGCCAGATCCTGTGCAATCAGGGGTGACTGAAGAAATACAAGACAATGGTGTTGCAATAGTCCCTCCAGAGACCGTCCCGAAAGAGGCAGCGAAAAAAGCGAGTACGAAGAAGCGAGCACAAAAAGTTCAAGCAAAATGTATTTTTGCATTGAAGTGTGACAATGAAAAGTCCCTGCGCCGCTTTCCGTCGCGCCATCGGCGGAAAGGAACCGATTGGCCGGTCGGTGCGTTGACCTTGCGCAACCATCTTGGCCGGGCGTGTAAGCACCGGCCAGAAACCGGAGGCTCACATGACCGCAGTTCTTTTTCTTCTTATGGGCTTAGGCTTTTCGATGTCGTTCTTTCTGCTTGCGTGTCTGGGTGCTTTGGTCCGCTGGGTGCCGAACGACTGAGCCAGCCGCGACCGGATCATGACCGCAATGACGAAAAGGCCCGGCGCTGGTGCCGGGCCTTTTCGTGTTTCAGACCTGGGCTGAACTATTTGTAAAGGCCAGTCTCACCGCGATAAAGCGCGCTCTCCTGATAGCGGGCAACCCCGAAGCGGATCAGCACGCCCAGCGCTGCGGCCACTGGCACCGCCACGATCGCTCCGGCCAGTCCGAACAGCGTGCCAAGCGCCATAACCGAAAAAATCAACCAGACGGGGTGCAGATTGACCGATCGCCCCACCAGTTTAGGCACCAGAACCTGGCTTTCCAGGAACTGACCGATCAGGAAGATCGTCACCACTATGCCGATCAGCCAGGGTTCCCCCCAGAACTGATAGAGCGCCAGCCCGATCGCCAGCGAACCGCCGATGAATGCCCCGATATAGGGAATGAACGAGATCAGCCCCGCCACCACCCCGATAAACAGGCCATAGTTCAGCCCCGCAAGCGTCAGCCCCACGCTATAATAGGCAGCCAGCAGCCCGCAGACGATGACCTGACCGCGCACGAACCCGGCGATCACAGCGTCGATGTCACCGGCGAGGCGGCGGATTGTGACGGCGTGTTCGCGCGGCAGAAGTTCATCGACATTGCGCACCACGCGGGGCCAGTCGATCAAAAGATAGAAGGCGACCACCGGCATGATCACCCAAAACACGACAAACCGCACCAGCCCTGAAACACCGTGGAACAGGCCCGCGACCAGTGTCTGGTAGTTTTCGCGCAACGCCTCGCCGGCATTGCCGAGCATTTGCTGGAACGCGCTGTCTTCTTCTGCGGTGCCGGGTTCGTCAAGTTGCCGGGCGAGCGTGGACTTGGCCTGTTCAAAGAGGCCCGGCAATTCGCGCCACAATGCGGCACCCTCGGTGAGAAGCATGGGCAGAAGCAGCACCAGCAGCAGGATGATCCCCCCCATAAGCAAAACGATCATCAGCGCCGCCGCCAGTATACGCGGCGTGCCCCATCGGTTAAGCCTTTGTACGACCGGATCAAGGAAATACGCCACACCGATGCCGACAAGAAAGGGCAACAAGATGCCCGACAGCAGCCACATTAGACCAAGAAATGCAGCCAGCACCGCCGCCCAATAAACGAGCTGGTGCCAGAGCGGCAACTTGCGGCGCCGGGCGGCGTGCGGCTTCGGCGGGTCGTCAGTGAAATCTTGCATTTCGGTCCTTTGCGCAGCTTTCGACTGCGCTTTGTGCGCACCGATCCATAACAACAACGGCCCTGCCTTTTATCGGTTCCAGGGCAGGGGGCGTGGGTCTTGAGGCAGGGAACCTGAAGGCGGTTTCATGCGTTCTTCAGACACATCCAATACGGAACCGAAAGGAAAGCACCATGAATTGGGATCAAGTCAAAGGCAAGTGGAAGCAAGCCACCGGATCTGCCAAGGAGAAGTGGGGCAAGCTGACAGATGACGAACTCAAGCAGATTGATGGCAACCGCGATCAACTGGTGGGCAAAGTCCAGGAGAAATACGGCATCGCCAAGGAAGAGGCCGAGAACCAGGTGAACGACTGGTCGAAGTCTGTCTGACATCGACCGCCGAACCTGACAGGTGTCGCGCAGGCACCCATCCTGACCGGGCGCTTCGCAAAACCAGCGAAGCGCTCTGAATTTCTGGAATTTATTGCAGTCCGCTTGCAGGCGATGATCGCCCGGGCGGGGCTGACGAACCGAATGGAGAGAGACATGGCTGCAAATTCTGCACAAAAGGCCGAAGCCGCCGAGGCGCGGGTTGGAAAAATCGCTGACAAGGCGCGCGGGCACGCAGACGATGCAAAAAAAACAGCGTCTGCTGCGGCGAGTGACCTGAGGGACACGGCCAGCGCAGCACGCGATGATCTGGCGGAACAGGTGTCGTTGTTGCGCATGCAGCTGGAAGACCTGGCCTCGTCAGTTGCCGAGGCGGGGCAGCAGAAAGCCTCGCAGGCAGTGCGTGAGGCACGCCGTGTTGGCGAAGAGAGCTATGAGGCTGTTGCCGATTACGCAGGCGACGCCTATGCCGAGGCCGAGCGCTTCACCGCAGACCGCCCGGCGACGGCGCTGGGTATGGCTGCCGGGATGGGTCTTCTGGTGGGGCTGTTTCTGGGGCGTCGCTGATGCTGCCGCCGCTCGCCGAAGCCCGGGAAGTCGCACGGGGAACCGCGCGCCGCACCGCCTTTCTGGTTGCGGGCGGCGTGCTGGTCATGATTGGTGTCGGCTTTCTTCTTTCCGCACTCTGGCTTGTGGTGGAAGAGGCATTTAATGCGCTGGCCGCCTCGTTGTTGGTGGCGGGTGTGTTGCTGGGCGTCGGGCTGCTTGTCCTTGGCCTTGCACCACGCCAGCCGCGTTTTACAAGTGTTGACGCACGTTTGCGGCACACGGCGGGCAAGGGGGGGCTTTACCAGCCCACGGGTGCCTTTCCGCCCGTTGCCGAGGCCTTTTTGTTCGGTCTCGCCGTAGCGATGCAGATCAAAAACCGCCGCCGCTGATTGCGCTGGGGAACCGATCGCCCGCACTGTGCGTTACCCTGACATCTGTCCCTCAGACTGAACTCGGGCACGCCCGGCCGGTTTGAACTCTGTCCCTCACTTTCCGCCACGCGCATCTGACGATGCCGTGGCGGTTTTTGTGTAAGTATTTGAAAAAAATATTAATTTTTCTTCCTATTTGCATAATCTTTGGAACATTGCCGACATCCACGCGTTGGAAGGTCAGAGCCCGGCAGCAATCGGGCAATGAAACTTAAAGGAGACTTCAGATGAAGAAACTCATGTTGACCACCGCACTTGTCGCCGTGACGTCGCTGGGCGCACATGCCCAAACTGCCACCGATACATCCGCACCCGCTCAGGGTCAGGTGCAGGATCAGGCGCAAATGCAGGTCCCCGCTTTCCTTGCCTCGGACTTTATTGGCATGAACCTGTACGCGGTTGATCACGAATCGGTGCAGCAGCTGCGCACTCAGCAAGATGCTGAACGGACTGGTGCCGCAGAAACCGGCGCGGCGGGCACGGGCGCCCAAGATGCCCGCAGCATCCGCTGGACCAGTTCTGACGCCTTCACCGCTCAGCGTGACGCTTGGGACAACATCGGCAATATCGACGATGTGGTCATGACCAAGGACGGTGAAATCCGCGGTGTTCTGGTGGATGTCGGCGGTTTTCTGGGCCTCTTCGCCCACACCGTCATGGTTGACCTCGACGACCTGTATTTCGTCGCCGATGATGCCGGCACCGCTGATGGTACGGCACGCGACGTGAACGACTTCTCTGTTGTGGCTTCTATGTCGCGTGAGCAGTTGGAAGCGCTGCCCGAGTGGAATGAAGAAATTCTACAAGCGGGCTTTGAGCCGCGCCAGTACGGCACGGGTCAGGCGATGGACCAACAGCAGGACATGGCCCCGGCTGACCAGCAGGAGTCCATGATGGAGCCGGGAACAGAAGACACCACGATGCAGACTGATCCGGCGACAGATCCGGGCACGCAGACTGGTGCTGCCGGCACGATGGCGGCTGAAGGTTACACCGAAGTTCAGCTTGACGAGCGCACGGCTGAAAACCTGACCGGTGCCAATGTCTATGACATCAACCAGGACAATATCGGCAACGTGACCGACCTGGTTCTGGACGGTCAGAACGCTGTGACGCATGTTCTGGTCGATGTTGGCGGTTTCCTGGGGATGGGCTCGCATACGGTGGCCCTGCCTGTGGAAGAGGTGAACATCCTGTGGCATGACGCCAATGAGGACGTGCGTGTTCATGTTGATGTGACGCGCGACCAGCTGGAAACGATGCCCGAATATCAAGGCTGATCCATACTGTGACTGAATGAGGAAGGCCCGCGTTTTGCGGGCCTTTTTCATGTTCTGGAAAACCTTTGATGGCTGGTGCCAGTGTCAGCAACTGCTGGCAACGAGAATCGGAAAAAGCGTGAACACAACTGCCCCCAGCCCGATCCAGGCCCCGGCGCGGGGCAGTTGGTTCTGCATCCCGCCGCCCCGGGGCAGCACGATGACAAGCAGCGCGCAGGCCCCGATTCCGGCCAGCCAGGTCCCCAGCATGGCGAAGTGATGAACGGAGCTGGGCGCAATGGTCAGATCGCTCCAGCCGCGCGCGCAACCAAGCCCATGCAAGCCATAGACCGCCGAGAAACATACGCCCCACACCCCTGGCCCCAGAAGCGATTTCATCAGCCAGCTCATCCTGCGATCCCCTGCCAGATGACCACCAGCGCAACGATTGCAGCGGTGACGGTGGTGTAGTCCTGAACAAGTCGCCAGTTTGCCACCACGCCGGGACGGTTGGGTGATAGCTCGCCCCGGAGCGCCATTTGCCAGACAAAGCCCGCAAAGCCCGCACTCATCAGAACGTGCAGGCCTGCATATCCAGTCAGAACCGCGCGCAAGGCATCGCGGGCATGGTTGGTCGGATCATGAAGCGCCATAGCGGCCAGTGTTGCCACAAGCGCCAGCGCCAGCAGGTTTACTGCCAGCCCCGTGATGGCGGGCACTACCCCGATGCGCAGCCGCACGGCCAGCGATCCAAGCGCCAGTGCGCCTACGGCTGCGACCGTCAATATCGCCTCGGTCATCCCGCCCCGCAGGGGCAGGGGCGCGGGCCAGTTCGGCGCGACAACTGTCAGAAAGCCCAGACCGAACAGAAGCGAGGCAAAGAGTGTGCCATTGGCGACCAGCAGGCAAACGATGCCGCTTTGCACCAGCGTCGCCCGGCTGTGGTGATGGACCGGCAGCGACAGTTCAGGCGCGATGGAAACGGGCGGATGATCGTGCGGCGTGGTCAGGCTGCGCCCCCAGCGCCAGATCAGCACGCCAACGCCCGCAAGTGCCAGTGGCGTGAGGATATATAGCCCCGCCAGCATCAACAGGACAAAGCCCCCGATCATGGCCGACATCGCCAACGGCAGCGCGGTATTTCCGGGCAGAATCGCCACATGGTCCGGCCGCCCGGTGCCGATCTCGGTTACCAGAAACTCGCGCCGCCCGCGTGGCGCGCCGGGTAACAACCCCTCGCCGCGCGCCAGCCTCAGCGCAACCTCGCCCGCCGGTTGCCCCGGTGTCAGGGGGCGGGTCGACAACGAGGCGAAGGTGTAGCTGGGCGTCGGTCGCATCATTGCCCAGTCCAGTGTCTGCCCTTTCCAGGGGTCGCGCGGTGTGCGTGGCCCCAGAAGTGCTTGGAGCACCATATCAATTGCGAACAAGGCAAAGCCGATGGTCAGCACGAAGCTGAAGATCGACGACGTCAGGTTCAGCCATATCCATTCCGGGTTGTCAGGGTAGGTGTCGATCCGGCGCGGCATGCCGACCAGCCCGGTCAGGTGCATGACGAAAAAGGTGCCGTGAAAGCCCAGCAGGATCACCCAGAACGCGGCCTCGCCCAGCCCCTTGATACGCCCGCGCCCAGAGATGAGGGGCATCCAGTAGCTTGCGGCGGCCATCATCGGAAAGACAAAGCCGCCGATCAGCACATAATGCAGATGGGCGGTGACAAAGGCTGTGTCATGCGCCTGCCAGTTGAACGGCACAATGGCCAGCATCACCCCGGTCAGCCCGCCCATGACGAAGGTCAGAAAGAAGCCCATGATATGCAGCATCGGCAAGTGCATTTGCGGTTGCCCGCGCCACATGGTGCCGATCCATGCAAATATCTGCACCGCCGTCGGCACCGCCACCAGTGCCGAGGCCGCCGAGAAGAACGCCAGCGCCATATGCGGAATGCCGACTGTGAACATGTGGTGCACCCACAGCCCGAAGGACAGAAACACCAGCGCCAGAATGGCCGCAACGATTGCCCCATAACCCACGATCTGCGTCCGGCACATGACCGGGATGATGGTGGAAATGGCACCTGCGGCGGGGAGGAAGATGATATAGACCTCAGGATGCCCGAACAGCCAGAACAGATGCTGCCACAACAAGGGGTCACCACCGCGCGCCACTTCGAAAAACGGCCAGTTGAAGGCGCGCTCGACCTCCAGCAGCACCGAACCCAGAATAAGCGGCGGAAAGCCCACCAGCATCATCACGCTGGTGCCCAGCATATACCACGCAAAAAGCGGCATCCTCGTCAGCGTCATGCCCGGCGGGCGCTGGCGCAGGATGGTGACGGTGATTTCTATGGCCGCTGCCAGTGCCGAGATTTCCACGAAGGTCACGCCAAGAAGCCAGATATCGGCATTGATGCCGGGGCTGTGCGTGGCGCCGGATAGCGGCGTATACATGAACCAGCCATCGCGCGGGGCGACGCCGAACAGCAGCGCGGTCAGCATGATCAGACCGCCAAACAGGTAGCACCAGTAGCCCAGTGCGGTGAGGCGCGGAAAGGCCATGTCGCGCGTGCCAAGGATCTTGGGCAAAAGCCAGATCCCCAACCCCTCCAGCATCGGAATGGCAAAGAGGAACATCATGATGCTGCCGTGCATCGTGAAAATCTGATTGTAGAGTTCGGTATCCAGAAACACCCCTGCCGGTGTGGCAAGCTGGGCCCGGAGCATCATGGCCAAGACACCGCCGATGGCGAAGAACACCAAAGCTGTGGCCATGAACCGCAAGCCCAGCGTGGTGTGGTTCACTGCCGTGATCTGGCCCCACCAGCCGCGATCATTGGCCCAGACGCGATTCAGTTCCCGGTGCAGATGCAGGGCGTGCTGCGGTGGGTTGGGCGAGAGGGTGAAGCCCTTGTCAGGTGCGGTCATTCGGGGGCTCCTTCGAGTTGGGTCAGGGCCTCGGGCGGGGCGTCCGGCGGGTAGGCGATGACCGCAAACCGCATCACGGCATGACCAAGGCCGCAGAATTCGGCACAGACCCCGTCAAAGCGGCCCGGCATGTCGGCCTGAAGGCGCAGCCGGTTCTCGCGCCCCGGTATGGCGTCGATCTTGCCTGCCAGGCGCGGTACCCAGAAAGCATGGATCACATCGCCAGATGTGACCAGCACATCCACCGGCTGACCGGCGGGGATGTAGAGTGTGTCCAGTGTTTCCACTGGCTGGCCGTCTGCGCCCGGCTGGGTGAAGCGCCAGCCCCATTGAAAGCCGTGGGCATGCACCGTGACCGCCCCATCATCACGCGGCAGAATGCGCTCGCCCAACCAGAGCCCCGTCGCCAGCACCACGCTCAGCACGGCGATTGAGAACCACACGCCCAGTGTGACGGTCCACCGCCGTTCTGGAATGTCGCGCGGGCGGCCAAAACTCATCGCCACCAGAACCCCGACCATCAGGGTAAGCAGCGCCGCCCCCGCCAGCATCGCCCACCACAGCCACGCGATTTCGGCCGCGATCGGCCCCGCCGGGCTAAGCGTCGACAGGGGGCCGTCGCATCCGACCAGCATTGTTGGAACCAAACCGAGGGTCAGCGCCTTGTGCTTGTAGCGCAGTACGGAGTGTCCCTGATGAAAGAGTATTCCACCCCCCTCAACGATCCGGTCGAGGAACGGCGCGCGCTGCACAGTACGGAATCGAAGATCGCCATCGCCGGCCACCCGCTGCATGCCATGCTGGTGGCGTTTCCTATCGCGCTGACATTCAGCGTGCTGGGGGCGGACCTGTTGTTTTGGTGGACGGGTGACACCTTCTGGGCGCTCGCTGCGGGCTGGGCTTCCTTTGGGGCGTTCCTGATGGGGGTCCTGGCGGGTGTTACCGGCACGATGGAGCTGTTGATCGTGCGCGGGATCCGCAACCGCAGCGCAAGTTGGACACATTTCATCCTGGCGGTGATGCTGCTGTCGCTTTTGGGCGCGAACTGGGCGCTGCGTATCGGCAGCCCGGTCGAGGCTGTGTTGCCGCTGGGGCTGATGCTGTCTTTCGTGGCAGCCGGAATGACGGCGATGACGGGTTGGCATGGGGGCAAGCTCGTTTTTGATTATCAGATCGGCACCACGCCGGGCGGCAATTCACGGTCCTGAGGCTCACGCAGCAAGGCAGGCAGGCGGTCCAGCCAGGGTGCCAGATCGGGCTTGGCCAGCACCAGCCACAACACGGTGGCGATCAGAGGCAGGGCCAAGACCAACCCCAGAAGCGGTGGCGGCAGGCGATAGCCCCCGTCGCCATGGCCGATCCGGGAGGTCAGATGGCCAAGCCAGGCATGAACCAGCGCCATCCCCGCCACCATGAGCAGCTTGGCCAGCAGCCACGGATCAACGACTTCGATCAGGAAGATCAGGCCGGTTCCTGCGGCAATGGTGACCACCGCAGCGGGGCTGAGCACAGCGACATAGCTGAAATGCGTCAGATGGCGCAACCTGCTGAAACCGGTCTGGGTGCGGGCCGCTGCAGTGCGCCCATACTGGTGTAACAGAACCGGCAGCGCCAGCAGCCCGGCACACCACAGCGCGAGCGATGCGATATGTACGAACTTCAGGATCGCGATCATACCGTGCCTTCCCTTTGCACCTGCCGCCAGCCCTTGAGTAGCGTCAAGGCGGCCATCAGAGCAAAGGGCAGCATACCCGGAATCCACATGATCAGCCCGGAAAGCTGCTGATCACCCAGCAGCGACAGGCCAAAGGCGTCAGTGCCAGCCAGATGCTCAGGGTAGAGCGGGCGCGGCGCGAAGGTCAGGACCGCGCCCAGAAAACCCATCAGTCCCGCAAGTCCAGCAATCAACGCAGCATGGCTGAAAGGGGCCAGAACTGCGTCAGATCGCGTGAAAACGGCGCTCCAGAACGCCCATGCCGGGATCAGCAGTGCGCCCTGCATCAGCCAATAGATCAGGGCGCTGTCCCATGCAGCCGTGTATATCGCCGGGATGTGCCAGGCCAGAAGCGCTGCCGCCAAGCTGGCCCATGCCGCTTTCAGCGGTACGCGCCGCATCGGGAAGGCCAGCGCCAGCGCGGGTGCCGCCAGCCCGATCAGCACCAGATGGTGCACCGCCCGCGCCGAGAACAGCGCAACCGTCAGCGCACAAAGCGGCGAGACGAATGCCAGCACCAGCGCCCCCATGCCCAGTCCGAACGCGCCCCTGCGGCCCGGCACCTGACGCAACGCCGCAAAGCCCACCCCTCCGGCCAGTGCGAGGATGGCAAGTAGCGTCGGGTCCAGGTTCCATGCGATCATCAGCGTGGCTGGGCCAGGGGCAGGCCCACAATAGGGTGTGGCCGGGTCCATGGGTGGGCATTCTCCTGTGCTGCCACGGGCAAGGTTAAGCGCGCTTTTTGTTAACGCCTGCGCGCGTGAAAGGTTCCCGGCTCCATGACGGGAACCTTTGGCAAAGCAGATGGTTGCTTCGGTGATGTCGCAGAACTCTGACCCCGCTGCCGCCCCGCCCGCAGCCCGCTCAGCGGGGCTGTTCTGGTTGCAGGTTGTTGCGTTGCTGGGCCTTGGTGTTGGTTTTATCGGGTTGCCATTTGCCGTTTTGTTCACCGGTGGGCGACCGCTGGGCAGTGCTTTCACCTGGGATTTTTCGATGGCGCTGGGGTTTTCCGCGCTTGCGCTGGTGGCGGTGCAATTTGCCTTGACCGGGCGGCTGAAATGGCTGACCCGGCCCTTTGGTGCCGATATCGTCTATCTGTTTCACCGGTATCTAAGCTGGGGCGCGGTGGCGATCATGCTTGCGCATTTTGGCATTCTCTACATCTGGCATCAACCGGCGCTGGGCGTTCTCAATCCTCTGGACGCGCGGTGGGAGCTGACCTCGGGGCGCGTGGCGCTTGGGTGTTTTGTGCTTTTGATCCTCACTTCTCAGTTTCGCAAGCTGGTGCGCCTGCGCTACGAGCTGTGGCGCGGCCTGCATCTTGTGCTGGCGATCATCGGCTTTGTGGCTGCGGTGTTGCATGTGCTGGGCGTGGGCAATTACACCGCCAACCCGGACAAACGCTGGCTTTGGGCGGGTGTCACGCTGGCGTGGCTGGGGCTTTTGATCTGGGTGCGGCTATGGCGACCCTGGCAGTTGACGCGCAACCCCTGGCGCGTGGTGCGCAACACTGAGCACCGGGGCGGCGTGCATTCGCTGGAACTGACGCCCGAGGGGGCTTCGCTGCGACGCTGGAAGCCCGGCCAGTTCGCCTGGTTGAGCATTGGTCACTCGCCGTTCGTGCTGAAGGAACACCCGTTCACCATTTCCAACGCGCCTGAACACGGGCCAAACCTTGTGTTCTCGATCAAGCCGCTGGGCGATGACACGGCAGCGCTGATCAAGACCGAACCGGGCGCGATTGCCCATGTCGATGGCCCCTATGGCGCCTTTTCAGTAGACCACGTGCCGCAGGCCGGAGGGTTCGTGATGATCGCAGGAGGGGTGGGGATCACGCCGATCCTGTCGAATCTGCACGCGCTGGTTGCGCGCGAGGATCCGCGACCGGTCATCCTGTTCTATGCCAACCCGGATTGGGAGAGCGTGAGCTTTCGTGAAGAGCTTGATGCGATGCGCCACAAGATCGACCTGACGCTGATCCATGTCCTTGACGATCCCCCCGACGACTGGCGCGGTGAAAGCGGCCGCATCGACAAGGACATGCTGGCGCGTCACTTGCCCGGCCAGTCGCGTGACTGGCCGCATATGCTGTGCGGCCCGGCCCCGATGACTGAGGCGGTTCGCAAGGCATTGGGCGCGCTGGGCGTGCCCACGCATCGGATCGACTATGAAATCTTTGAACTGGTATAGCCCATGCGACCTGCCCTTGCCCGCATTCTTGCCCTTGCTCTGACGCTATATGCCGTCGCGCTGGCCCTGGCGCTGGCCCTCAGTCTGTCCTGACCGCCGGCGAATGAAAAGCGCCCGCCGGATTGGGCGGGCGCGGAGCATTCTTGTTGCGGGGCGTGGGTCGCGCCCCGCGCGTCTCTGCGGTGGCTAGAGCATCCGGGACGGCAGCCAAAGCACGAGTTGGGGCATCATGAACACCATGATCACCGCCAGAACCTGCAGCAACACAAAGGGAATAACCCCCTTGTAGATATCAACAATGGTGACTTCGCGTGGGGCGACCCCTTTCAGATAGAACAGCGAGAACCCCACCGGCGGTGTCAGGAACGAGGTTTGCAACGTCACCGCGAACAGAACGATGAACCAGATCTGATCAAAACCCAGCGCCACCACCACCGGCGAGACCAGCGGCAGCATGATCAGCGAGATTTCCAGCCAGTCCAGAAAGAACCCGGCCATGAAGGCGATCAGCAGAATGGTCAGCACCACACCTGAGGGGCCGAAGGGCAGGCTTTGCAGCGACTGGCTGATGAACTCATCCCCGCCCAGCTGGCGCATGACCACTGCAAACATCGTCGCACCGAGGAAAATGCCAAAAATGAATGCGGTGGTCAGGGTGGTCTTTACCCCGACCTCTTTCAGCACGGCCCAACTGAGCCTGCCATTGGCCGCCGCCAGAAGCGTGGCGCCAAAAGCCCCCACGCCTGAGGCTTCGGTCGGCGTGGCAAAGCCGAAAAAGATGGAGCCGAGAACCGCAAAGATCAGCAGAATAGGCGGCACAACCGCCAGCAAGGTATCGAAGACCAGCCTTGCCGTAACCGGCGGCAGGCCAGTGGGCGCAGGGGCAAGGTTCTTGAAGATGGTCGCTGCGATCAGGATGTAGGCGATATAGAACCCGCCCAGCATCAGCCCCGGGATCAGCGCGCCCATAAACAGATTACCCACCGAAACCGACATCTGATCGGCCATGATGATCAGCATGATCGATGGCGGAATCAGGATCCCCAGCGTCCCTGCCGAGGCCACCACGCCCGAGGCAAAGCCCTTGTTATAGCCTTGCCGCAACATGATCGGCATCGACAAAAGCGCCAGCAGAACCACCGACGCCCCGACAATACCGGTGGAGGCCGCCAGCAAGATCCCGATCAGCACAACCCCCAGCGCCAGCCCGCCCCGGAACCGGCCAAACAGCTGAATGAAGTTCGCCATCAGCTTCTCGGTGACGCCTGAGCGTTCCAGCATCAGCCCCATGAAGATGAACATGGGCAGCGCCACCAGAATCCAGTTCGACATCTGGCCCCAGATCCGCTGGACGAAAATACCGAAGATACGCATGTCCGTCAGGAAATACGTATCCCAGTTGAACATCTCGAACCCGTAGATCGCGATGAAGCTGAAGGCGACGGAGATGCCGGCCAGCGCCCATGCCACCGGAATGCCGGTGAAGATGAGCGCGATGAACGACACGAGCATCGCTATCACCAGAATTTCATTGGTTTCCAGCATTTGTTCCTTGTCCCCTTATGCGCAGCCCTGCGGGGCGCGGCCGGTGGGCTGTCTTGTTCCGGTTGAGGTTTCAGTTGCTGCCGTTGCGGAGGATCGGGCGCGGGAAGCTGAAGAGGAAAGCGCTGACCCGCAGCAAGCGTGCCAACGCTGCAAGCCCGATATAGCTGAACGCCACGATGATCATTGCCTTGATCGCCCAACGGTTGCCCAGCCCGCCTGGGGCTGAGGACCGCTCGCCACGCTGATATGAGGCTTCCACGAAGGGAATGGCATAGCTGATGATGATCCAGACCAGCGGGAATATGATGAATACGATGCAGAACAACTCGATCCATGCGCGGGTGCGTTTGCGAAAGCCCGCGGCCAGAACATCAACCCTGACATGGCTGTCGTGCATGATCGCATAGCCGATCCCCAGCATGAAGCCGACGGCGTAGATATGCCACTGAACCTCTTCGATCCAGATGTAATTGACGTTGAACAGATAGCGCATGACCACATTGGCGACGATGATCAGCACCAGTGTGAACCACAACCAGTTGACGACACCGGAAATCAGCCCCAGGAACTTTTCCAGCACGTCGGAAACAAAGGTGCGCGGAAAATCCAGCGCATGGCTGCGCGCGCCGGCATCCTCGACCTTGTCCAGATCCAGTTCGAAATCGGTTTTCGGTGCCGCCATGACGCTTTCGCCCCCAATTCGTCAGCCTGTCACACCGCTACCGTCAAGCAAGACAGTTAAGCCCTTGATCCGGTCTGTGTGCCGCACCCTTGAGGGGTCAGCAACGGTGCTCGTTTTTGTGGTCGAGGCCGCGCCGATACCCGGCACGGCCCCTTTCCTGGTGTCAGGACTGCATCACTCGCCGATACGGGTCTGCCAGTCGCGGGGCAGGTAGCCCATTTCCTTCCACGGGCGCAGTTCGGCCTGGAATTCCATCATCGAGCTGTAGACCCGGCCAAACATCTCGTCCTGCTCCGACCAGCGCGCCATCACCACATCCGACGCTTCGCGGAAAGCAGCGATCTGCTCGTCGCTGTAGGTGCGGATATTGGTGCCACGCTCGTCAAAGCGGGCCATAGCTGCACCTTGAAGGGCCTCGGCGCGACCGATGGCATAGGCGTTGCCAGCCATGCAGGCCATGTTCAGCATTGCCTGGGTCTGCTCTTCAAGACCGTTCCAGACATCAAGGTTGATGTAGAGGAACTGGTTGGTCGACGGCTGGTGCCAGCCCGGCAGATAGAGGTAGGGTGCGACCTGATAGAAGCCCAGCTGCTCATCCACGGTTGGCAGCGAGAACTCGGTGGCGTCCAGCGTGCCGGTTTCAAGGGCTTGATAGAGTTCGCCGCCCGGCAGCAAGGTCACGGACATACCGAATTCCTGGAAGATCTCGCCGCCGACACCGGCCGCGCGGAAACGCAGGCCCTGCAGGTCTTCGACTGTCGGAACCTCGTTGCGGAACCAGCCAGCGGTTTCCGGGCTGATGGTGCCGCACAGGATCGGATGCACGTTATAGGCGTGGAACAGCTCTTCCAGCAGTTCCTGGCCGCCGTGGTGGGTCATCCAGGCAACGAACTCTACCGACTCGAGGCCGAAGGGTGTTGCGCCGAACAGTGCCGAAGCCGGCACGGTGCCCCACTCATAGCCCATCCAGCTATAACCGGCATCGACATTGCCTTCGGACACGTTTTCAAAGATCGACAGCGCCGGGATCACCGCGCCGGGCTCTGCCACGCGCAGGTCGATATTGCCGCCGGATACGGCGCGCAACTGATCGGCAACCCAAGGCATGGTGTCGCCCAGAGCGGTCAATGTTGATGCAAAGCTCATCGGCACTTGCCAGCGCACGCGCTCTTGTGCATGGGCAGCCGTGGCAATGAGCGACAGGGCGCCGATTGCTGCGGCGGTGCCAAGCAGCAAGGATGTTTTTTTAGGCATTTGATTCCTCCCCAAAGGATTGTGGTAAGATTTACTTACCAATCATTGCGCGTAACACAACAGTGAATGCATCGTCATGTTCGCGCTCGGAGGCTAACAAAGCTACGCCCGTATCGCAACAACTGTTCCAGTAGTTGCCGGAAATCATTGCTTTCACAGTATGATCTGGTGTGGCGACCGGACCATTTTGGATAATTTGCGATTTGTGCTGCGCGTGGAGGAAACAAAAACGGTTCAGGCCGGCAATCGAGTGTTCAGCCGCGAAAGCGCACCGGAAGGTTAAACTGGTAACTGCCACTCAACCCCTGCGGAGCGGCGGGCAGGCGGGCGCGGCGCACAGCCTCGACTGCGGCCTGATCAAGCGCGGCGTGGCCTGAGCTTTGGTGCATCGCCACCGCCAGCAACCGCCCGTCGCTGTGCACGTCAAGACGCAGATGCACCACGCCCCCGCTGCGCATCCCGGCGGGATGGCGTTGCTGGCGCTGCACGGCGGACCGGATCGCGCCGCCCCATTGGGCAACCAGCCCACCGGTATCAACTTGCGCACGGCTGGTTTCGCGTGCCTGACCGGCCTGCCCCTCATGCCCCTGGCTGCCAGTGCCCGCAGCCCGTTGCGCGGGCGGGGCGGCGGGTGCCGCGGCGGTAGGCGGCGTGGCGCGCGTGGTCTGCGCCTCGCGCCGGGGTTGCGGCTGCGGACGCGCGGGGGGATGGGGGGAACGCAGGGGCGCATCGGCCCGTGGCAAAGGCGGTGGTGCGGAGGTATCGGGCAGGGTTGCTTCTGCGCGGGCGGCGGGCACCGGTTCACTGGCTGGGTCAGTGCGTTCGAACAGCCCGGCGAGCGCAGGCGCGGCGAGGGAAGCCATTTGCGGCGGCAGCGGATCGGTGGTTTCCGGCATCTCGGCGGTAGGTGCGGGTGCAGGCATGACAGTGACAGGCGGTGTCGGCGGGGTGCTGTCCGGTGTCTCGTCGGCTATGCGCGACGGATGCGCCATCGCGGAAAGGGCGGGCAATTCCGGTGCGGTCTGGGCTTGCGGCTGGGGCAGGGTGTCTGAGGGCGTGTGCGGCTGGGTGACGGCGGGCGGCGCTGCCATCTCGGGCGGGCGCTCCCAGTCTGCGATCATACCGCGCAGCCCCGGATCGCCGCCTTCCAGCGTGATCTGCCCGTCCCCGCCATCGCCCCCGGCGCTGACGCCGCCTTGCGCGACCAGCGCAAAGGCTGCGACATGCACGGCGACGGCCAGGGCCAGAAACGGAGCGATTTCGATCAATGGTTTCATGGCGCTCCCCGCGACAGCGTGGCCAGCCGCAGATCGCTGACCCCAAGCGCTGACAGTCGCGTCATCAGCTGCGCCAGATCGGCCGCGGCCACTGCTGAATCGGCGCGGATCAGAACCGGCCCTTCGCCTTCGGCCAGCATTGCCAGCGCCGCATCGCCGCGCAACTCGTCATGGGCCAGTGTCCCGTCGGCGCTAAGCCAAAGGGTGCGGGCAGGTAGATCGCCGGGTTCGGCCCCGGATTCAGGAAGTGTCAGGTCAAACGGGGGGGCGGGGGCAATCTGCGCGGTCATCAGGAAAAAGATCAGGAGCAGAAAAACCACGTTGATCATCGGCAGGATAGTCTCGCGACGGGGGCGGGGGCGGGGGCGGGGCGGCTGGAACTCCATGCTACGGCTCCACCAGAATGAGGCGGGTCAGACCAGCCGCTTGCAGGCGCTCGGACAGGTCGCTCAGGTCTTGCAGGCTCGCCCCGTCACGCGGGCGCAGGATGACGGGGTCATCGGGGTTCTGCATCAGGGGCAGCAGGGCATCAGGCAGCGCATCGGTGTGCATGGGGTTGCCGTTCAGCCAAAGGCCCGCGGGCGCGAAATCAACCAGTCGGGGCGGGCCGGACCAGCTCTGTCCGCCGCCTGCGCCACCTGACAACACCAATACCCCGTCCTGACCAAAGCGCGCAGCCAGCATAAAGAAAATCAGAAGCAGAAACACCACATCGATCATCGGGGTCAGGCTCATCCGGCGGCGTGGGCGGGCGGGGCCGAGGGTGATCATGCGGGTGCCCGTGGGGTAACGAAGATCCGGGTGGCGATATCCTCCATTTCCGCCTGAAGGCGGTCGGTCACGCTGTCGAACCAACTCAACGCCATCGAGGCCGGGATCGCCACAGCCATGCCCGCCGCCGTGGTCAGAAGCGCCTGCCAGATACCGCCCGCCAGCGCGGCTGGGTCGGCGCGGTTCCCGGCTTCCTGCAGGGCCTGAAACGCCTCGATCATCCCCAGAACCGTGCCCAGAAGCCCGATCAGCGGCGCGATGGTGGCGATCAGGTCCAGCGCGCGCAACCCGCGTCTTGCTTTCATCAACCCGCCCCGCGCCACGCGCACCGTTTCTTCGCGTGCGGCGGGTTCAGGCAGGGTCTGCAGGCTGTTCATCGCACGGTGCGCCATCACCGCGCGCAGACCACGCCGGGGCGCAAGGCGGCCAAGAGCTGCGTCAGTGCGGCCCGTCTGCCAATCCGTCAGCGCAGCCTCGGACGCGGCGCGCGACCATGCGCCAAGGCGCGCCAGATCCCAGATCTTCCACATGATCAGCGTCAGCGTGGCGACTGACAGAACAGCAATCGCCATCATCGCCGGGCCGCCGCGATCAAGAAATGCAATGAGCGCATCAAGGGTCATGGTTGCGTCCTTTCATCCGTCACACGGCCAATCGTGCCGATCCAGTCGCGCGCGCCTTGCAATACCGCGTCATAAACCGCGCGACCCAGCGCGATCCCGGTATCTGTGTGCAGGCCCGCGTAGTCATCCACCCCCGCAGGCGCGGCGAGTGCGATGCAGTCGGTGCCGGTGCCGGTGGCGGGGCCGGTGGGCAGCCGATGCCCTGCATCCATGATGGCAGCGGTACGGGCCTGCGTGGCGATGCTCAGCGCCTCAAGAAGGCCGGTTTGCGACAGCGGATGGTTCAGCTTGACGGCGATGTTGATGGTGCCAAAGACCGCGCCAAGGTCGCGGTTCCAGTCACGGCCCGCGCGGTCCATGCGGTGGCCAACACGCTCTGCGTTCGACAGGCCGACCGTCGCCAGCGCCTGCGCGGTCACTTCGCCCTCACGCGCATCGCGCAGCACATGGCGGTCGATCCGGCGTGAGGTCAGCAGGCAGATCGCATCTGTGGCCCCGCGCACTGCCAGCTCCCCCGCCAGCCAGTCGCCCACATCCAGCCCGGGTGGCAGATCGGCGTTGCGGATCTCACGCCAAAGGATGCGCCGCGCGGTCTGATAGCCGGGGCGGTTGACGGACCAGCTGAGCACTTGATGCGGCGCGCCAAGGTCATACTCCAGCCAGGGAGGCGTGAGCGTAATCATCGGATCACCCCCAGCGGCTGAAAGACCGGGCCTTGCGGGCTTTGTGCAAAATGGGCGCTGATCTGAAAAACCTCGGCCAGCAGGTCCGGGGTCAGCACGGCCTCTGGTGGGCCATCGGCCACCAGTCGCCCGCGATGCAGCACCAGAAGCCGGGTGCAATGACGCGCGGCAAGGCCTAGATCGTGCAGCGAGGTGAGCACGGCATGGCCATCCGCGGCCTGAGTGGCGAACAGCTCCATCAAGGTAATCTGGTTGGCGGGGTCCAGCCCGGCGGTGGGTTCATCAGCCATCAGAAGCGGGGTTTCCTGTGCGAGCGCGCGGGCGATCAGCACCCGCGCCTGCTCGCCGCCTGACAACTGGTTGGCGGCGCGGGTGCGAAACCCCTCCAGCCCCATCCGTGTAATCGCGGCATTGATGGCGGCGCGGTCCTCGGCGCTTTGTGCGTGGCCCGGTGCCCGGTGTGGATTGCGGCCAAGTGCGATCAGGGTTTCCACGCTGACCGGCCATGCAATTTCACGCTGTTGGGGCATCCACGCCACGGTGCGGGCGCGCGCCAGCCGGTCAAGGGCGGCCAGTGACGATTGGCCACGCGCGGGCATCAGCCCAAGGGCTGCGCGCATCAAGGTGGTTTTGCCCGCGCCATTGGGGCCAATCAGCCCCACACATTCGCCTGCCGAAATGCCGAGCGAAACATCGCGCAGCACGTCACAGGGGCCGCGCGCGACCGAGAAATCGCGCAAGCTGAGAAGGGGAGCGTTGGTCATAACCCCTCCCTCCGCGTGCGGTAGATGAGGTGCAGAAACAGCGGCGCGCCGACAATGGCGGTCAGCACGCCCAGTTTCAGATCGCGTTCAGGCAGGATCAGCCGCACCGCGATATCGGCGGCCAGAACCATTGCCGCACCGCCCAGTGTTGAGGCCGCCAGCAGCTTTGAGGGCTGCGCGCCAACCACCGGGCGCAGGATATGCGGCACCACCAGCCCGACAAAGCCGATTGCCCCCGCCACCGCTGTGCCCGCCCCCACAACACAGGCGACACCCGCCACCAGCACCAGCCGTAGCCGGACCAGCGAGATGCCCATCGTGGCGGCGGCGTCCTCGCCCAGCGTCAATGCATCAAGCCCACGCCCGAGGCTGGCCAGCAACGCCCAGCCCACCACCATCAGGGGCAGCGCCAGCCAGACATGCACCATCGAGCGGTCGGCCAGCGAACCCATCATCCAGAAGATGATTTCCGAGGCCGCGAACGGGTTGGGCGACAGGTTCAGCACCAGCGAGGTCAGCGCCCCCGCCATGGCTGACACCGCGATGCCCGCCAGAATGAGCGTGATCGACCCGCCGCCCGGCCCCGCCAGAACCAGAATGAGCCCTACCGCCGCTGCCGCGCCCGCAAGGGCCGCCAGCGGCAGGCCTAGCATGAAGCTGGCCGCCAGCCCGGTATGTAACGCCAGCACCGCGCCCAAAGCGGCCGAGCCCGAAACCCCGATCAACCCCGGCTCGGCCAGCGGGTTGCGCAGATAGCCCTGCATCGCCGCGCCCGCCAGCCCCAGCGAAGCACCGATCATCACCGCCAGCAGGGCGCGCGGCAGGCGGATCTCGCGCATCACCAGCGTCTCGGCCAGCCCCTCGCCCCGGATCAGCGCGGCCAGCGATTGTGCGGGCGTCAGCCCGGCGGGGCCGACCAGCAGCGACACCGCAAAGAGCGCCGCGACAAGCGCGCCCAGCAGGGCCAGAAGCAGAGAAAAGCGCATCAGCTTCCCCCTTCATGCAGGGCGGTCAGGCGGGCGATGGCGGACAGCACGGCAGGCGTGCCGCAGACCCATTCGGCATCGGTGACGGTGGCACCCGCATGGCGGTCGCGCAGCGCTTCCATTGCCGGATGGTCGATCACATCTTCGGCGCGGGTCAGCCCGGGGTACCGCTGGCCCGAGATCACCAGATCGGGCATCAGCATGATCAGTTGTTCCATCGGCAAGGTGCCACCGCCCGAAAGCCCGGCCTCTTCGGCGATATTGGCAAAGCCCGCAAAGCTGAGGATCTGGTGGGCCAGCGTCTGCGTTCCCGAGGTGTAGTTGTTGGCATAATGCAGCACGGCGCGGGGCCGGTGATCATGGTCCGGGGCCAGCGCGGCAAGGCCCGTGCGGTACTCGGCCACCAGCGTTTGGGCCGCATCCTCGCGACCCAGCCACATGCCCATCAAGGCAAGCGTTTCCGGGATATCGTCCAGCCGCTCGACAATCGGCAGTTCACGCACCTCTACCCCCAGCCGCCGCAGCAGGCCGACCGTGTAGCGCGAGGTATAGGGCCCGGCCAGCACAAGATCAGGGATGAGTGCGTGCACCTCTTCGGCCTGCCCGTAGTTGAGCCGGTAGCGCGCCGCCTCTTCGGCCATCACGGACATCAGCGGGTCGGCGGCGATGTGGCTGACTGAAATCAGTTGCCCGGGCGCGGCCAGCATCATCGCCAGCTGATCGGTGCACAGGTTGATCGAGACCACCCTTTCGGGCGGCCCCGCCTGCGCCGCCACGCCCCCAAGTGACAGGGACGCGGCGAGCGCCAGCAATCTAGAAGCGCGCGGCGACGCCAAGGTAATACGAGCGGTTGGGTGTGCCATAGCCCCATACCTGCTGATACTGGCGGTTGAACAGGTTATCGACCCGCACAATAACATCCGCCTGATCGTTCACAGCGTAGCGCAGGCTGGTGTTGACCACCGTATAGGCAGGCATCTCGCGAGAGACACCGGCCAGCCAGTCCTGCTGGTTCGCCCGCCCCGCCACGTGGCGGGCCGAAAGCGTGCCCGACAGACGGTCCGTCAGAATGGCATCGAGCGACAGGTTCAGCACATGACGCGGGATCATGGTCAGTTGCGTGCCAGACGGGGTGCGGGTGTGGGTATAGGTATAATTCGCCCCCAGCGTCAGACGGTCATTCAACTCGGCACTGGCCGCCAGTTCAATCCCCTGGCGACGTGTTACGCCAGCAATGTTCTGATAGGCATTGGTGAAACCGGGCGGTAGTGCAAACCCGCAGGGGTCAGCCCAGTCGCCACACCATTCAATGGCATTGTCGGTATCGATGCGGAAAACGGTGGCCCCCATCGTCACGCCGCCCTGGCTCCAGTCGGCGCCCAGTTCGGCGCTGCGGCTGGTTTCCGGTTGCAGGCCGGGGTTCGGCGCGACCATGGTGAAGCCATAGTTGGCCCCGAAGCGCTGGTTGATCGACGGCGCGGTAAAGCCCCGTGCTAACGCGCCGCGCAGGGTCACGCCGTCGGTGGCCTGCCAAGCGGCGCTGATCCGCCCGCTGGTGAAGGTGCCGAAATCGCCACTGCGATCAACGCGGGCCGAGGCCGACACATCCAGCCCCACCATCGGCGACCAGAGCACCTGACCAAACGCGCCGGTGGTGCGCATGCGCTCGCGGCCGGTAAGACTGGCCTCGAATTCGCCCCGGTCCTGCGTGGTATCCGCCCCCCAGACCAACGTCAGCCCGTCATTGACCTCCGCTGTGCCCTGATAGGCCAGGCCGGTGCGGTCGCCCGCGTACCAGCCCGCATCCGCGCCGCCCTCGAAGAACCGGCGTTTGATGTCGTAGCGGGTCAGCGACAGCTCATGGCGCACCGCGCCCGTGTCATATTCGGCAAAGACACGCCCTCCGGTCTGGCGTCGTCTGAGTTCGTTGTCGGCAAAGGCATCGCCGTAGCCATCATAATCGGCGCGCGTGCGTTGACCGAAGGCGGAGAAACCAAAGGCAAAGGCCTCGCTCGCCTGATAGCGGAAGTTTGCAGACAGGCGCGTCATCTCAAAGCCATCGGGGGCGAGATTGCCGGGCACCGGCATCAGCCCTTCCCAGGCCGAAAAGCCGTCGCTGCGCCGATGCGCAAGCGTGACCGCCGCTTCCAGCCGCTCGTCGCGGAAGGCCAGCGTGTAGCGTCCGCCAAAGGTGCGGTTTGACCCGGCCTCGACCGCCGCTTCCTGGCTGAACCCGTCACGCTGCGGCCGGCGCGAAGTGATGCTGATCACGCCACCCACTGCCGAGCCGCCGTAAAGTGCCGACTGCGTGCCGCGCAACACTTCCAGCCGCTCGATATCGTCAACGACAAACGCGCCGAAATCGGTCTCATTGGTAATGCCGGTGGGGTCATCGACGCGCACGCCATCGACATAAACCGCGATATACCGGGGTCCGGCACCGCGGATGGCCAGTTGCGCCGTTGTTCCAAAGCCGCCGGATTGGGTGACACTGACACCGGGCAGGCGGTTGAGAACCTCGCTCAGCCGGGCCTCGCCATCAGCCTCCAACTCGTCGCGGTTGACGATGGTGACCGATGCGCCCGAGCGCTGGATTTCGGTCGGTACACGGTTGGCGGTGACGGTGATCTCGTCAAGGTCGAAGACTTGTTGCGCCAGCGCCGGGGCGGGCGCGGCCAGCGCCAGTGCACTGGTCATCGCTGCGATACGCCAGCGCCATGGGGCCACAGAAAAACGGGGTAAAGTATCGGACATGACGACTGCCATCCCTCTTCGTGGCGCACGCGGGCGCCCGTTGAACAAGATGTCCGGGAGATTCCTCCGCAGACGGTGCATAGCGTCACCTCTACGGACTGACCGTTACCCGCGACGCCGCCCGCGCCGGGATAGGGTGAACACTTCGGCAGGTCTCCTGACTCGCGGGTCATCGCTTTGCCGGACCTTCCCATGGCAGAACCACAGTGGCATTCGCCGACATCACTCGCCGCTTACAGTTGCGGGGGCAGTTCCGGACTTGGCTGCGAAGCCTCACCGAATTCCCTATCAGCGGACGTAAGATATCCGCACCGAAGCATTTGCGTGATACGCGATGTGCGACAGGCTGGCAAGCAAATGCATGGCCTGCACGAGGTTTTTGCCCGGTGACGCCAACGCCGTCCGCGCTGCCCGACAACCCGCCGCAGACGGCAAACATGCGTCGGCTGGCGGCAGATCAGATTTTAGGTCTGGCGAGCTGACTGGCGTCTAGATGCCAGCATACCACTCATAGCCGCGATCGGCCCAGTAACTTCCCTTCCCGCGGCCGAGATCAGAGAAACTTTCAACCAGTTCGATTGTGTGGACATACTTCGCCATCTTGTAGCCCAGTTGACGTTCCACCCGGACCCGCAGCGGCGCACCATTGGCAATGGGCAGCGGTGATCCGTTGAGGCCATAGGCCAGAATTGTCTGCGGGTGGCAGGCATCGATCATGTCGATGCTTTCATAATAGTAGACCGGCCCCGCGAGGCTTCGCTCGATGGCGTCATGGCAATGAAAGACTACATAGCGCGCGTTCGGCTTTGGCCGCGCCTGTTCAAGCACCTGTCCAAGCGGCACGCCGGTCCATTCCGCAATGCATGACCAGCCTTCGACACAATCATGCCGGGTGATCTGGGTGCGCGCGGGCATGGCAAGCAAGCTCTCGCGCGACAAGGTCAGGGGGGAGTCGACCAGTCCGGTCACGGCCAGTTCGAAATTGGCAAAACCGTTGCGGGCCATCGCTTGATAGCTTTCGCTGTCGGGGAGAACGCTGCCATTGGGATGCTGTGACTGGAGGATATCGGCCCGTGTGTATTCTCGGGCAAGGCTGTGTCCACCGCCCAGCAGACGCTGCGTGCGATAGGTCAGGCTGCTGGCGGATTCGAACACCGCGCGCATCGCCGATCCTTGCACAGTCGCATTGTCGAACACCTTGCAGCCGCCAAGCGCAAGGCCCGAGGCCCCGAGCACGCTGCGCCGCAGGAAGCTGCGACGGTCGAGTGTCGTGCGGCGCATGTCAGGTTTCCTTTTGGGTTGGGGGCTGGTGGCCCGGTTCGTCTGCCCCCGACTGCAGTTCGGGGTCGACCCGGTACCAACCGCTCAACATCGAGCGCAGTGCGTTAAGGGGCCCCGAGGCGAGCACCATCAGAATATGGATCACGAAGAATCCGATCAGCAACAGCATCACCAGGAAATGCAGCGTCCGCGCCGTTTGCCGCCCGCCGAATACATCAAGCAGCCACGGTGCGACGGCGTTGAAGCTGGGCGACATCGAAAGCCCGGTCAGAAACATCATCGGCAACAGTATGAACATGACCCCCGCATAGGCCAGTTTCTGCAATGCGCCGTAGCGACGCCGGTGGTGAAACCGCAACCGGGCATGGTTCGCAATATCCGGGCCCAAGGCACGCAGATCGCCTGTGCGCGGTAGTAGCTGCCGCAGATGCCCGGTCAGTACGCCTGCAACCAGCCAGATCGCCAGGGTTCCGGCCAGAAGCCATGCAAAGAAGAAATGGATCACCCGTCCCGTCGCCAGATCGCGGTTCGAGGGGATCGTGACGGCGGCGGGAAAGGCGCGCACCTGCCCGTTCGACACCCCCAGCACGCCAGTGGTGTCCAGTTCGCGCCCGAACATGCGGGTAAAACCCCGCACCTCACCACCGATCTGCCGCGCCCCGATCTCGAAGACTGAATTATCATACTCAAAACCGGATTCCTTGCCGATGTCCAGTTTGGGATAGGCGTTGAAAATCTGCAGGCCCGTGAGCATCAGAAAGAACAGGCAGACGGCCCAGATCCAGTGGGTTGCCCGCGTCCAGATTGATTGGCGATAAATCAGCGGGCCTTTGGCGGATAGGTCGTGGCGCGACATCGACTGTTCCTTGAGTGGTATCTTTCCAGCAGAAGGCGCGGCAAGGCGGGGTTTGACCCGCCTTGCCACTGGTCGCATCAGCGCGGCAAAAGCACGCCGTCGACGACATGGATCACGCCGTTGGACTGGTTCACATCAGCAACGCTGACCAGATAGGCATTGCCGCTTTCATCATAGATGTAGACGGCACCTGATGGGCGGACCTGCGCGGACAGCGCAGCACCCGAGACGGCATTGAAGTGGTGAAAGCCGTCTGATGAGGCGCGCGCCATTGATGCAAGCTCTGCCGCCGAGATATTGCCTGCGACGACATGGCTGGTCAGAATTCGTGTCAGCGCAGGGCGGTTCTCATCCATCAACAAGGTGTCGACGGTGCCTGCCGGCAATGCGTCAAAAGCGGCGTTGGTGGGTGCGAACACGGTAAACGGGCCTTCGCCTTGCAACGTCTCGACCAGCCCTGCGGCCTGCACAGCGGCAACGAGGGTGGTGTGATCAGCCGAGTTCACGGCGTTCTCGACAATGTTGCGATCGGCAAACATCGGCGCACCGCCGACCATCGGGTTTTCGTCCGCGTTCATCGCACCATCATCAGCCGCAGGCAGCAGAACCCGATCGATCACATGGATCACGCCGTTCGATTGCACGACGTCGGCGATGGTTACCGTCGCGGTGCCGCCGGTCTCGTCCGTCAGTGTGATCATGCCGTTCGCTGATCGCACTTCAAGCATGCAACCGCCCAGCGTCTCAACGGTATGCACACCGCCACCATCAGCGATCATACCGCCGATGACATCCGACATCGCGTTGGCGCCCAGAACATGGCAGGTCAGAACCTCGGTCAGCGCGCCGACATTCTCTGGCATCAGCAGCGTATCAACGGTGCCTGCAGGCAGCGCGTCAAATGCTGCGTTGACGGGTGCAAAGACTGTGAATGGCCCGTCGGTCTGCAGCGTGTCCACCAGACCGGCCGCCTGCACGGCCGCCACCAGCGTTGTGTGATCAGCCGAATTGACAGCATTCTCGACGATGTTGCGTTCCGCAAGCATCGCTGCGCCGCCAACCATGGGGTTGTCCGACATCTGCGCAACCGCCGGGGCGGCGACAAAAACGGTTGCGGTCATCAGGGCTGCGCGAAGTGAAAGTTTCATGACTCATTCTCCCATTGACGCCGGAATTGGCGTGTTGTGCAGGAGATACGGAGCGGTGTTCGGAAAAGTTTCACTGGTCAGATGTTTTTTCGCCCCATCTTATTAGTCCTGCGCATTCCCGCTGCCATCCTCTTCCTTTCACCGGTTGACAGGGTGCTTGCGAATGAGAAAGGCTGGCAAACAAATAAAGAATGGCACCGACGCTTGACCGAAGACCTACTGACCCCGCTGCTTCATCAGGTCTCCCGACAGGATCGGGCGGCGTTTCGTGATCTCTATCGTCAGAGCGCGGCGAAACTTACCGGTGTGCTGACTCGTATGCTCAGGGACAGAACCGAGGTCGAGGATGCCCTGCAAGACGTATTTGTCCGAGTCTGGCAACGTGCCGCGCAGTTCGATGGCACGCGGGGCGAAGGCATGAGCTGGCTTGTTGCCATCGCGCGCAACGTCGCGCTCGACCGGCTGCGCGCCCGGCCCGAGGCACGCGGTTACGCGCATGTCACCGCTCGCAGCGACGCGCCCGAGGCGGACCCGATCGCGCAGCTTCCTGCCAGCGGCCCCGATGCCGAGGGGCAGATGCTGGCCCAAGCCGATGCCCGCCGCGTTGTCGACTGTTTTGGCGAATTGGAGCCGGACCGCGCCACCGCCGTGCGCGGGGCCTATCTGCAAGGGTTGTCTTATCAGCAACTCGCCGAGCGCCACGAGGTGCCGCTCAACACGATCCGAACCTGGCTGCGCCGCAGCCTTCTGCGCCTGAAGGAGTGTCTGGACCGATGAGCGATCCGACGCTGCCCCCTGATGCCGGACCTGAGGAGCATGACGAGCTTCTTGCCGCCGAATACGTGCTCGGCACGTTGCCGGGCGAGGACCGTCGTGCCGCGCGCGAGCGCGCCGAGGTGGACGGGGCGTTTGCCGCGCGAATCAGCGCGTGGGAAGACCGTCTCGCGCCGCTGAATGACGGGTATGATGAGGCCCCTGCGCCCGACCTCTTGCCACAAATCGAGGCGCGGCTGTTCGGCGCCAGGACCCCCGCACCGCGCCTGCGCTGGTTCAGCCTCGGCTGGCGCGGCGGCGCGCTGGCCACGGCAGCAATTGCGGCGGTGGTCTTTCTGGCCGTTACCCTCTGGCCGCCGGGACCGGCGCCGGTGGTTCTGCGCGCCGACTTGACGGCCGAACAGATCGAACTGCGCTTCGCGGCGCGCTGGGATGGGGCAGCGGGTCTGCTGGAACTGACGCGTGCGCAGGGCGATGCTGCGCCAGCCGGTCAGGACTATGAGCTTTGGCTGATAGACGAAACCGGCGTGCCGCGCTCGCTCGGGCTGTTGCGCGACCCTGTCACGCAGGTGCGCGCGGTGCTGGCGCCGGGGCTGACCCTGGCTGTCAGCCTTGAACCCGAGGGCGGCTCGCCAGAGGCAACGCCGACCGGTCCGGTCCTTGCCGCGGCGGCGCTGGACGAAGCCTGAGGGGCAGTTGCCCACGGCGACAGACGCGATCGACCACGTTAATATGCTTGGCACATGGGATGATGCGCACCTGCGAGCGACGAGACCGCGTTCGCCATGCATATGGCTGCGGTGAGCCCAGAAACTTGTCACATGCGAGCGCGCGCTTTCGGCACATTCACGCAGGATCTGAAAAGAGCGGATTGAATGGTGGGTGATGAGAGACTCGAACTCCCGACATCTTCGGTGTAAACGAAGCGCTCTACCAACTGAGCTAATCACCCGCACGCGCCTCTTAGCAAACGCGGTAGGGCGCGGGCAAGGGGGTGCGGACGAGATTGGCGGACGCGGAGGGTATATTGCGCCATCGATATGGCGATTTCCCCGGCCACGACACGGCTTAACCATCGCTTAACCCTGATGCGGCATGCTGGCGGGATGAAATCACGATTTAGGTTGCTTTTGGCCCCTGCCTTCGCGGTGTTGCTATCCGGGTGCGATGCCTCGCCCGGACCGCTGTATCTGGGGCAGGCGCCGGTGGTGGTGTCTATCGAGGGGCGCGAATACCGCGTGTGGTCGCGTCGGACGGGGGCAGGCGGGCAGGTGCAGGTGGTGCGGATGGGATATGTGCCGCGCGGTCAGCATGCTGGCCTGCGTCTGGCAATGGTTGCAGCCGCAGAGCGGGCGACGGGTTGCCGGGTGCTTCTGCCTTCGGTCGAGGGGGATACAGGCGTGATCAATGCCCGCATCCGTTGCGAGGAATAAGGCGCATTTTTGCGCGGGCTTGCGCCATATCAAGGACGCAAGCCCGTACATCGACCTAGCTTGGCGGCATTGTCAAATCCGAGGTGAAAGATGCTGCGACTGGTCCTTTTCCTGTTCATCGGCTCAACGCTGGCCGGTATCGGCGTCGTTGCCGCGCTGTCCATGGGCTTTTATGAGGTGCGCCCGATCCTGATCACCGCTGGAATCGGCGCGGTTCTGGGGCTGGTGATCAGCTGGGTGGTCGCCAGCCGTTTGCAGGACGCCTGAGCGCGGCACTCAGTCGAGGAACACGCGCAACGTCGCTTCAAAATCGCGGGGCTTCTCGGCGTGCAGCCAATGTCCCGCGCCCGGCAGCTTGGCCATGCGCGCATTGGGAAACAACGCCCTGATGCCGGGCCGGTGCTCAGCGCGGACATAATCGGAATCGCCGCCGCTCAGAAACAGCGTGGGGCCGTCAAAGGGCGCATAGCTGTCATCCTCGGGCCAGCCGGTGATGGCGTCCATCTCGCGTTCCAGTACATCCAGATTCAGTTGCCAGCACGGCGGGCTGGCACGCAGGTCAAGCGACTGCAGCAAAAAGGCGCGTACGGCTGGATCAGACACGAGGGCGCTGAAACGCGTGTTGGCCTCGGTGCGGCTGGACACACCATCGAGTGGCAGCGCGCGCATGGCTGTGATGTACTGCGACTGGCTATGGGCATAGGCCACCGGCGCAATATCGGCGACAACCAGCCGGTTCACCAGTTCAGGCCGGGTCAGCGCCAGAACCATCGCAGCCTTGCCACCCATCGAATGGCCAATGACATCCATTGGCTGGCCCTCAGCCACGATCACCTCGGCCAGATCCTGCGCCAGATCGGCGTAGTTGTGGCTGTCAGCAAAGGGGCTGGCACCGTGGTTGCGCATGTCCACCGCCACCACCGCGCGCGAATCGGATAGCCGTTTGGCGATCGCGCCCCAGTTGCGGGCCGAACCAAAAAGGCCGTGAACGATCAGAAGTGGTGGCAGGGCGGTGCCAACCCCGTGCCGGACCCGGTGCAACATGGCGGCTCTCCTTACATCGATCAGTTCCGGCAGCAGCGATACGGTGCAAACGTGTGGGGTGCAACTGCACAGCTGTCGGTGATTGCAAATCCATGCACAGCTGCGCTAGCGTTGTCGGCCTTTAACTCGCGCAGTCCGGTCCATCATGCCCGCCACCGATATCCCCGGCCTTGCCCTGCAAGCCACAACCCTGATGCAGCAACGCCTTGGCGCGCGCGGAGACAGTCTTGAGCAGGCTGTGCGCGCGCGCGGCTGGCGGCTGCCGCGCAAGGTGCGCCGCGCAGCCGTCGAACTGGCCGAGGCTGAGCCCATGGCCGCGCATCCCCGGCTGCGGTTGATGCTGGATGAGGCACAGGTTGAGCGCTCTGGACGGCTGCTGGTGAACTACCTGCACGCCCTCGGTGCCAGCGAACGCCGCTGGCGCCTGTTTCTGAGCGTCGCCGCGTCAGTTTCCTTCGCACTTCTGGTCACAATCGCCGGTGTCATCAGTGTGCTGGTCTGGCGCGGGTATCTGTAAGTTGCCCATCTCTTGGCCGAAGGCTGCCCCGGCTTGTGATCAAAGCCCCGGATAAAGCGGGAAGCGGGCGCAGAGCGCGGCGACCTTGGCTGTGACCGCGGCTTCAACCGTGCCGTTTCCGTCATCGCCATTGGCGGCCAACCCATCGACCACTTCGACGATCCAGTCACCGATCAGCCGGAACTCGGCCTCGCCAAAGCCGCGCGTGGTGCCTGCAGGCGTGCCCAACCGCACGCCCGAGGTGACCATGGGCTTTTCGGGGTCAAACGGAATGCCGTTCTTGTTGCAGGTGATATGCGCACGCTCCAAAGCCTTCTCGGTGGCGTTGCCCTTCACGCCCTTGGGTCGCAGATCGACCAGCATCACATGCGTGTCGGTGCCGCCGGTTACAATGTCCAGACCGCCCTTTTGCAGCTGGTCGGCCAGTGCCTGCGCGTTCTTCACCACCTGCGCGGCGTAATCCTTGAACTCTGGCCGCAACGCCTCTCCAAAGGCCACTGCCTTGGCTGCGATCACATGCATCAGCGGGCCGCCCTGTATGCCCGGGAAGATGGCCGAGTTGATCTTTTTCGCCAGCGCCGCGTCATTGGTCAGAATCATGCCACCACGCGGGCCGCGCAGGGTCTTGTGAGTGGTGGTGGTGGCGACATGGGCATGCGGGAAGGGCGAGGGGTGCACGCCACCTGCCACCAGCCCGGCGAAATGCGCCATATCAACCAGCAGATACGCGCCTACACTGTCGGCGATCTCGCGAAAGCGGGCGAAATCGATCACCCGCGGAATGGCTGAACCACCGGCGATGATCAGCTTTGGCCGATGTTCGCGCGCCAGTTCCGCGACCTGATCATAGTCGATCCGCTGATCCTGCTGGCGCACGCCGTATTGCACTGCGTTGAACCATTTGCCGGACTGGTTGGGCGCAGCGCCATGCGTCAGATGCCCGCCTGAAGCCAGGTTCATACCCAAAATGGTGTCGCCCGGTTGCAACAATGCGGTGAACACCCCCTGATTGGCCTGAGAGCCGGAGTTTGGCTGCACATTGGCGAATTCGCAGCCAAAAAGCTGGCAGGCGCGCTCAATCGCAAGGTTCTCGGCGATATCGACAAACTGGCAGCCGCCGTAATAGCGCTTGCCCGGATACCCTTCGGCGTATTTGTTGGTCATCACTGACCCCTGCGCCTCCATCACCGCGCGGCTGACAATGTTTTCCGAGGCGATCAGCTCAATCTCGTCGCGCTGTCGGCCAAGCTCCTTTTGAATGGCCTGAAACAACGCTGCATCCCGGTCGGCCAGCGTATCGGTGAAAAAACCCTTGTCAGTGGTGGTCATGCCCGTCTCCCGCGCCCAAACTTGATTGGCCGCTATGTAGCGCATGCCATGCCGGGCGAAAAGCGACGAAAACGCCGCAAATGGGGTTGGATGCGATTTGTTCCTTTCCGATTGCATGCATCGGGCGCATTTGCGAAACCTGAGCGCAAGCGTTGGCCCTTCTCTGGTCCGGCGCCAGGAGGGGCGGGCCATGGCAAGATCACACAAGAAGGCTATCGCCTTTCTGGCCAGCGCCGCGCCGGTGGCGATCAGTGCGCGTGCAGAGCTGGTGGATCGCTATGGCGATGTGCCGCTTCATGATGCCGAGGTGATTGTCGCGCTGGGTGGTGATGGTTTCATGCTGGAGACCTTGCACGCCAGCCAGTCACTGGACACCCCGGTTTATGGCATGAACTGCGGCACGGTCGGGTTCTTGATGAATGCCTACGCTGAGGATCGGTTGGAAGAGCGGCTGGCGGTTGCCGGGGAAGAGGTGCTGAACCCGCTTATGATGCGCGCGACTACTGTGACCGGTGAGGTGCATGAGGCGCTGGCGATCAACGAGGTCTCGCTTCTGCGCGCGGGGCCGCAAGCGGTTCGGCTGCGGATTTCGGTTGATGGGCGGGTGAGACTGGAAGAACTGGTCTGCGACGGTGCACTGGTGGCCACGCCCGCCGGATCGACCGCCTACAACTATTCCGCCCACGGGCCCATTTTGCCGATCGGGGCCGATGTTCTGGCACTGACGGCGATGGCCGCGTTCCGGCCCCGGCGCTGGCGTGGTGCGCTTTTGCCGAAATCGGCGCGGGTGCGGTTTGATGTGCTGGACCCGGCCAAGCGCCCGGTCATGGCCGATGCCGATGCACAATCGGTGCGTGATGTTATCTCAGTCGAGATCCGGTCAGAGCCTGACATCCGCCACCGCCTGTTGTTCGATCCCGGCCATGGGCTGGAAGAGCGTCTGATCCGCGAGCAGTTTTTCTAAAGCGTATCGAGCCAGTTGCGGATGCGCCCGGCAAGGGCGATCACCCCTGGCCGTGGCCACACAGCGGCCCGTAGACCTCCGGGCGCCGGTCGCGCCAAGTGCCCCAGCCCGCCCGGAAATCGCGCAGCGCATCCAGATCGAAGCTGGCGCTCACATGCGTTTCGCTTGCGCGGTCCGCCTGCGCCACTACAGCGCCGGTCGCATCGGTGATGAACGAGGTGCCATAGAAGCTGACGGGCGTATTCCCTTCGGTCTCATTTCCCACTCGGTTCGAGGCCACGACCGGCACCATATTCGCACCTGCATGCCCTTGCATCACCCGCTGCCAGTGGCCCGAGGACTCATAACCGGGGTCAGCAGGTTCCGAGCCGATGGCAGTGGGATAAAGCAACACCTCCGCCCCGTTCAGAACCAGCGCCCGCGCGCATTCCGGAAACCACTGATCCCAGCAGATGCCGCAGCCGATGGTGGCAAACCGGGTGCGAAAGGTGACAAATCCGGTATCGCCCGGGGTGAAGTAATACTTCTCTTCATAGCCCGGGTTTTGCGGAATATGGGTCTTGCGATAGGTGCCCAGCAGCGTGCCATCGGCGTCGATCATTGTCAGACTATTGAACAGCGCCGTGCCCGCCCGCTCATAGAACGAGATTGGCAGCACCACGCCCAGTTCTCGTGCAATGTTGGAAAAGTGGCGCACGGCCCGGTCTTCAACGGCATTTTGGGCCAGAGAAAAGTGGCGAAAGTGCTGCTCGGCGCAGAAGTATGGGGTTTGAAACAGCTCTTGTAGCAGAATGATCTGCGCCCCGTCTGCAGCCGCGCGGCGCACCAGGTCTTCGGCTTTGGCGATGTTGTCGTCGATATCCCATGAGCAGGCGAACTGTGTCGCGGCGAGGGTGACGTTACGCATCGGTCTTCCTTTCCTGTGTTACCGGTTCTCAGGTCTGTGGTTCTTCTCGACAGCCTTAGCTGCATTCCACAGCGCATCCATCTCTTCCAGCGTGCTGTCGGCAGGGCTGCGTCCCTGTGCAGCAAGCGCCGCCTCGATGGAACGGAAGCGGCGGGTGAATTTGATATTGGCCGCGCGCAAGGCGGCTTCCGGGTCAATCTGCAGATGCCGCGCCAGATTGGCCATGACGAACAGCAGATCGCCAAATTCTTCGGTGATCTCGGCCTGCGAAAGCCCGTCGCGCGCCTCGGCCAGTTCCTGTGCCTCTTCGGTGATCTTGTCCACCACCTGTCCGATCTCCGGCCAGTCAAACCCCACCCTTGCCGCGCGGTTTTGCAGCTTGATCGCACGCATCAGCGCGGGCAGCGCCAATGGCACGTCATCCAGCACACCAATTTGCGCCCGCGCTGCACGTTCGCGCGCTTTCATAACTTCCCAGGCGTGGGTCTGGGCCTCGGCGCTCTTGACCTGCGTATCGCCAAAGACATGCGGATGGCGTGCGATCATCTTGTCTGAGATGGCTTGAACAACGTCGTCCAGCGTGAAGTGCCCGGCCTCGCTAGCCATCTGTGCGTGATAGACCGCCTGAAACAGCAGATCACCCAATTCGCCCTTCAGCCCGGCCCAATCGCGCCGGGCAATGGCATCGGCGACCTCGTATGCCTCTTCGATCGTATAGGGTGCAATCGAGTCGAAATCCTGCGCGACATCCCAGGGGCAGCCCCCTTCTGGCGCGCGCAACCGGCGCATGATCTCGGCCAGCGCTGGAAGTCCGCCCCCAGGGGCCCCGGCCCCCACGTCATCAGTCATTGCACCTGCCCCGTTTTCGGTGAAGATGGCCCCCGTATCGCCCAAGCCTCAGCCGGAGTCCACCATGCCCGTCCTCAACCGGATCGCCGAATTTGCCCCTGAACTGACCGTGTGGCGGCGGCATCTGCACATGCACCCGGAAACCCGGTTTGATTGCCACCAGACCGCCGCCTTCATCGCCGCCCGGCTGCGCGAGTTCGGTGTGGATGAACTGCATGAGGGGATCGCCGAAAGCGGGATCGTGGCGATCATCAATGGGCAGGGGGAGGGGCCGACAATCGGCCTGCGCGCCGATATCGACGCGCTGCCGATTACTGAAGAGACGGGCTTGCCCCACGCCTCTACGGTTGCGGGCAAGATGCATGCCTGCGGCCATGACGGGCACACGACGATGCTGCTGGGCGCGGCGCGCTACCTGGCCGAGACCCGCAATTTCGCCGGGCGTGTGGCGCTGATCTTTCAGCCCGGTGAAGAATGGGGCGGGGGTGCCGATGTGATGGTGCGCGAAGGCGTGATGGAGCGTTTCGATATCAGCCAGATCTATGCACTGCACAACGCGCCGGGGCTGCCTGCCGGGCGGTTTGAAACGCGTGCCGGCCCGCTTCTGGCGGCGGTTGATACGCTCACGGTGCAGGTGAACGGGCGCGGCGGGCATGGGGCCCACCCCGAAGAAACGGCCGATCCTGTGGCCGCGATTGTGGCGATGGTAGGTGCGTTGCAGACTATCGTCAGCCGCAATCGCAAGGGAACCGATGCGTTGGTGCTGTCGGTCACGCAGATTCATACCGGCAGCGCCGACAATATCATCCCTGAAAGCGGCTGGTTCTGTGCGACGGTCAGGACCTATGACAAGGCTGTGCAGGCTATGGTCGAAAAACGCTGCCACGCCATCGTCAACGGGGTGGCGCAGGCGATGGGCGTAAGTGCCGAGGTCACCTTTGAGCGCGGCTATCCGGCGACGGTCAACCACGAAGCCGAAACCGCCTTCGCCCTCTCTGTGGCCGAAGAGGTGAGCGGCGCTGCTGGCGAATGCGCGCCGGTGATGGGGGCCGAGGACTTTGCCTTCATGCTGGAGCGTCGGCCCGGCGCCTATCTGTTTGTGGGGCAGGGCGATGGCGCGGGGCTGCACCACCCGCGATATGACTTCAATGACGAGATAGCTCCCGTTGGTGCCAGCTTCTTTGCGCAACTGGTGGAGCGCGCGCAGCCGCGCGGCTGACCCTGTCGGTGACCTGAGGCTTTGACGGAGATCGGCTGAGCCGTCGCTGAGCCACGGGTCAGGCCCCAAAGCGGGCCCCCCCCTGGGGGGGGGGGGGGGGGGGGGGGGGGGGGGGGGGGGGGGGGGGGGGGGGGGG
>JAFIEK010000056.1 GCA_020832545.1 Pararhodobacter sp. | reverse complement strand
ACAACGCTGCCATATCCGAAAGCTCGCAGGAAGCCGAAAGTTTGCGACAGAACCGGCGCACTCCACTCAACGCACCATATTGCCGCTTCGGCACGTTCTGAAATGGCAAGCCGGCTCGTCGACACGACCGAGACTAGATGACGACCAAAGCGTGCCTGGCTCACTGTCGCAAATTCGTTCGCAGCGGTAAAATTTGCTTCAGGTTTCCGAGATCACGGGCAGGCGCAACAGACCGTTACCCATAGCCTTGCCTGTCTGATCCAGCCGCAAGGTGCGCGTTGCACCGCCTCCCAGAGCGCCGCGCATGATGACGACCACCGCTTCGATATTGTCCATCGGGTAAACCTCGACCTCGCCGCGCACCCAATCCCCGAACAGAGCCTTCACACTTTGGGGCGTCAGGCTTTGCAACAGGGCGGGGTAGTGTTCGCTTGAACGGGCAAGAACGCCGACAGAAACTACATCGCCTTTGTCACCTGAGCGAACATAAGCAATATCACGAAGTAATTGCATGCTCATGCCTCCAGAATCTCGGCAGACTGCCTGACGAAAGAGCGCGGGACTAGGGTTGGCCAAAGCCCATAGGCCGGGCGGGGTTTGAGCGGTGTTCCGAACGCGGTGCCTCCTGGCCCCATGATCCACAATTGTGAACAGGCGCGGCGAACCTTCTCGGCCTCATCTCTGGCCCCGGTATGGACGGCAACGCGCAAGCCGATCTCGGCCGGATCGTGGTCAAGTGGCGGCGCGGCGGGGCCATGCAGCATGTTGACGCCGACGAAATCGAAATGGATGGCATCGGCCTTTAACCCCAGCCGCTCAAAACGCTCGTTGAGCGTCTGTTTCGCCTTTTCGGCGCGCTCCATGGCATAGGGCCAGGGAAAGAACAGCGTGCCCTCGCCGATCCAGCCATCTTCATAGCCTATGACAAGCTTCAGCATATCCGGGCGCGTGGCGCCCTTCATGTTCGACAAGCGAACGCGATCAGGGCCGATTTCATCGATCCGGACACTGGTGAAATCGGCGACTCCGTCAGGCATAAGATAGCGCGCCGGATTGCCGATTTCGTAAACCAGATGCTCTTTGACCGTAAAGGCATCAACACGGCCCCCTGTCCCCTCAACCTTGGTGATCACAGCTTGTGCGTCGTCAGAAAATTCAACAATCGGAAACCCGGCCTGTCCCATTCGCGGCATTTCGGCGAAACGCGAGGACATGCCTCCCGTCGTGCCAGCCGCGCATTCGACAACATGGCCCACGGTGATTGCAGCCGCGATCCGGTCGACATGCGCTGCGTCATGCTCCCAGCCGAATGCATGCATGATCGGGCCGACATACAACGCATTGTCTGACACCCGGCCAGCAACGATGATATGAGCATCCTGCTCCAGCGCCGAGATGATGGCGGAACTGTCGGTGTAGGCATTCGCCGCAACGACACGATTGCGGATGGCCGCAAAGTTCGTCTCGCCGGTGTCCATGTTGGTCAGATCAACGCCAGCGGACATCAGTTCGTCAAGCTGCGGCAGAAGATCATCGCCTTCGACAACGGCAATGCGCGTTCCATGCAGACCCAGTTCGCGGGCCAGCGCTCGCACCCGCTCTGCCCCTGCCCGCGGATTGGCGCCACCACCATTACACACGATCCGGGTGCCCTTTTGTCTGGCCAATGGCATCAGCGCGCGCATATGTGTAGGCAAGTCAGGGATATAGCCGACCCCCGGGTCCTTGAGCTTTTGGCGCTGCAAAAGCGCCATGGTCAGTTCTGCCAGGTAGTCCATGGACAGATAGTCAAGGTCGCCGCGTTCGAGCAGTTCGACAGCAGGATCAAGCGCATCCCCCCAAAACCCTGATCCCGCGCCGATCCTTACCAGCTGTGTCATTCGAAGCTCCAGAGTTTCCCCCGCCGGGCCGTGCAGGCCCGTCGCAATACGGCCTGCGCTATGCGCCGAATTCAGTCCGGGCGGCGTTGAACATATGGGTTGGTTCTCACAGAGTTGTTCTCAAGTCAACATTTTTCGAAAACAGGTTCCGCAAGATGGAAATTTGTTGACCGCCCTTGCCGAACACTCATAGGATGATCGGAAGAGGGATGCAGCGCCCCGAAATGACGCTTTTCGCGTGCGCCGCCACCGGGGCCGGGAGAAATGAACATGCCAGCCAGGAATGACGAGGCGAACGAAGCTGTTCTTTTCACGCTCGACGATGGCATTGCGCATGTCACGCTCAACCGCCCCGACTGCCGCAACGCGATCAGTGTTGAAACCGCGAACACCCTGACTGCCCTCTGGTCGCGGATCGAAGCAGATCCCCATACCCTTGCCGTGGTTCTGGATGCTGCGGATTGCGGGGTGTTCTGTGCCGGGATGGACCTCAAGGAAATGGCAGCAATCCGCACCAAGGGTGATGACCCGCTGGCTCTAATGCACGACCCCTTTCAGCAACGCCTGCAAACGCTGAGCAAACCGGTTGTCTGCGCGCTGGTCGGTCATTTCACCGGCGCGGGCATGCTGCTGGCGATGGGGGCTGATGTTCGCATTGCGATGCGCGGAACAACGGCCGCTATCTCTGAAGTGCGGTTCGGGCGCGGGACGTCTTGGGCGGTGCCCCTGCTGTGGATGCTGCCGCAGCCGGTGTTGTCAGAGATGATGCTGACCGGCGACCCCGTGCCGGTCGAGGACCTGGAGCGCTATGGCTTTGTCAACCATCTGGAAGACCGGGTCGAAGACGTGCGGGACCGCGCCTTTGCAACCGCACGCCGGATCGCGCGCAATGCCCCGCTCTCGGTCCGGGCCGCGAAGGCAAGCCTCGTTGCGGGCATGGATCTGGGGCGTGTCGCCGGGCTGGCGCGGGCGGCGGAGTTGCACCGGGATGTCTATGCAAGTGACGATGCAAGTGAAGGGCCGCGCGCGTTTTCAGAAGGGCGCGCGCCACGCTGGACCGGGCGCTGAAGCTGCCACCAAAAACAGGAGTGCCTATGATCGACCAAACCTTCGACGCATTGCAACTTGGGCAGGTGCGCGTTTCACGCGGGCGCACGCTCACGGAAACCGATGTCGTCAATTTCTGCATGCTCACAGGCAACTGGCTGGAAATTCATGCCAATGTCGAATTTGCGCGCGCGGCGCTCTATGGGCAGCGGATCGTGCAGGGCTCGCTGGTGTTTTCCATCGTAAACGCGCTTCTTCCCTTCGACTCGGCCGTGGTGGAGGCTTTCTATGGCGTCGATCGCCTGCGATTTCTGAAACCAAGTTTCATCGGTGACACCGTCTGGGCAAGGTCTTGTATCATCGGGCTTCGGCCCAAAGACCGCGGCAACGGTGTGGTGACCTGTGAACTGCTGGGCATTAACCAGCGCCGGGAAAAGATCCTGCGCTGTGAATTCAGCCTGCTGATACGCGGCGAACGTCTGGAACCGTCGGCAAGCAATCCTGTGCATGATATGGAGTTCGATCCGAAATGAACTTTCTCACCAGCGAGCAAAAGGCGTGGCATGAAACCGTTGACCGGTTCATGGAAAAAGAAATCACACGCGAATACATCCGCGAGCGCGACATGGAGCGGGCCTATCCGTATGAAGCCTATGAAAAGATTGCCAGTGAAGGTTGGCTTCGGCTTCTGATCCCCGAGGATCATGGCGGTTTCGGCGGCGATATCTTTGACTACGCTCTGATGTGCGAGGGATTGGGCAAATTCGGCTTTGACTTTGCCACTTCGGTTCTGGTGCCCACCTTCACCGCCATGAACATCGTCAAATTTGGCTCGGATGCACAGAAGGAGGCGTATCTGGAACCCTTCATGTCCGGCGCGATCCGATTTTCTATCTCGATATCGGAACCCTCTGCAGGATCAGACGCAGCCTCGACCAGGACGCGGGCTTGGCGTGACGGCGATAGTTATGTGATCAAGGGCCAGAAGCTGTGGTGTAGCGGGGCTGCGGCGCGCGATGTCAAGATCGCCATGCTGGTCCGCACAGACCTCGAGGCAGCGAAGCACAAGGGGCTCTCGGTCCTCATCGTTCCCAACGAGACGCCCGGCCTGGACATCCGCAAACTGCCGACCCTTGCCCGACGGTCCACCGGAACAACCGAGATTTTTGTGGATGAGGCGCATGTGCCCGTCGCCAATCGTCTGGGCGCCGAGGGTCAGGGGTGGGAAATCATCACCGACCATCTTGAACTGGAAAGAATTGCCGTGGCGGCGGCCTATGTCGGCAATGCGCAGACAGCGGTGAATGATGCGCTGGAGTACGCACATCAGCGCATTCAGTTCGATCAGCCGATCTTTGATTTCCAAGTCATTCGACACATGCTTGCCGATATGCAGACTCAAGTCGATGCCGCGCGGCTTCTGGTCTACCGGGCGGCGGAAATGGCAGCGCGCCATGAACCCTGCGCGAAAGAAGTAGCAATGGCCAAGCTTTTCGCATCGGAGACGCTGCAAACCGTGTCGCGTCAGGGCATGCAGGTTCTGGGCGGCCATTCGATGCTGCCGGAAGCCGATATGGAGCGCTACTTCCGCGAAGGCATGCAGTGCACCATCGGCGGCGGCACATCTCAGATACAGCGCACCATCATCAGCAAGGCGATGCGCCGCCGATGACCTCACCGCTGTTTGAGCCGTTCACCCTGCGCAATCTGCGGCTGGACAACCGGGTTGTAGTGTCGCCGATGCAGACTTATTGCGCCCCCGACGCGATTGCCGGGGCCTGGCACCGCACCCATCTGGCACGGTTTGCACTTGGCGGTGCCGGGCTTGTCATGGTCGAGGCAACAGCGGTCAGCCCCGAGGGGCGCTCGACCAACATGGATCTGGGCCTTTGGGAAGAGGAGCACGCGCAGGCCTTCGCAGACCTCACGAAAGCCGTACATGAATGCGGCGCGCGTATCGGCATCCAGCTTCAGCATGCGGGCCGCAAAGCCTCGACCGCGCCGCCGTGGCAAGGGTTTGCCCCGGTTCCGGCCCCTCAAGGTCAAGCGGTGATAGGACCCTCCGACAAGCCGGCATCATCGAACGCGCATGTGCCACGGCAGATGGATGCCGACGACATGGCGCGTTTGATCGACGCCTATAGCGCCAGCACGCGTATGGCAGCGCGCGCCGGTTTTGACCTTGTCGAAATTCACATGGCGCATGGCT
The DNA here is from genome assembly GCA_020832545.1 of Pararhodobacter sp. GTDB lineage: Bacteria > Pseudomonadota > Alphaproteobacteria > Rhodobacterales > Rhodobacteraceae > Pararhodobacter. The sequence continues at coordinate 12,900 of JAFIEK010000056.1, read as the reverse complement.
ATCTGTTGCACAGCTTCCTGTCGCCCCTGTCCAACGATCGCACAGACGACTACGGCGGCGCGCTTGAAAACCGGATGCGCTTTCCGCTTCGCGTGGTCGAAGCGGTGCGCACGCACTGGGCGCCGGACAAGCCCCTGGCCTGTCGGATTTCATCGGTCGATGGCGTGTCGGTGGGGTGGTCCATCGCTGATTCCCGCATCCTGGCCGACAGGCTGCGCAGGATCGGCGTTGACCTGATCGATTGTTCATCAGGCGGCATGATCCTGCCGGAACGCGACATGCTCGTTCCGCGCGGCCCCGGTTTTCAGGTGGATTTCGCCGCTGATCTGCGCGGTCATACCGGGCTTGCGACCATCGCCGTTGGCCAGATCACCGACGCGGCGCAAGCAAACGACATTATCGCCAGCGGGCGGGCTGATCTGGTCGCCATCGGTCGCCAGATGCTGGTGAACCCTAATTGGGCGCTGGAAGCCGAAACGACCTTGTCTGCCGACCACACATACGACCACTGGCCCAGACAATTCGGCTGGTGGCTTGGACGGCGGCGACACGCCACTGACACACGCTGAGCAAGGCCGTGTCAGGGAAGGTGCGCGCGAACCGGCGCTACCGTCGCCCCTCCAACGGCGCGGCGACTGGCTGGTGTGGCGGATCTTCCTTCGGAAACCAATGGCTGAAAGCAGCCATCGCGACAACGATGGCGACCCCTCCTGCATCGCTCCAGGCTGCGGGGAAGAAAAGCAGACCTCCGCCCATATACAGAATGATCCGCGCTACCCAAGTCAGCGGTCCGAGCAGAAATCCGGCAGAAGCGCCGGTGATCGCAAACACGGCCAATCCCGTGATGGTCGTGTCATAGACAATGTCGAAAACCGTCCCTTCCATCAGCACACCTGTTCGGAAGATGAAAAGAAACGGGATCAGGTAAAGGGCGATTGCCATGACCACCGCATGCCCAGCAACCCGCCAGAAGCTTTCTCCGGCGATCGAGGCCGCAGCAAAGACACTTGCACAGACTGGTGGCGTAATTGCCGACAGGATCGCAAAGTAGAAGATAAACAGATGGGCATTCAGCGGCTCTATCCCCAGCCGGATCAGGATGGGTCCGGCAATGGCCGACGCCAGGATATAGGATGCCGTTGTCGGCACATCCATTCCAAGCAAGATGGCCAGAACGGCGGTAAGGACAAGCACAATGACGAGGCTGTCGTTTGAGAAGGACAGGATCAGGCTTGAAACCTTTACCCCTGCCCCGGTGGCGGTCAGAACCTTGACGACGATGGCAGCGCAGGCCAGCAGAACCGCAATCATGGTGATGGCCTTGCCGCCCAGGTACAGCCCCTCGAAGATCTCCTTCAGAAGGGTACGGTAGACCTCTGGCAAGTCTCGTGCCCGCCCTTCGAGCAGGCATTTCAGCGTGCGCAACACCAGCAGGGTGGCCACCAACACGAGAATGGCCATCGATCCGGCCAGGGTGGGTGAGTAGTCCATCATCAGCAAGGCAATGAGGGCCGCAGCCGGCAGATACATCGGCAAGGCCGCGAAAGGTTCGGCAAGGTCTTTCCAAAGCGGCAGCTCACTACGTTCCAGCGGGCGCATGCCATACCGCCGCGCCCGCAGGCCGACGCTGAACCAGAGCACCATGAAATACAAAAGCGCCGGGATCACGGCCGCCGTCATGACACTTGAGAAAGGTATGTTCAGAATTTCGGCCATGATGAACGCCCCCGCGCCCATGATGGGGGGCATGATCTGGCCGCCGGCCGAGGACACCGCCTCGACCGCTGCGGCATAGCTGCCCTTGTAGCCCGCGCGGCGCATGGTGGGAATTGTAACCGGCCCCATCGCCATCACATTGGCCACAGCCGAGCCCGTGACCGTGCCGAACAAGGCCGATGAAACCGTACAGACCTTCGCTTGCCCGCCATAGGTGCGCCCGGCAATTCTGGTGGCAAGCTTGATGAATATCTCCGTGGCCCCGGTGCTCAGAAGCAGCGCACCCAGAATGATGAAAATGGCAATGATGCGGGTGCCCATATCGACCATGTAACCAAAGATCGTCTCGGTCGAGGCGTAGTAAGTTTCGATAAACGTAAGCGCAGATACGCGCGGCGGTTGCCAGGTTCCGGTGATGGACTGGTGGCCGAAATAGTAATAGGCCAGACCCGCCAGCGCCATCAGCGGCAGAAAGAAACCGATAGTTCGCCGCGCCGACTCCAGCACCACGGCGATTGCCAGTGCACCAAGCATCATGTCCCAGGTGGTCAGCTCGACCATGAAATTGGAAATCCGCTTGGCGCTGAACACGATATGAAAGCAGACATAATAACCGATGATCGCCAAGGCGATATCCAGCGGCACAAGGGCGCGGACCTGTTTTTCGGCCAATCGCCGCTGGGCCGTCATCAGGAAAATTGACCCAATGCCCAGCCCGAGAAAAACGCCACGCTGCACCAGCGGCTCCAGCATCCCGAAATAGGAGGTGTAGAGCTGAAACATCGCATATCCGACGAGAACAACTTTCAATAAGTTGCTTATCCCGTCATGCGCCAGGCGATTGATCCGCGTGTTGGCCATTTTCGCTCAACTTTCGTGAGATTGCAGATGAGAGCGTTGAAATCACGCAAGCCCCGACCCCTGAGCTTCACGATGCCACGCGCCCTGAATTTCAGTAATCACCAAGCAGGCCGGATCTTTTACACACTTGGGCCTGCGGTTTGCCCGATAGTCTGCGCAGCCTGACAGCGGCTGCGCATGCTCTGGCCCTGCGGCCACCCGCGCGGCATAAGGTTTCCCTTCATGATCGCTAGCCGGACCCTTGCTTGCACGAAGTCTGCGCGTCGCGGAAGCAAGGGCAATCGATCATATCTGTCAGGTCACTGCCACATTGCGAGCGCCAGAGCATGGCCGCAACGGCGCGCTGTTATTGGACGGTTTCCCAGTAGGAAAGCGCGCCGGGATGTACCGAAATACCAATATCGATCGTCTCCATGATCGAGCCGGCAAAGTCATATTCACCCAGCTGTGGCCACACATCGATCAGGATCTGCCTGTTCTCGCCAATCGCTTCCGCGATCTGACGGGCGGTTTCATCATCCATGAGCGAAAGGCGCGTTGCATAAACAATCGGCACAGAGGGTGTGACAACCTCGGGGTTGTTCCTGATGAAGCCCTCAGGCAGCGTGGCAAAGCCCACACCGGGAATATTGTCCAGGATGGCTTCTTGCTGCTCGGGCGTGAACCCCAGGATGCGCATGTCCACCGACGTCAGGAGGCTCTGAAGCGTGGCATCGACACTCGCCGCCGCCGCATACTTGCTGTAGCCGACAAGCTGATTGTTGCGCACACCCTCGATGGCGTCATTCACGGTACCGTAGGAGAACTCCGGCGAAATCCCGAATAGCGCGAAGCTTTGTGTGATGAGCAGTTCACCACCGCTGCCACGAATGCCCGGCGTAAAGGGCCGTCCATTAAGTTGCTCCAGTTCGGTGATTCCCGAATCACTACGCACGACCACGTTGATCACCGAATTGTCGTAGGGATAAAGCGCGACAAGATCGTCTATTGCATTGCCTTCGAACTGCCCCAGTCCCTGACGCGCCTGAACGAACACATCCCCCGCAACAAGGCCCAGATCGATCTCTCCGCGCACCAGACGGCGAACGTTGTCTACGCTCGCTCCGGTTTCAACGACGGTGACGGTGCTGCCGGGGTTCCCCGCTTCGATCGCCTGCGACATTGCCACGGCAATCTGATAGTGGCTCGACGTCGAATTGGTCGCGCCGAGACTGAGATTCTGTGCCGCAACCGGGGCGATTCCCCAGATTGTGGCCAGCGTCGCCGCCAGGGCCATCGACTTGCTCATTCTACAGATCATTTCTTCCCTCCCTAAGATTGGCGGCCCAACCGCAGGCGGGCCGGGTCGAAGCTTCTCCAGCGATCGCCACGCTTCGCCGTTGGTTCAGGCGAACGAGGGGTGCCGAGTAGGCTCGACGTCGCAAGGATGGCACAGCATTGGAAATCACACAAGTATTTTTGAAATGACGTTCCGCACTGTGGGTTTTTGTGCTACCGTCGCCGAAGGACGACCTTAGCAACTGGAAAGTGACGGCATGCAGGCAGAAGACCCAAAGGACATTGTGCGCCTCGAACAATCTGACGGGATCGCAACCATCACACTCAACAGGCCTGAACGGCGAAATGCGCTTTCTGTCGCCGCTGCCGAACGGCTTCACGACTTGTGGGAAAGGGTTGATGCCAGCGACGACATTCGTGCCGTTATCCTGACAGCCACACCCTGTGGCACATTCTGCGCGGGAATGGACCTCAAGGAGGCAAGCGCGATGCGCGCAAGCCAGGGGCTGGATGTGCTATCCCAGATCCGCGATCCCTTTCATGAACGCATGCGCAAGGTGCGTGTTCCGATTATTGCTGCAATGACCGGCCATTTTACCGCCGGGGGTTTCATGCTTTCGCTGAACGCCGACCTGCGCATCGGTCTGGCCGGGACCAGCGGCGGCATCACGGAAGCCAAACGGGGGCGCGGCTCACCCTGGGCGATGCCACTTCTCTGGCAGATCCCACAGCCTGTCGTCATGGAAATGGTGCTCACCGGCGAGCTCCAGTCGGTCGAGCGGTTGCAGGCACTGGGCTTCGTGAATCATGTCGAACCCACCGTTGAAGCCGTTCTGAAGCGGGCAGAAAGCCTTGCAGAAACGATTCGCGACAATGCGCCGCTCTCGGTCGTGGCGGGCAAAGAAGCAATCCTGCGAACGATGGACCTGGGTTGCGAAGCCGGGGTGGAGAACGCAAAGAATATCTATAGAAAGGTGTATGACAGCAATGATGCCCAGGAAGGGCCGCGCGCCTTCACCGAGAAGCGCGCACCGATCTGGACGGGGACATAGTGGTATGGGATTGAAGGTATATGGCGGAATTGAAGGGGAAAAGCGCTTCTGAGGTTGTCTCGCTGACGCGCGGCCTTGGTATCCTGCGCGCATTCCGCGCGATTGATGCACCCTTGGGGAACAAGGAAATCGCCGAACGGACCAATCTGCCCAAAGCAACTGTTGCGCGGCTGTCCTATACCCTTTCGAAAATGGGCTATCTGCGCCAGATGGGACCAAGCGGGCGATACCATCTTGGCGACAAGGTCACGGCGCTTGGGCATGCGCTGCTGCGCACGATGCCAGTGCGCCGTGTCGCCGAGCCGCTCATGCAGGCGATGGCCGACAAATACGAAATGTCTGTGGCTCTGGGCATCGGCGATGGGGCAGACATGGTCTACCTGCACTATTGTTCGGGGCCAGAAACCGTGACCATGCGGTTGCGCGTTGGCACATTGGTACCGATTGCGCAGTCCGCGATCGGCCGGGCGTATATGTGGGCACTTCCGGAGGAGGCTTCCGAACGACATATGCAGGCAATTCGAGCCTCTGTGGGCGATACCGCCGATACCGTGGAGGCCGATCTGCGCCAGCAGATCGAACAGGTTGATCAACGCGGCTTCTCGGTGTCCTTCGGTGACTGGCGCCGAGAGATCTTTGCCGTCGGGGCGCCAGTCTGGCTGGACAGGGGCGAGACCATCCTGGCGCTGAATTGCGGTGCGCGCCGCCGTGGTCTGGAAAAGGCACATTTCTTCGAAACGCTGGGGCCTGAGTTGATGGCCCTGTCAAGCGAGCTGGGAAACCGGATGGATCAGCTTCAGGCGAGTTTCTGGGACGAATGACAATGAAAAGCCACGAAGACATCAGCGCGAGATCAGATCGTCCAGAAACTCCGGATGACGGCGCCCCGTCTCCGCGCGATCGGGTTCGCCGCCGTCGTCAGAGCGGTATCGTGTCAAAGGACCGCGATTTCGTGAATGCGCTGGGTCGCGGACTGGTGGTTCTGGAAGCGTTTTGCATCGGAGACATCACTTGGATGAGCGGCATGGAGGTGGCCGAGCGCGTTGGCCTGCCCAAGCCGACCACCTCGCGGCTGCTACAGGCGTTGACGGGCCTTGGCTACCTTCACTATTCGACGCGCCGTCGGCAGTATCGGCTTGGTGTCGCGGTTCTCAGTCTGGGCTTTGCGGCGCGCGAACCCTTCAGCATCAACGATCTGGTACGCCCCTATCTCAAAGAGTTGGCCGATACCTATAATGTCCACGCCTCCCTTGCCGGGCGCGACCGTCTTGACGTGATCGAGCTCGAGGTTTGCCACAGCCTGAATACGTTGATGACGTTGCGGCTTGAGGTGGGCTCGCGTATTCCGCTGGCAGGCACGGCGACCGGGCATGCGCTGATCGCACCCTTGCCTCAAACCGAGATCGACTATCTCTTCCTGCACCTGAAAGAACGCCACCAGAAGCACTGGGATGAATTGCGCCTGTCCATCGAGAAAGGGCGGCAAGAAGTCGCGCAAGACGGCTTCACCAAAGCCTCAGCCAGTTGGAGTACCGATATCAACGGCGTTGCAGCACCCCTCATCTTTCCTGGCGGCTCGCCGGTCTACGCGCTGGCCTGCGGCGCACCGGCCCGACACCTTCCGGCAACAAAGCAGCGCGCCATCGGGCAACGCCTGGTCGCTATCGCACGCGAGATCGAAGCGCGGTTGCAGGCCGGTGAAGAAAACGAAAGGGAGAGCTAGACCATGCCCAAGCCGCGCGTTCTTATCGACAAACGCCCCGATGGCGTTGTCGTTCTGACCCTCAACGACCCGGACCACCGCAACCCGCTGTCAGACAGCGCGATGATCGAAGCCCTAATCGCCGGCCTGCACGGGATCGAACAGGACCCGAAGGCGCGGGTGCTGGTGATCACGGGCCAGGGAACCACCTTTTCAGCCGGCGGCAATGTTCACGACATGCACGAGAAAACCGGCATATTTGGCGGGTCGGCGGCCGAAATCGCCGAAAGCTACCGGGCGAATGTGCAACAGCTTCCCCTCATCCTGTCGCGCATCGACATCCCCACGATTGCCGCCGTGAATGGCCCAGCCATTGGCGCGGGTTGCGACCTGAGCCTGATGTGCGATCTGCGCATTGCCGCGACAACGGCGCTTTTTGGCGAGGTCTTCGTGGATCTGGGCCTGGTTTCCGGCGATGGCGGGGGTTGGTTTCTGGTGCGCCATCTTGGTTATCAGCGCGCGGCCGAAATCAGCTTTCGGGCCCGGCCGGTCGATGCGCAGGAAGCCCTGTCGCTTGGTCTTGCCCTAGAGGTTCTGGAACCCGGCGATCTGATGCCGCGCACCCTGGATCTTGCGGCAGAGATCGCTGCGAAACCGCCCGCAGCGATCCGCATGACCAAGCGCCTGCTGCGTATGGCCGAACGCACACAGCTACAGGATTATCTGACAACGGTTGGCACCATGCAGGCTGCCGCACACGGAACACCGGACCATGCGGCGGCAGTGGCGGCCTTTGTGAACAGGTCGCGTAAACCGCGCTGACGCTCAGCGCCGCAACAGCCCCTTTGGATCCACCCTGGTGCGCAGTAACGAAAGCTCGTTTTCGCTGGGCAGGCGGGTTTCCTCAACCCTCTCGCCGATGCCGAGATCGAAGCCGGTGTTGGCCACCACCTCGTCAACACTGCTCCAAGGGTGCACCGATTTCAGCCGCATGCGCAATGTGGCCGGGTCAAAGTCCATCGCGGCGAGGGGCGTGACGCACAGACACGGCCCGCCCGCCAGCCCGGCTGCATGGTAGCTTTCCGGCCCATCCAGATAGCCCGGCGAAGTTATGAAATCGGCCCGTGGCACAAAGGTGCGCTGCGAATGGTTGCCCGTACAGATATAGAAACGCCGCGACGTCGCCGCGTAAGAGATATTGGCCGCGCCGGGGCCGCGCATCTTCGGCTTGTGAAGGGTTCCGCCGATGTGGTGCAGATTGATATTGCCGAACGCATCGATCTGCATGCCGTTGTGAAAGAAGAAATCGAGGCCGCGATGGGAATGGCCGAACAGTTCCAGAAAAGTCTCCGCAGCCTCGCAAGCCCCCAGCGCGCGATCATCGAGCATGGAGTTCCACAGTTGCCGCGGCCGCGGATTGACGAACATTTCCCCGGCGATCTGAAGGTCCGGCGCATGGGTCAGTCGCGCCAGCATCATCGCCGCCATCGGAATGGCCGCCGACGCACCGGCGGCCCCCAACTCGCCATCCTTCAGATCGCGCGCCAGAAGCACGGCCTGCATTTCCGCAGGTGAACAGGGATACCGGCTCATAGCGACGCGGCCTCTTCTTCCAGTGCCTTCATGCGCTGTGCACCGCCAACGCTTTCCACATAGGCCTGCTGTGTCAGGGCATGGTGAACATGGCGATCAAGATAGGCGCGCAGGGCCGTGTCGGCACCAGCCTCGCCCTTGCGCGCGGCTTCGGCCAGGGTTGCATACATCTCGATATGGTCCTCATCGATGCTGTAGAGCGGAAAGCTTCCGGTCGGATGGGCACCATACGCCGCCTCGACAATCGCATCGACATAGATGCAGGGTATGGTGGTCTCTCGTGGCCGGGCCACGATTGTCTCGGTGTCGACGATCCGGTCGACACTGACGATCACCTTTTCAGCCGCCCGCGCCATCATCTGATCGGCATAGGTCATCGTCGAAAGGTGGCGCACATTGCCATAGACATCCCCTTCCTGCGCATGAAGCAAAGCAAGTTTCGGCCTGATCGCCTGCGTGGCGTAAAGGGGCTGGCCCGTGAACGGGCAGTCGATGCGGGCAATCAGGGGGTTGTGCTTTGGTACGTCCGATCCGACCCATGCCGCGACAGGCTGAAAGGTCACTCCGTTGGCCGCAGCAAGATAGCCGCCGACAATCGAAAGCGCATCGACGCAATGCGCTGTTATCGCTCCGTTTTCTACAGCAGACCGGAACGTGGGGCACATGCGGTCTTCCAGCGTCACGGCTGGCAGGAACGTTTCGGCGACACAGCCTGCGGCAATCATCAGATCGGCGTCAAAGCCCGAGCCCGGCGAGGAAACCAGCTTCAGCCGGTTCCGGCCTGATCGGATCACCTCGCGGACCAAGACCATCGGTCGACCCTGTTTGAACAGCCCGCCAATGGCCAGCAGATCGCCATCATCCAGCCATGCGCGGATCAATCCGCCAACGGCGTCCGGGGCAACGAGTTTCTGCGGGCGCTGTGAGGGCGCTGTCATGACCGGCCCCGCGCCTGAAACACGGTGGCATCCAGCAGCCAGGCCCCTTCGCCCGCCAGGCCGATACCAACGGGATTGACCTCCAGCCCCGCAAGGTCCGGGCCCATCCTATCGCCAAGTGCCGCAACCCGGCCCACCAATGCAATCAGGGCATCCTTGTCGAGCTTGGGTTGACCGCGCGCGCCGTCCAGAATGCGTGCGATGCGGCATTCGTCGATCATCTCGCGTATTTCGGTTTCGTCGAGCGGAAGGATACGGGTGACGGCATCACGCATGAGTTCGGTATAAATGCCCCCGGCAGCAACCGTGAGCATCGGGCCGAATTCAGGATCCAGCCCCAGCCCAACCAGCATTTCCGCCTTTGGCCGCACGGTCTCGGCAACCAAGAACCCCTCAAACTGTAGTTTGTGCCGCTCCACACTCGCCAGCATCTGTGTCCCACAGGCGATGAGGGCGGCCTGATCGGCCAGACCGACAGCGACCAGCCCGTATTCGGATTTGTGCACGACGTTTTCGGCAATTCCCTTGACCGTGACCGGATATCCAATCCGCTCAGCCGCCGTGATCAGCGCCGAAAGCAACTTCCCCCGGACAAAAACTCCGGCGGGAAAGATGAGGGCATGGGAGGACAACACGGATTTGCTTTGGTGTTCGTCCAGCGCCACAAGGTCATCATCAACGCTTTGCGCACGCGCGGTTCGCCCGTTGCGCAACAGATGCGAGGGGGTCGCCTGCGCACGGGCGAAAACGGCAGCGCCCGAGACTGCTGCAACAAAGGTGTCAATGCGCCGAAATGTGGGGATCCCGGCGGTTCGAAGATCCGCCAGCGCCTGCGCATTGAAAATTTCGGCGGGCCAGATTGCCGAAATCGGTTTGCCGGTCCGTTGATGGGCTTTTGCGGCAGCCTCAACCACATCCGATGCCCAGGGCGCAACGATCGGCGTATTGGCGATGGCAATAGCATCGATCCCGGGGTCGTCGGCCAAGGCGTCCAGGCAAGTGGCAAACCCCCCCGCACGGCGAAAGGGCGTGCCGCCGATGTCAATCGGGTTGCTGGCGGACAGGAAGGCAGGCACATCCTCGCGCATCCGGCTGACCGTCGCCGGGTCAGGCACCGGAAGGCTGACAAGCCCGGTCTCTTCCAGCGCATCGGCAACGCAACCGCCAAAACCGCCGGACACGGTCAGCACCCCCATGGTGCGCGCTGGCCCGGCCTGCGCCACATAATGCGCCACCGGCAAGAGATCCTCGATCGAGCGCACATCCAGCCAGCCAAGTTGCCGGACCGCAGCCTCATAGGCGGCACGCGCACCGACCAGGGCCCCTGTATGTCCAGCAGCGGCGCGGCGACCGGCTTCCGAGCGGCCGGTCTTGTAGACCACGATAGGCTTGCCCGCCGCAAAGGCGCGCCGTGCCGCCTCCAGCAGCTGATCGGTCTGGCGAAAGCTCTCTACATAAAGCGCGATCGCCCGCGTTGCCGGATCATTCGCCAGATAGGCGATGCAATCCGCAATGCCGGTCACCGCTTCATTGCCGGTCGAGATTACATAGCTCAGGCCGATGGCGCCTTGCTCCGCCGCCTCCAGAAGTGCGCTGCCCAGGGCACCGCTCTGAATCACCAGGCCAATCCCGCCCGGTGGCCCGAGGCTGGCGCTGATCCGGCTTGTCGAACTCATCGCGATCTTTTGGTTGAAGTTGACATAGCCCGTGGTGTTTGGCCCAAGCATGACCGCACCATTTTCCCGAACGAGGCTCGCAAGCCTTGCCTGACGGTCCGCCCCCGCCGCGTCGGTTTCCGAAAAACCACCCGTCATGACGACAAAAGCCCGGCAACCAAGCCCCAGCGCCCCCTCTACCGTGACCAGGACATCATCGGCGGGGACGGATACGACCACACATTCCGGCACATGCCCCAACGCAGCCAGCTCCGTCACGCTTTCAACACCGTCTACGGTCGCCGGTGCACGGGTTACGATATCGACGAGACCGGGATAGCCATGCAGGTGCAAATGGTCGAAAATAGCACGGCCACCAACCTGAAAAGACGCCTTTTTTGTCGATACGCCAACAATCGCGACCGAACGCGGACAGAGCAGATTTTCAAGGGTCACGGGCTTGCCCTTCGATTGGTTATTCTGAAGACACAGCTATAGACAAACACTGCGGCATGATCAAGAAAATAAAAACATGTTCCGCATAACGGTCTTTGCGCGTCGCTACATTTGACACCAGTTTGAATTCAAAAAGCGTTAACTCATGGATGTTCCCTCCTTCTGTGATGGCTTCGCCACTCATCACATTGGCATGTGAATCAGCATGCAAAAGTGACCCACTTGTGGAGTGAACCCCTCGGGCTGGACCACAGGGGCCTGAAGATCTGATACGCTGAACGGGCCTTGTTTGGAGAAGGCTCATGACGTCCCGAAATTCCTACCGTCGACATTCGACACCGTTCAAGCTGCAGCTCTGCCAGGAAATCCGGTCCGGCGTTATCGGCCGGCGCGATGCGCAACGCAGCCACAACATCTCTGCCAATCTCATCCAGCTTTGGCTGACCCAGTTCGACCGCGGCCAACTGACAGATGAGGAGGCTGAAGCCAGCGTCATCGCCGAGTATGAGATCCGAATTGCCGCTCTTGAGCGCAAGGTTGGCCAGCTCACGATGGATCTGGACCTTGCCAAAAAAACACCGCGGATGCCGACCGCCACCTTCAACGAGAAATCCTCCGTGATAAGCGGCCCCGGGCCTGCTCCATCAGGCGGGGGTGCAAAGTCATGAACCTGCCTCGCAGCACCTTTTATTACCGCCCCGCCGCCAAGGCCGAAGGGCTGACAGACGCCGAACTCACGGCAATCATCGAAGACATCCAGGATGAACTGCCATGCTACGGCTACCGCCGCGTGACCCACGAGCTTCGTCGCCGCGGACTTGTGGTCAATCACAAGAGGATTGCACGGGTGATGCGGGTGGCGGGACTTGGCATCAAGCCCCGCAGGCGCTTTGTCCGAACGACTGACAGCAGGCACGATTCCCCAGTATTTCCGAACCTATACTGCAACATCGTTCCTGATCACCTGGACAGGGTCTGGGTCGCGGACATCACTCGGAGTAATTGATTCCCCGCGCTCTCTGACGGCTCAATGGGCCGATCGAAAAGGAGAGTGGATATGAAGCAAACATACTATGTCGGGCTGGACGTCTCAAAAGACACGACTGCCATCTGCGTTCGACGCTCCGATGGCGTCGTGGAACGAGTATGCGAGACGGCGACAGAACCGGAAGCGATCTGCACGGCGCTTACCGATTTGCGCGGCGGTCTGGAGCGTGTCATTCTGGAGACCGGACGGATGGCGAATTGGCTGCACGGCGAGCTGACACGTCGCGGCCTTCCAGCGATCTGCGTGGACGCCCGTCAGGCGCATGCCGTGCTTAGCCAGATGCACAACAAGACGGATGCCAACGACGCGGCGATGCTAGCCGATCTGGCGCGGACGGGCTTCTACAGGAGGGTCGAGGTCAAGAGCCGGGATGGTCAGGAGCGCCGCGCGCTACTGGCAGCCCGTGATGCCGCGATCGGAGCGCGGCGCAATGCTGAGAACACGATCCGCGGCCTTCTCGCCAGCTTCGGGCTCCGCGTGCCGGGGCAACCCCGAACCTATGAGGGTCGGATCCGCGCCGTGCTCGAAGGACAGGATGTGCTGGCAGGGTTCTGTCGCAAACTTTCGGCTTCCTGCGAGCTTTCGGATATGGCAGCGTTGT
>JAFIEK010000055.1 GCA_020832545.1 Pararhodobacter sp. | reverse complement strand
CCGCGCCGTGCTCTCGGCATCCAGTGCCGCGAGGTCCGCCAGTGCCTGCTGACGCGCCAGCTCTGCATCCGTCAACGCTGCATCAAGCTCCGCAATCCGCGCCGTGCTCTCGGCATCCAGTGCCGCGAGGTCCGCCAGTGCCTGCTGACGCGCCAGCTCTGCATCCGTCAACGCTGCATCAAGCTCCGCAATCCGCGCCGACAGGTCAACCTCGCGCGCGGCGAAATCGGCCAGTGCCGAGTCGCGTGCCCGGATTGTGGTCTCGGCGGCCTCCAGCCGGGCCAGGGCCCCGTCGCGCGCCGCCTCTGTCCGGCGCAAAGTCTCGGTGGTGTCGGAAAGCGCGGCCAGCGCGTTGTCGCGCGCCTCTTCCGTCGCGGTCAACCGGACCAGCATTTCGGCGAGCGAGGCCTCTCCGGCCTCGGCGCGCGCGCGCATTTCGGCCAGCGCAGCCTCCACCGCCTCGCGCCGCGCAGCATCAAGGCGTGCGGCCTCGGCGGCGGCGTCAATCTCGTCACGCGCCTGAGCCAGCGCAAGTTGCAGCGCCTCGGATTCCGAGATCAATGTATCGCGCGCGGCCTCGGTTTCAGCCAGTTGGCCGCGCAACTCCCGCCCCTCGGCCATAAGATTGGCAACCTGTGCTTCGAAGGCAGTGATCGTGCTGCGGGCCTCGCCCAATTCGGCCTCGCGCGTCGACAATTCGCGCCCCAGCGCCGCGATCTGCGCCTCTTGCGTCTGCATGGTGGCGCGCGCGGCCTGAAGATCGCCGGTAAGCCCGCTGACCTCGCCCTCCAGCGCCGCGACGCGGGTGCGCGACAGACCCAGCGCATCCGTCAGAGATGACACCTGCGCGGTCAGCCCCTGCAACTCGCTGTCCTGAGTTGAGATGGTCTCGCGCAGCACCGACTGCACGATCATGAAGATCGACAGCACGAAAATCATCACCAGCAACAGCGCAGTCATCGCATCGACGAAACCCGGCCAGATCGAGCCCGTAAAGCGCTGGTTTGACCGGCGCGACAGTGCCATGGCGTCAGTCCTCGCGGTCGCGCGACGGCACGATCACCGGCGGCGGCTGGCGGTTGAGCTGGCGCACGGCCTGGGTGAGGGTTGACAGATCGGTGCGCAGATCAGCAATGGATTCCTGCCGCCCGGCCGAAAGCTCTTCGAGGATGCGCAGAAGCTGCACATCCATCGACCGCATCCGCATCCGGGTTTCGGCGGCGATATGGGCCTCGGGCTCTTCGTTCGCCACTTCAAGCTGGGCAATCATCCGTTCCTGACCCTCGGCCAGACGGCCAAGCGCGGCGGCAGTGCTGCTTTCCATCTCGAATCGCAGTGACAGGCGATCGACCGCTTCGGCCAGTGTCGCCAACCCCTGATCAAGCTGGGCGCGCCCGGCCTCGGCCTCGGCTTGCAGGGCACGCATGGCGTCAAACTGTTCTGCCATGCTGTCCAGCACCGTGACCAGCGCGCCCATCGCGCTGCTGTCGCCACCCTCATTTTCAGATGCAGCAGTTCCCAGCCGGGTGATGGACGACAACCATTCTTCCAGTTCACGGTAGAAACGGTTTTGCCCGTGACTGGCGAACAGCTCAAGCATTCCCACCACAAGCGAACCGGCGAGCCCCAGAAGCGACGAGGAAAAGGCCACGCCCATCCCGTCCAGTTGCGCCTCCAGCCCGGTCATGAGCTGGCCAAAGCCTGAAAGCGCATCCTGCCCTTCCTGCGGGGCCAGCGAGCGGATTGTCTCCACCACCGCCGGAACCGAGATGGCGAGGCCGTAGAACGTGCCCAGAAGGCCGAGGAAAATCAGCAGATTGACCAGATATCTGGTGATGTCGCGCTCTTCATCGATCCTTGTGCCGACGGATTCGAGGATCGAGCGCGCCGAGGTTGCACTCAACGGCTTGGATTTCCCGCGTGAGCGCAGCAGAGCGGCCAGAGGTGCCAGCAGTCGCGGTGCCACGGTGATCTGGTGACCGGGCGTTTCCGCCGCGAACCCTTCGATCCAGGCGACCGAGCTGGATATCTGGAAGACCTGCCAGAAAGTGGCCAGCACACCGATTAGAAAAACGAGGAAAATGAAGCCGTTAAGCCAGATGTTGGCGAGAAAGATACCTGACACACGGGGGAAGGCGACATAGACACCAGCTGCCACCAGCGCCAGCGAAATCAACATCAGGGTGATCTGCCGCACCGGCTGCGAAAACTGCACGCCGCCGATGGGTCCGGAGATCGGACCGAGGGCACCCGCTTTCAGTTGTCTCGCCATGCTGTTCGACCTGTTGATATTGCCACAATATCTAGTAGGAAGCGCGACGTTTGCCAACCGGAAACTAGGTGGCTTTCAGAGTTTGAACACGTTGTGACAACCAGTCCAGTTCCGTATCCGCCAACCCAAGTTCGCGCAGATGCGCCGCCGTCTGGTGCAGATATTCGCAGTTCGGGCCGCGCCCGCCGACTGCGCGGGCGATGATCTGCGCCTGTTCTTCCAGCGCCAGTCCACCGCAATACTGGCCATGCGCGCGGTCAATGACATATGCCACGGCGCGCACACGCTCGCCGCTGGTCAGGGTGACCGGCTGCTCGGTCTCAAGATAGGCCGCCGAGATCAGTTCGCGTGCACGCAGGTATTCCAGCGTTTCTTCGGCGATCTGGGGGGCGATCTGGAACGCGATCCCGGCGCAATGTGCCCCCTCCGCCTCATCGAGGGCGAGCACGAGGCCCGGATCGCTCAGCGTGCCACGGTGATGGATCGAGCGCATGCAGAACGAGCGGTGATACCCCTCCAGCCGGGCCACCGTGCGGACGCTCCAGGCGAAGCCAGGGTCCCAGATCAGCGAGCCGTAACCAAAGACCCAAAGCGGTGGCAAATCACCCTCCGTCACCAAAACGTGCGCGAGACCGGCAATGGCTGGCACCCGGCGCGGCGCGGATGTAAACAGCTTGCGGCAGGAAAACAAGCGGGGTTCGGGCAATGCGGGTGATCTGGGCGTTACTGTCCGTGGCAGTGATCGCCACACTGGGCTGGGGCGGGTACTGGTTCGTGGGTGCGCGCGCGATGGATCGCACGGTAGAACGGGTGCTTGCAGGCAACCCGGCCTTTTCGGCAGCCAGTCACAGTGTTCTGGGCTTTCCCAACCGTTTTGACCTGACACTGAATGAGCCCCGGGTAGAACAGGGCGGCATGGCCTGGCGCGCGCCTTTCGTGCAGTTCTTTGCCCTCAGCTACCGGCTGAACCATGTGATTGCCGTCTTCGCCCATGACCAGCAGTTCTCACTTCTGGGGCAGGAAATGTCGCTGCACACCGAGGACATGCGCGCCAGTCTGGTGATGGCGCCTGGGCTGGCGCTGGCGCTTGAGCGTTTTGCTCTTGTGGCTGAAGCGCCTGCCCTGCAAAGCGCCGGAGAAACCCACCGCGCCGATGCCGCACGGCTGGCGACGCGCGCACAGGACAGCCACCGCCATCAGGCCGTGATCGAGGTCGAGCGGGCCTTTCCAGACCCGGCGCGGATGGCGGCTATTGACCCCGCAGGCCATTGGCCGCGCCGGTTCGACGTGCTGCGACTGGAGGCCGAGCTAGAGTTCGACCGCCCGCTGGATCGTCATGTTCTGGAAGGCGCGGAGCCCCGGCTGGTCGGGTTGGCGCTGACCGGGGCGCGGGTGGTGTTTGACGGCGTGTCGATCACCGCAACGGGCCGACTGTCCCCTGATGCGCGTGGCAACCTGTCGGGCGAGGCCGTGCTGACAGTAACGGGATGGCGCGAACTGATGCAGCGCGCGCGGGAGTCCGGCCTGATGCCCGCCGAGCATGACACGCTTGCCACCATGGCCCTGCAATCCATGACTGACCCGGACAATCCTGAACGGCTGGAAGCCCCGTTTGTCATGCGGGACGGGGATGTGATGCTGGGTCCGCTGGTTCTCGGCTCAGTCCCGCCGCTGTTCTGAGGCCCCGCAGGCGAAGTTTTGAAGGGGTATTTCGCTTGCATTTTAATTTCAAGCTTGAAATTTGAAACTTGAAATGCAAATCTCCTCTGTAACCGATGAGGGAGACCACACGCATGAAGATCCTCTGTCTTGGAGGCGGTCCGGCCGGGCTGTATTTCGCCATTTCCATGAAACTTCGTGACCCGTCGCATGAGGTGACGGTGATGGAGCGCAACCGCGCCAATGACACCTTTGGCTGGGGTGTCGTGTTGTCCGACGATGCGCTGTCGAAGATGCAGGTCAATGACCCCAAATCGACCAACGCCATCCGCGACCATTTCGCCTATTGGGACGATATCGCCGTGGTCCACAACGGCCAGCGCAATGTGTCCGGCGGGCACGGGTTTGCCGGGATCGGTCGCAAGCAGATGCTGATCCTGTTGCAGGCGCGCGCACGCGAGCTGGAGGTGGATCTGCAATTCCAGACCGAGTTCAAATCGGCCGAGGAATACCGCAAGGAGTATGACATCGTCGTCGCGACGGACGGGATCAATTCCATCGTGCGACAGGAATATGAAGATATCTTCAAGCCCGACATCGATATGCGCAAATGCAAGTTCGTCTGGCTGGGCACGCATCAGCGCTTTGACGATGCGTTTACCTTCATCTTTGAGAAGACCGAACATGGCTGGGTCTGGGCGCATATCTACCAGTTCGACGACAAGACCGCGACCTTCATTGTCGAATGCCTGCCCGAAACCTGGGATCGCTGGGGTTTCGAGGATATGTCGAAAGAAGAAACCGTCGAGACCTGCCGCAAGATATTCGAGGCGCATCTGGGCGGCCATGACCTCATGTCGAACGCCGCTCATCTGCGTGGCTCTGCGGTCTGGATGCAGTTTCCGCGGGTGATCTGCGACACATGGTATCATGAAAACGTGGTGCTGATGGGCGATGCGGCGGCAACGGGGCATTTCTCCATCGGGTCCGGCAGCCGTCTGGCGTTTGACAGCGCCATCGCGCTGGCCGACTACCTGCATTCAGAACCCACACTGGAACAGGCTTTTCAGCGCTATCAGGATGAACGCCGGGTCGAGGTGTTGCGCACCCAGTCGGCGGCGCGCAACTCGCTGGAATGGTTCGAGGAGGTTGAGCGATATCTGGACATGCCGCCGCCCCAGTTCGCCTATTCTCTGTTGACCCGCAGCCAGCGTATCAGCCATGAAAACCTGCGCCTGCGTGATCCGAAATGGCTGCGCAGTGCCGAGGACTGGTTTCAGATGCAGGCTGGGGGCAAGCCGGGCCGCACGCCGATGTTCGCGCCCTTCAAGCTGCGCGAGATGGAGTTGGTCAACCGCGTGGTGGTCTCGCCCATGGCGCAGTACAAGGCCGTAGATGGCTGCCCGACAGACTGGCATTTCGCCCATTATGCCGAGCGCGCCAAGGGCGGCGCCGGGCTGGTCTATATCGAGATGACCTGCGTGTCGCCCGAAGGCCGGATCACGCCGGGCTGTCCGGGCCTCTATGCGCCCGAGCATGAAAAAGCCTGGACGCGGCTGGTTGATTTCGCCCATGCAGAGACGCAGGCCAAACTGTGCATGCAGATCGGCCATTCCGGGCGCAAAGGCTCGACCCAGCTGGGCTGGGAGACCATGGATGCGCCGCTCAAGGACGGCAACTGGGATCTGGTCTCGGCCTCGCCCATCCCCTGGTCACCCGACAACGCCACCCCGCGCGAGATTACCCGCGCCGAGATGGACAAGGTGCGCGATGAATTCGTGGCTTCAACCGAAATGGCGGCGCGCTGTGGGTTCGACATGGTGGAACTGCACGCGGCCCATGGCTACCTGATCTCCAGCTTCATCTCGCCCAAATCCAACATCCGCACGGATGAATACGGCGGTAGCCTGGAAAACCGGATGCGCTACCCGCTGGAGGTGTTCAGGGCAATGCGCACTGTCTGGCCGTCCGAGAAGCCGATGTCAGTGCGGATCTCGGCCAATGACTGGGTGGGCGACGAGGGTGTCACCCCCGAGGAAGCCGTTAATATCGCGCGCATGTTCAGTGAAGCGGGCGCTGATATCATTGACGTCTCAGCCGGTCAGACCTCCATCGACGGGCGCCCGGTCTATGGCCGCATGTTCCAGACCCCGTTCTCAGACCGCATCCGCAACGAGGCCGGGATCAAGACGATGGCCGTCGGCAACGTGTTCGAGACCGACCATGTCAATTCGATCCTGATGGCGGGGCGTGCTGATCTGGTCTGTCTGGCGCGGCCGCATCTGGCCAACCCCTACTGGACCCTGCACGCCGCCACGCAACTGGGCGACGAGGCCACGCAATGGCCCCTGCCCTACTTGCCGGGCCGCGATCAGGCCCGGAGGCTGGCCGAACGCGAGCAAGAAGCGATCCGGGTATGACCGGGCTGGCTGGCAAGCGCGTTCTGATCACCGGCGGTGGCACCGGAACCGGTGCCGACCTGGCGCGCGGCTTTCACGAGGCCGGGGCCGAGGTGGTTGTGACCGGGCGCCGGGCCGCACCGCTGGACGCGGTTGCGGCGCGGTTTCCGGGGATGCGCTGTGTCACCGGCGACGTCACCGACGAGGCCAGCGTGGCGGCGATGTTCGCCAACGCCGGGCCGGTGGATGTGGTGGTGGCCAACGCCGGAGCCTCAAGCAGTGCGCCGCTGTCGCGCACCAGGCTGGAAGACTGGAACGCCATGCTGGCGGTGAATCTGACCGGCGCGTTCCTCACCCTGCGCGAGGGTCTGCGCCAGTTTACCGGCTGGGGGCGGCTGATCTCGGTCGCTTCCACCGCGGGTCTGAAGGGATATGGCTATGTCGCCCCATATTCGGCCGCAAAACATGGGGTGGTGGGGCTGACACGCTCGCTGGCTCTTGAGGTTGCGCGAAAGCCGGTTACGGTAAACGCCCTTTGCCCCGGCTTTCTGGATACCGAGATGACCGATCGCTCAATCGCCAATATCATGGACAAGACCGGCAAGAGCCGCGATGACGCCCTCGCCGCGCTGACCGCCACCAACCCGCAGGGACGGCTGGTACAGCCCGCCGAAGTGACAGCCGCCGCGCTGTGGCTATGCGGACCGGGCTCGGACGGGGTCAACGGACAGGCGATCGCCATTGCCGGGGGCGAGATCTGAACATGAACCAGCAAGGCCCCTCACTGTCCAAGCGCCGCCTTAAGATGTGGATCCGCATGTTGCGACTGACGCGCACCGCCGAGGCCGATCTGCGTGACTTCCTGCGGCGTGAGCATGACACCACGCTGCCCCGCTTTGACGTGATGGCCGCCCTTTACCGTCGGCGTGAGGCACTGACCATGTCGGAACTTTCGCGCCTGCTGCTGGTGTCGAACGGCAATGCCACGGCGGTGGTGGATCGGCTGGAGAAAGACGGAATGGCGCGGCGCACGCCCGCGCCCACCGACCGGCGCACCGTGCATGTGGCGCTGACCGAGGCCGGTCTGACGGCCTTCGAGGCCATGGCACAACAACATGAGGCGCGTATCGATGCGCTGTTTTCCGGCATGACCGCCGAGGATCTGGACGCGCTGCGCGACATACTGCATCGCGCGCTGCCCGACACGTCCGCAGACAAGTAACGAACAGACAAGGACCGAGCGATGACCCTGATGGCCGATCTCAAACCGCAGCATTTCGACTGGCAGGTCACCGACCGGATCGCCACGATCCGCCTGACCCGCCCCGAGCGCAAGAACCCGCTGACTTTTGAATCCTACGCCGAGTTGCGCGACACCTTCCGCGCGCTGCCCTATTGCAGTGATGTGGATGTGGTGGTCTTTGCCTCGAACGGCGGCAATTTCTGCTCAGGCGGGGATGTGCATGAGATCATCGGCCCGCTGGTGGCGATGGAGATGCCGGAGCTGTTGCAATTCACCCGCATGACCGGCGATCTGGTCAAGGCGATGCTGCACTGCCAGAAGCCGATCATCGCAGCGGTCGATGGTATCTGCGCGGGGGCGGGGGCGATTGTCGCCATGGCATCAGACCTGCGGCTGGCAACGCCCGCGGCGAAAACGGCATTCCTGTTCACTCGGGTCGGACTGGCGGGCTGCGACATGGGCGCCTGCGCGATCCTGCCGCGCATCATCGGTCAGGGACGGGCGGCGGAGCTGCTTTACACCGGGCGCGCCATGAGCGCCGAGGAAGGGCTGAACTGGGGCTTCTGGAACGCGGTGCACGAGGCGGATGCATTGGACGCGGCGGCACTGGCGCTGGCGAGCCGCATCGCCTCGGGCCCGAATTTCGCGCATATGATGACCAAGACGCAACTGAACGCGGAATGGAACATGGGACTGGAGCAAGCCATCGAGGCCGAGGCGCAGGCACAGGCGATCTGTATGAAGACGCAGGATTTTTCGCGAGCTTATCATGCGTTTGTCGCGAAAGAGAAACCCGTGTTCGAAGGCAACTGAGCAGGCAGGCGGGGGGCTGCTCGCCCCCCGCACCCCCTCGCCAAGGAGGGCGTCCCCGCCCCCCTTGGATCCCCCGGTGCGTATTTGGAGCAAGATGAAACCATGGCGGATCGCAGCTTTCTGGACTGGCCGTTTTTCGAGAACCGGCATCGCGAATGGGCGCAGGCGCTGGATGAATGGTGCGCGGTGCATCTGCCTGCCGATCACGCGGATGTAGATGAAGCCTGCCGCAAGCTCGTGGCGGATATGGGCCAGGGTGGTTGGCTGAAGCCCACCGGGGTGGAGGCAGGCGAGAGTTTTGATTTGCGCATGCTGTGTCTGAGCCGCGAGACGCTGGCACGCCATGACGGGCTGGCTGATTTCGCCTTTGCGATGCAGGGCCTGGGAATGGGCACGGTCAGTCTGTTTGGCAGTGAGGCGCAGCGCGAATGGCTTTTGAAGACCCGCGCGGGGGCGGCGATTTCGGCCTTTGCGCTGACCGAGCCGGGCTCAGGATCTGACGTCGCCAATTCCACTATGACGGCCGAGAAAGTTGCAGGCGGCTGGCGGCTGAATGGTGAGAAGACTTATATTTCCAATGGCGGTATTGCCGATCTCTATGTGATCTTCGCCCGCACTGGCGAGGCGCCGGGTGCGCGCGGGTTGTCGGCATTTCTGATGCCCGCCACGGTGGAAGGCTTTGAGATACTGGAGCGGATTGAGGTGGTAGCCCCGCATCCGCTGGCGCATTTCCGTTTGAATGACGTCTTTTTGCCCGACAGTGCGCTGATCGGCACCGCAGGTGCGGGTTTCAAGCAGGCGATGGCGGTGCTGGATATCTTCCGCTCGACCGTCGGCGCGGCGGCGCTGGGGTTTGCGCGGCGCGCGCTGGACGAGGCGCTGGCGCGGGTTCAGGAACGCGAACTGTTCGGCGCGCCGCTGGGTAATCTACAGATGGTGCAGGGGCATATCGCCGATATGGCGCTGGGGATCGATGCCTCGGCACTGTTGATCTACCGTGCTGCCTGGACCCGCGACATGGGGGCGCCGCGCATCACGCGCGAGGCCGCAATGGCCAAGCTGCACGCCACCGAGACCGCTCAGAAGGTGATCGACACTGCCGTGCAGCTGTTCGGCGGCGACGGGGTGCGCAAGGGGTTCATCGTTGAAAGCCTGTACCGTGAGATCCGGGCGCTGCGCATCTATGAGGGCGCGAGCGATGTGCAGAAGGTGGTGATTGCCCGGCAGGTGATGGGATGAGTTACGAGCGCGATATCCGCATCGAATTCAACCATTGCGACCCGGCCGGGATTGTCTTTTTTCCGCGCTATTTCGAGATGATCAACTCGATGGTGGAAAACTTTTTCCGCGACCGGCTGGAGCATCCGTTCGAACGCATCACCATGATCGAAGGTCATGGCGTGCCCACCGTGCGCCTTGAGACCGATTTTCGCGCCCCGTCAAAGCTGGGCGATCTGGTGCGGTTTTCGCTGACGGTGACAGGCGTTGGCCGCGCATCGCTGGACCTGTATCACCGCGCTGAAATGGCGGGAGAAACCCGGCTGGAGGCGCGTCAACGCATCGTCTGGATCGGTACGCAACGCCGTGCCACCCCATGGCCTGAGGCGCTGCGCGCCCGGCTGCAATCAATTCAAGAGGAGAACCCGACATGAGCGTGCATGAGATTCTGCACCCGAAGAACTGGAAGCCCACGCCAGGTTACGCAAATGGCATCGCAGCCCGCGGCCGCACGCTGTATCTGGGTGGGCTGATCGGCTGGAATGCCGATCAGGAATTTGAAACCGATGATTTTATTGGCCAGGTGGATCAGGCCCTGGCCAATATCGTGGCGGTTCTGGCAGAGGGCGGGGCCGGGCCCGAGCATCTGGTGCGGCTGACGTGGTTTGTGACCGACAAGCGCGCTTATATGGATAGCCTGCGCGAACTGGGTCAGGTCTATCGCAAGCATCTGGGCAAGAATTTTCCGGCCATGGCGCTGGTTCAGGTGGTTGCACTGGTCGAAGACCGCGCGAAGGTCGAGATTGAAGCGACCGCCGTGATCCCCGATTGAGTGCGGCTGAAACAGTGGGCGGCAAACGCCCCGATTTTGCGGCGCCCTGATCCATGGGCGCATTCAGGGAGACAAGAATGCTTGGACCGAGCGCCCATATCGATACGTTCGCGCGCGACAACCTGCCGTCAGTTGATCTGTGGCCGGATCTGACGCTGGAGGGCTTCGACTATCCGGCCCACCTCAACGCCGCGGTGGAGTTGACAGACCGGCTTGTGGATCAGGGGCTTGGCGACCATATCGCGCTGATTGGCAACGGGCGGGCGCGCACCTACAAGGAGCTGAGCGATTGGACCAACCGGCTGGCGCATGCCCTGGTCAGCGATTTCGGCGTCAAACCCGGCAATCGCGTGATGATCCGCTCAGCCAACAACCCGGCCATGGTGGCCTGCTGGCTGGCGGCGACCAAGGCGGGCGCGGTGGTGGTCAATACCATGCCGATGCTGCGGGCGGGTGAGTTGTCAGCGATCGTGGACAAGGCCGAGATCACGCATGCTCTGTGTGACACAAGGCTGATGGATGAACTGGCAAGCTGCGCCAAACTGTCGAAACACCTGCGCACCGTCGTTGGCTTCGACGGCACCGCCAATCATGATGCTGAACTGGACCGTGCGGCCCTGTCAAAACCCGTGAAATTTGACGCCGTACAGACCGGGCGCGACGATGTGGCGCTGTTGGGCTTCACCTCGGGCACTACGGGCGCGCCGAAGGCGACGATGCATTTTCACCGCGATCTTCTGATCATTGCCGATGGCTATGCGCGCGAAGTGCTGGGGGTCACGCCTGAAGATGTCTTCGTGGGCTCACCGCCGTTGGCATTCACCTTCGGTCTGGGCGGGCTGGCGATTTTCCCGTTGCGCTTTGGGGCCACGGCCTGTCTGCTGGAAAACGCATCCCCCCCCAACATGATCGAGATCATCCAGAAGTACCGCGCCACGGTCTGCTTTACCGCCCCTACCGCCTACCGTGTGATGCTCAAGGCGATGGACGAGGGTGCGGATCTGTCCAGCCTGCGCGCCGCCGTGTCAGCGGGCGAGACATTGCCCGGCCCGGTCTATGAGGAATGGATGGCGAAAACCGGCAAGCCAATGCTGGACGGCATTGGCGCGACCGAGATGCTGCATATCTTCATCACCAACCGCTTTGGCGACAGCTATCCCGCCTGCACCGGGCGGCCGGTCACGGGCTACGAGGCCCGCATCGTCGGGCCTGATATGGAGACCCTGCCCGATGGCGAGGTCGGGCGGCTGGCGGTTCGCGGCCCCACCGGGTGCCGTTACCTGACCGACAGCGAGCGCCAGCAGGAGTATGTCCGCAAGGGATGGAACCTGACCGGAGACAGCTTCTGGCGCGACGACAAGGGCTATTTCCACTTCGCCGCGCGCTCGGACGACATGATCATCTCGTCAGGCTACAACATCGCCGGACCAGAGGTGGAGGCGGCGTTGCTGTCGCATCAGGATGTGCTGGAATGCGCCGTGATCGGCGCGGCTGACCCCGAGCGCGGGCAGATTGTGGAGGCGCATGTGGTGTTGGCCGCCCATGCAACCGCCGATGCGGTGACCACCAAACGCTTGCAGGACCATGTGAAGGCCATGATCGCGCCCTACAAGTATCCGCGCCGGGTGATCTTCGTGGATGGCCTGCCCAAAACCGCGACCGGCAAGATCCAGCGGTTCCGGTTGCGCACAGAGGACTGACCGGCCTTTGGGCCGCGCGTCAGTGCCGCGTCGCGGAATCGCCGCTTGGCCTTGGTTCTGGCGTGGGGTGCATCGGCACCCGGGGTTCAGGCAGATCTCCGTCCTCTGCGTCAAAGCCCTCGTCAAAGACCTGTCGCTTGACCTTCAGGGCAATCCGGCCCCTGTCGCGCGCGGCAATGCCCTTGAGATGTGTTGGCGTCACAACTGCCGGTGCGGTGGGCGGGCGGGCAGTCTCAGGGGCGGTGGGCGGTGCCCCCGGCGCGCTTTCTGGCGCGGTCTGGTCAGTCCCCGCGCCTGCATCAACTGACTTGGCCGCCGGGTTCGCGGTCAGGCGGTCCTGACGGGTCACAGCCTCTAGCTCTTCGCGTAACACGGCGCGCAATTCGGCCATCAACTCGCTCCGCATCGCCTCAAGCCGGTCATCCTCGGACAAAAGCGGCAGGTCGATGCTCCGGCTGTCCTCGCTCCCCACAACTGAGCGGCGCATACGATCGTGCAGGATCTCGGCCAGCGCGGCCCCTGCCATCACACCTGAAACACTCGCCCCAAAATCCAGCCAGTCGCCAGTGCGCCCGACCATCGGCTGGATCAGCTCCAACACTCCGCCAAAGCCTATTGCACTTGGAACAACCCAGGTCCAACGGTCGGTATCGGTCACAACCACCGGAAAGACGAGCGCCATGAAAGCGATGAAATGGTATATCTTGTCCAGACCTGCGGGCATGGGTGAGGCCTGAGGCAGCGGCATCAGCATAAGCCCCGCGATCAACACCGCCAGAGCCAGGCTCAGCGCCAGCCCGAAGCGAGACCACAGCCAGTTGCGGTCCACAAAGGACACCACAAACCCGGCCGGCCGCGGCGTGCCGCGGCGCTTACCCGTCTTTCTGGGCGTGCCCGTCTTTTCTGGCGTATCTGTGGATTTCATGGCCGCCTTCCGCCAAGCCTCTGCACCGTTCATCGGCTTGAGATCGCCCGAAAAAACGGCAGCAATAGGGCTTGGCAGGGGCGGAACTGTGCTTGCTGGTGCACAGTTTGAACGGGTCAGGTCATCGCGGCCGTTTCGGGCTCTGAGGCGCGAACTGTGGTGGTCAACCGCGCCAGCGCACGTTCCTCAAGCTGGCGCACCCGCTCCTTGGAGATCCCCATCGCCATGCCCAACTCGCTCAGCGTGGTGGGTGCGTCTGACAGGTGGCGCGCGGCTACGATGCGTCGCTCGCGCTCTGGCAGGCCTGCAACGGCACTGTAAAGCGCTCGGCGGCGGCGGTCATTCTCCATCCGGCCCAGAACCGAGATTTCGGTGCCCGGGGTCTCATCCTCCAGCGCCTCAACCCATGAGCGCCCGCCGTCATCATCACCCGATTGCGGCGCATCAAGCGACAGATCGGCCCCGGTCATGCGACCCATCATCAGCTCGACCTGATCCTCGGGCACCTGCAATTCACGTGCCACGCGGGTGGACAGCGGTTCTTCGCGGTCCGCGTCGCCGGCATGCCGCTGCATCACGCGGCGCAGATGGAAGAACAGCTTCTTCTGGTTGGCATTGGTCCCGGTACGCACCAGCGACCAGTTGCGCATCACATAATCCTGCATCGAGGCGCGGATCCACCAGGCCGCATAGGTCGAAAAGCGCGCACCGTTTTCGGGGTCAAACTTCTCTGCGGCGCGCATCAGGCCCAGATTGCCCTGCTGGATCAGATCATCATAGGGCACGTCATAGCGGCGGAAACGGCCCGCGAAGGATACCGCAAGGCGTTTGTAGGCGGTGATCAGCCGGTGCAGTGCCGCCTCGTCGCGGCGGTCGCGCCACGCCGTCGCCAGCGCGGTCTCGGTCTCGGCATCAAGTACCTCCTCGGCCATCGAGGAGCGAATGTAGCGGCGGGTGTGGTGGTCCTGGTAGCCCATCGGTTTCCAAGCCTTTCAACTGGCAGAGCTTCGGCAGGATGTTTTCTGCCGCTTCAATATTGTTTCGTATCGCTACTATATAGCCCAAGCCTTGTCAACAGGACCGACCCGGCTTACCTCTCGCACATGACGGCAGAAACCCGCTTCACCACAGCCCCGGAACCGGCCACCGCCAGCCAGGTCGCCGAGCAGATCGTGCATCTGGCGCGGCTTGTGCATGGCGGGACAAGCGATCAGTGTCTGACGCCTGCGCAATGGACCGCGCTGCGTTATTTTGCACGCGCCAACCGCTTTTCGCGCACGCCGTCCGCGTTTTCAGAGTTCCATGCCACAACGCGCGGGACCGCCTCGCAAACCGTCAAATCACTCATTTCCGCAGGACTGCTTGAGCGCCACGCAAACCAGTCAGACGGGCGCAGTTCACTGATCGAAGTTACGCCCGCAGGTCACGAAAAGTTGCAAAATGACCCGCTTTCCGCGCTGACCCGTGCGATCGACCTGTTGCCCGAGGCCGAGCGCGCGCGTTTTACCGCCGTGATTGCCCATCTGGCCACCCGACTGGCCCGAGAGCGCACCGCACCGCTGTTCGGCAATTGCGGCGACTGCGGCCATTGCGACACCACAGACAGCGGCCCGGCCTATTGCCGCTGCACCCAGTCACTACTGGCTCAGGAAGACATGAACGCGCTCTGCGTCGATTTCTCGCCCGCCGCGCCGAACCTGCGCTGATCCGCCAGTATGTCTGCCCAGGGCTGCCCTTGAGGGCATGGCAGCGTCACCAGTCCACTGACTTGCCCGCCCAGTCGAAGAACTGCCCCGTATCCTGCGGCGTCAACCTGTTGATCACCGACCAGAGGTTGGCGGCAGCCTCATCAGGGGGAACCGCCGGGTGACGGCCCAGATATTTTGCCGTCAACGGCGTTTCCACCGTACCGGGATGCAGCGCCACGCACGCCAGTTCGCGGTGACTGCGCGCCAGTTCGATCGCCCCGGTGCGGATGATCTGGTTCAGGGCGGCCTTGGCGGCGCGGTAAGAATACCATCCCCCCGCCCGGTTATCCCCGATGGAGCCCACCCGCGCCGAAAGCGCCACA
The DNA here is from genome assembly GCA_020832545.1 of Pararhodobacter sp. GTDB lineage: Bacteria > Pseudomonadota > Alphaproteobacteria > Rhodobacterales > Rhodobacteraceae > Pararhodobacter. The sequence continues at coordinate 3,582 of JAFIEK010000055.1, read as the reverse complement.
AAGGCCGCCCGCCGGTCACGCGGCAGAAGGGATGCTGCGTGCTTGAGCACCAGCGCCGGGCCAATTGCGTTCAAGGCGAACTGCGCGGCCATGGCGGCGGGGTCCAGCGCGCGCAGGCTTTTCTCTGGGCCATGTGCGCCGATCTCCAGCCCGCCGGTCGCAGTGATCACCACGTCAAACTCGCCGTCCAACGCGCTCAGGCAAGTGGCCACGCTGGCCTCGTCGGCCACATCCAGCCCGTCCGCGCTGCGCGACAGGCCAACCACCGTATCGCCGCGCAGGCGCGCCGCGCGCATCAGCGCCGCACCGAGCCCGCCTGACGATCCGATCACCAGCACCCGCATTTACGCCACCCCTTCTGTTCATGTGTCCTCAGGTAGCTTCCGGCCAGTCGCCGTCCAGTCATCCCGCCCTGCCCGCCAATTGACACCCCGCCCCGCGCCCGCCAGTCTGGCGCGCAAAAGGATGCCGCCATGCCCGCCCTTCCCTATCTGACCGCTGACACCTGCGAACCGCTGATGGACTGGATCGCACTGACCGATGCGCTGATCGACGGCCACCGCGCCGCGCCTGCCCAGTTGCGCGACCAGCTTCTGGCGCGCGGAGATGACCGGTTATTGTCTCGTGCAGCCTGGATCGACGGGCTGGGCGTGGGGGTGAAATCGGTCACCGTCTATCCCGGCAACCCGGCGCAGGGGCGGCCCAGCGTGCAGGGCGCGATGCTGGTCTTTGATGATGTCACCGGCGCGGTCGAGGCGGTGATCGACAACCCGCTGGTCACCAAATGGAAAACCGCAGGCGATTCGCTGCTGGGCGCACGGCTGCTGGCCCGCAAGGGTGCGCGCAAACTGCTGATCGTCGGCGCGGGCGTGGTGGCGGGGTCGCTGATCGAAGCCTATGGCGCGCTGATCCCTGACGTGCAGATCACCATCTGGGCGCGCCGGTTTGAGGCCGCACAGGCGCTGGCTGCCCGCCACCCCGGTGCCCACGCCGCCGAGGATCTGGAAAGCGCGGTGCGCGCGGCCGAGATCATTGCCACCTGCACCATGGCGAAAGAACCGGTGATCAAGGGCGACTGGCTACAGCCGGGCCAGCACCTGGACCTGATCGGTGCTTTTACGTCAGAGATGCGCGAGGCCGATGATACCTGCCTCAGACGCGCACGGATCTTCGTGGATTCGCGCGCCACAACCATCGGCCATATTGGCGAGTTGATGATTCCAATGGCCGCCGGGGTAATCACCGATACGGATGTTCAGGGCGATTTATACGATATGGTGGCAGGCCGCGCCGGGCGACAGTCGGATGACGAGATCACGCTGTTCAAGAACGGCGGGGGCGCGCATCTGGATCTGATGACCGCGCGGATGATCCTTGCACGCTGGCGTGCTGCGCAGGGCTAGATTTCGAGCAGCCGCGCCATGTGCCTCAGCGCCAGGTCGTAACCCTGCACCCCGCAGCCTGCGATCACCGCATCGGCGCGGCCTGAGACATAAGAGTGATGCCGGAACGACTCACGCTTGTGGATGTTCGACAGATGCACCTCGATTACCCGGCCCTCAAACGCGTTGAGCGCATCGAGGATCGCCACCGAGGTGTGTGTATACGCCGCGGGGTTAATGATGATCCCCCCCGCCACGCCGCGTGCGGCCTGAATGGCATCGACCAGCGCGCCTTCGTGGTTTGACTGGACAGTTGCAACCTCAAGCCCCAGATCGGCGGCCAGCGCCTGACAGGCGCGCAACACATCGTCCAGCGTTTCATGGCCGTAGATGTCAGGTTCACGCTGACCCAGAAGGTTCAGGTTCGGCCCGTTGAGGATGTGGACAATCGCCGCCATGGTCTCTCTCACTTGCTTGCGGGGCTACAGTGCAACCTGAAGGCCCGATGGGCAAGCACCAAGCAGACGTCAGCCCCGGTCCCACTGCACTTGTGCCTCACCGGCTTGCAACGCTCCTTCGGCGCGGTCATGGCGCAGCCAGGCCAGCGCCCGCTCGCCCGCGCGCGTATGCAGTGTCCCGGCGGGTTTGCCGCTGTCGGTGGTGATCGGCGTGCCGGGTTCGGCCGGGCCGTCCACGCGCACCCGGACCAGCCCCTTGCGCAGTTCGGTCTTGTGGTGCATCCGCGCCGTGACTTCCTGTCCGACATAGCAGCCCTTGCGGAAATCAACGCCGGACAGGCGACCAAACCCCAGTTCGAGAATAAAACTTTCGCCTGAAATCAACTCGGCCCCGGTCTCCGGCACCAGCGCCGCGACGCGCTGTGCGTCCCAGTCGATCGCGTCGCCCTGCTCCAGTGATGCGCCGTAAAGCCGCCAGCCCATATCCGGGTGGCGCGGATCGGCCAGCGCGCCGTCAGGTGCCGGGCCCAACCCGCGCGTGACCGCCATGTCAACACGCTCAATCGTCACTTTTGAGCGCAGCTTGTAAAGCGTCAGCCGTTTGAGCAGATCATCGGCCAGCGCTACATCGGTGTCCAGCAGCACCGCCTCGCCCTGATCGACCAGAAAGAAATCGGCCAGAAACTTGCCCTGCGGGGTCAGAAACGCGGCATAAAGTATGCCCTGTCCGGCCAGCCGGTTCATGTCATTCGTTACCAGACCCTGAAGAAAGCTCAGCCGGTCCGGCCCGTCGATCCTGAAGATAGCCCGGTTTAGCGCGGGGGCGCTGCGGGTTTCGTTCTCTGCCATGTTGTTCCGTTTCTGCGCTACCACCCCCGATATAGGTCAGCGCAGGGTGTTTGGACAGGGGCTGCACGGACGCCTGATTGACGCTGCCGGGGCACGCTCCTAGAGTGCCGACGGAATCAGTTCACATGTGCAGGAGCGCACCTCATGTCCCTCGCCCACGGTCGGCAGTATCTGGCCATTCCCGGCCCCTCCGTCATGCCAGATCGTGTGCTTGCAGCCATGCACCGCGCCGCGCCCAATATCTACGAGGGCGCGCTGATCGACATGGTCGCCACGCTCTGGCCAGACCTCAAGGCGGTTGCCTGCACCCAGCAGCATGTCGCGCTTTACATTGGGAACGGCCATGCCGCATGGGAGGCGGCGAATGCCAATGTCTTCAGCCGGGGCGACAAGGCGCTGGTGCTGATCACCGGGCGCTTTGGCGAAGGTTGGGCCGCAAGCGCCGAGGCGATGGGCGTGCAATCCACCCGGCTGGATTTCGGCCGCTCTGCCGCCTTTGATCTGGCGCGCGTGGCCGAGGTGCTGGCGGCCGACAAGGCGCATACTCTCAAGGCCGTGCTGGCCACGCATGTCGATACGTCATCCACCGCCAGAAACAACATCGCCGGGCTGCGGCAGCTGCTGGATGATCTGAACCATCCCGCGCTTTTGATGGTCGATGCCATCGCCTCGCTGGCCTGTGATGCGTTTCGCATGGATGACTGGGGCGTGGATGTGCTGGTTGGCGCCAGCCAGAAGGGGCTGATGGTACCGCCGGGCCTGGGCTTTCTGTGGTTCTCGGAAAAGGCGCGCGAGGCCTCGCGCGCCTTTTACCAGAGCCCCCCCCACAGGAACAGGGGGACGCCCGCCGTTTTGGGCGGCGTGTTACACCAAGAGAGAGGGCCCCCGGCCCC
>JAFIEK010000018.1 GCA_020832545.1 Pararhodobacter sp. | reverse complement strand
GGGGGGTGGGTGTTTTGGGGTGTGTCTCTTTCCGGGGGGCGGGGGCCTCGCGCGACAACGACCTGCGCACCCCCTACTGGAACTGGGAGACGCGCGCCTTTGCGGACGGCTTCTACCAGCACTTCTGCGGCACCGCGCCCACGCATCACCTGTTTGGCCTGCGCGAGGCACTGAACATGCTGGTGCATGAAGAGGGAATGACGAATGTCTGGGCCCGCCATGCCACGCTGGCGCGAGCCGTCTGGGCGGCAGGCGAGGCCTGGGCAACGCAGGGGGCGTTCCGGCTGAACATGGCAGACCCGGCGGCGCGTGGCCATTCGGTCACGGCGATGCGGCTTGCGGGCGATGATGGCACGCGGCTGCGAAAATGGTGCGAACATGAGGCTGGGGTGACGCTGGGAATCGGGCTGGGTATGGCCGAACCGGGCACGCCTCAGGCGGATGCCTTTTTCCGGTTGGCCCATATGGGGCATGTGAACGCTCATATGGTGCTGGGCGCGCTCTCGGTCATGGAGGCAGGGATGGAGGCACTGGGGATCGAACATGGGCCCGGCGCACTGGCCGCCGCCGCCGGCAAGATCGCGCGTCACCCCACGACCGTCTGACGCGTCACCCCGGCCTCGCCCGCCCGGCGGGACCAGCATGCGCGCATCTTTACGCTTGCCCCTTGCACCCGCCCGCGCTCCGCGTCACCTTGCCACCACCAATCAAGGAGACCGACCATGCCCAAGGCCTATTGGGTCGCCCATGTCGATGTTGATGACCCCGACATCTATGCCCGCTACCGCGCAGCCAATGCCGAAGCCTTTGCCAGATACGGGGCCCGCTTCCTTGTCCGTGGCGGGCCGCAAACCGCGATGGAAGGACAAAGCCGCGCGCGCACTGTGGTGATTGAGTTTCCAGACCTGCAAGCGGCGACCGCGTGCTTCCACTCGCCTGAGTATCAGGCCGCCAAAGCCATCCGCGACCCGGTTTCAACAGCCGATCTGGTCATTGTCGAAGGGTATGAGGGCTAGGCAACTGCCCCGCCCTGCCCTATACCCCGCCCCAAGAAGCGACGGGATAAGAGCCATGCGCAACGCCACGATCACCCGCCAGACCACCGAAACCGATATCACCGTGACCCTCAACCTTGACGGGTCAGGGCAGTATGACAACCAGACCGGCGTCGGCTTTTTCGATCACATGCTCGACCAACTCGCCCGGCATGCGCTGATCGATATGAACGTGCGCGCCACGGGTGATCTGCATATCGACGACCACCACACGGTTGAAGATGTGGGCATTGCGATCGGTCAGGCACTGACCGCGGCGATGGGCGACAAACGCGGCATCCGCCGCTACGGCGCCTGCCACCTGCCGATGGATGACGCCCAGATCCGCACCGCGCTTGACCTCTCGGGGCGGCCCTTTCTGATCTGGAATGTCGAGTTCCCGACGGAAAAGATCGGTAGCTTCGACACCGAACTGGTGCGCGAGTTCTTTCAGGCGCTCAGCACCCACGGGGGGATCACCCTGCATGTGGACATGCTGCACGGGTGCAACAGCCACCACATCGCCGAAGCCGCCTTCAAATCCACCGCCCGCGCCCTGCGTGACGCGCTGGAAATTGACCCGCGCAAGTCCGGGGCCATCCCCTCCACCAAGGGCATGCTCTGAGCATTCATATACTCACAAATATTCCCGCCGGAGGCATCCGCACCCTCCACACGCGCGCGCAGCGGGACAAGGCACCGAGGGCCCCATGCTGACCGTCATCGTCGACTATGAGAGTGGAAACCTGCATTCGGCGCACAAGGCCTTTGAACGCATGGCAGCAGAGACCGGGGCGGGTCAGGTGATCGTCTCGTCGCGTACCGAGGATGTGGCGCGGGCCGACCGGATCGTTCTGCCCGGCGACGGGGCCTTTCCGGCCTGTCGGCGGGCGCTGGGGGCGGTTGCGGGGATGGTTGAGGCGCTGGACGATGCCGTGAACACACGCGCACGGCCGTTTCTGGGCATTTGCGTGGGCATGCAGATGCTGGCAACCACCGGGCGCGAGTATGAGGACACACCGGGCCTGGGCTGGATTGGTGGTGACGTGGTGCCGATCCGTCCTGCCGATCCGGCAATGAAGGTACCGCATATGGGCTGGAACGATCTGGTGATCGACCAGCCACACCCGGTGCTGGCGGGGCTGGAGAGTGGCGATCATGCCTATTTCGTCCATTCCTACCAATTCCGTACCGAAGATCCGGCGCATCTGTTGGCCCATGTGGACTACGCCGGTCCGATCACGGCAATCGTGGGGCGCGACACGATTCTGGGCACCCAGTTCCACCCTGAGAAAAGTCAGGCAACCGGGCTGCGGCTGATCGCCAATTTCCTGCGCTGGAAGCCCTGAGCGGCCACCGGGGCCGCTCCCGCCCGTCTTCGCACCCACGGGCTGCGCCGCAGCGCTCATCCCGTTGGGCCGGACTGCGTAGCTGCGCTACGCGGCGACAGGGGGCTTTGCCCCCTCTTGGCCTTTCGGCCAATTCGCCCCCAGAATGTTTTCAGTCAGAAAATGAAGCTGGCCATGGCGCAGCGCGGGAGATTTCAGTCGGCGCGGGACCAGACTGCGTCACGGCAGAAGACAAGAACGCAGCCTGAGACCGTCAGGCGATCACCTTCATGTTGCATACGGGCGCTGTAGGTCTGATCGCGGTCAGGCGCCCAGACGCGCCCGTTGCGATAGCGCCCGCTGCCCTGAGGTTCCATGTCCCAGACGATCTGACGCCCGACATTGGGTGAACTCATCGCCTGGCCCGCCGCGTCAAAAGCCTGGATCAACGTGCCGCACAGACGGTTGGCGCAATCCGTCATCTCGATGATCCCGGTATTGCCGTTATCATCTGGCGCCGTTCGCCAGTGGCCATGAACCGGGTCGGCCATAGCCGGCATGGCCAACACGACAGCGGCTGCCGCTGTCAGAATCAAATGCTTCATGGTGCAGTCCTCCTGTCCGCGAGAATTGGTCGCGCGTCCGATTCGTGCAACCACTTACCTGACGGCATACCATACTCCCGGCTGAAAACTGCCCGCCTGCGGCCCCGGCAGACGCACCAAGCGGTTTGCAATGCCCCGCGCTTGCGGCTACAGGACCGCAATCAGACAGGAGCGCGCGATGATCCTTTACCCCGCGATCGACCTCAAGGACGGCCAGTGCGTGCGCCTTTACAAGGGCGCAATGGAGCAGGCGACGGTTTTCAGTGACAACCCGGCCGCGCAGGCGACCGCTTTTGCCGAGCAGGGCGCCCAGTGGCTGCATCTGGTCGATCTCAACGGTGCTTTTGCGGGCACTCCGGTCAATGCCGCCGCCGTTGAGGCGATTTTGGCTGCCGTGCAGATCCCGTGCCAGTTGGGCGGTGGTATCCGCGACATGGCGACCATCGAGATGTGGCTGTCCAGAGGGCTGGCGCGCGTTATTCTGGGCACCGTCGCTGTCGAGGACCCCGCGCTGGTGCGCGCGGCGGCCCGCGCCTTTCCCGGCCAGGTCGCCGTGGGGATTGACGCCCGGGCAGGCCGTGTGGCCACCCGCGGCTGGGCGACAGAAACCGATGTCGACGTGACCGATCTGGCCCGCGCCTTCGAGGATGCGGGTGTGGCTGCGATCATCTACACCGACATCAACCGCGATGGTGCAATGCAAGGGCCCAATGTGGCCGCAACGGCTGCCTTGGCAAAGGCGACAGCTATCCCGGTTATCGCCTCGGGCGGGGTGTCGTCGCTGGCGGATCTGATCGCCCTGCGCGACTGCGGTGCACCGCTTGATGGCGCGATCTCGGGGCGGGCGCTATATGATGGCAAACTTGATCTGGCTGCGGCGCTGACAGCCCTCAACGGCTGATCAGGCGCAGTTGAAAAAGGCGCAGCTCTGTGAGCCGCGCCCTTTCGTTTTGCTCAGGTGGCACCGGAGAGTTGGCAGGGGACCAAGCCCCCACTCAATCCGCCTGCCAAACCCGCTCAGCGGCAGCGTGCAACCCGATAGGTGCCGTCGCCGCGCGCATAAGCGCATTCATTGGTCGCCGTGTTGCGAGCCACCAATGCGCCCGCCGCGGCCCCGCCCAGAACGGCCAGGATGGTCCAGTTGGCATTGGCGCGCAGCAGATCAGCCGTGATCAGACCGGCAGCCGCACCGCCCAGCCCGCCAAGAACCGTCCGCTCATTGGCGCTCATGGTGCAGGCCGAAAGCGCAAGGGCGGCGGTGACGGCAATAACGGCGGTAAATTTCTTCATGGCATCCTCCAAGGTTTCCGCCCGGAACGCGGGCATTGCGCCCAGACTAGGCGATCATAGAGAAGAAAAGAAGCCCTTGCCCTCACTATACGCAGCATTGTGAGAATGTCCGGCTCCAATTCGCCGAACCTGCCCCGGCAGTCCTCAATCTTCGAACAATTCGCTCTGTCCGATGGTGATTTCGTCCTCGTCGTCGTTGGCGGGCGTTCCGGGCATGGGGCGGCTGTCCAGCAAACCGGCGGCGCGCAGCTCTTTGAGGCCCGGCAGATCACGCGCGCTTTCCAGTCCGAAGTGGTCCAGGAACATGTCGGTCACCACAAAGGTCACCGGCCTCCCCGGGGTCATCCGGCGCCGCCCCAGCCGTATCCATTCCAGTTCCATCAACTGGTCGATCGTGCCGCGCGACAGCGCGACGCCCCGGATCTCTTCGATCTCGGCGCGGGTGACGGGCTGGTGATAGGCGATGATCGCCAGCGTTTCGATGGCCGCGCGGCTCAGGCGTCGGGTTTCAACCTGCTCCTTGTGCATCAGCCAGCCCAGATCAGGCGCGGTGCGCATGGCCCAGCCCTCGCCCACCCGCACCAGATGCACGCCCCGCCCGGCATAACGGGTGCGCAGGTGTTGCAGGGCCTCGGGCACATCGCAGCCCTGTGGCAGGCGCGTTTGCAATTCCGCCACCGTAACCGGCTCGGCGCTGGCAAAGATCACGGCCTCGATCATGCGCTCGACTTCGGCCATGGGAGGCGCGGGAAACAGGCTGGGCATGTCTGCTGCCGGTTCATGACGGGGGTGCTCATCCTCGCTCATGCCACCCCTCCGCCACGCGGGCGCAGCATAATCGGCGCAAAGGTCTCAGACTGGCGCATATCCGCCTGCCCCTGCTTGACCAGCTCCAGAGAGGCCGCAAAGGTCGAGGCCAGCGCCGAGCGCCGCCGCGCCCCTGCCGCGCGCCATCCGGGGGGCAGAAAACCGGCCAGATCGGCCCATCCACCACGATGTCCGATCATGCCGCGCAATCGCTCCAGCGCGGTCTCCAGCGGATAAATGTCGCTGCGGTCATAGGCATAGGGGCGGAAATCATCGCGTGTACGCAGCCGCGCATAGGCCTGCATCAGTTCCAGCAGGGTGGCCGTGTATTGCGTGTGACGATGTGTGGACAGGGTCTCGGGCGCACCCCGGACAAAGAAGTCGCGCCCCAGCCGGTCCCGGCCCATCAGCCGCGCAGCCGCATCGCGCATGGCGTTCAGGCGTTCAAGCTGAAAGGCCAGATGCGCGGCCAGTTCCTCACCTGAGGGGCCCTCCTCGCCCGGTTCTGGCGGCAACAGCAGGCGCGATTTCAGATAGGCCAGCCAGGCGGCCATCACCAGGTAATCGGCGGCCAGTTCGATCCGCAAGGCGCGCGCAGCCTCGACAAAGCGCAGATACTGTTCGGCAAGTTGCAGCACCGAGATCCGCCGCAGGTCCACCTTCTGACGGCGCGAAAGCGTCAGCAGCAGGTCCAGCGGGCCTTCATAGCCATCGACGTCGACGATCAGCGCTTCGGCTTCGACGCGCGCGGCCACGCTGTCGCCACCCCATCCAGCATCGTCATGTGCCTCGCTCATACCCGCCCTTCCGCGCCCGCGCTCAGGGCCTCAAGTTCGGCCTCCAGCGCGGCAATGTCAATCGCGCCGGGTGCCTGACGTGCGGCCAGCGCAGCCCTGGCCCGGTGCAGCGCGGTGCCCTCCAGTGCGCCCGCCGCGTCGGCCACGGCGGCCATCTCGCTCAGATCGCCGGAGCAGTGCAAGATCACATCACACCCCGCCGCCCGCGCCTGCGCCGCGCGCGCGGCGATGCTGCCGCCAAGGGCATTCATGCAGATGTCATCGCTCATCAGCAGGCCGCCAAAGCCCAGCGCCCCGCGTAGGTAGCTGATCACCGCCAATGACACCGTGGCGGGTTGCATCGGGTCAAGTGCCTCATAAACCACATGCGCACTCATCCCCAGCGGCAGATCGGCCAGCGCCCTGACGGGGACAAAATCGCGGGCTTCCAGCGCCACCAGCGGCAGCGACACATGCGGCAGATCAAGGTGGCTGTCGGCATTGGCCGCCCCGTGTCCGGGCAGATGCTTGATTACCGGCAAGACCCCGCCCGCCAGCAAACCTTCAGCTGCAGCACGGCCCAACGCTGCCACAACCTGCGGATCGCTGCCCCAGATCCGGCGCTGAAGAAAGGCGTGGGTGTCCGGCCCCGCAACATCGATCACCGGCGCGCAATTGCCATCTACCCCAACCGCGCGCAACTCTGCCGCCATCAGCCGATGACGCAACCAGACTGCCCGCGCCCCACCCCGCTGGGCGTTGGCCTCCGGCCAGTCACGCGCCAGCGGCGGGCGCAGACGCTGAACCGTCCCGCCCTCCTGATCCATGAAGATCGGGGCATCACGCCCCACACTTGCGCGCAGATCGGCGCAGAGCGCGCGCAACTGCGCGACGCTTTCCACATTGCGGCGGAAAAGTATGAAGCCCCAGGGCTGAGCCTTGGCAAAAAAGCGCGCCTCACCGGGCAGCAAGACCTCCCCGGAACAACCGAATATCGTTGCTCCGACGCCGTCATCCTGCATCCACCCGCTCCATTTTCTGTCCGGAAAATATCCCCGCCGGAGGCTTCCACCCCCAACCGGAGGACCTAGAGTTACCGGATCAGCACCGGGATGCAATCGGCGTTTTCGGCCAGTAGCACGGCACAAAAGCGCCGCGCCTCGGGCTCGCCTGCAAAACCATGCGCGCGCAACCGGTAGAACGTGCGCCCGCCCGATGTGGCAGGTTCGATGATCCGTCCGCGCCCGTCCAGATGGGCCGAGAAACGGCTGGCCAGCACCTCCCAGGCCTCGCGCGCTGCGGGCTCGTCATCATAGGCACCCAACTGGACCAGCCGGGTGCCCGGCGTCAGCGATGAGGGGTCGATATCAATATGGCTGGCGGGCGCGAGCCGGGTTGCCAGCTCGGTCAGCAACGCCTCAGCTTCGGCATCATGTCCACCATTCAGACTGGCTGTCTGTCCGGCATCCGTGGCAGATGTGTTGCGCGCCGCCGTCTGCACCGGGGCAGAAGCGGGGCGCCGAAGCGGAAGCGGCGAGCGTACGACGCCTGGCACCGATGTCGGCACCAGATCCTGCGCATCAAGCGTGAGCGAGGCGGGGATGGCCTGCAACGGCTGCTCTGACTGGGCGCGCGGCGTGGTGGTCTGCGCGGCCTGCTCTGTTGTCTCTGTGGTCGGTGCCGGGGCTGCGGGCGCCGACACGGGCAGGTCCTCGGCAGCAAGCTGCACCGGACCGGGTGCCAGAACGATCTCATCTGCCATGGCACGCGCCGTGCCTTCGGCCGCGACGGCATTCACCGCCAGCCCCTGATAGGCCGCCTGTCGCCCGCCCGGGTCCGCCGGAGAGATCCGGATCGGTCCTTCCAGCGCCTGGATCACCGGAACGCCCGAGACATCCCGGACCATCAGCCGGTAGCTCCAGACCCCGACGCCTGCCAAAAGCGCGACCGAAAGAACCGCGCCGATTACATTCACCAACACCCCCACGCGCAGGGGCTCATTCGCGCCCTGCGGTGCCTGCAACGGGGCATGGTATGCATTATAATGCAACTGTGCCATGCTCGCCTCTCATGCCTGCCGGGTTGGTCCCGGTCTTGGCTGTCAAATCCACACATCAGCGCCCGAAATCATGAGCACCAAATCCGCCTGACTGCGCTGACCTGTATTGTTTTCAACGCATTTCTTCGACAGGCGTAACCCCAAGGATACCAAGACCTGCGGAAATAACAACGCCCACGGCACGGGCAAGCGCAATTTTTGCGGCCATTGTGGCCTTGTCGTCCTGAATGAAGCGCAAACCGGGTGTGTCATTGCCCCGGTTCCAATGGGTATGCAGCTCGCCCGAAAGCTCGCTCAGGTACCCCGCGATCCGGTGCGGCTCGTTCGCGCGGGCGGCAATTTCCACCTGTCGCGGCCAGTCGGCCAGCTTGCGGATCAGCGCCAGTTCGGCGGGGTGGTCCAGCCCATCCAGCGCCAGCCCGGCCAGCGCCGCATCCGAGGTATCGACCCCGGCCTCACCCGCCTTGCGCAGGACCGAGGCAATGCGCGCATGAGCATATTGCACATACCAGACCGGGTTGTCGCGCGACTGCTCCAGCACCTTGTCGAAATCGAAATCCAGCGGCGCGTCGTTCTTGCGCGTCAGCATCACAAAGCGTGTGACATCGGCCCCCACCATCTCGACCACATCGCGCAGGGTTACAAACGTGCCCGCGCGCTTCGACATCTTGAAGGGCTCGCCGTTCTTGTACAGCTTCACCAGTTGCACCAGCTTGATATCCAGCGGCACCCGCCCGCCGGACAGCGCCGAAACGGCGGCCTTCATGCGCTTGACATAGCCGCCGTGATCGGCGCCGAAAATGTCGATCAACGCATCAAAGCCGCGTTCGATCTTGTCAAAGTGATAGGCGATATCGGGGGCAAAGTAGGTCCAGCCGCCGTCCGATTTCCTGACCGGGCGATCAACATCATCGCCATGCGCGGTCGAGCGAAAGAGCGTCTGTTCGCGCGGTTCCCAGTCTTCAGGTGCCTTGCCCTTGGGCGGCTCCAGTACGCCCTCATAGATCAGCCCCTGTTTGCCCAATGCCGCCAGCGCCGCCTCGATCCGACCAGTGCCGTACAGTGCCTTTTCACTGGAATAGACATCCATTGTCACGCCCAGCGCGGCCAGATCCTCACGGATCATGCCCATCATCCGCTCGGTCGCGATATCGCGGATGACCTCAAGCCATGCGCTTTCATGCTGGTTGAGAAAACGATCGCCGTATTCGGCCTTCAGCGCTTCACCTACGCCGATCAGATAATCACCCGGATAGAGCCCCTCGGCGATCTCGGGCGACAGGCCATGCGCCTCGCGGTAGCGCTCATAGACCGAGCGCGCCAGCACATCGACCTGCGCACCACCGTCGTTGATGTAATATTCGCGCGTCACCTGCCAGCCTGCGAAATCCAGCAGTGCGGCCAATGCGTCGCCAAAAACCGCGCCACGCGCGTGGCCCACATGCATCGGGCCGGTGGGGTTGGCGCTGACAAATTCCACATTCACCTTGCGCCCGGCCCCCAGCGTGGCGCGCCCGAAATCACGGCCTGCGTGCAGGGCGGCACCAACCACCGACCGCCAGACCTGCGCCGCCAGCCTCAGGTTCAAAAACCCCGGCCCGGCCACTTCGGCCGCCAGAACACGCGGATCCTCGCGCAGGCGCGCGGCCAGCGCCTCGGCAATCTCGCGTGGTTTCATCGCAGCGGGTTTGGCCAGCACCATCGCGGCATTGGTCGCCATATCGCCATGCGCGCCATCGCGCGGCGGCTCCACCGTCACCGCAGACAGGTCCAGCCCCTGGGGCAACACACCTTGTGCTGCCATGTCCTGCAGGCAGTCCAGCACCAGCGCACGGATATCATTGAACAGGTTCATGTCGTCGTTCCTCTGATTGCCCCTGCACTACCATGGCAAACGCCAAGGTCAATCTCCGCAGCCTCCTGACCCGGCTGATTTCGCCGCCACCCCTCCTTCATCTACTCAAAAATATCCTGGGCGTGAATGGGCCGAAAGGCCCAGAGGGGCCAACGCCCCTTACTCCCGCCCAGACACCATGTAGCGGGTGAACCTCGTGGCATCCGATCCCAGCAGCCGCGCGTGTTCCTGCAACGCAAAGCGGTCGGTCATGCCGGCCACATAATCCGCCACAATCCGCGCCAGTGCGGCCTCGTCTCCGGCAGCAGCGACATCCGCGCGCCACTCTTCCGGCAGATGCCCCGGATCGCGCATGAAGAGCAGGAACAGATCACGGACCACATCGGTCACCTCAGCGCGCATCGCGACTACGCGGGGGGCACGATACATGCGGGTGAACAGGAACTGCCGGATCACCTTGAGTTCGCGAAATACGCGGTCCGAAAAGCGGATGATCGTGACACCCAGATGGCGCACGGCATCGGCATCCGTGGGTTCGGCGGCGTCCAGCCGGTGGCGGGCTACCGCAATCACATCCTCGACCATGGTGCCAAACACCCGCCGCAGCGCCTCATGCCGGCGGCGCATGCGGTCAAGGCCGGGATAGAGCGCATCCACTTCGGCAAAGGCGGGGCCGGTGATCGGCAGCTCCATCAGATCAGCCTCGTCAAACAGGCCCGAGCGCAGGCCGTCGTGCAGATCATGGTGGTTATAGGCCACGTCATCGGCAATCGCCGCGACCTGCGCCTCGGCGCTGGCATGGGTGTGCAGGTCAAGAGCGTGCAGCGTGTCGTATTCGCTCAGCGCCAGCGGCAGCGGGCCTTTGAGCGGGCTGCCGTCCGGGTTCACCAGCGGGCCGTTGTGCTTGGCAATCCCTTCCAGTGTTTCCCAGGTCAGGTTCAACCCGTCGAATTCGGCGTAGTGGCGCTCCAGCCGTGTGACGATACGCAGGGCCTGCGCGTTGTGGTCGAACCCGGCGTAGGGTTCCATCAGTTCGGCCAGTGCATCTTCACCGGTATGGCCGAACGGGGTGTGGCCCAGGTCATGGGCCAGCGCGATAGCTTCGGCCAGATCGGTATTGAGGCCCAGCGCCGCCGCCAGAGTGCGCGCGACCTGCGCCACTTCGATCGAATGGGTCAGACGGGTGCGGTAGTAGTCGCCCTCATGTTCGATGAACACCTGCGTCTTGTGCTTGAGACGGCGAAAGGCCGAGGAATGGATGATCCGGTCACGGTCACGCTGAAAAGCCGAGCGGAAGGTCGAGATGCGCTCAGGATGCAGGCGCCCGCGCGAAATCGCGGGATCGGCGGCATAGGGGGCAAAGACGCTCATGGCAAGATGTCTTCCTTTCCGGAACGCATACGCGAGGCGTATACGGTGGTACCTTCGGGGGCGCAGGCCAGCTCCGGGCTTGCCGCATCGCCATGGCCCGCTTATATCTGGCTCGATGCCTCAGGAAAACGCCGAAAATCCATGAACCTGCCCCCAAAGGTCACCGACCGCGCCTTCGAGCGCCTTGCCGAAATCGCCGAGCAAACCGGTGAGGCGCAGTCCCTGCGTGTCGCCGTCGCAGGCGGAGGGTGCTCTGGCTTTCAATACGAGATCACGCTCGACGCACCCGCTGAAGACGATCTGGTGCTGGAGAGCAAGGGCCAGAAAGTGGTGATCGACCCGGTGTCGCTGCCCTTCCTGTCGAATTCGGTGATCGATTTCTCAGAGGAACTGATCGGTGCACGGTTCATGATCGATAATCCCAATGCCAGCTCCAGCTGCGGATGCGGCATCAGTTTCTCGATGTAGACGCCAAACGCAACCGTGGCCCCTCAAATGGGCCTTGATCGCGGTCGTCAGGGCATGGGGCCGGGCTGGTGCGCGCCCTCGTCTCCTTCATGGATGATCTTGCGGATCGCCCCTTCGGCAGCGTCGTCAAACGGGGCCAGAATCAGTGTTGCGCCCAGCTTGAGATAGGCATCGCCGTCCTCCATCTGGTTCACTGTCACCGCCACCTCACGCCCGAACCCTGCCGCCTTGAGGGCGTGCAGCAAGGTCGAATGGCTGTCAGCCTCGGTCAGCGGCCCACGGCTGCGCGGCACCGCCGAGATCACAGCCTTCACCCCCGACAGCGGCAAATGGGCCAGAAACTCGGGGTCTGTGGCATCGCCGAAATGCGCGTCCAGCCCCATCTTGCGCCAGTTGCGCAGGGCTTCTGGGTCGAAATCGACACCCAGCAGCTTGAATCCCTTGGCGCGCAGCCCCTGCCCGATCCGGCAGCCATAGCGCCCCAGCCCGAGGATGATGAAGTCATATGAGCCGCGCTCATTGCCGGGGCTGTCTTCTTCCAGTTCGCGAAATGGTTTGCGCCGCTCGAAAAAGCCCAGAAGCGGCTCGCACAGCGCGTAGAGCTTGTGCGACCAGGTGATCATGTAGACCGAAAGCGCGATGGTCACCAATCCCACCAGCGTGACCAGCCCCATCGCCTCATCCGTGACATGGCCCAGTGTGATCCCCATCGCCATGAAGATGAGCGAGAATTCAGATATCTGCGCCACTGTCAGGCCGGCCAGAAAGCCCGTTCGCTTTCGGTAGCCCATATAGCCCATGATCGCCAGAACGATCAGCGGGTTGCCGATCAGCACGAACAGCGACAACACTATCGCCGGGCCCACCTGCGCGCCCAGCGTGGACAGGTCCAGACCCGCACCGAGGCTGAGAAAGAAGAACAGCAGCAGGAAATCGCGCAACGACGCCAGCCGCGCGCTGATTGCGTCGCGCATCGGCGTCGAGGCCAGAGAGACCCCGGCCAGCAGACCGCCCAGTTCCTTGCCCAGCCCGATCCAGTCAGCCACCGCCGCAAAACCCGCCGCCCAGCCGACTGCGAAGATCACCAGCAGCTCGGACGAGCGCGCGATCATATGTAGAAGCGGAGTCGCAAGATAGCGGATGAAACCATAGACAAAAGCCAGCAGCGCAACCGCACCCAGCGTCAGGAAGATCAGACTGCCGCCAGCGCCCTCTTCAGCTCCACCCAGCCCGATCGCCGAAACCACGACCATCGCCAGCACCACGAAAATATCCTGCACGATCAGGAAACCCAGTGCGATCTTGCCGTGCAGGGCATCGATCTCTTGTTTGTCGGACAGCAGCTTGACGATGATGATGGTCGAGGAAAAGGTCAGCGCCACGGCGATATAGACCGCCGTCAGCCAATCTATCCCCATGACAATACAAAGAATAAAACCAAAGGCGGCCGTGAACCCCACCTGCCCCAGACCAGTCGCCACTGCCACCCTGCCCAGATTGCGCACCAGATTGACATCAAGTTTCAGCCCCACCAGAAACAGCAGCACCGCGATGCTGATCTGGCTCAGAAGCGCGATGAAATCCTCAGACCGCACAAGGCCCAGAACGTCCGGCCCGGCAAGGATACCGGCGGCGATGAAGGCGACCACCAGCGGCTGGCGCAGCGACAGGCCGATCAGACCCAGTACGGCGGCAACCATCACCAGAACCGAAATTTCATAAAAAACCGAGGAAAATTCGATACCTGCCATGACCGCTCACTTGCCTGTTACCTGTTGCCGCAATGCGCGGGACCGCCCCTTCGTCTTGGCACGCCCCGAAACACCGGGCAAGCGAAACTGGCGCTCCCCGAGTTAGCGCAGCGTGGCAGAGACCGGCACGATCAACACCTGCCCCGCGCGCCCCTCCATCCGCCAGCCGATCAGCCCGGCAATCGTTTCGGCATGCGCGGCGCGGCCCATCACCACCACCTGCCCCTCTTGCTGGGCACGGAACGTGGCGCGGTCCAGATAGCGGCGGATGGTGTGCTGGTTCTCATTGTCACTGTCGATGATACGAAACACCGATGTGTTGGCAACGCCCGCGCTATTGGCGCTTTGTCTGGCGGGGTTCAGCCCGCGCTCATAGGTGACCAGCCCGTGCCCGTCTGCGGCCAAGAACGGCATCAGCGCCTGCGCCAGCGCGCGATTGCCCTGAAAGCCGCCTTGGGGCGGGTCCAGCAGGGCGACCGTTTCAGGCAGCGCGCGGAACCAGCCGTCAAAGGTGACCTCAAGGTCCGAGGGCGTGGCCCCGGCAGGCAGGCCTGCAGCGAGCATCACGATCTCATGGCCCGCCGCACGATAGGCCTGTGCGCGGCGCGGCGCGTCCGGGTCTTGAGGGTCCAGCGCGACAGAGACCGGCATGGGCAACGCCAGAATCGCGACCTCGGCGTCCGGGTCGGCTGAGGCGTCATCGAGGATGATGGCAAAGAGCGGGCCGGGCGCACGCTCAAAAGGCGCGGCGTAGCGTTCGCGGGCGGGCAGGGTTTCATCGCCCGCGTCTTCGGCGGTTTCAGCCTCCGCCTCGTCTGTGGCTTCTGCGGGCTCTGTGGCAGGGATGCTGGGCAAACGGCCCACAGTCACGCCGTCAATCTCGCGTTCAAGGCCGGGCGACGAGGGCACTGCGCGCAACACCTGCGGCAATGTCGGCGCAGATTCTGTGGTTGTTGTCACGTTGCCTGTTGGCTCCTCCGAGTCCTGATCGCCCGCGCCCGTGTCGTCGGCACCCATATCGTCGGCATGAGGGGCCTCAACGGGGGCCGGTGCGGGCTCAAGGACCGGATCGTCACCTGTTGTAACTTCGCCGACAGCCTCGGGGTCGGGAACGACATCAGGGGTCGGCGCAGCATCGGGGGCAGTTGCTTCCGGTTCCGCTATGGTGGTTTCCGTCGCTGACGGTTCGGGCGCTGACGGTTCGGGCGCTGGGGTCTCATCCGCCGCGTTCCCGGCGTCAGGCTGTACTGGGTCAGCATCCGCCTGCGCGGCTGTTTCTGCTTCGGAGGCGATGTCGTCGGCCGCTTCATCCCTCAAGACGTCACCGGGGGAAGGATCGCTTGTCACTTCCGGCTCTGCAATACGCGCCCCGGCGTCCTCATCCGGTGCATCGGTCTCGGGTTGACCGGCAGGCAGGTCAGGCAGGTCAGGCACGGTTTCAGAGGTTGTTGCGCCATCTTCCGCAACCAACGCCTCGGGCCCGTCAGCCTCTTCCGGTTCTGCTACAGGTTCTGGCACAGCGACCGGATCAGGTGGATAGACCTGCTCCAGCACAACCGTCAATGCCGCAAATCCCAGCGCGAAACAAACCAGTCCCACCGCCATGCCCTTGATGAAGCCGCCCATAGCGCCCCCTGCTGCCTGCTCTCTTCGCGCCTCCGGTATAACCGCTCATCGCGCTGGTTTCACCCCAATAACTACCCGCCGGGCACAGAGCCCTTGACCCTGCGCCGCGCAAAGGGGCATGAAGAGGGCGCCCGCCAGCCAAAGGCCCTTCCATGCTGCTTCTGATCGACAATTACGACAGCTTTACCTACAACCTCGTCCATTATCTGGGCGAGTTGGGGGCCGAAGTTCTGGTCAGGCGCAATGACGCACTGGATGTGCAGGCGGCGATGGAGCTCAAGCCCTCGGCCATCGTGCTCAGCCCCGGCCCGTGTGACCCTGATCAGGCGGGGATCTGCCTGCCGCTGGTCGCCGCCGCCGCTGAGACCCGCACGCCGCTGCTGGGGGTTTGTCTGGGGCATCAGACCATCGGGCAAGCCTTTGGTGGCCGGGTGGTGCGCGCGGGCGAGATTGTGCATGGCAAGATGGGGCAGATCCACCATGCGGGTGCCGGGGTCTTCGCCGGCCTGCCCACGCCGTTTGCGGCCACGCGCTATCATTCACTGATTGTTGAGCGTGACAGCCTGCCCGACTGCCTGGAAATCACCGCCTGGCTGGACAGCGGCATGATCATGGGCGTGAAGCACCGCGACTTGCCGATCGAGGGGGTGCAGTTCCACCCCGAAAGCATCGCCTCGCAGCACGGCCATCAGTTGCTGCGAAACTTCCTTGATACGGTAAAGGTCGCGGCATGAGCCAGCGCATCAAACCCCTGATCGCCACCGCCGTCACCCGCCCGCTGACCCGCGCTGAGGCCGAGGAAGCTTTTGCCATCCTGTTCGAGGGCGAGGCCACACCCGCGCAGATGGGCGGCTTTCTGATGACCCTGCGCACGCGGGGCGAAACGGTCGATGAATACGCCGCCGCCGCCGCCGTGATGCGTGCGAAATGCGTGAAGGTGCGTGCGCCCGAAGGGGCGATGGACATTGTCGGCACGGGCGGCGACGGCAAGGGCACGCTCAACATTTCCACGGCTACGGCCTTTGTGGTGGCCGCCGCCGGGGTGCCCGTAGCCAAGCATGGCAACCGCAACCTCAGCTCGAAATCCGGGGCGGCTGATGCACTGGGCGCGCTGGGGATCAATGTCATGGTCGGCCCGGCAGATGTTGAGGCCGCGATCCGCGATATCGGCATCGGCTTCATGATGGCCCCCATGCACCACCCGGCCATGCGCCATGTCGGCCCGGTGCGCACCGAGTTGGGCACGCGCACGATCTTCAACATCCTCGGCCCGCTGACCAACCCTGCCGGGGTCAGGCGGCAACTGACCGGTGCTTTCTCGCCTGATCTGATCCGCCCGATGGCCGAAGTGCTGCAAGCGCTTGGGTCAGACCGGGCATGGCTGGTACATGGCGGCGACGGCACGGATGAGCTGTCGATCGCCGCACCGTCGCGCGTGGCGGCGCTGGAAAATGGCGCGATCCGCGAGTTTGAGGTTCACCCTGAAGACGCCGGCCTGCCGCTGCATCCGTTCAAGGACCTTCTGGGCGGCGAGGCGGCTGAAAATGCGGCTGAACTGCGCGCCGTCCTGTCCGGTGGCGGGCGCCCGGCCTATCGTGACGCTGTGCTTTTGAACAGCGCTGCGGCGTTGGTTGTGGCCGGTGTGGCCGACGGCCTGAAAGACGGGGTCGAACAGGCGCGGGAGGTTCTGGCCTCGGGCGCGGCGCTGGCCAAGGTCGAGGCGCTGGCAAGCCGCTTGCCACTGGACTGACACGCGCGACACCGCATGCCGGCGACGCGACACCTTGCTGCATTCATCAAAAGGATCCCGCCATGGCCGAGGTGATTGAGCGACGCGCGATCTCTTACAGGCGACTGTTCACCCGGCATTTCATCTGGGTGCCGTTTGTGCCGCTTTTCATGGCTCTGATCTTTGGCAGCGTGGCCCTGCATCTTTCGCGCACCGCTGAGTTGCTTGAGGTCTACGGGGTTGAAGCCGTAGCCACCGTCATTGACCGCGACATCCGGCGCACGCGCGACAGTGATGGGCACACGCGCACCGAATATCGCCTGACCTACCGCTTTCAACCGGCAAGCGGCCCAGCCGTCACCACCCGTGCGAGCGTCAGCGCCGCCACATACGGCGCCCTGCCGCCGGGCAGCGAAACGCCGGTGCGCTATGTTGGCCATGACCCCGCAGTGAACGAAATCGAGCCAGGGAATGCGGCATTGACGGGGTGGATCTTCATGCTGTTTGCCGTGCTGTTCGGGGCGGTCGGGCTGGGGCTGACGATCTGGATCGGGCGGCGCAAGGCATCGCTCTTGCGCGCGGCGCTATATGGCGAGGTCCGGCAGGCGCGGGTGACTGGCCGCGACGTCACCAACACCCGGATCAACGGCCGCAGCCAGTATCGGCTGACCTGGCAGGATGCTGCGGGGTCACAGGGGCGCTCAGGTCTGTTTGCTTTGCCTGACCTGCCCGCCGAAGGCACGGTGATCGTGGTTTATGTCGATGGGCGCACCGGGCGCGGCTGGTGGGAAGAAGAGCTTTAGCGCCTCTCTCGGATGCTCTTGAACCTATGAGGCCGCGGGTTTCAGGTGGTTCGGTCCAGCTTGGTCGAAAGGTGGATCAGGCTTTCGGAAGACCGTATGCCGGGAATTTCGCCGACGATATCCAACACCGCATCAAGCGCAGAGGTGGTAGGTGCGGCGACCTGCAACAACAGATCGCACCGCCCCGATGTGGTGTTGACGCGCTCGACCTCAGGGATCGCCTTGAGGCGTGCCAGAATGGCTGCCTGATTGCGCGGCTCGATCATCAAGAGAACGCTGGCGCGGATCAGACCGGCGCGCGCGCCATCGCCCAGCCTGAGCGTGTAACCGGCGATCGCGCCCGAACTTTCCAGCCGCTCCAGCCGCGATTGCACGGTCGAGCGCGCCACCTTCAGCCGCCGCGCCAGCGTGGCCAGCGACAGCCGCGCATCCATCGTCAGTTGCGCCAGCAGCGCCTTGTCGAGATCATCCATGCAACACCTGCCATAATGACGAAATGTTCATCATAATAACCATACATTTCGGCGAAAGAAGCCTTTTGATCGGTGAAATTGTCACCTAAATGCGCGATCCTGTTCTACAGTGCCGGGATCAGCCTGGCCACGATGAGCAGCTTGAATTAAAGGATGCGCTGATGGGAATCTCTGAAACGATCTGGGCCGACCCCGTCGAATTTCTCCGCTCGGTGAGTCCGAATGACCCGGTGTTGTTTCTGTCGCCCGCCGCCTTGCAGGCGCAGGCGCGCCGTTTTGTGGCAGGTTTTCCGGGTTTGGTAACCTATGCGGTCAAATCCAACCCTGAAGAAGCGGTGGTGGTCAATCTGGCCGCAGCTGGAATTGTTGCCTTTGATGTGGCCTCGCCCGATGAGATGGCGCTGATCCGGCGGCTGGTTCCGGGGGCAGTGCTGCATTACAACAACCCGGTGCGCGCGCGTCATGAGATCGAATTCGCACTGCACCAGGACGTGGCCTCGTATTCGGTGGATTCGCTGAGCGAGCTGGAGAAGCTTTTTGACGTTGTCCCCAACCGCCGACAGAACGGCGCCCCGGTCGAGATCACGGCACGGTTCAAGCTGCCGGTGGCGGGTGCGACCTATGATTTCGGCGCCAAGTTCGGCGCGACCGAGGATCTGGCCACCGAGATCCTGAAACGCATCGCGGCACGCGGCTACACGGCATCGCTAACCTTTCACCCCGGCACCCAGTGCACTGACCCGGCCGCGTGGGAAGCCTATATCCGTGCCGCCAAGCGCATAGGTGAGGCGGCGGGCGTGGTGCCTGCACGGCTGAATGTCGGCGGCGGTTTCCCCTCGCACCGGATCGCGGCTGAGACGCCGTCGCTGGATGCGATCTTTCACCTGATCGAGCGTGTCTCGGCCGAGGTGTTCGGTGACAGCGCACCGATGCTGATTTGCGAACCGGGGCGCGGCATGGTGGCGGACAGCTTTGCCTTGCTCGCCCGGATCAAGGCGCTGCGCGACGGCACGCATGTGTTCCTCAATGACGGGGTTTACGGCACGCTGGCCGAACTGCCGCTGATGGGCATGATGGACCGGCTGAGCGTGTTCTCGCCCGAGGGCGCGCGCCGCACGGGCGAAGGCCAGCGCCGCGTCATCTTCGGGCCGACCTGTGATTCCGTAGACCGTTTGCCGGGCGAGACCCTGCTGCCCGCCGATATTGAAGAGGGCGATTTCCTGCTGGTGCAGGGGATGGGCGCCTATTCGACGGTCACCAATACCCGCTTCAACGGCTTCGGCGCGCTGAGCCTTCATCTGGCGTTGAGTCTGCAGGGCTAAGCCCCCCTTGCCCCTGCCGGATGCGCGGCTATCCTCTGCCCGGCAACGGGAGAGATATGATGCGCGCATTCGGCCAATCGCAAGGCGGCACCCGCCGCGAGGATATCCGGTTTCTCAAAGGTGAGGGCCGTTATATCGCCGATATCCTGCCCAAGGGCGCGCTGCACGCAGCCTTTCTGCGTGCGCCCGTCGCGCATGGCCGCATCACGGCGCTGGATACCGCCGCCGCGCGTGCAATGTCCGGGGTACGCGGGGTCTGGACGTCTGAAGATCTGACGGCAGCGGGGGTTGCGGATTCGCTTTGGGCGGTGGCTGCGCGCGACAAGCGCGGCCAGAAAGGCACCGCACCTGACCGCCCGGTTCTGGCGCGTGGCGTGATGCGCCATATGGGCGAGGCGGTGGCGATGGTCGTGGCTGACACCCGCGCCGCCGCATTGGATGCGATCGAAGCGATCGAACTGGATTATGACGATCTGCCGCCCCATCTGGCGCTGGAACCCGGTGGCACCGCGATCCACGCCGAGGCACCCGAAAACTTGGCTTTCGACTGGATGCTGGGCGAGGCGCAGGCGGTCGAGGCCGCCTTTGCCCGCGCCGCCCATGTCACACAGCTGGAGGTGCGGCAGAACCGTCTGATGGCCGCCAGCCTTGAGCCGCGTGCGGGTTGTGCCGAATGGGACGGCAAGCGCCTGCATCTGGCATTCAACGGTCAGGGCGTCTGGGTGATGAAGCGCGAACTGGCGCGGATGCTGAACCTCGCGCCCGAAGACGTGCGCGTGACCAACCCTGACGTGGGCGGCGGGTTCGGCATGAAGGCGATGATCTATCCTGAATACTTCGCCATTGCGCAGGCTGCGCGCGAACTGGGCACGCCAGTGGCCTGGCTCTCGGACCGGGCCGAGGCGATGGTTGCGGATAACGGCGCGCGCGATCTGACCAGCCGCGCCGAGATGGCCTTTGACGCCGATCACCGGATCATTGGTTACCGGGTTTTCACGCGTACCAACCTCGGGGCCTATAACTCGCAGTTCGGGCAAAACATCCAGTCAGAGCTGTTTTCCAAGGTCTTCACCGGGGTCTATGACATTCCCGCAGCGCTCCTGCATGTGCAGGGGGTCTATACCAACACCACCCCGGTAGACGCCTATCGCGGTGCCGGGCGACCCGAGGCGATTACCCTGATTGAGCGGGTAATGGATATGGCCGCGCGCGAACTGGAACTGTCACCCTTTGATCTGCGCAGGCGCAACTTCATCACACCCGATCAGTTCCCCTATCCGACCCACGCAGGCATGGAATATGACACGGGCGATTTCGCGCAGGTTCTGGAACGGGCCGAAACGGCAGGCGATGTCGCTGGCTTCGCGGCCCGGCGTGCTGAAAGTGCTGCACGTGGCAGGCTGCGCGGGCTGGGGCTGAGCTATTATATCGAATCCATTCTGGGCGAGGATTCCGAGGCGGCGGCGGTGGAGTTTCTGCCCAGTGGGGCAGTGAACCTCTATGTCGGCACGCAATCAAACGGACAGGGGCATGAAACGGTCTATGCGCGCTATCTGGCCGGTCTGACCGGGCTCGATGAGGATCGCATCACGGTGGTGCAGGGCGACAGCGACAGGATCGCGCGCGGCGGCGGAACCGGCGGCTCGCGCTCGGTCACCGTTCAGTCGCTGGCCACACATGGCACGGCAGAGCGGATGGTCGACGCTTTCGCCGAGTTCTTGCAGGAAACGCTCGGCGCAGGTCCGTTCACCTTCGACGACGCCATATTTCAAGCTGCGGGAACCAATCACCGGCTGACCCTGGCCGAGGCTGTGGATCTGGCGCGCGCACAAGGCCGCGATGACCTGATGCGGCATGAGAAACGCAGCCAGCTGCCCGGCCGGTCCTTCCCCAATGGCGCACATCTGTGCGAAGTAGAGATTGACCCCGAAACCGGCGCGCTGACGCTTGAGCGATACCTGGCCTTTGACGATTTTGGCAATCTCCTGAACCCGGTGCTGGTTCAGGGACAGGTGCATGGCGGCGTCGCGCAAGGCTATGGGCAGGCGGTGCGCGAAGAAGCGCTCTTTGATGACGACGGTCAGCTTCTGACCGGCAGCTTCATGGATTACGCCATGCCCCGCGCCATCGACCTGCCGATGTTCGGCTTTGAAAGCCTGCCCACCCCTTCGCCCAACAACCCGATGGGCATGAAGGGCTGCGGCGAGGCCGGGACGGTGGGCGCGATGGCGGCCATTTCCAATGCCGCGCTGGATGCCCTCTGGGCACAAGGTGTGCGCCAGGTCGACATGCCGCTGACTCCGCTTAAAATCTGGACCTGGCTGCAAGAAGCCAGGGCAATCCCGCCCCCCCGCTGAAGACCCCGCCCCGGTTCATGTGTTCAAAAATATCCTGGGGGGTGAATTGGCGCAGCCAAGAGGGGGACAACGCCCCCCTGCCCGGCCCGCCAGAAACCCGCTTCAGACCATCATTTCCTTGGTCGCCGTCAACTTCACATCCGGATAGTCGCGGATCGCGCGGTCGATGTCCCATTGCAGGCGCGTCAGATACACCATGTCGCCGTCATGATCGCTGGCAATATGTCCCTTGTTGGCGGCGACAAAGGCCTCAACCTTCGCCTTGTCGCCTGAAACCCAGCGCGCCGAGGTGAATTGCGAGGCCTCAAAGCGCACCGGCAGTCCGTATTCCAGCTCGATCCGGCTGGCCAGCACTTCAAATTGCAAGGCCCCCACCACCCCGACAATGAAGCCCGAGCCGATGTTGGGCTTGAACACCTTGGCTGCGCCCTCTTCGGCGAATTGCATCAGCGCCTTTTCCAGATGCTTGGCCTTCATCGGGTCGCCCGCCCGGCAGTTGCGCAAGAGTTCCGGCGCAAAAGACGGAATACCAGTGAAGCGCAGCGCCTCGCCCTCGGTCAGCGTGTCGCCGATGCGCAGTTGCCCGTGGTTGGGAATGCCGATGATATCTCCCGCCCAGGCCTCTTCCGTCAGTTCCCGGTCCGAGGCCAGAAACAGCACCGGGTTGGTGATCGCCATCGGCTTTCCCGCCCGGACGTGCTGCAACTTCATCCCGCGCAGAAAATGCCCGGACGCGAGGCGCACAAATGCCACCCGGTCGCGGTGCTTGGGGTCCATATTGGCCTGCACCTTGAACACAAAACCGGTGACCGGTTTTTCCTCGGGTCCGACCTCGCGCTTGTCGGTGCGCAGTACCTGTGGCGGCGGCCCGTATTCAGCCATGCCGCGCATCAGTTCCTGCACCCCGAAGCTGTTGATCGCCGAGCCAAACCAGATCGGCGACATCGAGCCGTTCAGAATCGCTTCCTTATCGAAGGCGGGCAGCAACTCGCGCGCCATCTCGACTTCTTCGCGCAGCTTTTCCAGCAGGCCCGCCGGGACATGCTGCGCCAGCTTCGGATCGTCCAGCCCTTCGATGCGGATGCTGTCAGCCACCCGGTTACGATCTGCGCGGTCCATCAGTTCCAGCCGGTCGTTGACGATGTCATAGCAGCCAATGAACTCGCGCCCCTGACCGATGGGCCATGACGCAGGCGTTACGTCGATCGCCAGATTCTCCTGAATCTCGTCGATGATCTCAAACGTGTCGCGCGCCTCGCGGTCCATCTTGTTACAGAATGTCAGGATCGGCAGATCGCGCAACCGGCAAACCTCGAACAGTTTGCGGGTCTGGCTTTCGACGCCCTTGGCCCCGTCAATGACCATGATCGCCGCGTCCACTGCTGTGAGCGTGCGATAGGTGTCCTCGGAAAAATCGCTGTGCCCGGGCGTATCGACCAGATTGAAGCGAAACCCGTCAAAATCGAACGACATCGCCGAGGCGGAGACCGATATGCCCCGGTCCTTCTCCATCTGCATGAAGTCTGAGCGCGTACGCCGCGCCTCACCCTTGGCGCGCACCTGGCCCGCCATCTGGATCGCGCCGCCGAACAGCAGGAACTTCTCGGTCAGCGTGGTCTTGCCCGCATCCGGGTGCGAGATGATGGCAAAAGTCCGCCGCCGCGCGATCTCGGCAGGCAGGGCGGGGCGATTGTGCAACGTGTTCAGCATGGCGCGGCGTATAGGTCAGCGCCCGCCGCCCGGCAAGGGCCGAGATTACGGCGGGCCGCTTTTACGCGCTCATGTTTTGCAGGGATGAGTGAAAGAATTCAGTTCAGCACAACCGCCCGCGCAGCATCAGCCGCCAGACAGACCGCGTTGCGGCCCTCATCCTTGGCGCGGTAGAGCTGATCATCGGCGATGGACATCCAGAACTCGGCACTCACCGTCATGTCGGTCAGTTCGGCAACGCCGAAACTGGCGGTGAAGTTGATCTTTTCGAAATCAGGAACGACCGCCCGTTCGATTGCCTGGCGAATGCGCTCGGCAACCTCGGCTGCGGCCTCGCCATCGGCATTGGCCAGCAGAATGCCGAATTCCTCGCCGCCCAGTCTGCCGAAGCTGTCTTCGGTGCGCAACTCACGCATCACCAGCCGGGAAACGGTGCGCAGCACCGCATCGCCCGCCGTGTGGCCCCAGGTATCATTGACCGATTTGAAGTGATCCAGATCGAACATCACCAATGCGTTCTTGCCACCCGTACGCTGGCGCGAAGCAAAGGTCTTGCGCAGCGTGTCGGTAAAGGCGCGGCGGGTCATGGCATTGGTCAGCATGTCGCGGCTGGCCTCGGCCCACAGCGCCACCTGCTCGACCACCAGCTTGGCGAAACCTTCCAGCAGAACACAGTCACGATCGGTGAATTCGCGCATCTCGGTATCAAGGATACGCAGAGCGCCGATGACGTCGCCATTGTCGATCAGCGGGATCTCCAGAAACGAGCGATAGGCTTCGCCCAGATCGTCTGCGGGCGCCCCATGCAACGCCACCGAAACGGCCGGAACATTGAAGACTGTCTTGATCAGGTCAGCGACTGCCGTGAAATGGGTCTGATTAGGGAGTGCCGCAAGATTTGAAGGAAGCTGAGTAGTCTGAATACTGGGGGGATTGGTGGCGCCGGTAGCGACGGGGAAGCTGTGGAGGGCGGCACGGGCATTCATGGGGCTACTCGCATTCTGCGGAAATCAATAGCGTGGTTCTGACGCTGGAATGCGACGGGCATTGGGAGAGGCTGAGGCGAAATTGGGGTTAATTTAGGGTTAACGAAGGCAGCCTGCGCCAATTTCGCCGTATTCCCGCCACAGTTGCCCGCAGGCGCGCCGCTGCGATTGACCCCGATGCGCTTTTACGTTAGTGCGCAAACGCGGGTTTCCCCGTTTCGACCGATGACAACCCGATGCCGGGGCGCTGGAATCATGTGCGTCCCTTGACACTCTTACGGCCCGATGCCGTAACGCATGGACGCAAATGATCAAATTCGCTGACCTCAAGCTGGACCCCAAGGTCCTGAAAGCCGTAGTCGAAGCTGGCTACGAAACCCCCACACCGATCCAGGAGCAGGCGATTCCGCATGCGCTGGAAGGCCGCGATGTTCTGGGTATCGCCCAGACCGGGACCGGCAAAACCGCCTCATTCACCCTGCCGCTGATCACCCGGCTGGCGCGTGGTCGGGCGCGGGCGCGGATGCCGCGCAGCCTCGTTCTGGCACCGACGCGTGAGCTGGCAGCACAGGTGGCCGAGAATTTCGACATCTATGCCAAGTATACCAAACTGACCAAGGCACTTTTGATCGGTGGTGTCTCGTTCGGCGAGCAGGATAAGCTGATCGACCGCGGCGTCGATGTGCTGATCGCCACACCCGGCCGCCTGCTGGACCATTTTGAGCGCGGCAAACTGCTGCTCACCGGGGTCGAAGTGATGGTGGTGGACGAGGCTGACCGCATGCTCGACATGGGGTTCATCCCCGATATCGAACGCATCTTCAACCTCACCCCCTTCACGCGCCAGACATTCTTTTACTCTGCCACCATGGCCCCCGAGATCGAGCGCATTACCAACATGTTCCTGTCGAACCCGGCGCGCGTGGAAGTGGCGCGTCAGGCCACCACCTCGGAAACCATCGAACAGACGCTGTACGAGTTCAAACCTTCGCGCAAGGATCGCACCTTTGCCGAAAAGCGTGACGTCCTGCGCCGGTTGATCCTGTCCGAAGGGGACGCCTGCACCAACGCCATCATCTTCTGCAACCGCAAGGTTGATGTCGATGTTCTGGCCAAGTCACTGAAACAGCACGGGTTCGATGCCGCGCCGATCCACGGCGATCTGGATCAGTCAGTGCGCACCCGCACGCTGGACGGCTTCCGCGATGGCACGCTGAAATACCTGATCGCCTCGGACGTGGCCGCGCGCGGGCTGGACATTCCAGCCGTCAGCCATGTGTTCAACTTTGACGTGCCCAGCCATGCCGAGGATTATGTGCACCGTATCGGCCGGACCGGCCGCGCCGGGCGTAAGGGCAAGGCTTTTACCATCGCCTCACCCTCCGACGACAAATATCTCGCAGCGATCGAACACATGCTGCAACGGCCCCTACCGCGCGGAGAGGCACCGACGCTTGATCCGCAACTGGACAGCGGTGACGAGGCGCAACGCCCGGCCCGCAGTCGCACCGTGCGCAGCCGACGGACCGAGAAGCCTGCTGACAAGCCCGCAGAAATGGCTGCCGAAAGCCCCGTCAAGTCCGAAGCCCCCGCAAAAGCCAAGCCAGAGCCGAAACCTGAGAGCACCGTCGCGCAACCTGTTGTCGCCGAGGCGGCGCCCAGTGAGGCCGTTGACTCCGCCCCGGCGCGTCGGCACGAGCCGCGCGGTGGCAAGCGCGACGAGATGGTCGAAAACCACGACGACCGCCGGGATGATCGGCGTGACAACCGCCGTGACGGTGGCCGGGGCCGCAATCGCGATGACAACTCGCAAGTGGTTGGCATGGGCGATCATGTCCCCGATTTTCTGCTGCGGGCGTTCAAGACCCTCTGAACCGGCCCGGATGCCAAGACATAGTAAAGCCCGGTCGCACCAGCGACCGGGCTTTTTTCTGCGCCTTTCGGGACGTCTTGCCCGGCCTCAGGCCTCGCGGGGGCGCATTGCCAGCCAGATCAGCGCCCCGCCCGCCAGAACCAGAAACGGCAGCATAGCAACATTGACCAGTTGCCAGCCGGTCTGCGCATCCGAGCCCGAACAATTCATGAGCTGGCCTGAACTGAGCGAAGCCACCGTCACCCCGCCAAAGACGATCATGTCATTGATGCCCTGAATGCGCCCGCGCTCGGACGCCGTGTGCGAGCGCGCCAGCATCGTTGTTGCGCCGATGAAGCCAAAGTTCCAGCCCACACCCAGTAGCACCAGCGCGATGAAAAAGTGCTCCAGTTCCACCCCGGTCAGTGCCACCGCTCCGGCGGCGGCCAGAATCGCCAGACCCGAAGCCACGATCTTCTCAACGCCGAATCGCGCGATCAGATGGCCGGTAAAGAAAGACGGCGCATACATCGCCAGAACATGCGCGGTCACCACATCGGCGGCGTTTCCGGTATTGAACCCGCAACCGACCACCGCCAGCGGAGATGAGGTCATGACTAGATTCATCAGCGCATAGGACACCGTGGCGCAGATGATCGCCACTGCAATTACCGGATTGCGCAACATCTCACCGCGCGTCCGCCCCTCCATCGGTGCGTTGCGTGCAGCGCGAACGGGCTTGGGGATATCAAGGAAGGCAAACAACGTCATGCCGCCCAGATTGAGCGCAATCACCGCCAGATATGTGCCCAGAAACGGCACCACCATGGAATCGGCGGTCACCTTGACCAGTTGCGGGCCGATCACCGCCGACAACAAGCCGCCCGCCATGACCAGCGAAATCGCCTTTGGCTTGAAGGCATCGCTAGCGGTATCGGCAGCCGCGAAACGGTAAAAACCCTGCCCCGACATATAGATCCCGGTCAGTAGCGAGCCGATATTGAACAGCAGGAACGATCCCTGCATCAACCCGATCGCGCCCACCGTCGCACCCGCAACGCCGCCCGAGGCGGTCAGCACAAACCCGGCGCGCCGGCCATACCGCTGCATGAACGCCGACAGCGGGGTTGCGGTCAGCATCGAGCCGAGCACGATCATCGAGATCGGCAGAGTGGCCCAACAGATATTCGATGCCAGCGTCTGACCGGCCAAGCCGCCAATGGTAAAAATCATCGGCATCTGCGCGCCAAGAATCGCCTGGGCGGCAACCAGCACCAGGACATTGCGCTTGGCGCGCGCATCGGACATCGGGGGGCTCATCGTACTCATACGCCTTGAGTAATCCTCATGCCGGGCGGAGGGAAGAGGCTTCTTTCACAGGTGAAGCGACAAACTGCCACTCCGGCCATGACCGCCCCGACCCGATTGCCTGCTGCGCAGACTCCTGCTTGTTTGCCGCTTCGCAGCGCAGGAGGCGCTGCCCCGCCCGGACTTCTTTGAAGTCCGGAGGAATCCCCCGGGATACTCTCAGACAGAAAATGCAGTTACCGGGACAACGCAACCAGCGCGACGCCGGGGTCAAAACCAACTGATGTCAGGATCTGAGCGCGGCGATATCCTCAGGCGAGCCGATGGCGCGGGTTGTGCTGTCGCGGGCGATGCGTTTGATCATCCCCGACAGCGCCTTGCCCGCGCCGATCTCCCAGAACTCGCTCACGCCTTGCGCGGCCATCCAGACCACGGATTCGCGCCAGCGCACCGATCCGGTCACCTGTTCAATCAACAGCGCGCGGATCGTATCAGGGTCCGTTACAGCCTCGGCACGGACATTGGCCACAAGCGGCACGGCGGGTCGCTGAATGACGACATTCGCGAGCGCCTCGGCCATCGCCTCGGCGGCGGGCTGCATCAGCGCACAATGGAACGGCGCCGATACCGGCAGCAACATCGCGCGTTTTGCGCCGCGTGCCTTTGCGATATCCAGCGCCCGCTCAACTGCCGCGCGGTGGCCGGAGACCACTACCTGCCCCGGGTCATTGTCGTTGGCGGCCTGACAAATCTCGCCCTGTGCAGCCTCGGTCGCCACCTCGGCGGCGGTGGCGAAATCAAGCCCCAGAAGCGCGGCCATTGCGCCCTGCCCCACCGGCACAGCCTCTTGCATCGCGCGGCCCCGGATGCGCAACAGGCGCGCGGTATCGGCCACGGACAATGCCCCCGCAGCGGCCAGTGCCGAATACTCACCGAGGCTGTGGCCCGCCACAAACGCCGCATCGCTGATAGTAAACCCTTCTGCCTCAAGCGCGCGCAGGGCAGCGAGTGAGGTGGCCATCAGTGCGGGCTGGGCGTTGGCGGTGAGCGTCAGGTCCTCGATCGTGCCGTCCCAGATCAGGCTTGAGAGCTTCTCGCCCAGTGCCGCATCCACCTCATCGAACACCGCCTGTGCGGCGGGAAAGGCCGTGGCCAGTGCCCGGCCCATGCCGATGGTCTGGGCACCCTGCCCCGGAAAGACGAATGCGCGGCTCATCTGCATCTCCTTAAGGTTATCTGTTGCCTGTCTCATAGCGCCCCGTCAGTCGTCGCACAATGCTGGGCCATACCGGGCCACCACAACGGGCACCGCTTTGCCCTTGCGCCACGCGCCAATCCCGCTATAAGGCCCCATTCCCTGCCGTATACCACGTATCCGGCGCAGTCTCTCGTGGGCGGAGCGCGGCAGGGCAAACGTTTCCGCCCTGTGAAATGCGCCCTGAAAGAACTGGAGACCGCATGCCGCTTTACGAGCATGTCATGATTGCGCGTCAGGATCTGTCCAACGCGCAGGCCGAGGGCCTGATCGAACACTTCTCGACCATCCTTTCGGATAACGGCGGCAAGGTCGTCGGAACCGAATACTGGGGCGTGAAGACCATGGCCTACAAGATCAACAAGAACCGCAAGGGCCATTACGCCTATCTGCGCACCGACGCGCCTTCGGCCGCTGTGCAGGAAATGGAGCGTCTGGCGCGTCTGCATGACGATGTAATGCGCGTGCTGACCGTCAAGGTTGACGCGCATGTGGACGAGCCCTCGGTGCAGATGCAAAAGCGTGACGACCGCCCCGAACGTGGCGACCGTTCCGACCGCCCGCGTCGCTGATCCAGGCCAGGAAGGAGTTCGATACCCATGGCTACCAAACCGTTTTTCCGCCGCCGCAAGGTCTGCCCGTTCTCAGGCGATAGCGCACCCGCGATCGACTACAAGGACGTGCGCCTGCTGCAGCGTTACGTTTCCGAGCGTGGCAAGATCGTGCCCGCCCGTATCACCGCCGTCTCGGCCAAGAAGCAACGCGAGTTGGCCCGTGCCATCAAGCGCGCCCGCTTCCTCGCCCTGCTGCCCTACGCTGTGAAGTAAGGAGCGCCTCATGCAAGTGATTCTTCTCGAACGTGTGGCCAAGCTGGGTCAGATGGGCGACGTGGTCAACGTCAAGCAAGGCTTCGCCCGCAACTACCTTCTGCCGCAAGGCAAGGCGCTGCGTGCCTCTGACGCCAATC
Organism: Pararhodobacter sp.; assembly: GCA_020832545.1. Taxonomy (GTDB): domain Bacteria; phylum Pseudomonadota; class Alphaproteobacteria; order Rhodobacterales; family Rhodobacteraceae; genus Pararhodobacter. Next base: position 43,548 of record JAFIEK010000018.1, on the reverse strand, counting down.
TGCAGGCTTTCGAGGCGCAAAAAGCGCAGCTCGAAGCCCGCAACCTCGAAACCCGCAAGGAAGCCGAGGCTCTGGCGGCAAAGCTGGACGACACCTCGTATGTGGTCATCCGTTCAGCCTCGGACGGTGGCGCGCTCTATGGCTCGGTCAGCCCGCGTGACATCTCCGAAGCCGTCACCGCCGACGGCTTCAGCGTTGAACGCGGTCAGGTGGTGCTGAACGGCCCCATCAAGGCGCTTGGTCTGCACGCGGTGAACGTGGTGCTGCATCCGGAAGTGAATGCGCGCATCACCATCAACGTTGCCCGTTCAGCCGAAGAGGCCGAACTTCAGGCTTCCGGCAAGTCGATCCAGGAACTGGCAGCCGAGGAAGAAGCGGCAGCCGATTTCGAGATCGCTGAGCTGTTCGACGATCTGGGCGGTGCCGCTGATGAGGACCTGGCAGAGTAACCAGGCACACAACCGGCGCCAGCCGCAGCCCCGTGTAAACAGACAACGCGCGCCTTTCACCGGGCGCGCGTTTTGCGTGCCGCCTCTTGCGGGACAGCCCCTGCTGCCCTATCTTGAAGCAAGTATTCGCATTCATGCATTCCAAACGCGACGAGGATCGCGCCATGACAACGCAAACTGTAGCTGCCGAGATTGAACCGGGTGACCCCGGCTGCACATTGCGCCCTGCCGAAGACATGGTGGCGCAGGCGCAGGTGGCATCGAACTTTCTCAAGGCGCTGGCCCATGAAGGCCGCTTGCTGATTCTGTGCTACCTGTCCTCTGGCGAGAAATCGGTAACCGAGCTGGAGAACCTGTTGGGTTCGCGCCAGGCGGCAGTCAGCCAGCAACTGGCGCGGCTGCGGCTGGAAGGTCTGGTCAACTGCCGCCGCGAAGGCAAGGCGATCTATTACTCGCTCGGTGACCCAAAGGCAGCGCGGATGATCACGCTGGTCTATGACATGTTCTGCAAGGCCGAGGACTGATCGCCGCGCCCTGAGAGGCGGCGACAGTTGCGAGAGCGCAAGCCACAGGCTCGCACCCTCCGCCGGCCGTCCATGCGCCCCCTAACCGGCCCGGTTGAGGGGCGAATCGCACGGGCAGTTATTGCACCTGCCCATCCCCCGCGCTGAAACCGTCTGTGAAACACCGCGCATGCTGCGTCCATCGGGCCGTTCGGCAGCGCCCAGAGGTAGGGGCGTGCCTGCTTGATCAGCACCGCAGTCAACCAGGGAACCTGATCCAAACCTGTCGCTATGCAAATGCAGCAATTGACGCTCACATTGCGGTCAACCCGCCTTCTTTTCAGGCAAATTCCTGATGCTGCACATGCAAACCGCCCAGCTTTCGCGCACCCGTGCCCAGCGCCCCCGCACGCCTTGAACCACAGGCGAATTGGCCCCTTTGCGCCCATGTCGACAGGCGATTTCTTGTTGACGGGTAAGGCTTTTGTTCATAGCTTCTCGGTCAATAAGTCGGCCAGTCCGGCAGGGAGAAAAAGAGGAAAGGGTCCAGCTTCTGGGCCCTTTTCCGATTCTGAACGAGTTTCAACTGACAGCGCACCCGCTTCATGCTAGTGGGGCGTGAGTTTCCAAGCTTTGAGGCTGAACACATGACGCTGCGCATTGCCCTTCGCACCACTTTCCTGTCCGCTTTGCTGTGCCTGCCGCAACTGGCGCTGGCCCAGGATGAGACCACTGAAGCCGAGGCCGAGCAGAGCTTTTCCCCGGGCGAACCTTATCTGGTGGCGACCCATCGTGACTGGGAGCTGCTGTGCACCCGTTTCGAAGAAGACGGGGACGAGGTCTGCGAAATGTATCAGTTGTTGATTGACGAAGACGAATCGCCGATCGCCGAGATCAGCATCGCCGCGATCCCGCCGGGGACTGACGTTGTTGCCGGTGCCACGATCACCACACCGCTCGAAACCTTCCTGCCCACCGGTCTGGGCTGGAGCGTCGGCGACGCCGAAGAAATGCGGGTCGAGGGTTTTCGCATGTGCGCCGTGATCGGCTGTATTGCCCGGATCGGGTTCTCGGCGGCGGAGATCGAAGAGATGAAGCGCGGCACGCATGCCAACATCACCATCGCGCCCTTCGTTGCCATCGACCAGCCGGTTGACATCCGCGTGTCACTGATGGGCTTCACCGCCGCGCTGGACGATCTGCAGGCACGCATACCTGCCACTGAACCCGCAGAATGACCCCTGCCTCCGTTCCGGGGCCGAAACCGGAACCGGAACGGAAAGGCATGACGGTCGGATAGCTGCTTCTGATGCCAAAGGCGCATTCCAAGTCAGATCTCACGCAAGAGCCATCGATGCGGTGGCTGACAGCTGATTTTGGTTGCCCCAAGATAGCTGATTTCAGCAAGAACACCTTTTTCGCCCCGCATCGCTGAGGCCCGTTCAGGCCCTGCGCATCACCTGACAGGCAGTTCCGCCACAAGAATGCTGGGGGACCCCAAAAAAGGCGGCCAGGTCTATCGCTTTGTCTGTTCGGCCAGTGCGTCCATCAGTGACCTGACCGTTTTCTGAAGTTCGCTGACCTGCGCAAACAGTCGGGGCAGTCGGCGCTGCGCCTTATAAAGTTCGATCTGGGTTTCCATCTTCATCGCCGGCGAGCCCAGCAGCATCCGCCCGGCCGGGGCGTTGGAATAGATCTTGGTCGAGCCACCGGCAACCACGTCATCCCCGACGAAGATGTTGTCACTGACCCCGACCTGCCCGCCCAGCACCACCCGGTTTCCGACTCGCACAGAGCCGGAAATACCGACCTGCCCACACAATAGACAGTCTTCACCAATCGTCGCATTGTGGCCGATATGGACAAGATTATCGATTTTGGTGCCCCGGCCAATCCGTGTGGCACGCACAGTGCCGCGGTCAATGGTGCTGTTCGCCCCCATCTCGACATCTGCATCGATTTCGACAGCACCCAGCGAATGGATGCGTGTCCAGCTTTGGGGTCTGGTGTCCGCATCAGTTGCACCCAGCGTCTGGCGCGCGGCCTCGACCTTGGAGGTCTCGGGCGTGACAAACGAGAACCCGTCGCTTCCCACGCTCGACCCGAAACCGGCGATGAACCGCGCGCCGATCCGCACCCGCGCGCCAATCCGCACGCCGGGCATCAGCAGGCAGTCCGCGCCCAATATCGACCCGTCACCAATGAAACACTGCGCGCCGATCCGTGTGCCCGCACCGATCTGCGCCCCGGCACCGATCACCACAAAGGGCGCTATTGCCACGCCCTCGCCGATCTGCGCCGTCGGATCGATCACTGCACTGGGATGAATTCCCGGCGCGATGCCCGGGCCCGGGTCCAGCATTCGGGTCAGGCCCGCCATTGCGTAGCGCGGGCGGGGCACAAAAAGCCCGGCCTCCAGCCGCATAGCTCGCCAGTCCGCGCCTTCCCACAAGATGGCGGCGCGTGCGCCGCCCTGGGTCAGCCCTTCGGCGTATTTGGGGTCCATCGCCAGCGCCAGCGCGTCTGGCCCCGCCATCGCAGGCTCTGCCGCTGTGGTGACGATCAGATCGCCATTGCCCTCAAGTCGTGCGCCCAGCGCGGCAGCGATGTCGGACAGGCGGTGGGACATGATCAGTGCTCCAGGGGGCTCCGGGGGCGGCAAAGGCGCCGCTCCCCAACCCTTTAGCTCTGATGCGTGCCCATTTCCACCCCGGCCCGGCGCAGCGCCTCGTAAAGGCGCCCGTCGCGGCGATAGACATCTTCGCGGTAATTCATCTCGCCGGATACCGAGGTAAAGGCCGTCCGGTAGACCAGATGCACCGGCACGGGCACCTCAAGGTTCAGCCGTGTCTGCTGGCCTGAGCGCAGTATCCGCTGATACAACGTCACCGGATCATCGGACTGGCGCGACAACAGCTCATAGGCAAATTCCTCGGGGTCATTCAGGCGGATACAGCCTGAGGAATGGGTGCGCACTGTGGTGTTGAACAGCGACCGCGCCGGGCTGTCATGCAGATAGATCGCGTAGGGGTTGGGGAACATGAACTTGACGCGGCCCAGTGGGTTTGACGGCCCCGGCGGCTGACGCACCTCAAACGGGAAGTTGCGCGGCGTGTAGCGCGAAAAGTCGATCGCCTCACGCGGAACGACGCGGCCACGCGAATCGATCAGTTGCAGATAGGAGTGACCACCGGCTGCCAACCCGTTCCAGTAGCTGCGCGCAACAATCGAGCGCGGCAGCGTCCAGTCCGGGTTGATCTCCAGATACGACATATGGTCGGAAAACTCAGGGGTCTGCATATCGGCGCTTTGTGCACCGACAACCGAGCGCGTTTCAAAGGTGACCTGATCGAAATCGACGATCCGCGAGTGGAAATCCGTCAGGTTGACCCAGATGTGGCGATCGCCACGGTCAATGTTCAACCAGCGCTCGCGCTCCATCGCCACGACGATCGATTGCAGCCGGTCTTCAGGGTCAACATTGATGGCGGCGATGGTGGCATTGCCAGCAATGCCATCGGGCTCGATACCATGAGCAATCTGGAACTGTTGAACGGCGCGCTGCATCATGCCGTCATAGCTGGCGGTGGCGCGGCGGGGCATATAGCCCATGACGATCAACCGGTTGCGCAGCGCGATCACCGCGTTTCCGGTCTCGCCCGGGCGCAGCGTGCCGGATGGCACACGTGCGCCCCACCCCCCACGCGCCACCTGCGCTTCAAGTTCGCGCTTGGCGTGCATCAGGCGGGCATATTCCGGTGCGTGCGGGGCCAGATTACGGATAAAGCTGACAGGCTCGGCGGCAGTGAAGTCGTGCATCAGCTGGCCATGCTCTGGGCGCGGCAACTCACGGACGATCTGTCCGATGATGGTCGAGGGTTCCAGCACGCCGCTTGAGATATCGCGGGCAAATTGCACGAAGGTCGTGCTGGCCAGCGCTTCGGCAAAGCCGCGATCGCGCTCGCTCTCAACGCTCTGGAAGGCCGCCAGCAGGCCGGGCAGATCATAGCGTTGCGCCGGAAGGCCATGCTCGGTGGCACGCGACAGCGCCGACACCAGTGCCGAGCGGCGCGCGGCGTGTTCGGCCCCCGTCCAGACCGCCTCATAGCCCGTTTCACGGTAAAACGCCGAAAGCCCACGATCCGCCGCCACACCTTCGGCGAGGGCCTGCCGGAAAGCCGGAAACTGCTGGGCCACGGCGACATTCGGCATCAACATAAAGGCCGCCACAGGAAGAACAACCGCCGCCCCAAGCGCCGTGACCCCGGCAAAAGTGGCCATGCGAAGCGTCTGTCCCAATCGATGCTGAAAAATCACTTCAATCTACTCCCGTTATCGTTTTCCGGTCATGGCTGGCAGCCCGGGCCTGCCGCAATCCATGCGCGGTTTCTTGCCTATGACATATGATCGCAAACCTCACGTCGATTCACAATCGCGACAAGTGCACGACAGGCACGCAAAGGCGTTTTTCAAGTTCGACATGCGGCAAACGGGCGCAGATCAGGCAGCTCACCGACCGCGAATCGCTCAAATTGCCCGCCTCACGGTAACTTCCGAACGATCGACTTCAGATAAGGCACTGACCACAAATGATTTTCACCATCGTTAACCTGATTTCAGCAAAAAACTGCCGATAATTCACCGATGAGTCGAATTCGGGAAAACAACACTTGGGCACTGGCACGGTTTGTGGCATAAAATCCGCAGAAGGAAAAAAATTCCTCTCTCCGGCCTTGGCAGATCGTCAACTTGCGGACGTGCCCAATGGATCGGACAATCACGGTCAACCGTCGCAGAACGGTCGATCACAAGGCAGACACGAGCAATACTACTGGGATGGGACAGAAAAACCGATGACGAATTCAAACTTGCCCGGGTTTTCCCGGCGCGCGCTCTTGGGCATCTTCGCAGCAACCGCCGTAACGGCAGCCCCCACATTCGCCAACGCATTCGCCTTCAACCGCGGCGCCGGTGATGTTCGACGCCTCAAGATGTATTCGGGCCGTACGGGTGAGCGGCTGGATACGATCTATTGGGTCGACGGAGACTATATCCCCGAGGCACTGACCGAAATTAACCACTTCTTCCGTGACTGGCGCAACAACCGCGCCCACCGCATTGATACCCGCACGCTTGATCTTATGGCCGCCGCGCACAGGCTGCTGCGCGTTGACGAGCCTTACATGCTGTTGTCAGGCTATCGATCACCAGAAACCAACGCCATGCTGCGCCGGAACTCTCGCAATGTTGCGCAGAATTCACGCCATCTGATCGGTCAGGCCGCTGATTTGCGGGTGCGCTCGCGCACCGTTCGACAGGTCGCACAGGCCGCCATCGCCTGCTCGGCGGGCGGGGTTGGTATGTATTCACGCTCAGACTTTACGCATATGGATTGCGGGCCCGTGCGTTCCTGGGGCGGCTGAGCACCCCAAAACCTTCCAGACAATCCCAGCCTGCCCCGGCGCCCTTGGCCCCGGGGCCTTTTCTTTGAGCCGTCGCACAGACCGCGCGCTGTTGTCCTTGTGTGAAACAACGCATAGGCCATAGTTAAAGTTCCGCCATTTTCGGAAGTGACCATGGATTTTCTTGATACCTCTCTTTGGCTGAACGTCGGCGCGATTCTGGCGCTTTTGGTTCTGTCGGCCTTCTTCTCGGGCAGCGAGACGGCGCTGACCGCCTCGTCGCGCGGAAAATTGCGGGCACAGGCCGACAAGGGATCAAAAGGGGCCGAGACAGCGCTGCATATCACCGAAGACAGCGAAAAGCTGATCGGCTCGGTCCTGCTGGGCAACAATCTGGTCAACATTCTCGCTGCGGCACTGGCGACGGCGCTGTTCACGCGGCTCTTTGGCGATTCGGGCGTGGCGCTTGCAACGCTGGTGATGACCCTGATGGTGCTGATTTTTGCCGAGGTCCTGCCCAAGACCTACGCCATCACCAGCCCCGAAACCGCCGCCTCCAAGGTCGCCGGAATCATCCGGCTGGTGATCATTGTCTTTGCCCCCGTGGTGTCTGCGGTGCGGGTTCTGGTACGCGCCATGCTTGGCCTGTTCGGGGTAAAGACCGACCCCGACAGCGCCGTTCTGTCTTATCACGAAGAGATCGCGGGTGCGCTGGCGCTGGGTCATTCCGAAGGAACCGTACAGAAGGAAGACCGCGACCGGCTTCTGGGCGCGCTCGATCTGGGCCATCGCACGGTTGAAGAGATCATGCTCCACCGCAGCCAGATTGAGACCGTCAGCATTGATGCACCGATCACCGAAATCATCGCCCAATGTGTCAATTCGACCCATACCCGCCTGCCCGCCTGGAAAGATGAGCCTGAGAACATCATCGGTGTGATCCACTCACGCGATCTGATGCGCGAGGTTCACAGGCTGGTGACCGAAAGCGACGGCGATTACAGCGCCGTGGCCGGGCTGGACCTGACCTCGGTCGCGCGCGAACCCTATTTTGTGCCTGAAACGACCCCGCTGGACGAGCAGATGCGCCAGTTTCTGCGGCTGCGGCGCCATTTCGGGCTGGTGATTGATGAATATGGCTCACTTCTGGGCCTGATCACGCTGGAAGACATTCTGGAAGAAATCGTCGGCGAAATCGAGGACGAGCATGACGAGGACATGCCTGATCCGATCACCCGGCTTGATGATGGCACCATCGAGATCGACGGCGCCATGACCATCCGTGATGTGAACCGTGCAATGGACTGGTCACTGCCCGACGAGGAAGCCAACACCGTGGCCGGGCTGGTGATCCATGAAGCGCAGATGATCCCCGAGGCCGGGCAGATCTTTCATTTCCACGGTTTCCGGTTTGTCGTGCAGGAGCGCAGCGAGAACCGGCTGACCCGTCTGCGCATCCGTGCGATGCAGGCGGGCGTTATAACGGAAAATAATCCATAATATTGACATACTGTCGCGGCAAAGCCATGCTCTGCGAAAGCGGGAGGGCACCATGACCGAGACATTCCTCAACCATCTCAAGCAAGAGCTCGCGACCCTGAACACCGACGGCCTGATAAAGGCCGAACGCGCGATCCGCTCGCCGCAGGGGGCGCATGTGCAGGTCAACGGAAAACAGGTCATTAACCTGTGTGCCAACAATTACCTCGGGCTTGCCAATCACCCGGCGTTGATCGATGCCGCCCGCTCGGCGATGGTGGGGCATGGTTTTGGCATGGCCTCGGTCCGGTTCATCTGCGGCACGCAGGACCTGCACCTTGCTCTTGAATCACGGCTGGCGCAGTTTCTTGGCACTGATGATGCCATCCTGTTCGCGGCCTGTTTCGATGCCAACGGCGGGTTGTTCGAGCCCCTTCTGGGCCCGGAAGACGCCGTGATATCGGACGCGCTGAACCATGCCAGCATCATCGACGGCATTCGCCTGTGCAAGGCACGCCGCTACCGCTACGCCAATTCCGACATGGATGATCTGGAGGCACAGTTGCAAAAGGCCCGCGCCGAGGGTGCGCGGTTCATCATGATCGCCACCGATGGCGTGTTCTCGATGGATGGCTATCTTGCAAAGCTGCCGGAAATTCGTGCGCTGGCAGACCGGTATGAGGCGCTGGTGATGGTCGATGACTGCCACGCCACCGGCTTCATGGGGCCGCAGGGCCGTGGCACGCCCGCGCATTTCGGCGTGAAGGCCGATATCCTGACCGGCACATTGGGCAAGGCACTGGGGGGCGCGCTTGGGGGCTATGTCGCTGGGCCGCAACCGGTGGTGGACCTGCTGCGCCAGCGCGCGCGGCCCTATCTGTTCTCCAACGCGCTGCCGCCCGCCGTGGTGGGTGCGGCACTGGCGGCGCTGGACATTGTCGAGGCCGGCGATGACCTGCGCGCGCGGCTGTTTGACAATGCCGCCCATTGGCGCGCGGGGCTGGAGAGCGCGGGGTTCACCCTGCTGCCCGGTGAACACCCGATCATCCCGGTGATGCTGGGCGACGCGCACAAGGCGCAGGCCATGGCCGCCAGGTTGTTCGAGCTGGGGGTTTATGTGTCAGGCTTCTTCTTCCCGGTGGTGCCGCGCGGTCAGGCACGCATCCGCACCCAGATGAACGCAGAGCTGACCCGCGAGGACCTGGATACGGCGCTCGGTGCCTTCGCCCGCGCCGGGCGTGACTGCGGGGTGCTCTGATGGCCACCATGAAGGCGCTGGTCAAGGCGCGGGCTGAGCCGGGATTGTGGCTTGAGGAGCGCCCGGTGCCGGAAATCGGCCCCGAGGATGTGCTGATCAAGATCCGCGAGACCGGCATCTGCGGTACCGATATCCATATCTGGAACTGGGACGATTGGGCACAGCGTACGGTGCCGCTGGGGCTGATCACCGGCCATGAATTCGCGGGCGAGATCGTGGCTATGGGCGCGCAGGTTGAGGGGCTGGAGGTGGGGCAGCGGTGTTCGGGCGAGGGGCATCTGATCGGCAAAACCTCGCGTCAGTCACGCTCTGGCCGGTTTCATCTTGACCCGACAACCCGGGGCATCGGCGTGAACGAGGCCGGGGCCTTTGCCGAGTATCTGCGCCTACCCGCCTTCAACGTTGTCCCCCTGCCTGACAGTATTGATGACGAAATCGGTGCCATCCTTGATCCGCTGGGCAATGCCGTGCACACCGCACTGTCGTTCGATCTGCTGGGCGAGGATGTGCTGGTGACCGGGGCAGGCCCGATTGGGATCATGGCGGCAGCGGTGGCGCGGCACGCGGGCGCGCGCCATGTGGTGATCACCGACGTAAACCCGGCACGCCTGGAACTGGCGGCACAGGTGGCCGATGTGGTGCCGGTGAATGTGGCCAGCGAAGATCTGCGCGCCGTAATGCCGCGGCTGAAAATGGTGCAAGGGTTTGACGTGGGGCTTGAGATGTCGGGCAGCCAGGCTGCGCTCGATCAGATGGTCGAGGCGATGGTGATGGGCGGGCGCATCGCACTTCTGGGCATCCCGCCGGGAAAATCGCCGGTTGACTGGTCGCGCATCGTGTTCAAGGCACTCACCATCAAGGGCGTTTACGGGCGTGAGATATTCGAGACCTGGTACAAGATGATCGCCATGCTGGAAAACGGTCTGGATGTGCGCAAGGTGATCACGCACCGTCTGCCAGCCGCGGATTTTGAGCAGGGATTCGAAATCATGCGGGCGGGTGCCAGCGGCAAGATCGTGCTGGACTGGGGATGAAGACAGGGGGCGCTGCCCCCGCCGCCCGTTCCGGGTGGCCCCCCGGGATATTTTTGAGCAGATGAAGCCGGGGACCGCTCAGCCCGTCAACCGGGCGGGCGCGGTGAAGTGGCTGATCAGTTATCCATCTTCAGGGCCGAGATGAAGGCCTGTTGCGGGATTTCCACCTTGCCGAACTGGCGCATCTTCTTCTTCCCGGCCTTTTGCTTGTCCAGAAGTTTCTTCTTCCTTGATACATCGCCGCCATAGCATTTCGCCGTTACGTCCTTGCGCAGCGCTGCGATGGTTTCGCGGGCGATCACCCGGCCGCCGATGGCCGCCTGAATGGGGATCTTGAACATGTGCCGCGGGATCAGATCCTTGAGCTTTTCGCACATCGCCCGCCCGCGCATTTCGGCGCGGTCGCGGTGAACCATCATCGCCAGCGCATCGACCGGCTCATCGTTGACCAGAAGCGACATCTTGACCAGCGTATCCTCGCGGTAGTCGGTGATCTGATAGTCGAAGCTGGCGTAACCCTTTGTTACCGATTTCAGGCGATCATAGAAGTCGAACACAACTTCATTGAGGGGGAGGTCATATACCACCATCGCGCGGCTACCGGCATAGGTCAGTTCCAGCTGGATACCACGACGGTCCTGACACAGTTTCAGCACATCGCCCAGATACTCATCGGGCACCATGATCGTCGCCTTGATCCGGGGCTCTTCGATATGGTCGACATGCGTCAGGTCGGGCATGTCGGCGGGGTTGTGCAGTTCCTGAACGGAGCCGTCGCGCATATGGATCCGGTACACCACCGAGGGGGCGGTAGTGATCAGGTCCAGGTCATACTCGCGCTCCAGCCGGTCGCGGACGACCTCCAGATGCAAGAGCCCCAGAAACCCGCAACGGAACCCGAAGCCAAGCGCGGCCGAGGTTTCCATTTCATAGCTGAAGGAGGCATCATTCAGGGCCAGTTTCTCAATCGCCTCGCGCAGCGCTTCGAAATCATTGGCATCGACCGGGAACAGGCCACAAAACACCACCGGCTGCGCTGGTTTGAAACCGGGCAGTGCCGTTGTGCAGCCCTTTTTTTCATGGGTGATCGTGTCGCCCACGCGGGTGTCGCGGACCTGCTTGATCGACGCGGTAAACACGCCAATCTCGCCCGGTCCCAGCTCGGGGATCGCGACCATCTTGGGCTTGAGCACCGCCAACGTATCGATGCCATAGACCGCGCCGGTCTGCATCATCTTGATGCGTTCGCCCTTTCTTATGACCCCGTCCATGACGCGGATCATCACCACCACGCCCAGATAGGCGTCATACCAGCTGTCGACCAGCATCGCCTTCAGGGGCGCGTTGCGCTCGCCCTTCGGCGCGGGCAGACGGGTGACGATGGCCTCCAGCACTTCGGGGATACCGAGGCCGGATTTGGCCGAGATCAGCACGGCGTCCGAGGCATCCAGCCCGATCACATCCTCGATCTGGGCGCGCACCTGATCGGGCTCGGCAGCGGGCAGATCGATCTTGTTCAAGACCGGCACAATCTCATGGTTGGCATCAAGCGCCTGATAGACATTGGCCAGTGTCTGCGCCTCAACCCCCTGGCTGGCATCGACGACCAGGAGCGAGCCTTCGACCGCGCGCATTGACCGCGACACTTCATAGGCGAAATCGACATGGCCGGGCGTGTCGATCAGGTTGAGGATATAGGTATGGCCATCCTTTGCGGGATACTCGATCCGCACGGTATTGGCCTTGATCGTAATCCCCCGCTCGCGCTCGATATCCATGCTGTCGAGCATCTGGGCCTTCATGTCGCGTTCGGCGACAGTCCCCGTAAGCTGGATCAGCCGGTCGGCCAACGTGGATTTGCCGTGGTCGATATGCGCCACGATGGAAAAGTTGCGGATTTTTGCGAGATCGGTCATGGGCGGCATATGAGCAGGAATTGCGGGCCGGTCAATGGGAATGCGCACACGACTTGACGCAGGGCGCGCGCACGGGCGACAAGTCAGCATGAACACGCGCCCCCGGATCGTCGAACACCTGGCAGAAGCCCTGCGCACCGCGCGCAAGGGTCGCGGTCTGAGCCTGGAGGCGGTGGCACGCCTGTCAGGGGTCAGCCGGTCGATGGTCAGTCAGATCGAGCGCGGCGAATCAAGCCCGACGGTGGCGACGCTGTGGAACTTGACACAGGCGCTTCAGGTTGATTTTGCCGGACTTCTGGCCGGGCGCGGCGCGGGCGGGATCGATGTGGTGCGCGCCGATGCCGCACCGGTCATCGCCGCGCGGGGCGAAGGGGTCCGGATACGCATCCTCTCGCCGCCTGAAAGTGTTGGCAGCCATGAAGTTTATGAGTTGATCTTCGCACCGGGCGGCGTGCTTGACAGTGCGGCCCACAGCCCCGGTTGCCGCGAGCATCTGACGGTGATCGAGGGGCGGCTGGTGGTGATCTCGGGCACTGACACCGACACACTGGCCCCCGGCGACACGGCGCGCTATGCCGCAGACCGTGCCCACCGCATCGCGGCAGAGGGCGACGCGGCGCGGGCGCTGCTCATCGTTCAGGGCAGTTGAACCGGTTTCAGCTGTCCTCCAGCGCCCGGACAATCGCGCCAAAATCCTGCGCTTTCAATGAGGCCCCCCCCACCAGCGCCCCATCCACATCGGAAATGGCGAAGATCGACGCGGCATTGGCGGCATTCACAGAACCACCGTAGAGCAAGCGGATGCCGGGATCAGGCAGGCGGGCGCGCAAAACAGTGTGCACTTCGCTGATCTGCTCCGGCGTGGGCGTGCGCCCGGTGCCGATGGCCCAGACGGGTTCATAGGCGATGATCGTGTTGGTGGCATTGGCGCCTGCGGGCAGCGAATGGGCCAGTTGCGCGGTGACAACATCAAGTGTGCGCCCCGCATCATGTTCTTGCAGCGTTTCGCCAACGCAGATCACAGCCACCAGCCCCGCCGCGCGCGCCGCCTGCGCCTTGGCTGCAACCTGCGCACTGGTCTCGCCATGATCGGCGCGGCGTTCTGAATGGCCCAGAATCACATGGCTCGCCCCGGCGTCAGCCAGCATCAGGGCTGAAACATCACCGGTATGCGCGCCGCTCTCAGAGGCATGGCAATCCTGACCGCCCAGCGCGATAGCTCCCCCGTCCAGAGCATCCCGCATGCGCGAGAGAAGCGTGGCAGGCGGACAGAGCAGAATATCAACGCCGGGCTTCGGAAATGCTGCGCACAGCGCGCGCGCCTCGTCCAGGCTGGCCCCAAGGCCATGCATCTTCCAGTTTCCGGCGGCGATCTTGCGGCGTTGCGGCATGCGTCTGGGCCTCCCTCTGGCGACCCCTAGGTGATAGCGAAGCCGCGCGCCGGGATCAAACCCCGATGCTCATTCCGCTGCGCGTGCCGAACCGGCGGCGTTCATACGCTCGGTCAGGGTTTCGACATCGTCGAACTTGATGGATTCGCCGCAACCACAGGCCTCGGAGACATTGGGATTGCGAAACTGGAAGCCGCTTTCCAGCAAACCGGTCTGATAGTCGATCTCAGTGCCGAACAGAAACATCTGCGCCATTGGTGCAATGATCACCCGCGCCGCACCCTGTTCCACCACCTCTTCATGCGCGTCGACTGCATCAGCAAACTCCATCGTGTATTCCATACCCGCGCATCCGCCCTTCTTGACGCCGATGCGCAGACCCTTCTTGCCCTGTTTCTCCATCAGCCGCGCGATATGACGCTCGGCCGCGGGGGTCAGGGTGACGGGTGATTTGCCGGGAATGGCGAACATGAGTTTTCCTTGCTTGGGTCGGTTTCAGGCGGCGCTCAGATGAACCCCAGCTCCAGCCGCGCTTCATCTGACATCATGTCCATGCCCCACTGGGGCTCGAACGTCATTTCTACATCGACCTGCTTCACCCCCTCGAGGGCGTTGACCGCATCAGCGACCCAACCCGGCATTTCGCCAGCGACGGGACAACCCGGCGCGGTCAGGGTCATGATGACACCAACCTCGTTCTCGGGCGTGATGTCGATCGTGTAAATCAGGCCCAGATCATAGATATTGACCGGGATTTCCGGGTCATACACGCTCTTGCAAGCCTCCACGACGCTCTCGTAAAGCGGGTGCTCAGTGGTCGAAGGGCGGATGAGGGGGGCACCCTCGGGCAACTCTGTGTTCATGTCTGGCTCACGTGGCGCTTTTGTCGACCATTTATATAAGAATTTGTAGCGCTGCGTCCAGTGGGGCACGGCTTGGCTTTTTGCGTACAATGCCGCATGGAGGGCCAGAGATGAACAGTGGTGGGCGTGATGCGCTTTGAATTCGACCTTCAGGCAACCGATGGCGCGGCGCGCACCGGGGTGATCCGCACCCCACGCGGCGATATCCGCACGCCCGCCTTTATGCCAGTGGGCACGGCAGGCACCGTCAAGGCGATGATGCCGGAAAGCGTGCGCGAAACTGGCGCCGATATCTTGCTGGGCAACACCTACCACCTGATGCTGCGACCCACGGCTGAACGGATTGCCGCACTGGGCGGGTTGCACCGGTTCATGAACTGGGATCGCCCGATCCTGACCGATTCGGGTGGGTTTCAGGTGATGTCACTGGCCAGCCTGCGCAAGCTGAGCGAGGAGGGGGTGCGCTTTTCCAGCCATATTGACGGCTCCAAGCATATGCTGACACCTGAGCGGTCGATGGAGATCCAACGTCAACTTGGCTCGGACATCGTGATGTGTTTCGATGAATGCCCCGCCCTGCCCGCCGAAGAAAAGGTGGTGGCGGCATCGATGCAATTGTCGATGCGTTGGGCCGCGCGCTCGAAAGAGGCGTTTGGCGACCGGCCAGGGCATGCGCTCTTTGGTATCATGCAGGGCGGCGTGACGCCCGCGCTGCGCGAGGAAAGCGCCAAGGCGCTGATCGATATCGGGTTTGATGGCTACGCGGTCGGCGGGCTGGCCGTCGGTGAGGGGCAGGAGGCGATGCTGGGCGTGCTGGACTATGCGACCGGCTTTCTGCCCACTGACAAGCCGCGATATCTGATGGGCGTGGGCAAACCCGACGACATCGTCGGCGCTGTCGCACGTGGGATAGACATGATGGATTGCGTGCTGCCCTCGCGCTCAGGGCGCACAGGGCAGGCCTGGACCCGGCGCGGCGCGGTCAACCTGCGTAACGCCCGTCACCGCGATGACCCGCGCCCGCTGGATGAGGACTGCACCTGCCCCACCTGCCGGGGTTACAGCCGCGCCTATCTGCATCATGTGGTCAAGGCCGACGAGATCATCGGCTCGATGCTGCTGACATGGCACAACCTGCATTATTATCAGGACCTGATGGCCGGGCTGCGCGCCGCCATCGCCGGGGGGCGGCTGGCAGCGTTCGTGGCCGAGTTTCATGCGCTCAGGGCAGAGGGCGATATCGCGCCGCTTTAGGAGGGTCGGGGACGGGGGCTTTCTGCCCCCACGCGCGCTGCGCACGCTCCGCCGGAGGATATTTTCAGACAGAAAATGGAATGGCTATGGAAGACGCGCCGTCACGTCATGGTCATGGATCCAGGCGTAACGTTTGAAGGCCAGGCCTGGAGACAGCCGGTCGCCCAGACGCAAGAGAGTATGCGCGAGGGGCGCAAGGGGTGCGCGCAAATGGTATGCGCGCGCATTGCCATTCGCGGCCGCGACCACAGCGCGGGCGCGGGGGGCGCGGAACTTCTGGTAGCGTATGAAGGCCGTGGCAGCGTCTGACGGGCTGGATTCGAGGCATTTTGCCAAAACCCAGGCATCTTCCAGCGCCAGATTCGCCCCCTGTGCCATGAAGGGCAGCGTGGGATGCGCTGCATCGCCCAGGATCGCCACCCTGCCTCGCCCGTCCTGCCAGCATGCGGCGACGGGGTGGCGGAAAAGTCCCCAGAGGTAAGGCTCCTGCACCGCCTCCAGCCAGTCGCGCACAGGTCCGCCGAAACCGGCGAAGGCCGCGCGCAGGGCGGCCGGGTCATCGCGGTGATGCCAGCCTTCGGCGGCCCATTGCCTGCGTTCCTCGATGGCGACAATGTTGCGCAACTGCCCGCCACGCAACGGATAGCTGACCAGATGCCGCCCCGGCCCCATGAACACCTGCGCCACGGGCGGGCCGGAATCACCGGGGATTGTGGCCCGCCACGCCACCTGGCCGGTGAAAAAAGGGGCGGCAAAGCCGTTGAGCGCGGTGCGCAGTTGCGAATGCAATCCATCGGCGCCGATCACCAGCGCGGCGGTGCGCGGTGCACCGCCAGAGGTTGTCAATTCAACGCCGGCAAGCGCGACATCCGTGACCTGCACCCCCGTCTCGATCACACCGCCCGCCGCATACAAACGCCCGGCCAGCGCATCAACCAGATCGGCCCGGTGAACCAGAAAGAACCCGGGCGCGACAGGCGGGTTCAGCCGCGTCACCAGTCGCCCACGCGCATCGCGCAGCTCGACCGCCTGGGTCAGGGTGCCGAAGTCGGCGGGCTCCAGCCCCAGTGCGCGCAGGACGCGGGTGCCGTTGGGACTGATCTGCAGCCCCGCCCCAACCTCGCGAATCGCTGGTGCCTGTTCGAGCACCCGCACCCCTGTCCCGTTCTGGCGCAGGGCGATTCCCGCCGCCAGCCCCGCCACTCCGGCACCGACAATCAGCGCTTCGCCTGAGACGTTCGAGGGGTGGGCAGACTGCGACATACGAGCGGGTTGCGAGGGTTTCATGAAAAAGACCGCCCCGCGCGCGGGGCGGCCCGTGGCCAGGGGTTTGGCCAAAGGATGCCGGCGTCAGTCGTCGCGGTGCACGCGTTCGCTGCGCTCATGACGTTCCTGCGATTCCAGCGTCATCGTGGCGATCGGGCGGGCATCAAGGCGCCTGAGCGAGATCGGCTCACCCGTCACCTCGCAATAGCCGAACTCGCCATTATCGATCCGCCGCAGCGCCGCATCGATCTTGGAGACCAGTTTGCGCTGGCGATCGCGGGTGCGCAACTCAAGCGCACGATCAGTCTCTTCGGACGCGCGATCGGCGATATCGGGCAGATTGCGCGTGCCGCTGGCCAGCCCGGCCAGAGTTTCCTTGCTTCCGTTCAGGATCTCTTCTTTCCACGCCATCAGCTTGCGCCGGAAATACTCGAGCTGGCGTTTGTTCATAAACGGCTCGTCTTCGGCGGGTCGGTAATCATCTGGTAGAAATACTTCTGGCTTCATCTGCACTTCCCCTGTTTGCCCGGGGCTGACTGCATCTGAATCAATGGGTTGCTTCACAGCTGTCATACGGGCTCCCTCGCGAGGCCGATTTACTGCAAGCCTCTGGAATTGTCACGAGGATAATCGCCACAAACCGGCATCCGGTGCCATGCGGACACGCAGGGGCCGCCAAACGATGAAAACAAGGCGACAACGCAGCCTTGAAGCCCGCCTGTGCACAGGCTAGGTTTCGGCCCGCCCCTAACGGCCCAGCCCCTTGCCCGAGGACGTCATCGAATGCGCTTCACTTCGACCGAGACCTATATCGCCACCGACGATCTGACGATGGCTGTCAATGCCGCCGTGACTTTGGAGCGCCCGCTGCTGGTCAAGGGGGAACCCGGCACCGGCAAGACCGAACTGGCGCGGCAGGTCGCGCAATCGCTGGACATGCAGATCATCGAGTGGAACGTGAAATCGACCACCCGCGCGCAACAGGGGCTTTATGAGTATGACGCCGTCAGCCGGTTGCGCGACAGCCAGCTGGGCGAAGAGCGGGTGGCGGATGTGCGCAACTACATCCGCAAGGGCAAGCTGTGGCAAGCCTTCGAGGCCGGCGAGAAAGTGGTGCTGTTGATTGATGAAGTGGACAAGGCCGATATCGAGTTTCCCAACGACCTGTTGCAGGAACTGGACCGGATGGAGTTCTTTGTCTACGAGACCGGCGAGACAATCCGCGCGCGTCACCGCCCGGTGGTGATCATTACCTCGAACAACGAAAAAGAGTTGCCAGACGCGTTTCTGCGGCGCTGTTTCTTCCATTTCATCCGCTTCCCTGATGCCGAGACGCTGTCACAGATTGTGCGGGTGCATTTTCCAGGCATCAAGGAAGGGCTTCTGTCCAGTGCGTTGACCCAGTTTTTTGAACTGCGCGAAACGCCGGGGCTGAAGAAAAAACCTTCAACCAGCGAGATGCTGGACTGGCTGAAACTGCTGCTGGCCGAGGATCTGGGACCAGAAGACCTGAAACGCGACGGGGTCAACGCCCTGCCCAAGCTGCACGGGGCGCTGCTGAAAAACGAACAGGATGTGCATCTGTTCGAGCGTCTGGCCTTCATGGCGCGTCGTCAGGCGCGCTGACACAGCACCAACTGTCGGTCAGTTCGCGCGCACCCTTCAGCCGGGCATCACGCGCAGCGTTGCGGGCAGGATCAGCCGGGCCTCCAACCCGCCCAGCCCGGGTGTCTGCCCCTGTTCAAGCACAAGCCGGCCGCCATGGCTGCGCAACGCATCGGCCACAATCGCCAGCCCCAGCCCAGCCCCGGCAGCCCGGTCGCTGGCACCCCGCGCGGTATCCAGCCGCACAAAGGGTTTGACCGCATCTGCACGCTGTTTCCGGTCGATGCCCGGTCCATCGTCCTCGATGATCACCACGATGGTTTCTGCACCGATATCGAGCCGCACCTCGGCACGAGACGCATAGTGCCGGGCGTTTTCCAACACATTGTCGAGCGCTCGGGCAAACAATTCAGGCCGCAGCATCATCACCAGCGGGTCAGTGCCAGAGCTGGTGCAGGGTTGAAGCGTGGTCATTAACCCGGACCGACAGACCGCTGCCACCCGTTCGGCCAGCAAGGCGGGCACGTCCACGGGTCGTGCTTCTTCGGAAACGTCGGCGCGCGCGAATTCCAGAAACCGGTCGATCAACGCCTCCATCTGCCGGACATCAGCCAGAAGCGCGCGGGCCTCAGGCTCGTGATCGAGCATGGACAACCCCAGCTTCATCCGGGTCAGCGGCGTGCGCAGGTCATGGCTGACGCCAGACAGCATCAGGGTCCGCTGTTCGATATGCCGCTCGATCCGCCGCCGCATCTGCAAGAACGCGCGCCCTGCTGCGCGCACCTCGGTCGCACCGGTGGCGTAGTAGGGCTTGACCTCGCCGCGCCCAAAGGCTTCGGCAGCCAAAGCCAGACGCCGAATAGGGCGCACCTGATTCTTTAGAAAAACAAACGAAATCAGTGACATCAGAACACCGCTCAACAGCATCACCACCAAAAGCTGATGGGGATTGCGCGCTGCCACATGGGTGAGCGGAAAGGTCAGCTCCAATAGCTCCTCGCCGCTTTCCAGCCGCAGCCTGACCGCGCCATCAATAACGCCAACGAAGGTCACGCCCTGCAACGCCTCGCGCAACTGAGCCTGCGCGAAGCGGCTGTTGAGATCATAGAAGGCGACCGGGTCCGGTGTCAGAGCAGGTGCTGGGACCGGACGGATACTTACACCCATGCCGAAAGCCGCCGCCATTTCCTCCGCGCGCCGGGCCGCCGCCTGTGGGTCTGGCTGGGCTTCGACTTGCGCGCGAATGTAATCGGCGGTGCGCGCGAAATTCCCCGTCATCTGGCGCGTCACGCCCTCGTAATGGCGCTGGATAAACACCACCGACACCACCAGAAGGATCGTTACCACCGGCACAAAGAGGATCAGCGCGGCCCGCCAATAGAGCCCGCGTGGCATTATCGATTTGAGCATCCCGGCCAACATGTGTTTACCTTACGCCCGACCCCAGCGCTTGACGAGGCCCGCCGTGACCCAGCCCCCACCCTTTGACCCTCGCCCCGGTGCCGTGCTTGCCCTAGATGACGGGTTGCGCCTGGTTCTCGCGCCCAACGCCTCGCCGATGACCGAACGTGGCACCAATACCTGGCTCTTGGGCGAAGGCTCGGTCACGGTGATTGACCCGGGCCCGGACAATCCCGCCCATCTGCGCGCCATTTTTGCGGCGCTGGCACCGGGCGAGCGGATCACGCGCATTCTGGTGACCCATTCGCATATCGACCATTCCCCTGCTGCCCGCCCACTCGCCACCCATACCGGCGCGCCGGTTCTGGCCTATGGTGATTCGGCTGCCGGGCGTTCCGCGCGGATGCGATCGCTCGCTGATCAGCCGGTTGGCGGAGGCGAGGGGGTGGACAGCGCCTTCGCCCCGGACGAGCGCCTGCCGGATGGCTCTGCGCTGGATATCGGCGGGCTGGAGCTGCGCGCCCTTCACACACCGGGGCATTTCGGCAACCATCTGTGCTTTCATTGGGGGACAGCGCTGTTCACCGGCGATCAGGTGATGGGCTGGGCACCCAGCCTTGTTTCGCCGCCGGATGGCGATCTGACTGATTTCATGGCCAGCCTTGACCGGCTGGAAGCGGTGGGGCCGGCCCGTCTGTACCCCGGTCACGGCGCGCCGGTTGTCGATGGCATTGCGCGCATCCGTGAATTGCGCGCGCACCGGCAGGGGCGCGAACGCGCAATCCTCGCCGCAATCGCGGCGGGTGCAGGCGATGCACAGGCGATCACCGACGCGGTGTATACCGACGTGCCGCCTGCCCTTTTGCCCGCCGCCGCGCGCAATGTGCTGGCGCATCTGATTGATCTGGCCGCGCGCGATCTGGTTGGCTTTGACGGGCCCGTTGGCCTGCGCTGCCGGATCGCGCGGACAGGTCCCGCTTGATTTGCGGGCTCTGCCTGTCATCGTGATCACCCGCGCAACAAGGAGCATGAAATGGACATTCAGCGAAACGGCTCTATCCCGTCGGTCCCCGGCCCGGCCGGATACTTCACCGGTACGGTCCGCATGGACATGCGCTTCAGCCGCGAAGCCCCGGCACGGGTGGGTGGCGTGATCGTGACCTTTGAACCCGGTGCACGCACTCATTGGCATACGCACCCGCTTGGGCAAACGCTGATCGTCTCTGCCGGGCTGGGCTGGGCGCAGTCTGACGGTGGCCCGCGCAAAGAACTGCGGCCCGGCGACATCGTCTGGTTCGCACCCGGAGAGCGGCACTGGCATGGTGCCACCTCTGATACCGCCATGACACATATCGCCATTGCCGAGGCGCTCGACGGCGAAGCCGTAACCTGGCTGGACGCGGTGAGTGACGCCCAGTATCAAGGCCTCGAAAGCTGAGCGCAGATCACCGCGTCAACGACCGGGCGTAAGCTTCAAGCTGATCAACCACCGTCCCCCAGCCACTGAAAAAGCCCATGTCCTCATGCGACTGCCGGGCCTCAGGGGTTCGGTGGCGGGCGATCGCGGTGTAGCGGGTGCCACCGTCCGGCGCATCTTCAAACTGGATGATCGCCGTCATGAACGGGTTCTCGCTGGGCTTCCAGCCTTCGCTGTAGGCATCGGTGAACACGAGCTTTTCTTCCGGGACAATCTCCAGATAGACGCCCTCGTTCTTCAGTTCATTTCCCTCCACATCGAAGACGGTATTGAACCGTCCGCCTATGCGCAGATCGATCTCGCAGTCTTTCACCAGATGCGGCTGCGGCACGAAGAACTGCTTGATATGCGCAGGCGTTGTCCAGCATTCCCACAGCAGTGTGCGGGGCGCAGCCACGGTGCGTTCTAGTTTGAGGTCAGTTTTCGGGTCCAGTTTCATTGTCTCTCATCCTTTTGAGATTGCTGACATAATCGTCAAGACGATCAAGGCGGTTGTTCCAGATGTCCCGCTGCGCGCTCAGCCAGTCGTCCATCGGAGCAAAGGCTGACGGCGAGAGGGCGCAGGATCGGACCCGCCCCTCTTTGCTGGACGTGATCAGCCCTGCCGCTTCAAGTTTGCGAAGGTGCTTCACGAAGGACGGCAGCGCCATGTCATGCGGCGCGGCAAGTTCGCTGACGCTGGCATCCCCTTGCGCAAGCCGCGTCAGGATCGCGCGCCGCGTCGGATCGCCGAGTGCAGTGAACAGCAGGTCAAGGGTGGAATCATGCTTAGCCATTTGGATAAGTTACTGGCATCCACGCCACGCAGTCAACCTAAACTTTTCCATTTGGCTAACTGTTTGCGACACCCCATTGCGCCCCCCCATTGCATGCAACCACTGGCCATACATCAGGCCCAGGCAGGAAATGCCCAAGCCCACACGCAAAACCGCGCAGACCGTTCGTCGGGTGGAGCTGGTGTGGAAAGCGTGAGCGGGAGCCCGGCGGCCCTACAAATCAACCTCAATCAGCATGGGCCCACGGGTGCGCATCGCCTCTTCCAGCACTCTGTCGAGCGCATCTGCCGTGGTCACGCGCTCAGCCGGAACATCCATCCCACGCGCAAGATGTACGAAATCGAGTCTAGGGCCATCAATGCGCAGCATCTTCTCCATGACATCGCTTTCATGACGCCTGTCCAGCTTGGCAACTTCGGATTGCAGGATACTGTAGCGACGGTTGGCGAGTATGATGGTCGTCACGTTCAGGCCTTCGCGCGCATGGGTCCAGAGTGCCTGAATGGTATACATGGCCGAGCCATCGCCGATCAGCGCCACAACGGGAACCGTCGGGTCGGCAATCGCGCATCCGGTTGCGAGAGGCGCGCCATATCCGATGGAGCCGCCCATATTCTGGCACCAGCGGTGCGGTGCGGCACCCCGGGTTGCTGCGGCTATCGCAACACCATTGGTGATCGCTTCATCGACCACCACAGCCCCTTCCACAAGGTGACGCGCCAGAACTGCACCCAGCGCACCCGCGTTCAGCGGGCCGGTCGGGCGATCCGGGATGACATGGGCGGTGACGTCTGTATCTGCGGTGGTGCCACAGGCGTCAGCAAGTGCGGCCAACGCCTCGATTGCCGGGCATTCGGGTGGGAAATATTCGATCACCGCTGTGTCCGGCGCGCTCAACCGTCCCGGCTTTCCGGGATAGGCGAAGAACGCAACCGGGGCGCGCGCACCCGCCAAAACAAGGGCGGGGGCAGACGCCAGCCGCTCGCGCGCCAGATCCGGCGCGAAGGGCAGCCGCTCCACCGCAACGCAACCCGCGCCACGATCAGTGACCGGGTTGGTTGTCTGCGCAACCAGTGCTGCGCCGGTGGCGCGGGCAATCTGACCGGCAAGGCGCAAGGCTTTACCCCGCACGGCACCATGGCCCAGAAACAGAACCGCACCGGGCTGCCGCAGCGCGGCAACAACGACGCGCGGGTCCACGGGCGGCGTTGCCGGTCCGGGTTCGTGGTGCAGCCCCGCGACACCCTCCCCGGCCTCCTGCCACGCGGCATCGGCAGGCAGAAGCAGCGTCGCCACGCCGGGCACCGGGCCAAGGCTGTCGGCAACCGCCGCCGCAGTTTCCGCCCCGGCGCCCCGGCCCGGCATGACGCAGCGGGTTGAAACACCGACTGTCCGGGCCAGCGAGATGATGTCAGAGGTCAGGGGCGCATCCAGCCGTCGATGCCCTGTGGCGTGATCGCCCACGATGTTGACAACCGGGCTGAGCGCGCGCGCAGCGTTGTGAAGGTTCGATAGCCCGTTCGCCAGCCCCGGACCCAGATGCAAGAGCGTTGCGGCGGGCCGCCCTGCGATGCGGGCAAATCCGTCCGCCGCGCCAGTCGCCACGTTTTCCTGCAAGGCGAGGACCGGGCGCATGGCAGGCACGGCGTCAAGCGCGGACAGGAAATGCATCTCGGATGTTCCGGGGTTGGCAAAGCAGGTGTCGACCCCGCAGTTCACAAGCGTCCGCACGACGATTTCGGCACCGATCATCAGATTCCTCCGGTTTTCCGGGCGGCCATAGGCATGGCAGGTCGCATCCGGTGTTGCAAATTGGGCCGTTGAACAGTTGCCCGGTCATGTGGCCAGGTCAACGCCCGGTCAGCCGGTCGATCGCATCGCGCATCCGATACCAGCCCGTCATCGCAGGCAGGAACCACGGCGTTTCGCGATAGAACGGCATTGTGGGAAAGCCAAGGTTCCAGAATGGCGATGTCTCGCCGCCCGCCAGTCCCTGCCCGGCCCTGTGCCCAAGGAAACTTTGCATCGCAACGCCTGATCCGTTGCAACCCAGCGCATAGGCCACTCCCTCATGCGCGCCCAGATGCGGCAGAAGGTCAAAGGTGAAGGCAATCTGCCCGGACCATGCATGGCGCATTGCGATACCGCGTGTGACAGGAAAGACCGCGTGCAGGCGGCGCGCCAGTTCCGGGGCGATCTGTCGCGGATCGCGCGCATTCAGGCTGGCACGCCCGCCGAAGAGTAGTCTGCGGCGGTCTGGCGTGGGGCGGAAATAGCTGAGCAACCGCTTTGTATCGACCGCCGTGCGGCCCTCTGGCAACATCGTGTCGATCATGCCTGCGGGAAGGTCATCAGTCACCACGATATAGCTGGCCGCCGGGATCACGCGGCGGCGTAACCAAGGCAGTAACCCGTCGCAATAGCCGTTGGTGGCGATCAGAACCTTGTCGCAGCTCACCCGCGCCGCACCCGCGTCCAGCCGCCAGCCCGTCCCTTCGCGCTTTATGCTGGTGACGCGGTGATTGTCACAAAGCACCGCGCCTTCGGCCAACGTACGGTCCACAAGCGCGTGCAGGTATTTTGCGGGGTGAAGCTGCCCAGCCCGGTCGATCGTCATCACCCCGTGGAACAGGTCTGATCCGATGGCCGCGCGCTGTTGATCACGCGGGAAAAGGCGCACACCATCGCGCGTCATTGAAACTGACTTCTGCCGCATTGCCGCGAAATGGACCGGCAGCGAAGCGCAGACCACCCGGCCTGAGCGCCGGTATTGCGCATCATCGGGCAGTTCGCGCAGCCGGGCCTCAATAAAGTCGAACGAGGCGGCGGCCTCATCCCTGAGCGACTGAAAAACCCCGGCGGGCAGGCTTTGTTCCAGCGGCGAACGCACATTGGATTGGGCAGCGGACTTGCCGAGATTAACGCCGCTGGAGACATGCCCCGCGTTCCGGGTGCTGGCGCCTTCACCGAAATCCCCGGCCTCCAGCACCGTCACCCCGACACCTGCCCGGCGCAGGGTCAGCGCCGCATTCAACCCGGTATAGCCGCCACCGATGATGACAACATCCGAGCGGGCGGGCGGATGGTGCCCCAGCCGCCGTGGCGGTGCCTCTTCCCACCAGTAGGGCTGGTCTGACAATGCCCCCATCAATCGCGCTCGACGAAGAACTGCAGGCCGATAAAGCGGTCAAGGACAAAGACGATAGCCGTGGTGAACAGCACCAGCGTGGCCGACACGGCAGCGATAACCGGGCTGGCGCTTTCCAGCACTTCCGAGAAGACCTGCACGGGCAGTGTCATGACATGTGGGCCAACGACGAACAGGGTCACCGTCACCTCGTCAAAAGAGATGATGAAACTGAACAGGAACGAGGTCACAAGGCCCGGGCGGGCTGCCGGAAGCGATACTGTCCAGAAGGTCCGCCAAGGGCGTGCGCCAAGGCTGGCCGCCGCTTCTTCAAGGGCCGGGTCGGATTTGCGCAGGGCTGCGACAATCGGGCGATAGGCATAAGGTATGGTCAGGATGCAATGCACCAGAACCAACCCGGTGAAGGTGCCCAGCCAGCCAAGGCTGGACAGGGTGACGATCATGATGACCCCGATCGCCGCATGCGGGAAGATGAGCGGTGTCAGCAGAATGGTCTCATAGGTTGCGCCGAACCGCATCCGGTGCCGGACCACCGCCCAAGCGGCGCCGAACGAGGCCGCCGTACTGACGAACGCGCCGATCAGGGCCAGAACCGCCGAAACGCCGAGCACGCGCAGCCAATCCGCCGAACCGAGGAACTCGCCATACCAGCGCAGCGACACCCCGTGGATGGGAAAGGAAAGATAGCCTGCCGAGGTAAAGGACGACAGCACCACAATCACAATCGGCAGGGGCAGGATCAGGAGAACGGAGAGGGCGATGAGACGGGTAATCAATGGCTCTCTCCCTCACGCAGGCGCCGGGCAAGCCATCGCTCAAAAATCTGGATGGGGATGACCACCACCAGCGCCGTGACAAGCAGCACAGTGGCCAGTGCTGCCGCTTTCGGATAATTGAAGAAATGCATGACCTCCTGAAAGATCTCCGTGCCAAGCATGGTGTTGCGAAGGCCACCCAGCAGTAGCGGCGTAACGATGGCCCCGGTCGCCATCAGGTAGACCAGCGTGATCCCGGTCAGGATACCGGGCAGTGACAGCGGCAAAAGCACCGTGCGGAAGCTGTAGGCGGGCCGGCCACCGAGGCTCATGGAGGCTTCTTCAAGGCTGCGCGGGATCTGCATCAGCACCGACAGAATGGCGATGATCATGAAAGGGCAGAGCACATGCACAAGGCCCAGAATCACCCCGAAATCGTTGTACATCAGCCGCAAGGGCCGCTCGACCAGCCCTGTCCATGTGATGAAGCTGTTGATCAGCCCGCGCGGCCCCAGGATCACCATCCAGCCGTAGCTGCGCACCACGATGGAGACGAGCCACGGAAAGATGATGAGAAGTAGCAGGAAGTTCCGGTTCCCCTTGTAGCGGGCGACATAATAGGCGGTGGGAAAGCCGATCAGCAGCGAGAAAAGCGTTGTCAGTGCTGCGGTGCGCAGGGTACGGCCCAGCATCTGCACATAGTCAGGCCGGTTCAGGATATCGACATAGTGGGTGATGTCGAACTGCCCGTCGATCATCAGCGACGAGGACACCAGCCGCACCAGACCAATGAGGAAAACACCCATCAGGATCGCGGAAGGTGCCAGCAACAGGGCGGTTCGAAGAGGTTTGGGCACGGGTTGTCCACTCCGGAATGGCTGACGCACAGGCGTCAGGCGGTGCTGCGTCACGGGAAGGGGCCGGCCCGGTCAGCCCGGGCCGGAAAGCAGGTCAGAAGCGGGCAAGCATCTGATCAATCGCCGCAACCGTATCTTGCTGGTTGGCCGCGATATGGCCCCAGTCAGGCTGGTAGAGCCTGCCCAGAAGCTCCTCGTAAGTCATGCCGATCTTGGCAATGATCTCATCTGTGGCCACGGCCTGAGAATTCGCCGGGATATAGCCTGAAATCGCCATGCCGCGTTCCTGAGGTGCCGCCCCGGCGATATAGTTCAGCCATTCGGCCACCTGCTCACGGTCGGCAACCCCCTTGGGCGCGACAACGACATAGGGCAGCAAAAGCGCGCCCTCTTCGGGGATTATCATGTCGACATGCTGCACCCCGGCCTCGTGCATCGCCCAGATGCGGGTTGAA
Source organism: Pararhodobacter sp. (assembly GCA_020832545.1). Lineage (GTDB taxonomy): Bacteria > Pseudomonadota > Alphaproteobacteria > Rhodobacterales > Rhodobacteraceae > Pararhodobacter. The sequence continues at coordinate 16,259 of JAFIEK010000018.1, read as the reverse complement.
TAGAACGGCATCGCCGCAACCTCGCCACGCTCCAGCATGGTGTTCTGCTGCGCAAGCGAGTTGGAGACAATAAGAACGTTCCGTGCCATCCCTTCCAGCAGTTCCATCCCGCCTGCGATATCATATTCGTCACCCCCGGCGGCCTTGCTCAGCATCGTCAGGTCATAGGTTGACAGATAGATCGGGCGGGTCATACCCAGCCGGTCCGCCCATCGCTCATCAGCGAGGTTGCGCCATGAGGTGAAGTCTTCAAGCGAAGCCTCGTTGGTGTTCACCGCGATACCGTAATAGGCGAAATAGGGGGTGATCCCGGCCAGGCGACCATCCTCGGTCTTGAGCCAGTACTTCTCGTCGATGTTGCGCATCTCGGGCAGTTCATCGATCGAGAAGGTCTCAAGCATATCATCGCGCATCATGTTCACACCCTGAACAAAGGTGCCGATGGCCGAGTGATACTGCGGGTTTCCAGCCTGAGCACGCAGTTGCGCCTCGGGGTTGGGCACATCGACAATGCGCACGCTGGCGCCGGTCTCGGCCGCGAAAGGATCGGCAAAAGCCGCGTTCCAAGTTGAGCCGACGCCGCCGCCCCAAGAGGCATGCAGCAGCGTATTCGATTGCGCCATCAGCCGCCCGGGCAGCGACAGGGCCGCAGCAGAGCCAAGCGCCCCGGCAATGGTTGCACGTCTGGTCAGTTTCATTGGTCATCCTCCTTGTGGGTTAAAATTGCCCCGGCTTTGCGGGGATGGTCGTGGCGAAGTTGCGCGAAGCGGGTCGCGACCGGGTTACGCAGGGATTGTCGTGACGGAGGTTTGCGGCCATCCGACCGAGACGGCTTCGCCCACTGCCAATGGGTGCGCCCCCCCAGCTTTAAAGGCCACCTGCGCCAGCAGCGGGCCGGCGTCGCTGTCAAGCGTGTAAGTGATTGTCGCGCCGGAAAAGCTGTGCGAGCGCACGCGCGCCGGGACAAGATGTTCGTCTGGTGCACCCAGATTTACATGTTCGGGCCGGATGGAGATGGTCACCTGCCCCCCCTGCCCTGCCACGGATTGCGCCCCGCCCGGCACCGGCACCCGCGCTCCCGTGCCGGAAAGTTCCAACAGCGCATTCGCCCCTTCGCTTTCGACGATGACGCCCTTCAGCAAGTTGGTCTCACCCACGAAACGCGCCACAAACTCGGTCCGGGGATGGTGATAGGTCTCGACAGAGGTGCCGAACTGCTCAACCCGGCCCGCATTCATCACGGCGATCCTGTCCGACATCGACAGGGCCTCTTCCTGATCATGGGTAACAAAAATGAACGTGATGCCGGTTTCCTGCTGGATGCGCTTCAGCTCGACCTGAAGCTGGCGACGCAGCTTGAGGTCGAGCGCCGAAAGCGGCTCATCCAGCAACAGCAGCTCGGGCGATGTCACAAGAGAGCGCGCCAAAGCCACCCGCTGGCGCTGGCCGCCGGATATCTGGCCGGTGCGCCGCTCCTCGAACCCTTCCAGGCCGACGAGCGACAGCATCTCGCGCACCTTGCCATCCATGCCCTTGGTCCGGTTGCGAGCGCGCAGGCCAAAGGCCACATTGTCGTAGACATTCATATGCGGAAAGAGCGCAAGGTTCTGAAACACCATGCCGATTTCACGGTCATAGGGTGCCAGCCGCGAGATGTCGCGCCCGCTGATTTTGATGCGCCCCGATGTCGGCGTCTCAAACCCGGCGATCATCCGCAACAGCGTGGATTTGCCGCAGCCCGACGGGCCCAGCAGGGTCACGAACTCGCCGCGCCTTACGTCCAGATCGACACAATCCACTGCAGGGTTTGCATCAAAGGTTTTGGTGACGGCCTCGATCTGCAGGATGAGATCGCTTGATGGGTTATGACTGGGCACTTGGCGGCTCCGGTTCATTCGATCTGTGGCAATACGGTCGAACATGGGTCCAGTTTGCCGCTGACGGGTGCCCTCAAGTCAAATACCAACTCATGCGCAGTTCATTCCGCAAAGGAATGTTTCAATGCTGCGCGCCCCGATATCTGCAGCCCTTGGTGCTGATCGAACGGCACCGGGCGGGAATGAATAACCTGAGGGAATGTTTTCCACGTCATTCGCGATTTGTCGGTCTGCGCGATGGCTGTCTAGGTAGGACAAGGCGGATGGATTGGACGCCCCTGAATTCGGAAAACCCAAGGCATAAAGATCGCGATGACACCCGTTCCCCTGACCACTACTGACCAGACCCCTGAAGAACGCCGGGCCACCATTGAAGCGGCCGCGTTTCCAGAAACCATTCCGCATCTGCTGGACACCGCCGCTGACGAATGTCCGGATGCCACCTTGTGGGAGTTCTTCGACGAGGGGCTGACGGCAACCTATGGTGGGGTGAAACGTGACAGCTTGAAGATGGGCGCACTGCTTGCGGCAGCCGGTGTGCGGCACGGGGACCGGGTGGCGGTGATGTTGCCCAATGTTCCCGAAATGCCGCTGATCTGGCTTGGACTGGCACGGATCGGCGCGATCATGGTGCCGGTGAACACCCGGTATTCCACGCGCGAACTTGCCTATGTGGTAGAGAATTCCGGCGCAAAGCTGCTGCTTGTCCATGATGAACTGGCGGCGGTCCTGCAAGAGCACGATCCGGGGATACAGGCACTTATCGTCAACAGCGTGGACTGGCAGGATCGGTGGAATGGGGCAGAGGCCGTGGCCTGCCCGTCACCGTATCTGCACCGCGATACGCTCATGAATATCCAGTATACTTCTGGCACTACGGGTTTGCCTAAAGGATGCATGCTGACGCACCGCTACTGGCTGACGACAGGCATGGTTAATGCCTGGCGCGACGGGCAGCGCTTCCGGCGGATACTTGCCACCACGCCCTTCACCTATATGGACCCGCAATGGCTGCTTCTCATGGCAATCTATCAGCGTGGCACCCTGGTTGTCGGGCGCAGACAGAGCGCCTCGAAATTCGCGCGTTGGCTGTGTGAGCACCGTATCGAATTCTGCCTCTTTCCTGAAGCGGCCAGCAAGCAACCCCCTGCACCACATGACCGGAAAAACCGGGTTGTCCGGGCGAATATCTACGGCGTCCGCGCCTCGGTTCATGCCGAGATCGAGGCGCGATATGGCTTCATTGCCAGAGAAGCTTTTGGCATGACCGAGATCGGATCAGGCCTATACGTGCCGATGGAAGCGGCAGAGATGGTCGGATCAGGCAGTTGCGGCATCGCAACCGCCTTTCGCGAAACCAGAGTAATCGATGAGCGCGGCGCAGACGTGCCCGACGGTGAAACCGGCGAATTGCTGATCCGGGGCGAGGGCATATTTCAGGGCTATTACAATAACCCCGAGGCCACCGCCGACGCTCTCAGGGACGGCTGGTTCCATACCGGCGATCTGTTCAGGCGCGACGCGCAGGGTTTTCACTATATTGTCGGCCGAAAGAAAGACATGATCCGCCGCGCCGGTGAGAACATCGCCTGCCGCGAGGTAGAGGGCGTGCTGCGCGACATGGATGAGATTGAGGAGGTCGCTTTGATCCCCGTGCCCGATGATCTGCGCGGCGAAGAGGTCAAAGCGTATCTCACCTTGCGCAACGGCCACCAGCCGGATGCCGCACTTGTCCACCGGATCTCGGATTACGCCGCTCAGAGGCTCGCCGCATTCAAGATCCCCCGCTACTTCGAATTCATCGAGAACATGCCGCGGACCACCTCGTTCAAAGTAGCGAAAGCCGAACTGGCGAAGGCGCGCACGGACCACCGCACCGGCTCTTTTGACCGGGTCGAGAACATCTGGCGATAAGGGGCAATCCATGATCATCGACTATGGCGCGACGCCGCCGATTGCGTCACTGAAGCTACCCGACGCAAGCCATCTGGCAAACTACCGGCGCGTCTATGCCGCCTCTGAGGCAGCGGCGGAGCGTGGAGAGATGACACTGGAGCAGTGGTTTTCCGCCTGCGACGACGCGGGCATCGGGCTGACAGTACTCAAGGGCCGCGATGTCGAGACAACGTTCGGCGGCCGCGTCACGAATGAGGCGGTGGCCGAGGTGGTGGCCGCGCATCCGGGTCGCTTTGTCGGTTTTGCCGGGGTCGATCCCAACAAGGGCATGACCGCCGTGCGCGAACTTGAACATGGGGTGCGGGAACTGGGCCTGAAGGGGCTGAACCTTCAGTGCTTCGAGAACCGGCTGGCCATTGACGACCGACGGATGTACCCGCTTTATGCGAAATGCGTAGAGCTGGATATCCCTGTGAACATCCATGTCGGCGTGAACTTCTCGCTGAAATCCTCGCCGGATTTTGGCAGGCCCGCGATGCTGGACCGGGTGCTTTGCGACTTTCCGGAGCTGCGGGTCTGCGCCGCGCCGCCGGGCTGGCCTTGGGTAGACGAGCTTCTGGCCGTCGCGTGGCGGCATCCGAACCTGTGGATCGGACTGGTGGCGATGCGGCCCAAGCTGCTGAATGTCGAGCATTCGGGCTATGGGCCGCTAATGCAGTATGGGCGGACCATCCTGAAAGACAGGATGATCGTTGGCACCGCCTGGCCGATGATGCCCATGGGCCGCGTCATCGACGAAGTGCGCAACCTGCCGATCGGTGCCGATATCGCCGATCGCTGGTTGTCGGGAAATGCGCGCGCATTCCTGCGGCTGTGAACACGATGAGGACCTGCGGCAGCGAACCAAAGTGGGAGCAACGGAAGTGGAGGCAACGAAATGCATGATGATGAACTCTGCCGAATGACGGCCACAGACCTCCTGCCGAAGCTTCAGTCAGGTGACATCAAAGCCACGACCCTCATGCGCGCCGTGCTGGACCGTGTTGAAAAGCTGGACGGCCAGACCAACGGCATCGCCCACGTGGACCCCGAGGCCGCCATGGCCGAGGCCGCGGCGCGCGACGCGGCGCTGGCCCGGGGTGAGGAACCGGGCGCGTTGCAGGGCCTGCCGGTCACCGCCAAGGATCTTCTGGCGGTCAGGGGGCTGCCGCTGGAAATGGGCTCGTTCGCCTATGAAGGCGTGATCGCCGATCACGATGCCGAGGCCATCGCCCGGCTACGCCGCAAGGGCGCAATCCCTTTTGCCAAGACCACGACCCCGGAGTTCGGCCACAAGGTGCTGACGGATTGCCCCACACAGGGCATCAGCCGCAACCCATGGGATCTGAGCCGCAGTTGCGGCGGCTCGTCGGGCGGGGCGGGTATCGGCGCGGCGATGGGCTTCGGGCCGCTGCATGTCACCTCTGACGGGGCCGGATCAGGGCGCATCCCGGCCTCAGCCTGTGGGGTTGCCGGGATCAAACCCACTTGGGGGGCCATCCCGCATGAGACAACAACCGATGTCTTCGGCTCTTTCACCTGTATCGGGGTGATGGCGCGGTCCATCGCCGACATGGTACTTGGCTTCAACGCCATGAAGGGGCCGGACCGGCGCGACCCCTGGTCGCTGGGCGGCAGCACAGCGTTGGTCAATCTGCCGGACGACCCGATTTCCGCGCTCAAAGGTCTGCGCTTGCGGCTGATGATGCGCACTGTGAACGACTGGGTTGACCCCGAAGTTGAGGCTGCGGTGAAAGCGGCGGTAGAGGCGATGACCGATGCCGGTGCGGTGAATGCCGGGGTGATCGACGCGCCGGTGCATGACCTTGATAATGCGCTGATCTACATGCGTGCCTATCAGTATGCCCGCTTTGGCCATCTGCTGCACGAGCATGGTGCACGGATGGACCGCACTGCGCGGCTGTCACTGACACCCGGCGCGCAGCATACCTATGACGCATTGGCTATGGCATTGCGGGCACGGACCAGCATTTTCCATGAAGTCGAGCGGCAGTTCGACGGGGCCGATATCTACATCACTCCGACCATCGCAACCCCCTCATTGGCCGCCGAGCACAAGCAGGACGAACCGCTGATTGTGGACGGGGTCGAACATGGCCCCCTGCGCGAGGCGTGGTATCCCTACACGGTGTTGCAAAACGCCAGCGGACACCCGGCAATGTCGGTCCCGGTGGGAATGTCGTCAAAAGGTATCCCGATCGGCATGCAGATTGTCGGCCCCTGGCACAGTGAGGCGCGGTTGCTCGCGGTCGCTGCGGCGATCGAGGCGCTGATGCCTTGGGCAGGAAGTTGGCCCCCGGCAGCAGGTTGACGATTACTGATCCGGCGTTTCGGCGATAACCTTTGCCGAACTCCTTTCTGACGGTAAAGTTGCGCAAAGGAGGACTGACTTGCGCATCACCCACCGACAGCTAGAGGCCTTCATCCAGTTCATGGAAACAGGCACCGTGACCGAAGCCGCCAACCGGATCTTCGTGACACAGCCCGCCATGAGCAAAATGCTGGCCGGTCTGGAAATTGACCTGAAACTGACGCTTTTCCACCGCGAGAAGCGGCGGCTGCTTCCGACCGATGAGGCGCGACTGCTCTACAACGAGGTACGGCGCCTCTTCGCCTCGCTCGCCGATGTCGAGCGCTTCGCCGAGGACCTGCGCACATTCCGCACCGGTGAGCTGCGCATCATCACCGCCTCAACCATCGGGCTGACGCTGGTAGCCGATGCGGTGGCGGAATTTGCGAAAGAGAACCCAGGTGTCGATGTGCTGCTGGACATGTCATCGAATGTCGGCCCGGATGTGCTGGGCAGCAATGTCGATATCGGGTTCTCGGTGACGCAGTATCAGCATCCGTCTTTGAAGATCGAACCCCTCTTTCACGCAAGTTCGGTCTGTATCGTGCCGAAGGGCCACCGGCTGGCCTCCCGCGCCCGTGTCGGGCCGAAGGATTTTGAGGGCGAAGAATTCATCTCGTTCACCCGCAACAGCCGGATGCGCCACATCACCGACGGGGTGTTCGAGCAGTTTCGCGTGAACCGGAAGATGCGCATCGAGGTGTTCGCCTCGGCCGAGGCGAATTCGCTGGTATCGCGCGGTGTTGGTGTTGCCATCGTTGAACCGCTGGGTGTGCGGCAACAGTTCTGGCCGGATGTGGTTGCCATCCCGTTCGATCCGGTGATCGAGTTTACCTTTTCGGCGTTCCGGCAACGCGAACGTATCGCAGCACCCCTGGCAAACCGGTTCATGGATATGCTGCGGCGGCATATCCGGGAAATGCATGACGGCGTGACCTACCGCCCGGACTGGATGGAAGTCCGCCTGCCGGGGCAAACGCATGCGGCCGCGCCCCCCTTGAGCGACGAATGAACCGGCGGATTACGGCATGACGTCGCGATCTGCGGCAGGGGCAGACGCAACCTGAGGCATCAGCGACAGCAGTTCAGCCGTATAGGCGTGCCGCGGGGCCTCGAATAGCTGTTCGGCCGGGGCCAGTTCCACCAGTTCGCCCGCTTTCATAACGCCGATGCGGTCACACATCTGGCGGATCACCGGCAGGTCATGGCTGATGAACAGCATGGTCAGACCCAGATCTGCCTGCAGGTTTTTCAGCAGGTTCAGGATCTGCGCCTGAATGGAGACATCGAGCGAGGATGTCGGCTCATCACAAATCAGGAACTGCGGCCGGGTGGCCAGCGCCCGCGCAATAGAAATCCGCTGACGCTGCCCGCCGGAAAACTCGTGCGGATAGTGCCGCGCGGCTGCGGCACCCAGCCCCACATGATCAAGCAGATCGCCGACGATCGACTGCACCTCGGCACGGTCGGTGGCAAGGCGGTGATGCCGGATCGGTTCAGCAATGATGTCACCGACCCTTTTGCGCCGGTTGAGCGATGAAAACGGGTCCTGAAAGATCATCTGGATCTGCTGACGCTGAACCGCCGTCATTGGCTGCGCCTCGGGACCAGCGACCTCGGAACCATCGTAGAAAACCCGCCCGAAGCTGGGGTCATAAAGGCCCGCGATCATCCGGGCGACGGTAGATTTGCCCGAGCCGCTCTCGCCGACAAGGCCAAAGGTCTCGCCCCGGCGGATGTCAAAGCTCACATCCCGCACAGCGGTGAAACTTCGGCGCCATGCAGGGATGATGGAATGATGGCTGACAAAGCGCATCGTCAGGTCTTTGACCTGTATAAGCGGCGTATCAGACTGCACCCTCTCATCCATGCGGCGACCAAGCCAATGCGTATCCAGATCGATCACCTTTTTCGCGGCGCGGGTTTCCCCCGCTTCTCGGTAGTCGAGTTGCGGAAAGCGGTGCAGACGCAGATCGCCGCGCGGGACAGCGGCCAGCAGGCTTTTGCTGTAGGCATGTTGGGGGCGCGACAGCACATCCGCCGTAGGCCCCGTTTCCATCACCCTGCCCTGATACATGACGGCGACGCGGTCGGTCACTTCAGAGATGACACCCATGTCATGGGTGATGAAGATCGCACCAAGGTTCCTGTCGCGACAAAGCCGCCTGAGCAGCGCAAGGATCTGCGCCTGCACCGACACATCAAGCGCGGTCGTCGGCTCGTCGCAGATCACCAGATCAGGATCGGCGCAAAGGGCGAGTGTAATCACCACGCGCTGCCGCATCCCACCCGAAAACTGATGCGGATACTCGTTGACGCGCGCTTCCGGGTCAGGAATGCCGACCTCACGCAGCAGTTCAATCGCTTTCTTCATCGCGTCCGTGCGGCTTTGCCCCGTATGGCGGCAGATCGTCTCGGCGATCTGGTCGCCGATGGTGAACAGCGGGTTGAGGCTGGTCATCGGGTCCTGAAAGATCATCCCGATCCGCCGCCCCCGGATACGGCGCAGCGCGGCCTCGGGCAGGGTGTCGATGCGCGCACCATCAAACCAGACCTCACCCCCGGCGATACGGCCCGGCGGTTCCAGCAGGCCGATGACGGCATTGCCGATGGTAGATTTTCCGGCACCCGATTCACCCACGATGCCAAGAATTTCGCCACGCTCCACGCTCAGGTCGATGCCGCGCACGGCCTCGACGGTGCTGCGTCTTGTGTCGAAATGGATCTTGAGATCGCGCAGTTCCAGAAGGCTCATGCCGTTACCCCAGTGTCGGGTTGAGCGCGTCGCGCAGCCAGTCACCGACAAGGTTGACCGTCAGCACCAGAAGCGCAAGCGCGGCACCGGGGAAGATCGTGATCCACCAGGCACCAGAGAACAGATAGTCGGTCCCGACATTGATCAGCGTGCCGAGCGAAGGCCGGGTCGACGGAACACCGACACCCAGAAAAGAAAGCGTCGCTTCCGTCAGGATCGCGCCGGAAAGGTTCAACGTCGCGATGACCATGATCGGCCCCATGACATTGGGCAGGATATGCCGGAACATGATCGCCATCGGACCAATCCCGATCAGCCGGACCGCCAGCACATATTCCTGCCCCCGCTCCACCATGGTGGATGCCCGGACGGCGCGGGCGAACTGCACCCAGTTGCTCAGCCCGATCGACAGGATCAGGACCAGCACCGCCACGTCATTTACCATCGTGGGTGGTGCGACCGCGCGCAGGATACCGTTGATCAGCAGCGCCACCAGAATGGTGGGCAGCGCCAGCTGAACCTCGGCCAGGCGCATGATGATCGAATCCAAGAGCCCGCCGCGATACCCAGCAATCAGGCCAAGCGTCACGCCGATCACCAGTGACAAAGCAACGCTCGTCAGGCCTATGAAGATCGACATGCGGCTGCCGTAGAGAATGGTCGACAGGATATCGCGCCCGATGGAATCAGTGCCAAGCAGAAACCGGCGCTCGCCGCCGTCTTCCCAAACGGGCGGCAGCATCGAGTCAAAGATGTCGATTGCGGCCATGTCGTAGGGGTTGTGGGGTGCGATCAGCGCCGCCCCGACCGAGGCTGCGATCATCACCACCGCCACAAACGCCGCCGCGACCGTGACCTTTGACGCAAGGAAGCTGAGTGCGAGGTCGCTTTGGCGGATACGCTGCCAGCGCGAGGGTTCGCTGTGTGCGGGGGTATCAGGCATGGGCATTTCCCTTCAGCGCCCCGGCGCGCAGGCGCGGGTCGATGCTGTAATAGGCCAGATCGGTGATCAGGTTGATGACCACAAAGAAGAAGGCAATCATGATCAGGTAGGCTGACATCACGGGGATATCGACCTGCTGGATCGATTGCAGAAACAGCCGCCCCATTCCGGGCCACTGAAAGACACTTTCCGTTATGATGGCAAAGGCGATCACGCTGCCAAGCTGAAGGCCGATGACCGTCACCACCGGCATGAGCGTGTTTTTCAGCGCATGGCGAAAATGAACCGTCCGGGTGCCAAGGCCGCGCGCCCGCGCAAACTTGATGTAGTCAGCGCGCATCACGTCCAGCATCTCGGCCCGTACAAGGCGCATGACCATCGTGGTCTGGAACAACGCCAGGGTGATGGACGGCAGGATGAGAGAGCGCAGCCCCGAGGTGGTCAGAAATCCGGTGGTCCAGAAACCGCCAAGCACCGCCACGGTTTCGCCCCGCCCGAAAGATGGCAACCAGCCAAGGATCACCGAGAAGAGGTAGATCAGCAGAATGCCCAGCAGAAATGTGGGGATCGACACACCGACAAGGGACGCCGCCATCAGGCCCCGCGCCAGCCGTCCGTGACGGTGCAGGCCTGTGTAGACACCAAGCGGAATGCCGATCACCACGGAAAGCAGCACCGACAGCCCCGCCAGCTCGAACGTGGCGGGCAGGCGTTCCGCGATCAGCGTGCCGACCGGGCGTTTGTGATGGTAGGAAACCCCGAAATCGCCCTGAACCGCCCCCGAGATGTAGCGCCAGAACTGAACCGGCACGGAATCATTCAGACCCATGATCTCGCGCAGGCGATCGATCTCGGCCTGAGAGGCGTCTTCGGTGATCATCTGCCGGATCGGATCGCCGACGAAACCAAAGAGGGCGAAGGCGACAGCGGCGACAATGAACATGACGAGCAAGGACTGGGTCAACCGGCCCGAAACGTAGCGGATCATGGCGTTACCTTTGATAGGATGCTGCCGGGAACCCGTTCAGAGGGGGTTCCCGGCAGACGGGCACCTGTATTCAGGCGTGGATTGCGCCGGTCAGTCGGTGAACCGGGCCGTTCTGAACTGGAAGTAGTCGTCGGCGCGCTGGGTGACCGCGATACCATCCCGGACGCCCCAGACCACGGTTTGCTGATGCAGCGGCAGATAGTACACCTCATCATGAACGATCTGGTAGGCTTCCATGATCAGCGCATCGCGGATCTCGGTGTCGGTTTCACTTTCTACCAAAGCGATGATCTCATCGATCCGGTCATTCGCGAAATCGCCGTTGTTGATGCGCCCACGGCCAGATTCCTCATCCCAGCTGCCCATCAGGTTGAACAATACCGAGTAGCTGTCCAGCCCGCCCGGCGTCCAGCCCATCATATACATGGCAAAGTCCTGAACCGGGCGACCGACGACACCCCAGTACTGGGTGACATTCATGGTGCGCAGTTCAACCTCGATACCGACACGCGCCAGCATGGATGTCACCGCCTGACAGGTCCGCTCATCATTGACATAGCGGTTGTTGGGGCAGACCAGTGCCGTCTGAAACCCGTCTGGATAGCCCGCCTCGGCCAGAAGCGCGCGCGATGCTTCAGGGTCGAAGGGGTGACGCTCCATTTCGCCCGCAGGTGGGAAGAGCAGTGGCGAAATCAGAGTGGCCGCAGGTTCAGACAGGCCATTCATGATGCGGTCCTGAATGGCATCAATGTTGATCGCCTGATAAACCGCCTGCCGAACGCGCCGGTCCTTGAAGGGGTTGTCACCGGTGTTGGTATGAAGGGCGACATCGCGGTTCTGGTCCATGCCCAGCATGATGGTGCGCAACTCGGGCTGGATCAGCACATCAGTGCCCGCGTTGGACTGCAACCGCTCGATGTCCTGAATCGGAACCGGATACATCATGTCGATCTCGCCCGACAAGAGCGCGGCGACGCGAGTACCGTCCTGGGTGATCGGGATGTAGACAACGCGGTCAAGATTATGCTCCACCTCATCCCAGTAGTCTGCGAAGGGCTCGAACACTGTGCGCGTTTCGGGCACCCGCTCGGTGATCCGGAACGGGCCTGTGCCGTTGGAATGCTGCCCGGCATAGCTCTCGATATTCTCGACAGAGTTTGACGGAACGGTTGCGTCGTTTTCCTCGGCCCATTCCTTGTCCATCATGTAGATCGACGTCCACATCTGCGGCAGGATCGGATAGGGCTCGCGGGTGATGAATTCGATCGTGTAATCGTCGACCCTGACCATCTCTTCGATCATCGAAACCCGGTCGCGGAGGAAGGAATAGCGGTTGCCAACCCGCTCCATCGAAAAGATCACATCATCGGCGTTGAAAGTGTTGCCGTTGTGAAAGGTGACGCCCTCGCGCAGCTTGAAGCGCCAGGTGGTCGGGTTCACAACCTCCCAGCTTTCGGCAAGCACCGGCACCAGTTCCATATCGGAGTTCAGCCCGACAAGTGGTTCATAGACATTGCTGAAGATCGACAGAGGCAGGGCGGTGGTTGTGCCATGCGGATCGATATTGGCAAGTGCAGACTGCGAGGACCATCGCAACACGTTCTCCTGCGCCTGCACTTGCGCCGCGAACGTCACGGCCACAACAGTGGCCAGGGTCGATGATGCTATAGTCTGGTAGAGTTTCATAGGTCGCTCCCCGTGTTGCGGCGCTCAATGCGCCTTTCTCAGTTGTTCCTCGACCAGCGCCGCAAAGTAGGACGCGCCGATCGGCAGAATGTCGTCGTTGAAGTCATAGGCCGGATGGTGCAGGCCCGGATCATCGGGCCCCTTACCGCTGCCGATATGGGCATAGGCGCCCGGCAGGACGGCCAGCATATCCGCGAAGTCCTCTCCGCCGGCGGTCGGCGGGGCGTTGCGGATCAGCGCCTCCTCTCCGACGATGGCGGCAAGCGCCTGCGCCGCCGCCTCGGCCTCGCGCGGTGTATTCACGGTCGGTGCGCAACCCATGCGGTATTGCAGATCAATGCTGACGCCGTAAACCGCCTCCATCCCGGCGCAAATCTCATGGATGCGGCGCTTGATCGTCTGGCGCACGTCGTCGCGAAACGTGCGGATGGTGGCGTGCAGTTCGGCTGTCGGGGGCACGACATTGACTGCCGTCCCCGCATGAAACTGCGTGACATTGACCAGCGCCGTTTCGACCGGGTCGATATTCTTGGTCACAACGTGCTGAAAGGCCGTATGCAGCTGCACGCCGACCGCGATCGGATCATTGCCCATGTGCGGGCGCGCACCGTGCGTGCCCTTGCCTGTGATGACAATCTTCATCCCGTCCACCGCGGCCATCACCGGGCCGGGGCGGATTGCCACTTTTCCGAACGGCAGGCTTGGGGCATTGTGCACCGCCCAGACGGCATCGCAGGGAAACCTGTCAAATAGACCTTCGGCCACCATACGTTTGGCACCTGACCCGGATTCCTCGGCGGGCTGGAAGATAAACACGACGGTGCCATCAAAGTCGCGCGTCTCGGTCAGGTATCTGGCGGCCCCCAGCAGCATGGCCGTATGTCCGTCATGGCCACAGGCATGCATCACACCCGGGTTTGTTGACTTGTGCGCAATGTCTGATTGCTCCTGCATCGGGAGCGCGTCCATATCCGCACGCAGACCGACAGCGCCCGTGCCGGTACCGTTGCGCAGAACACCAACGACACCCGTGCCCGCGATCGCGCGATGAACCTCAACCCCCCAGCTTTCAAGACGCTCGGCGACCAGCGCTGACGTCCTTTCCTCGCGGTAGTTCAGCTCAGGATGGGCGTGAAAATCGCGGCGCCAATCCGTCATTTCATCCTGAAGATCAGAGATCCGCTGAATAATCGGCATGAACCAGAGTGCTCCCGTGCGGCGTTGTAAATAACCGTGTTTCCAGACGGTAGCGCAGGGGAACTGCCAATGATAATACCGATTTCAAGCCTTGACATAACCTGCGCTCATGATGCGATGCAGCATGCAGGTGAGGATTGCGCGGTTTGCCACGCATCAATCACGCACTCCCCCCAGGGGCTTGCGGGCGGCGTGCGAACGCTCCCGCGAGATGTCGCAGGGCCGGGCGCAGGGCATTGTCGGGCCGATCAAGGACGCATTGAATTACAGTGAGTTCAGTTGGGCGAGACTTGCCAGCGCGATCTCGCGCATCGCCCGAAACCTCACAAACCGGCGGGTCGAACTGGCCCTTCCGCCGGTCGCCCGCCGCCATGTGAACATTCGCCTAGCCGTCGCGGCAGGGCTGAAGTGGCGGTGCGCGATGGTGGTGCATTGCCTGCCCGCTGCATTTCACGCCAAGCGGTTCTTCGCGGCTGTTCTCGCCAAAGCGGCGAACGTCAACGGAAGTAACGCGACAACTGTTCGACCTCTCCACGGTCGCCCATGATAACACCCACACGCTGGTGCAGGCCTTGCGGCTCCAGGTCCATGATGCGCTTTGTGTTGTCCACCGCTTTTCCACCAGCCTGCTCAATAAGATAAGCCATGGGGTTTGCCTCATACATGAGCCGCAGCTTTCCCGGCTTTGCCGGATCGCGCCCGTCCCATGGATAGAGAAATATCCCGCCGCGCTTGAGGATGCGGTGTATGTCTGCGACCATCGATCCGGTCCAGCGCATGTTGAAGTTCGTTTTGCGGGGCCCGTCGCTCCCTGCCATGCAATCGGCAATGTAGCGTCGGACCGGCTCAGCCCAATGTCGCTCATTTGACATGTTGATTGCGAATTCCCGGTTGCCGGCGGGAATGCGCAAACGCTCCTGCGTCAGTACCCAGGACCCCATTTCCCTGTCCAGCGTGAATTCGTAGACGCCCGTCCCGACGGACAGAACCAGTGATGTCTGAGGGCCGAAAACCGCGTAACCAGCCGCCACCTGATGCCTGCCGGACTGGAGGAAATCCTGTTCCGTAACTTCGCGGCCAGAGGCGTCGGCGGGCGCCCTGAGAACCGAGAATATCGTCCCCACGGAAAGATTGACATCGACATTGCTGGACCCGTCGATAGGATCGAACAGGAGCAGATACTCGCCCTTCGGGTAGCGGTTGGGGATGAGATGTATGGTCTCCATCTCTTCGGACGCCATCGCTGCAAGGTGGCCGCCCCATTCGTTTGCCTCAAGCAGGCGCTCATTGGCAATGACATCAAGTTTTTTCTGGGCCTCGCCCTGAACATTCTCGGATCCGAAATCGCCCAGAACGCCCCCGAGGGAGCCTTTGTTGACCGAAATGCTGATCGCCTTGCAGGCGCGCGCGACGATCTCGATCAAGAGCCGAAGCTGTGAAGGCAGCGCAGCCTCCCTGCGTTGTTGCTCGACGAGAAACTGTGTGAGGGTCTTTCGATGCATCAGGCCTTTTGCCTCTGGTGTTTTACTGACAGTCCGGTCCTACACCTTTCCATCTGGGAAGTCAGCGGCTTTCCCACGCACCTGCCGCCATGCCAATTTTTCGGGCGAGCCTGCAATCCCTTACGAACAGGGGCCTTGGGATACTCACAACCGGATGCGCACAAGGTCTGCTGCAGCGCGCCCTGGTCTGATGCGCACCGGGCAGCCACTTGCCTGGGCGCTGGCCAGTCAGCCTCAGGTGGTTTTGAAACGCCTTTCCAGATATGAAACCAGCCGCACCGCAGGCAGCAGCACGATCAGATACATCACCGCCGCCGCAATCAGGGGCGACGGGTTGGCGGTCAGTGCCTGGGCATCGGTGGCCTGCTTCAGCAAATCAGGCATCGCCACGATCGAGGCGAGCGACGTATCCTTGGCGATTGCAACCGAATTCGAGGTATGGGGCGGCAACGCGATCCGCCAGGCCTGAGGCAGGATGATCTTCCAGATAATCACCCGGAAAGGCAGGCCCAGTGCCTGCGCCGCCTCGATCTGGCCAAGGGGTATCGCCTGAATGCCAGAGCGGAAGACCTCGGCCGTGAAGGCCGCGAAGACGAAGCTGAGCGCGATGGTGGCCGAAACGAACGGCGACAGAACAAGACCCGCGAACGGCAGCGCAAAATAGATCAGGATCAGCAACACCAGAATCGGAATGGCGCGAAAGAGATCGATGAAGGCGATCGCCAGAATGCGGAAGGGCAGCGGCGCATAAAGCCGCACAAGGCAGATCAGAATACCGCCGACGCCCCCAAGCGTCAGCGTCGCCCCGGCCAGTGCCAGAGTGTTGTAGACCCCCCGCCACAGCATCGGCATCGTCCGCATGATCACGTCGTAGTTCAGGAAAGTATCGACAAATCCCATTGCGGCAGCACCTCAGGAACAGGGGGGAGAGACAGGAGCGGCAGCCCCGGAACGGGGGCTGCCGCCCCGTATGTCGAACAACACTAAGAATAGGTGGGGGTGGGG
>JAFIEK010000003.1 GCA_020832545.1 Pararhodobacter sp. | reverse complement strand
GGGGGGGGGGGCGGGGGGGCGGCCCCCCCCCCACGGCCTGCGGCCTCCCCCCGAGCGTATTTCCGGCAAGATGAAGTCGGGATCGGTTTGCTGTTTCAGCCAGTCGGGCACCGGCTGCTGGGCGGCGGCCTCGGCGGCGCGCAGGATGGGGGCGTAGCCGGTGCAGCGGCAGAGGTTGCCCGCCAGCGCGGTGTCGTGATCGGTTTCATTGTTCAGATGGTTCACCGCCATTGCCATCACAAAACCCGGTGTGCAGAAGCCGCACTGGCTGCCGTGGTGGTCGATCATCGCCGTCTGGACCGGGTGCAAAGCGCCGTCAGGCGCGGCAAGCCCCTCGACCGTGCGCACCGCTTTGCCATCAAGCTGCGGCAGAAGGAGGATGCAGGCATTGAGCGCGCGGGTGCCGCGCGCGTCTGACACCATCACCGAACAGGCCCCGCAATCCCCCTCGTTGCAGCCTTCCTTGGTGCCTTTGAGCGCGCGGTTCTCGCGCAGCCAGTCGAGGAGGGTGGCGGTCGCCGGTGCATCGGTCAGATGCACGGGTGAGCCGTTGAGGAGGAAGGCGATATCGGTCATGGGCCTCAGGGTTCTGAGAGGGCGGCGCGGTGCCAAGCTTTCAGTGAACAATCCCCCGCCCGGTCTGGCAAGCAGTAACTTTTCTGCGCGTGCATAAGGATTTTCAACATTTCATTGATAATCACCCTGTGCTTGCGCCTGCGTCCCCGGCGGGTAGATTGCGGACATGAGCAAACCGCGATTCATCCACCTCCGTGTCCATACCGAATATTCGCTGCTTGAAGGTGCCGTGCCTTTAAAGGGCCTGATCAAGCTGTGCGAAAAACAGGCAATCCCGGCGGTGGCGGTGACGGATACCAACAACTTGTTCGCGGCGCTGGAGTTTTCGGTGCTGGCCGCAAGTACGGGAATTCAGCCGATCATCGGTTGCCAGATCGATGTGATGCTGCCCCCTGCTCAGCCCGGCGACAAGCCGCGCCCGCCCGCGCCCGTGGTTCTGCTGGCGCAGGATGAGGCAGGGTATATGAACCTGATGAAGTTGAACTCGTGCCTTTATCTGCGCGAGGGCAGTGCGCTGCCGCATGTCACCCCCGATGCGCTGGAGGCCCATGCCGAGGGTCTGATCTGCCTGTCGGGCGGGCCGGATGGCGTGGTGGGGCGGCTGATCCGTGACGGGCAGCCCGCACGGGCCGAAGCGTTGATGCGGCAGTTGGCGGCGGCCTATCCGGGGCGGTTCTATGTGGAACTGCAACGCCACCCCGGCGAGGGTGGTGCGCCCACCGAGGCCGAGGTCTTGACCGAGCGCCCATTCATCGAGATGGCCTATGCGATGGATCTGCCACTGGTGGCGACCAACGATGTGCATTTTCCAAAGGCGGACATGTATGAGGCCCATGATGCGCTGATCTGTATCCGCGAGGGCGCCTATGTCGATCAGTCCCAGCCCCGGCGCCGCCTGACACCGCAGCATTACTTCAAGACCGAAGCCGAGATGGCGACGCTGTTCGCCGACTTGCCCGAGGCGCTGGAAAACACCGTTGAAATCGCCCGGCGCTGCGCCTTCAAGGCCTACAAGCGCCCCCCCATTCTGCCCCGTTTCGCCGAAGATGAGGTGCAGGAGCTGCGCAGGCAGGCGCGTGAGGGGCTGGAGGCGCGCCTTGCTGTCATTCCGCACGCGACCTCGGTTGAGGAGTACCACAAGCGGTTGGATTTCGAGTTGGGGATCATCGAACAGATGGGCTTTCCCGGCTATTTCCTGATTGTGGCTGATTTCATCAAATGGGCCAAAGAGCAGGATATTCCGGTGGGGCCGGGGCGGGGCTCGGGTGCCGGGTCGCTGGTCGCCTATGCGCTGACCATCACCGACCTTGACCCTTTGCGCTACTCGCTCCTGTTCGAGCGGTTTCTGAACCCTGAGCGCGTGTCGATGCC
This sequence comes from Pararhodobacter sp., assembly GCA_020832545.1. Taxonomy (GTDB): domain Bacteria; phylum Pseudomonadota; class Alphaproteobacteria; order Rhodobacterales; family Rhodobacteraceae; genus Pararhodobacter. The sequence goes on along the minus strand of JAFIEK010000003.1, from coordinate 190,818 downwards.
CGATTTCGACATCGACTTCTGCATGGATCGCCGCGAGGAGGTCATTCAATACGTTCAGGAAAAATACGGCCGCGACAAGGTAGGCCAGATCATCACCTTCGGCGCGCTTCTGTCAAAGGCCGCCGTGCGCGATGTGGGGCGTGTGTTGCAGATGTCGTATGGGCAGGTGGACAAGCTGTCCAAGATGATCCCGGTGGAGGGGGTCAAGCCCGTCTCCATCACCAAGGCGCTGGCGGATGAGCCACGCCTGCGCGAGGCCGCGCGTGAAGAGGTGGTGGGGCGGCTGCTGGATCATGCGCAGAAGATCGAAGGGCTCTTGCGCAACGCCTCTACCCATGCCGCCGGGGTGGTGATCGGCGATCGCCCGCTGGATGAGCTGGTGCCGCTTTACCGTGATCCGCGATCAGATATGCCCGCCACCCAGTTCAACATGAAATGGGTGGAAGCGGCGGGGCTGGTGAAGTTTGACTTTCTGGGCCTGAAAACCCTCACCGTCATTCAGAATGCCATCGACCTGCTGAAGCTGCGCGGGGTTGATCTGAATATCGAGCGTATTCCGCTGGATGATGAAAAGACCTATCAGCTTTATGCCAGCGCCCGCACGGTTGCGGTGTTTCAGGTGGAAAGCTCAGGCATGATGGATGCGCTGCGGCGCATGAAACCCACTTCCATCGAGGATATCGTGGCGCTGGTGGCGCTGTATCGTCCCGGCCCGATGGAGAATATTCCCACCTATTGCGAGGTAAAGAACGGACTTAAGAAGTTGGAGTCCATCCACCCTTCGATTGACCATATCCTCGCCGAGACACAGGGCATCATCGTTTATCAGGAACAGGTGATGGAGATTGCGCAGGTCATGGCGGGCTACTCGCTTGGCGGCGCGGACCTTTTGCGCCGCGCGATGGGTAAGAAGATCGCCGAGGAAATGGCCAAGGAGCGGCCCAAGTTCATCGAAGGGTCCATCGCCAATGGGGTGGATAAGCGAAAAGCAGGCGAAGTGTTCGACCTGCTGGAGAAATTCGCCAACTACGGTTTCAACAAATCCCACGCGGCGGCCTATGCGGTGGTCAGCTATCAGACCGGGTATCTGAAGGCCAACTACCCGGTTGAGTTCATGGCCGGCGTCATGAACTGCGATATCCATCTGACCGACAAGCTGAATGTCTACAAACGCGAGGTTGACCGGCTGGGGATCGAGGTGGTGCCGCCCTGCGTGAACCGCTCCGAGGCCACGTTTACCGTGCGTGAGGGTGCATTGGTCTATGCGCTGGGCGCCCTGAAGAACGTGGGCGTGGAGGCGATGAAGATGATTGTCGCGGCACGCGGCGATCAACCCTTTGCCGATCTCTTCGATTTCGCTCGCCGGGTGGATCTGAAGCGCGTCGGCAAACGCTCGCTGGAGATGCTGGCGCGGGCCGGGGCGTTCGATCTTCTGGACCGCAACCGCAAGCGGGTGTTCGACAGCCTTGATGCGCTGTCCGCCTGGTCGGCGGCGGTGCAGGAGCAGGCGAACTCCGGGCAGGTGTCGCTGTTCGGCACCGGCGGCGATGACCTGCCGCCGCCCAAGCTGGTGGCAGGCAGCGACTGGCTGGCGATCGACAAGCTGGCGGCAGAACATCAGGCCGTGGGGTTCTACCTGTCCGGCCATCCGCTCGATGATTACGCAAGTGCGCTTAAGCGCAAGGACGTTCTGACCCTGACCGATCTTACCCGCCGGGCTGAACGCGGGGCGGTGGTGGCCAAGATCGCAGGCGCTGTGGCCAGCAAGCAAGAGCGTAAGTCAGCGCGCGGGAACCGTTTTGCCTTTGTGCAACTGTCTGATCCCACAGGGCTATATGAAGTCACAGTGTTTTCTGACACGTTGGAGGCAGCGCGCCCTTTGCTGGAGGCCGGACAGAACGTGGTGCTGACGGTCGAAGCCACGATGGAGGCCGATACGCTGAAACTGCTCGCCCGCGCCGCGCAGCCCATCGACGCGGTCGTGGCGGATGCAGGCGCGGCAGGGTTGAAGGTGCGGCTGGCAGATGCGGGCGCCGTATCCTCGGTGGCCGCGCTGTTGCAGCGTCACCCACCGGGCAACGCGCCGCGCAAGGCATTGGGGCCACTGATTTTCTGTGTGGCAGACCCTGAAACGGGCGGTGAAATCGAGGTCGAGATCGGCCAGCCGGTACCGGTAACCCCTGTCCTGCGCAGCGAAATGCGCAGCCTTGAGGGCGTGTTGGCGGTTGAGGAAGTCTAGATCGCCGACCATGCAATGCGCGGGCGGATGCGGATCAGAGCACTGAGCCGGGCACGCATGCCGGTGCTGACTAGTCGTTCTGGCGCAGGGCGCCGCGCAACGCGAGCGCGGTCAGGCGGGTTTTGACGTCGCCGGGCTCGGTGAGGTTCAGCCGCTGCAACGCGTCGCGTTCGCGCCGGGCCGGACGCCCGCTCAACCCACGCAGCATCAGCGACAGAAGCGAGGGGAAACTGGCGCTCGCCTGTTGCAGATCGGCAAGTGCGGGAAGCAAGTATTGCTCGATCTCGGTGAAGTCCGTCCCGAAAGGGAAGTGTGGCAGATCGCTTTCCCGGTGCGGGTCCAGCCATTTCCGAAGTGCCCTTGGGGTGTTGCTGCGCGCGGTGTCCGGCAGGCGGTAGGACTTGGGCAGCTTGCCGGATGATTTCGCCTGACCCTCAAGCTCTTCCTGGAAGCGGCTGTCAGTGATCTCAAGCAGGGCGGCGATGGTTTCCGCGTCGCTTCTCCCGCGCAGATCGGCAATGCCATATTCGGTGACGACAATGTCGCGCATATGTCGCGGGATGGTCACATGTCCATAGCTCCAGCGAATGTTCGAGGTCAGGCCGTGTTTGCCCTGACGGGTTGCAGGCAGTGTGATGATGGCATGCGCGCCCTTCAGCGCGAAGGCCTGCTCGACAAAGTTGAACTGCCCGCCGACGCCGCTGACAACCTGACCATCTTCGGTCGCATCGGAAACCGTCGCGCCCAGCAAGGTGACCATCATCGCCGAGTTCACGAAACGTGCATCGCGCCGGGCGGCGCGCTTGGCGACCTCATTGCCGTAAAGGGCGTTGGTAAAGGACACCGGCACCATCGCAATCCGCGCCCGGTCACTCTCAGACAGCGCCCTGAGGCGCGCGTAAAAATCGCGGCTGTCCACAAAGAAGCCTGCATGGATCGATGCGCCATTCACCTTGCGTCGGATGATCCCCTGCTCGAACAGCGCCAGAATTCCGTCAACCAACATTTCGGTCACGCAGTAGAGCCCGGTTTCAAACCGACCGGTCTCTGTGAAGGTTTCGCCGCTCGGGAACGGGCAGCCATCCCAGATCGGGGCAATCCGTTCGCGCTGGCGCAGGATGAGGGCGTGTGCGACCGCGTCGCCAATCTCACCAATACCGACCTGAAGGGTTCCGCCATCAGGGATCAGGCGCGACACATGCAGCCCGATCGCGTGGGCCTGCAGATCCACCGGCCGCTTGACGACCGAAAACAGCTCATGTGCCGGGGCCTCGGGTTCGATCAGGACGGCACATTCCTCACGCCCGATCTCGGCCGCCGGGCCGGGCATAAAGGGTAGATCGGGATGCACCTGGCCGATCAGCGTGAACGCGGCATCGCCTTTCTGGCGCAGCTTCAAAAGGTCGCTGGTGATGTCGGTGTTGCATGACAGGCTGAGCCGTTCGCCCTCGCTGGCCAGAAGCTGCAGGATAAGGTTGGGCTTGCGCTCCAGCAGCACATCCAGCGCATGGGTGTAATTCGCTGAGACGTAGCTCTGCTGCGCCGCCGGGACTTTCCGCCAGTTGCCCGCCTGCAAAAAGAACTCGGTCACCTGAATGTTGTCCGGCAACGCGCCCTTGTGCATCAGTTGCGCGTATTCGATTTGCGGATAATCACCGAACAGCCGGTCGAGCGCGGGCTCCAGAAACCGCCGCTCCAAATCCGAGGACGGGCTGGGCCTTTCCAGCGTCAGCGCGGTGAAGATATGCAGCCGGATTGACGGGTCGCGGCACGCGCGGCGGACCAGTTCATTGATCAGCGTGACCGGCTTGCCCAGCCCCAGTGGCAGGGCGACGCGCAGGTCGTGGCCCACATGTTTCAGTATCCAGTCGACAGCGGGGCCGTCTTTCTTGATACGCTCAGTCATTGCGCCAATAGGTGTCTGGCTTGAAGCGCGGTCCGTGGGCCTCGGAGAACTGTTGCAGGCGCTGGTGGATCTCATCATGTCCACGGGCACGGGCGTAGTGCAGCGGACCGCCCCGGAAGGGCGCGAAGCCGGTGGCGAAGATCATCGCCGCATCCGCTTCATCCGCGCTGCCAACGACACCCGTGCGCACGCATTCAGCGCAGGCGTTCAGCATCGGCAGCAGCAGGCGGTCGCTCAGGTCAGGGTTGCTATCGGCGCGCGATTCCGGTTTGGGCGTGCCGTCCGACCAGTCGTAAAAGCCGCGCCCGGTCTTGCGCCCCAGATCCCCGGCTTCGACCTTTTCGCGCAGCATTTCGGGGATATTGGCGACCGGCGTTCTCAGCGATTTCTTCAGGCTATCTGCAACGTCGAGGCAGATATCTAGGCCCACCTGATCAGCCAGCGTCACCGGCCCCATCGGCATGCCGAACTGCAGGGCGGTCTGGTCAATTTGTTCCTTCGCGACCCCCTCGTCCATCAGCAGCAACGCCTCAAGCAGATAGGGCATGAGCGCGCGGTTGACCAGAAAGCCGGGTGTGTCGGAAACGGCGACCGGCAGGCGGTCAATGGCAGTGCAGAACGCAAGCAGGCGCGTGCGGGTGTCCTTGCTGGTCTTGTCATGGCTGACCACCTCGACCAACGGTACCTTGCTGACCGGGTTGAAGAAATGCAGTCCCGCGAACCGGGTTTTCGCCGGCACGTCATCCAGAAATTGCGCCAGCCGCAGGCTTGATGTGTTCGTGGCCAGAATCGAACCGGTCTTCATGCGCTTGCCCAGATCCGCAAAAATCCCGGCCTTTGCTTCAGGTTTCTCCGGCCCGGCCTCGATCACCAGATCGGCGCGCTGAACGCCGTAGCCCGTGGGGTCGGGCATCAGCCGGTCCAGCGTGTCGCGGGTTTCCAGCGCATCCTTGTGCGCGTCCTCGCATATCTTGGTGGCCTGCCGGATCATTGCGCCTAGTGCGGCTTCATCGGGGTCGGCGACAGTGACGCGCTTGCCTTGCATCGCGATCCAGATGGCGATCTCGGCCCCCATGATCCCGGCGCCGACAACATGCACATGGGCGATGTCGTCCACGTCGCCCGAGACATTTTTCAGCGTGCGCCGCAGGAAGAAGGCACGGATAAGGTTCTTGCTGGTATCGGTTTGCAACAAATGCGCGAACGAGGCGATTTCGGCCTGTTTCATCGCCGCCGTGTCATTGCCGTGCTCAACCCAGTTGTCGATCAGTGCGTAGGGGGCCGGGTAGTGCTCTTTCGGTGCCTTCCCCTGCGCCTTGCGCCGCATGCGTTCAGCCGCCAGCGACCGGGCGGAGGCGAGGCCGAAGGCCCTGGCCATCAGACCGCGGCTTCGTTTGCCGTTCCCGCCTTCAAGGAGCGATGCGATTGCTGCGACCACATGACGTTCCTCGACCACCAGATCGGCAATGCCCAGTTTCTTTGCCTTCTTCGTATGAGCTGAACTGCCGGTCAGCATCATCTCCATGGCCGCAGTCGGATCGATCAGTTCGGGCAGGCGTACCGTCCCGCCGAGGCCCGGATGCAGGCCAAGCCGCACCTCAGGCAACCCGAACGAGGCCCCGTTAACGGCGATGCGGTAGTCGCAGGCCAGCGCCAGTTCGAACCCGGCACCGAGCGCGGCACCGTGGACAATCGCGATCGTCGGGCATGACAAGCCTTGTAACCGGTCAAGTACGCCATGCGCCTCGGATAAAAGCGCCTCGGTTGCTTCGGGTTCCATACCGGCGAGACCGTCTATATCTGCGCCCGCTGCAAACCCCACGGCCTTGCCAGAGCGGATGACAAGCGCGCGCGGCAACGCGGTCTCCACCTGTTGCAGATGGCTGTCCAGTTGACGCAGTACCGCGCCGGAAATGGTGTTGACTGAGGCGTTCTCGCAATCAAGCACCAGCCAGCCGATCCCGTCATCATCTTGCGCGTAGCGCCAGTGCCCGTCGCCCAATGCGTCCGGGCGACCGCCCAGTTCAAGCTCGGTTCGTTTCAGGTAGTCTGCCAGTTTCCCATCCATCATGGTGCCTCCAGAATCATTGCACCGCCCTGCCCGCCGCCGATGCATTCGGTTGCCACACCGCGCTTCTTGCCGGTTGTCTGCATGGCGTTGGCCAGATGCAGGACGATCCGGTTGCCGCTGGTACCCACCGGATGACCGAGCGCGATCGCCCCGCCATGAATGTTCAGCCGGTCGCGCGCGATCGCCCCGAACGGCGCATCAAGGCCCAGAACCTGTTCGCAGAAATCAGCATCCTGCCAGGCTGCGAGGCAGGCCAGTACCTGCGCCGCGAAGGCCTCGTTGATCTCCCACAGATCAATATCCGAGGCGCCGAGGCCCCGGCGTTGCAAAAGCGGCGTCACCGACATGACCGGCCCCAACCCCATCACCGCCGGGTCAAGCGCCGCCCATTCGCTGTCCACCAGCCGCGCGAGGGGGCGAAGGCCATACCGCTCGACCGCCTCGCCGGATGCGAGGATGCTCCACGACGCCCCGTCAGTCACCTGCGAGGAATTGCCCGCAGTCACCCGCCCATACGGCTTTTCGAAAACCGGCTTCAATGCGCCGAGTTTCTCGATGGTGCTGTCGGCACGGATACCGTCATCGCGTTTGTAGACCTCACCATTCCGATCAAAGGCTGGCAGCACCTCATCGTTCAGCGTGCCGGCTTCTTGTGCGGCGGCAAGGCGTTTGTGGCTTTCGACGGCGTAGGCGTCGGCCATCTGTCGGGTGATCTTGAAGTGATGCGCCAGCAATTCGGCAGTCTGACCCATGTTGAGGTCGGTAATCGGGTCAGTCAGGCCGCGTTCCAACCCCACAACGGGTTTGAGGTGCTTTGGCCGGATCTGGACCGCGTTTTGCGCCGTCGCCAGCGGATTGGACGATTTCTGCATCCCCGCTAGCCAGTCAACAGCCTCGTCACGCAGGACCAGCGGTGCATGGCTCAGCGCCTCGGTTCCGCCCGCAAGGATCAGATCGCCTTTGCCCTCACGGATATAGCGAAAGGCGGTGTCGATCGATTGCATCCCCGATCCGCAGTTGATTTGCACAGTGAATGCGACCATCGCCTCGCCCATACCTAACCGCAGAGCGGCGACACGGGCCGGGTTCATCTCATCGGCGATGACATTCACGCAGCCCAGTATGACCATGTCGTAGTCTTTGGGAGCCACGGGTTGGCGGGCCAGCAACGGGCGGCCACACTGCACGGCCAGATCGACCGGCGTGAAAGGGCCGCGTTTTCCACGCACCTTCAGGAATGGCGTCCGCGCGCCGTCGATCAGAAATACTTCGCGGTCGGTCATTCGGCAGCCTCCTGCGGTGGGGTCGTTCGGTCAGGTTTCGATGCATGGGGGTACATCGCGGCGATCTCGTCGGTGGAGAAGTCATCTACGGAAATCACCTTGCCGAGCGCGCCGGCATACTTGTCCAGCCGGGCCTTCTCATCCTGCGTCAGCAACCCGGCCGCCAGCGCTGTGTCCGGCGTCATGTCCAACTCGCGCAGCCGCTTGCGCAGCCCGTCGGTTGCTATCGCCTGCGCGAAAGCTTCGTTCAGCGCCACAATCCCCGGATGCTGCCCTGGCCCCGTCAGATTGGCGGACAGCCGGTCACGGACCGGGCCGGGCGTGCTGATCAGGTCCGCACAGCGCGCGGTCAAGGCGTCGGAGGGGCCGCGCCGTGCTGAGCGCGGCGCGGTGACTGCGCGCAGCAGAAACGCAGCTGTGCGCGAGGGAAAATTGGCAATGACTTCATCCAGCAGCACACTGATGCGGGCAAAGGATTGCCGGGCGTTGAAATCCACCAGATCGAAATCGGCATCCGGCTGGCCCTGATCATGCCAGCGTTTCAACACGGCCGAGGTGAAGTAAAGCTCGCTCAGGATATCGGCCATGCGCCCTGACAGCATCTCCATGCGCTTCAGGCCGCCGCCGATGGTCAGAAAGGCGATGTCGGCCGTGATCGCAAAGGCCGCCGACCAGCGCGACAGTTCGCGATAGAAGGGCGCCGCCCGCCCCGATCCGCGCGGTGCCACGGCAAAGTGCCCGCCGGTGATTGCACGGCCAAAACTGCGGCCAAGTGTGCGTAGGGAATGACCGACATGGCGCCAGAAATGGATGTCAAAGGCAGTCAGTGCCTCATCCTGCTGGCCTTCTTCGAGGGCAAGGATCTCGTCCAGAAGGTGCGGATGCGCCCGGATCGCGCCCTGCCCGAACACCATCAGCGACCGGGTGACGATATTCGCACCCTCGACAGTGATACCAACAGGGGCGGCGCGGTAGTTTGGCGAGAGGTAATTCATCGGCCCATCGATCACCGCCTTGCCCGCGTGAATGTCCATCGCGTCATTGATCGCCGCACGCATCCGCTCGGTTGCAGTGTATTTCATCAGGGCCGAAATCACCGCCAGCGCGCGGCCCTCATCCAGACCGGCGCAGGTCAGATGGCGCGCGGATTCGACTGCATAGGCATTCGCGGCCAGTCGGGCGAGCAGTTCCTGAATGCCGCCGAACTTTGCGATCGGCAGGCCGAACTGCTCGCGCACCCGCGCATAGGCACCGCTGGTATGCGCGGCCATCGTCGTGGCAGCGCAAGCGAGCGATGGCAGCGAGACCCCGCGACCGGCGGCCAGCGCGCTCATCAGCATCATCCAGCCTTTCCCGGCATATTCCGGCCCACCGATGATGTTCTCGACCGGGATGAACACATCCTTTCCCGTTGTCGGGCCGTTCTGAAACATCGTATCCGCCGGTATGTGGCGGCGGCCAGTTTCCACGCCCGGCAGGTCGGCGGGCACCAGTGCGCAGGTGATCCCCGGATGCGGATCGTCCCCCAACAGGCCCTCGGGGTCCTCCAGCTTGAAAGCGAGTCCCAGAAGCGTGCATACCGGGGCCAGTGTGATGTAGCGTTTTGACCAGTTCAGCCGGATGCCCAGCACCTTCTTGCCCTGCCAGTCGCCCCGGCAGACAACACCTCGGTCCAGCATCGAGGCGGCATCCGAGCCAGCCTCATCGCTGGTCAGGCCGAAGGCGGGCAACTCGCGGCCATCGGCCAGCCTTGGCAGCCAGTAATCCTTCTGCGCATCGGTTCCGAACAGATGCAGCAGTTCGCCTGGTCCCAGCGAGTTGGGCACCATCACGGTCACTGCCGCCGGAATAGAGACCATCGACAGCCGCCGCACCACCTCGGAATGCGCGAAGGCCGAAAACCCGAGGCCGCCATATTTCTTCGCGATGATCATCCCGAAGAACCGGTTCGCGCGCATGTAGTCCCAGACGTCTGCGGACAGATCGCCATCAGTCTGGTTGATTGCCCAGTCGTCCAGCATCTCGCATAGCGAGCAGCAGGGGCCGTCGAGGAACTGTTGCTCTTCCGGGGTCAGCACCGGCGGTCGTACCGCCAGCAGTTTCGACCAGTCGGGATTGCCGGAAAACAGCTCGGCGTCCCACCATACTTCCCCGGCGTTGAGCGCTTCGCGCTCAGTTTGCGACAGACCGGGCATTGCGTTTTTCGCCCACCGGAAAACCGGCTTGCTGATCCAGTTCCTTCGAAATGACGTCATGACGACCTCCAGTTCTGCAACGCGCGACAGGGAAAACTGTTCCACGCCACGCGGGAGCGGTGCACTTGTTGGGCCTATTCACCATCGATGCCTGAGCGGGGGCTGGCGGGTCAGCCGCCTTTGGTGCCTTGCATAGTCAAACTGAGGCGTTGAAATGACAGCCAGACAGGTGATGCTCAGTGCGGGATGTCATGGACAGTGGTATTCTGGTCAATGTATTGAAATAAAGCGATACTTCACAAATCAACGGCTCTCGGATTTAAACTCGGGTATCGTGAAACTGGGGCGGAACAACTACGCGGCCCCAGATTGATATTCACGCGATACCCTTGCAGTGCTTCGCAGATAGTGTTGACCGCTTCGTGAAGGATCAGCTATGCCTGAATTTGCAAGACTTCTCAGAGACGTATAGGCACAATGAACATTCTAAGCCACCGAGGCTTCTGGCGCGTCCCCGACGAAAAGAACACATCGGAGGCTTTCCAGCATTCCTTCGAGCAGGGTTTCGGGACAGAAACGGATTTGCGCGACCTGAGCGGAACACTGGTGGTGTCGCACGACCCGCCAGATGCCGGTGCGATCACAGCCGAGACACTGTTTGCATTACATGCCAATCTTAACTCTGACCTGCCGCTTGCGCTCAACATAAAATGCGACGGATTGCAGCCGCTACTGGCCCCGCTGCTGGCACAGTTCGCGCCGCGTGACGCCTTTGTCTTCGACATGGCCATCCCCGATATGCTAGGCTGGATGCGCGCGGATGTGCCGGTTTTCACCCGCCACAGCGATGTTGAACCTGACCCCGTTCTGCTGGCAGAAGCAGATGGCGTCTGGCTGGACGGATTTTATTCTGATTGGTGGGGTGCCGATGTGATCTGCCGACATCTGGACGCCCGAAAGCGGGTCTGCGTTGTCTCGCCTGAACTGCACAAGCGTGACTTTCGTCCAGTATGGGACGCATTGGCGGCCACTGATTTGTCACAGGCCGAAGGACTGATGCTATGCACAGATTTTCCCGCTGACGCGAAGGAGTATTTTGGCCTATGACCATCAAAGCTGTCGTTTTCGACATGGATGGGGTGCTGATTGATGCCAAGGATTGGCATTATGAAGCACTGAACCGTGCGTTGGAGTTGTTTGGCTTTACCATTTCGCGCGCCGACCATCTGTCAACATTTGACGGACTTCCGACGCGGCGCAAGCTGGAAATGCTGACCCAGGAACGCGGCTTGCCGCGCGCGTTGCATGGGTTTTTGAACGACATGAAACAGCAATACACCACCGATCAGGTGCATCTGAAATGTCGACCGCTTTTCGTGCATGAATTTGCGCTCTCGAACCTTAAAGCAATGGGCTACAAGCTGGGCCTCGGGTCGAATTCCATCCGTTCCAGCTGTGAACTGATGATGCAGAAAAGCGCGCTTTTGCCGTATCTGGACGTTATCGTCAGCAACGAGGACGTCGCGCGCGCCAAGCCTGCACCTGATATCTACCTGAAAGCCTGCGACGCGCTTGGCGTGCCGCCCGAAAACTGTCTGGTGGTTGAAGACAATCCCAACGGCATAAAAGCCGCCGAGGATGCGGGCTGCAAGCTTTTGGTGGTCAACTCGGTGCATGATGTGCAGCTTGACCGAATCCTGGGCGCAATCGCCCGCGCTGAGGAGGTGGCTCCATGATCAATGTCCTTGTCCCAATGGCTGGAGGTGACAAGCTGTTTCGCGAGGCGGGTTATCCCTTCGCCAAGCCAATGGTTGAAATCGCGGGTCGTTCGCTGGTGGAACATTCGTTCGATGGCCTGCGCACAATCCCCGATGCGCGCTTTGTCTTTGTTATTCGCAAAGAGGACGATCAGCGCTTCTATCTGCGCGATGTGCTGGAACTGATGGTGCCGGGCTGCGTGGTCATTCGGGCTGAAGGCGAGACAGCTGGCGCAGCCTGTACGGCGCTTTTGGGTATCGATTACCTACAGGGCGACGATGAGTTGTTGATTGCGAATGCGGATCAGGTGATCAAGGCCGACCTGGCTGCGGTGATCGACGACTTCCGTGCCCGCGACCTTGACGGGGGCACGATCACATTCGACTCGGTGCATCCGCGCTGGTCGTTCGTGAAGACCGATGAAAACGGATTGGTGATCGAAGCCGCAGAAAAACGCCCCATCAGCCGCCACGCAACGGCAGGGGTCTATTACTTCCGCCACAGCAAGGATTTTGTTACTGCCGCGCAAGCCATGATCCGCAAGGGCACCAGCGTAAACGGGCTTTATTTTGTCTGCCCTTGTTTCAATGAAATGATCCTTGCTCAGAAGCGTATCGGCATATGGCCGATTGAACGTGATGACTATGTATCGCTTGCCACGCCGCAAGCTGTCGACGACTACGACCGGACCCTCAGAAACTTGAAGCGGGGTTAATCCTATGCAGGTTTTCAAGCTGGACAACATGACCAAGGGCTGGTTTGTCGGCGACTTTGCGCCCGTGGCCTTGCGTACCAAGGACGCAGAAGTCGCTGTCAAGCGCTACTCGGCCGGCACGAAAGAGCCACGTCACCTTCACAAGATTGCCCCTGAAGTCACTGTGATTCTGGAAGGGCGCGCGCGAATGAATGACCAGATTCATAGTGCTGGCGATATCGTCGTGATCGACCCGGGCGAGGCGACGGATTTTGAAGCACTCACCGATGTGACCACGGTCGTGGTCAAGCTGCCCAGTGTTGCGGGGGACAAATACGAATGCTGAATATCGTTGTGCCCATGGCCGGGCGTGGGCAGCGTTTCGCAGATGCGGGCTACACACTGCCCAAGCCGCTGATCGATGTGCATGGCGTGCCCATGATCCGGCTTGTCATTGCCAATCTGACGCCCGCATGCCCGCACAAGTTCCACTTTCTTTTGCAACGCGACCATGCAGTCAGCTACGGGCTGGAAGCGTTATTGCGGACATGGGCGCCGGGGTGCAGCCTGACCCTCGTGGATGGCGTGACCGAAGGCGCGGCTTGCACTGTTCTTCTGGCACGCGATGCGATCGACAATGATAACCCGCTGATGATCGCCAATTGCGACCAGTATATCGATGCGGACATCAACACCTATCTGGCGGCACAACAAGGCGCGGACGGGCTGATCATGACCATGTGGGCAGATGACGCAAAATGGTCTTTTGTGCGCCGAAACGCCGAGGGTCGCGTTACGGATGTTGTTGAAAAGGAAGTGGTATCCAATGAGGCAACAGTCGGCATCTATAATTTTGCGCGTGGGCGCGAATTTGTGCGTGCCGCGGATGCAATGATTGCGGCCGATCTGCGCGTCAACGGAGAATTCTATGTTGCCCCGGTCTATGACCGTATGATCGCAGAGGGTGCCGAGATTGCCTGCCATAGCATTGGCGGTGTCGGATCGGGGATGTATGGCATTGGCACGCCCGCCGATCTGGAGGCGTTTCTGGCCCTGCCGCTGTCACGTCAGGCAACCGCAGGTTTGTCGCAGGCAGGGAGCAATGCATGACTGAGGCCGGGCTGAAACCACCTCTTGGATCAGAGGCGCCCAGCAAGAGATCGCTGCGCGTGCGTCTGTTGCGGCGTTTGCTACGCTGGGTGGTTGCACAAGAGAACGTACATGGCGACGAATACACGACCTTTAATCACCGACCTAAACGAGCAGCGCAGATAGGCACTTGGCCAGTCCCCAGCATTGCGACCCCGCGCACTGCAGTGGTCATGCAGGGACCGCCCTTCATGGCCGACGATTTCACGCTGGAAACTTTGCGGCTCTACGTCCGAAGCATGCACGACAGTCAGCTTATCTTGTCCACTTGGGATGATACGGACCCGGCTTTCTTGACCGCCGTGCGCGATCTTGGGGTCACTTTGGTGCTTAGCCGCAAACCTGAGTTTGCAGGCACGTTCAATATCAATATGCAACTTGTCTCAGCCGCGGCAGGGGTAGAGCGCGCGGTGCAGGACGGGGCCGAATGGGTGTTGAAAACCCGGACTGATCAGCGACTACACGCCCCGAATGTGCTGCCGTTTCTGGTGGCGATGGCGCAGGGTTTTCCGGTCGGGGGCAATACCGCGCAACATCACCGCATTGTTGGTGTGGGGCATGGTTCGTTGAAATACGCCCCATATCATGTGACTGACCAGAGTGTTTTTGGCCATGCCGAGGACATGCTGGCCTATTGGACACCACCTTTGTTCACGGACCACGCACCCGCGCATTGGCCCGCCGATCTTCTTTCGATCTTTGCCAAAACACCGATTGGCGAGCTGTGCCGCACTGCCTCGCCGGAATGCTACATTGCCAGCCAGTTTCTGAAGCGCATGGGGCGCGAACAGGACTGGACGCTTGCGGACAGTTGGGCGGCCTTTCGTGACCATTTCCTGTTTGTCGATTACGCCGCGACCGATTTTTACTGGGTCAAGACGCAACTCGGCACCCAGCGCGAGACGACGCTGAGCTATGACGCTGTGTCCAACCGCCACGAGATGGGGTTTCTGGACTGGATGCTTCTGTATTCCGGTCAGGTGCAGCCCAAGGATGCAGCGCCTTTTGAGTTTGTGCAGCAGCAGGTTTTCAACCAGACCGTCGAGAAACCTTGATGCCGGTGGGGGATTGCGTCGCTAATGCCGCCGATGCCATCTTGGGCGCACTTCGCCTGCCGGATCGTCCGGAACCGCAAAGATGACAAAGCCATCCATCACCGGACCTGTCATCGGTGCCGTGGTGATCGGACGCAACGAGGGGCAGCGGCTGATCAACTGCCTTGCATCGATACAGGGCGCTGTTGAACGGCTGGTCTATGTCGATTCCGGCTCGACGGATGGATCAGTCGAAGCGGCACACAGGGCCGGGGCGCAGGTCGTGCAGCTTGATACGAGCGCGCCTTTCACCGCCGCCCGCGCCCGCAATGCCGGTTTTGCCATGCTGACCGCCGATCTGCCGCCACCAGATTACGTGCAGTTCGTCGATGGCGATTGCACGCTGGAACCTGGCTGGCTGACCCATGCGGCACAGGCGTTGGACGCATCACCCGATATCGGCATCATCACCGGCTGGCGTGCCGAGACTGCCCCCGGCGCCAGCATTTACAACGAGATGTGTGATTATGAATGGCACCGCCCGCCGGGCGATATCGACGCCTGCGGTGGCGATATGATGGTGCGACGGGATCTTTTCACCCGGCTGGGCGGGTTCAACCCGCAGGTCATCGCCGCTGAAGATGATGAGTTATGCCTGCGCGTACGCGCAGCGGGTTTTCGTGTTCACCGCCTGCCTCTGACGATGACCCGTCACGACGCCGCGATGCACAGCTTTGCCCAATGGTGGCAACGCGCCATCCGGGCGGGCCACGGCTTTGCTCAGGTGGGTGATCTGCATTCCGGCCATTTTGTCAAGGAACGGCGCCGGGTCTGGCTATTCGGCGCGGCGCTGCCGTTTCTTGCGGTTGTGGGGGTCATTCTGTCATGGCCGCTTTTACTGGCGGTGCTGGCGATATATGCGCTGTCTTATGGGCGCACGGTTCAGGGACAGCGCGCATTCGGCCTGCCGCTTTCGAAGGCGATGCGCCATTCCGTGCTGCTTTTCCTGTCGAAATTTCCCAACTTGATCGGCGCGATGCGCTATCACAGGCGCAAATGGCGTGGCAGGGACATGGAAATCATCGAATACAAGTAAGAGGTTGACGTTTCGGCATGGCAAAGACACGGGTTGGCCTTATCGGGGCGGGATATATAGCAAGCTGGCATGCCGACGCGCTGCGCGCCACACAGGGCGTGCAGTTCAGCGCCGTCTGCGACCCCTCAGCCAGTGCTGCGCAGGGGCTCGCCGATGCCTATGGGGTGCAAGCCTTCACCGATCTTGATGACATGCTGGCAGCTGGCGTGGTCGATGCGGTGCATATTCTCACGCCGCCGCAGCTCCACCACCCGCTTGCCCTGAAATGCATCAATGCCGGGCTGCATGTACTGGTGGAAAAGCCGGTGGCGCTCAACGCCGCTGAAACGCGCGAGATGTCCGAGGCCGCTGCGGCGCGCGGCGTGCAGTTCACCGCCGGGCATAATTTCCTTGGCCTGCCCTCGTATCAGCGGCTGAAATCGGCGCTGGCCGAGGGGCGGCTGGGCCGGGTCTCGACGGCAGAGATCACTTGGGCGTTTCCCTTCGCAGCCTTGCGCGCAGGCCCGTTCAGCATCTGGCCCCTGCGCCAGAGCCGCAATCTGCTGCTCGAACTGGGGCCGCATCTCTATGCCTTCATGACCGATCTTTTTGGCCCTGCCGAGATCCTGCATCTTGAGACTGGCAAGGAGATCGCGCTTCCCGGCGGCGGCACACGGCCGCAATCCTGGCGCATTACCGCAAAGGCGGGCGGGGTGGATGTAACCCTCACCCTCAGCCTAGTGGAAACCCATGACGACCGCTCGGTTGTGCTGCGCGGATCGTCGGGCATGGCGCGGCTTGACTATGCCAATGACACGCTGGCGATCGCCCGCGCCAACAGCTCCGATCTGGTGCTCAATCCTTTGCGCGCCGAACTGGCACAGTCCTGGGCGCATCTGCGCGAAGGCAGCCGCAACGCCGCGCGCCAGCTTGCCTCGCTTAACCAGAAATCGCCCTATGGGCTGTCGTTTCGCGGCCTCTGCACTGAAACCTATGACGCAATTCGCGAAGGCCGCGCGCCGGATGCGCGGTTCTCGGGGGCAAGCGCCGGGCATGTGATGGCGGCGCTCGATGCAACGCTGGC
Organism: Pararhodobacter sp.; assembly: GCA_020832545.1. Taxonomy (GTDB): domain Bacteria; phylum Pseudomonadota; class Alphaproteobacteria; order Rhodobacterales; family Rhodobacteraceae; genus Pararhodobacter. The sequence goes on along the minus strand of JAFIEK010000003.1, from coordinate 174,330 downwards.
CCGGCTGCGCCCTGACCACAACCAGCCCCGCCCCACTGGCCAACCCAAACCCGATGTTATGGTCATCGGCGGCACCGGCTTTATCGGTCGCGCGCTGACCCGTGCGCTGGTGGCGCGCGGCCATGACGTGCGGGTGCTCTCACGCGGCGCATCTGGCCCGTTTGACGATATTGCCGACCATGTCGAGACGGTCAGCGCCTCACTTCATGATGAGGATGCGCTGCGCGAGGCGATGCGGGGCATCACCTATGTCTACAACCTCGCCAAGTCGGTCGACACCACATGGCAGGCTGCGCTTGAAAACGACGTAGGCGTCAGCCTGCGCATCGCCAGCGCGGCGCGCGATGCGGGCGTCAGGCGGCTGGTCTATACCGGCACGATCGCATCTTATGACATGTCCGACCCGCGCCAGACCATCACCGAAGACACCGGCTTCGGCCCGCTGGAGGCCCGCAACATCTACGCCCGTTCAAAGGCTGAATGCGAACGGCGGTTGACGCAAATGCACGGCCAGGGCATTGAGATCGTGATCGCCCGGCCCGGAATTGTTGTCGGTCATGGCGGCCCGCTTCAGCACTGGGGGATCGGGCGCTGGCACGGGGCAGGCGCGGTCAGGATCTGGGGTCACGGGCGCAACATCCTCCCCTTCGTACTGATCGACGACTGCGCCGAGGCGCTCGTGCGGATGATCGAGGTCGACGAGGCCGCAGGCCAGAGCTTCAACCTCGTCGGCGAGCCGATGCTCTCGGCGCGAGGCTATTTCGACATGATTCATCAGGCGCTGGGCGCAGGTATCCGCGTCTCACCCGGCCCGTTGTGGGTGTTTTTTGCCACCGAGGCGGTGAAGTACTTTCTCAAAAGCCGCGTTCTGCGCCGCAAGGGGCTGAACCGCGCGTCCTTCAAGGACTGGAAAAGCCGGGCGCATTTTTCACCGTTTGACAATGCCCGGCCCAAGGCGGTGCTGGGCTGGCAGCCCGAAGCCGACCGCGCGCGCTTTGTCGAACGGGCGATCACGCAAGCCAACCTGATGGGATTTTGATTCGCCCGTCGCAAGATCCAGTTGTGATCAACGCTGAGAAATTGTTTCGCGCAGATGTCGCTGCATCATCTGTGCCTCACGTTCATCGATCTCCATAAGTCGGCCAACCAGTTGCGGATCTGCGGCGATCAGGTCTCCGACAGTCGTGATTCCCTGGCTCGCGAAACTACGGGTCAGCGTCGGCGACATGGGTCCATCAAGTCCCCTTGGGAAGAACAGGTCCCCCGGGATAAATAGGTCACCCGGGATCATCACATTTCCCGGGGGGCGCCCAAGATGCGTATCGGCGGTCAAGGTGTCGATACCGGGCGATGTCTGAGCCAACGCTGAGCTGGCGGGTGCTCCAAGGCCAAGGGCCAGCGCCACGAGACACACTTTTCTAAATTGTCCGGGCATTTCCTTCGCTCCTTTCTACAGGTGTTTTTCAACAGCCCGCCGGACCCGGTATGTTTAACCGCAGACCCCGACCAGCCAGGATGCAATGCTAGCATTTGCCCCGGTGCCTCCGACCCGTTCGTTCAAAGGGGTTCGGTCTGGCAACGCGCTGTCCTTGGGGTTCGCGCTTGCCGGGGCGCGGCCCGGATCACGCAGCTTCAGGGATGATCGGCCCAAGTGTGACGGTGAGTGCTGGCAGAATCGGCACCGGTAAACCATGCTGCGCGGTATCAGGATCAAGCGCGGCTTCGACGTTGCCGTGACATGTCATTGGTCCTACCCAGGGAACGTAACTGCCATGTCGAATGCCCCGGTATATGAGATCGATCCGGTCATCTTTCGCGCCGACCCATACCCTGACCTTGCCCGGATGCGCGCCATCGGCCCCTTCGTCCTTGTCCCGCAACTGGGGGCGACGCTTATTGTCCGGCGCGAAGAGGTGTTTCGCCTGGAAAAGCGCATCGATGTCTTTTCCTCGCACCAGCCCGGCGGGCTGATGAGCGTGCTGATGGGTGAGAATATGATGCGCAAGGACGGTGCGGCGCATATGGCCGAGCGGCGGGCGATCTTTCCCTCGGTCTCGCCGCGCACTGTCCGTGACGTCTGGCGGGCCGCATTCGAGCAGGCCGCTGACGCGATCCTGGACCAGCTTGCCCCCAAGGGCCGGGCCGATCTGGTCAGCGATTACGCGATGCCGCTATCGGCCGAGGCGCTCAAGGCCATGACTGGGCTGACCAACATGCATTTCGCCGAGATGGACAGGGTCAGTCAGGGGATGATCGACGGCATTGCGAATTACGGCGGCGACCCACAAGTCGAGGCGCATTGCCATGATTGCACCGCCTCGATCGACCGGCATATCGACGAGCGTCTGCCCGTTCTGGCCGAAGCGCCCGATACCTCGCTGATCTCAGTGCAACTGCGGGCCGGGCTGTCGGATGCGCAGATGCGCGCCAACGTCAAACTTGCGATCTCGGGTGGCCAGAACGAGCCCCGCGATGCCATTGCCGGTGCCGCCTGGGCGTTGCTGACCCACCCGGATGCCCGCGCTGCGGTCATGCAGGGACGCGCAAGCTGGATGCAGGTGTTCGAGGAATACGCCCGCTGGATCTCGCCCATCGGAATGTCCCCACGCCGGATCGCCGCGCCCCATCAGGAAGCGGGCGTCACCTTCAATCCAGAGGACCGGGCGTTTTTGATGTTCGGATCGGCCAATCGCGACGAACGAGTCTGGCGGGTGCCGGAGCGTTTTGACATCTTCCGCGATGTCGGCCCGTCGGTTGCTTTCGGGGCTGGGCCGCATTTCTGCGCCGGGGCCTGGGCGAGCCGGTCACTGATCGCCGAGGTGGCCTTGCCGCGCCTGTTCACGCGCCTGCCCGGGTTACGCCTTGACGGCGATGCACCGTTTGAGGGCTGGGCCTTCCGCGGCCCGCTGAGCGTGCCGGTTGCCTGGGACTGAGGAGGGCTGTCGATGTCTGCCGGGCATGTCAGCTTTGTGCTTGCTGGGTGGTGATCGGTGTAGCGCAAGGCGCATGCCTGTTCGAGCCGACATTCTCGTTTCTTGCGCGAGTGCCGCGTTTGGACTCAAGGTGGGCAAACAGCCTGCAGCTCATCTAAGTTTCGCGCGATCGTGGTGTTGAAATCCTGCGCGGGGACCCGGGTGAATGAAATTCCCGGTCCATCGGATGTCATTCCTAGTCACCCATCGCGGCTCAAGCTGCGCGATGTTGATCTGCCTTGCGTCCATAAGAAACCTGAACCGCAGGGCAGCGGTGACCAACAGCGCGCCTGCGTTCGTTCATGAGTGCCTGGCGTCACTTTAGGCAGTTGAGGGGCGGCTGAATGAAGCAACAATCACATCAACACCCTGTCAGAGCGGCTTTTGCCGCAGCGCCACCAGCGCGCCCGCGCCCAGCACAGCCGCCGCAACCAGCAGGCTGGCGCCGATACTACCCGTCAGATCGCCCAAAAGGCCTGCCGCCCAGGGTCCGATGGTCTGGGCACAGGCAAAAACCACGGTAAAGAGGCCGATCGCGCGGCCCCACGCCTGAGGCGGCAGGTTGCGGCGGGTGAAATTGGTCACCGCGCCCGGCGCCATGAAGACCGAGCCGCCGAACACCATGGCCGACAGGACCAGCCCCGGCAGCCCCGGCCACAACACTGGCAAGGCCGAACCAAGCGCGATGCCGCTTAGCACCATTGCCAGCGGCACGCCGCCATCGTGGCGTGCAAATATACCGCGCCAGAGCAGGGGCGACAGCGTGATGCAACTGCCCAATAACACCCAGACCAGCGCGACCTGCACCACACCCGCCGCCTGCTCGGCCATCCAGGCTGACAGAAAGGTCAGATACACGATGTAACCCAGCCCGAAGCTGGCATAGGCCGTCAGTTCCGGCAGCATCTGCCGCAGCGGCAGGTGCGCCGCAAGGCCATCGGGCTGCGCCGCCGGCTCGGCCATCCGCGCGGCCCACAGGCCCAGCGGCAGGAAGGCAAGGCTAAGCCCGCCAACGAGGATCCAGGCCCAGGGCCAGGCTGCGTCGCCATGGATCGCCAGCATCGCCGGTAGTGTCGCGCCTGACAGCACAATCGCCATGCCGCCGCCCGAACCGAACAGGATGGCGATGCCAAGCGCGTTGTGGCGCGGGTTGTCAGCAAAAAGCCGTGCGGCAAGCGCTCCCGCGGTCGAGAATGACAGCGCACCGGTGAGGCCGGTCAGAAACCGCCACAGGCTTTGCCACCACAGATCTGGCACCAGCCCCGTCGCCACCAGCGCCACTGCGGTTGCAATCAGCCCCCAGGCAAACAACCGCCCCGCCGCCATCCGACGCAACGCCACCATCGTTGCCACTGCCCCCAGGATATACCCCAGCGCATTGGCTGTGTTCAGCCATCCCGCCTGCGCATAGCTCCAGCCCAGATCATCGCGCATGGCAGGCAGGATCAGCCCATAAGCGAACCGTCCGAAGCCGTTGGTCACCAGCACCCCAAGCGCCAAGCCGGCCAGCACCAGCCAGGGATTGGGGGCAGGGCGCGAAGTGGTGGGCATAGATGTCTCCGCGCTCGCAGCGAACCTTGATCAGGCTTTCCCGAAAGTCGGGCCTTCGATGGTCAGTCTTTCCAAAACCGGACAGGTTTCAAGGGGTCTGACCCGTCAGCGACACACTGAGGCTACGCGCGCGCGCCGGACTGGCATTCCGGACCTGATACCCTGCGCAAGTTTATTCTTGCAGACACCTTGCAATCGTCCGGGGCAACGGCTATCTGGATTAGGCAAAGCTTCTTCATTCGATCTTCTGTCTCCTTTCGGCTTCAGTTGCGACTCTGACGACACTGAGCCGGGCCATCGCATTCAAGTGGATGGCATTTAAGACAGGAGACTACACGATGGCCAATGGCACCGTGAAATGGTTCAACGCCACCAAAGGTTTCGGCTTCATCGCACCTGCGCATGGGTCCAAGGACGTTTTCGTTCATGTGACCGCGCTGGAACGCGCCGGGATCCGCCAGCTCGATGACGGCCAGGCCGTGACGTTCGATCTGGAAAGCGACCGCAATGGTCGTGAATCCGCGACGAACCTCGCACTGGCCTGAACGCAAGTTCGGCAGACGTGACGAATTAAGCGGGGGTGACATATGTCACCCCCGCTTTTTTTCATGCCTGACACAAACTTGCCGGCGCGGCCTGGCCGAAGGTCTTCTGCACCTTGATTTCCGGTCCGGGGGAGGTCCGTGCCGGGTTTCGGTACCGGCTGCGCACGCAGCAACCGATACCGTCTTTGTGTCAGTCTGCCATGACTTCTTCTGTCGCGGCACGGATGCGGCGGACATTGTCCTCCATCTCATCCTGGCCGATGAAGACCACCGGGAAGAAGGTGTTGCCCTCGGTGATGTCGATGAACGCCTGCGCCGTTGAGGCATGCTCCGCCGCAGCGATCAGCCGGTCCTTTACTTCGTCCGGCACGCCCTGCGGAACGATAACGGTGCGATAATCCTCGATGGAGTAATCATAGCCCAGTTCCATCAGGGTCGGCGTTTCCGGGTAGAAGGGGCTGCGCTCGGCTGACATGAAGGCCGCGACCACCATTTCGCCGGTGGGTGTGTATTGCGCATGCGTGCCGCCGGAATAGGCGAAATCAACCTCACGCCCCAGCACCAGCGGTGCCATGCCGCCGCCGCCGCCCGTGGGCACGATGGCCAGATCCAGCCCCTCAGCCTCGGCTATGCGGCGGATGATGGCCTCGTCCAGCGGGGTCTGCTGGGCATAGGTCATCTGGTTCTCGCGCCCGTGCTCGATGATTTCATCAAAGGTTGAAAAGGGCTGATCCGCCGCTGTCACGATAGCGTTCTGGCCCAGTGCCACGGCGGCGAGGTATTCGAAATCATCGATCTCGTATTCCACCGGCGTGATGATTGGCGTGAAGGTCAGCGCTGTCGTGCCGCCGAACAGGAAGGTGTAGCCATCGGCGGCGGTATTGGCGAGCCGGGTAAAGGCCACGGCCGAGCCGCCGCCCGGCTGGTTGACCACGTTCACCGGCTGGCCAAGATACTGCTCCATCACATTGGCAAGTACACGGCCCTGAATGTCGGTGGACCCGCCGGGGGCAAAGCCGATCACCATGGTAAGCGGGCGCGTCGGCCAGTCGTCGGCCATGGCTGCCGGTGCAGTCAGCAAGGTGGCGCCGAGGATGGCGACAATTGTCTTTTTCATAGCAGTCTCTCCAGTTGAGTTTGCCTTCAGTCGGCCATCAGCGCTTCGTTCGCCGTGCGAATCTCGCGGATTGTGGCCTCGGTTTCCTCGGCATCCATGAAGACGATGGGGTGCAGAGTGTTTTCGACCGTCGTCTCGACAAACTGCGGATGTTCAACCGCGAAGCGGGCGGCATCCTCAAACGCAGCGACGATCTCATCCGGGGTGCCGCCCGGCAGGAAGAATGAGCGATAGTCATCCATGGCATAGGGGTAACCCAGCTCGGCCAGCGTGGGCACATCGGGGTAGAACGGCGAACGCTCGCGGGTCAGGAAAGCCAGCACATTCATTTCGCCGGTGGGTGTGTACTGGGCGTGTGTGCCGCCTGAAAAGGCGAAATCGACCTCACCGCCCAACACCAGCGGGGCCATGCCACCGCCGCCGCCGGTGGGAACGATGGCAAGGTCTATCCCTTCCTGATCGGCGATGATCTGCATGATCGCCTGATCCATCGGCAACTGCTGGGCATAGGTCATGGGGTTTTCGCGCCCGTATTCGACAAGCTCCTCAAAGCTTTGAAATGGCGCATCGCCGCGCGTGACAATGCCGAACTGCCCGGCGACGAGCGTGCCGGCATAGCGGAAATCGTCGATGTCATATTCGGTCTCGGTGACGATGGGCGAGAACGTCAGGCCAAGCTGCACCCCGAACATGAAGGTATGCCCGTCCGGCTCTGTGTTCAGAAACCGCGTCAGCGCCACGGCCCCGCCACCACCGGGCTGGTTGACCACGTTCACCGGCTGGCCGAAATGCTCTTCCAGCGCACGCGCAAGTACGCGGCCCTGAATGTCGGTAGATCCGCCCGGTGCAAAACCGATGACCATGGTCATCGGACGCTCAGGCTGCCAGCCATCGGCCAGTGCCATCGGTGCGCTCAGCATGGCACCAAGTGCTGCTGACGCTGCGAGCAGTGTTCTCCTTTTCATCTTTCTCTCTCCTCTTTGAATTTCAGTCTGTTGCGGCGCCTGCCGCAGGCTTTCCGGTCCGCACCGTGCGCAAGGTCAGCATGATCAGCGCCAGCAGAGTGCAGACGATGAAGAACAATGCGATGGGTCGGCCCAGCAAGATCTCCCAGTTCCCGCGCGACAGGATGATGCTCTGGCGCAGGTTCAGTTCCAGCATGGGTGTGATGATGAACGCGACCAGGAAGGTGACGAAGGAATAATCGTATTTCTTCATCAGGTAGCCCAGCAGGGCAAAGGCCATCAGGATCACAAGGCCAAAGGTGCCGTAGCCTTGCAGCATCATCCCTGCCAGACAGAAGAAGATCACGATGGGGATCACCACATGCGGCGGTACGCGGGTGATCTGGGCAAAGACCATCAGGCCGAACCAGCCCAGAATAAACATGATGATGGACGCCAGGATCATGCCCGCAAAAATCGAATACAGCAGCTCAGGACTGTCGCGCAGCAACAGCGGGCCGACGGTGATGCCATGGATCGCAAACGCGCCGATCAGAAGTGCGGCCGAGACATTGCCGGGGATACCCAGCCCAAAGAGCGGGATCAGTGCCGCCGGGATCACCGCGTTATCGGCCGATTCTGACGCGGCGATGCCGATCGGCTCGCCCTTGCCAAAATTCTCGGGCGTTTTCGAGGCCTTTTGCGCCATCCCGTAAGACATGAAAGACCCCACCGATGGCCCCAGACCGGGCAGGGCCCCGACAAAGGTGCCAACGCCTGTGCCCCGCAGAATTGTGGGCAGGATGCGTTTGAAGATCGGAAAGGTGATGTGATCATCGGGGCGGTGTTCCAGCTTCACGCTCATGGTGGTCCGCTCAAGGCGCAGCTTTTCGGACTGGATGAACATCTCTGACAGCGCCAACGTGCCGATGGCGACGGCAATCAGCGGCATGCCGTCCATCAGCTCAGTATAGCCGAATGTCAGGCGTGGCAGCCCGGTCTGGTTGTCCAGCCCCACGGTGCCCAGAAATATCCCCAGACCCCCGGCGGCCAGTCCCTTGAACAGTGACCCGCTCGACAGCCCGGCAATGAACACCAGCGCAAAGGCCAGAATGGCCGCCATCTCATACGGGCCGAACAGCAGCGCCACGCGGGCAAAGGGGATGGCCACGAAGATCAGGATGATTGTGGCCATGATATCGCCCAGAACCGAGGCAATCAGCCCCACCTGCAACGCGGTCTTGGGCTTGCCCTTCTTGGCCATCGGGTAGCCATCGAGCGCCGTGGCAGCGGACGAGGCCTCGCCCGGGGCGTTCAGCAGGATGGCAGACACCGCGCTGCCGGCCGCCGTGCCCTTGGACAGGCCGATCAGAAATGAGATCGCAATATAGGGCGACATGTAGAAGGTCATCGGAATGGCGATGGAAATCGCCACTGAGCGTGACAACCCCGGAATGACCCCGATGATATAGCCCAGAAGCACCCCGCCCCCGATCCCGATGAACGAGGCGAGTGTCAGGGCCTCAGAGGCGGCGGCTCCGATTGCGGAAAAATCCATGGCTCAGACCACCCCTACGCGCATCATGTAGACCGACAGAAAGTACAAAAGCGCCGGGGGCACTACCGAACAACCGACGATCATGTACCAACGCCGTTCGCCCAGCAGCACCAGCATGCCCGCAATCACGAACGCGCCCAGCCAGGTGATCTTGAAGAAGGTCATGAACCAGATGGCCACGCTGACATATAAAAACGGCCAGGCGGCCCAGCCAATGGCGATCCAGCTGATTTCACGGGTGACCGGCAGCATCCCATCGCGCAGCAGGCGGATCATCCCGCCCGCAGCCACGATCGCGCCGCAGATAATCATGATCCAGGCGGCAATGCTGGGGACAAGGCCCGGCGGCATTTGCGCGAACGGGTTGGAGCCCGCGTAGTTGGGTATCATCCAGAGCAGTGCCACCAGGCCAAACCCGGCAACAGCAAGCCCGGACCAGAGATCTGATCGCGGCATGTTTCGTCCCTGTTGTTTACGACCTATGAGGTGTCGCTTTTTTACTTCTGGTTGCAGGTTGGCATGGACCGACAAGGCCTGACAACCCTAAACGACAGTCAGCATTTCGCGCCCCGGAGGTGGATCAGCAGGGCGGCACAACCTGGCAGCGACGGTAATGCAGGGTTGCGGTGCGGGTTTCTGCGGTGCCGCACTTTGACTTTGGTCATGTCGGGTTTGCCGTATCTTTGGCTACGGTGCTATTATTTCCCCGAATATCTGGATGATCATGCCTCGTTCACCCTCATTGCTCCTGCTCATAATTCTGATCCTGCCACTGGGCCTTTTGGCCGCGCTAGCGGGACTTTTCTGGACCGGTGCGCCGCCACTCGCGCTTGAGGTAACATCTGTCCGGGGTGAGGTGGTCACCCTCTATGGTCAGGGGGTCTATCGCTACAATGCGTTGATGCCGGGCGCGGGGTTTGGGCCGCAAGATGCGGTCCTGATCGTCGCGCTGATGCTGCTGGGGTGGGGGGCATGGCTGTGGCTGCGTTGGCGGGACCGGGCGTTGATCATCCTTTCGGGGACGCTGGGATACCTGTGGTACGTCTACGCCTCCATGGCGCTGGGCGCGGCGCTGGACTGGCTGTTTCCGGCCTATGTGGCGCTGTTCTCGGCATCGACCTTCGCGCTCTGGCTGGCGGGACGTGAGGGCGCGAGCAGGATCGCCCCGGCAATGATGCCGCGCCGGGGGCTGGCGGTGTTTCTTGCGATTGCCGGTCTGGCCACCTTGGCCATCTGGGCACCGTCCATCGTCATGGACCTTGCCGCCGGGCATACGCCTCCGAGGCTGGGGACGCAGACAACCAAAGTCACCCATGCGCTTGATCTTGCGCTGATCGTGCCCTTGTGCGGCATTGCGGCGCTGAAGGTCTGGCGCGCGCAGGCGGTGGGGTATGCGATTGCGCTGCCGCTTCTGGGCTGTCTTTTGGGGTTGTTCCCATGGATCGTGCTGGCCACGATCTTCCAGATCCGCGCTGGCGTTGATTTTACTCTGCCTGAGATGCTTGGCCCTATCGGCGGCTTTGCCATCCTCGGGCTTGGCGCTGCGTGGTTTCTACATCAGATGTGGCACGCTATGTCTGACGGTGGGCCCACCAGTCCTGCCCCGTGATCCAGACGCCGCTTAACGGGCCAGCGCCTGCTCGATCGCTGTCATCTGTGCCTCGACATCAATATCGATCTCGCTGAGCACCTCGAATTCACGATCCTCGAACACATCGCGGTCAGAAAACGCCTTGCGCCGGGCGGCAAGGGCTGCATCGCGCGCCTTCACCAGACCCTCGATCTGCGGGCGGAACAGGCACACCATCGCCGTGAGCCAGCGGTTGGTGGGCCAGCTTGGAAAGGCGTGATCGATGGCGAAATGCGGCAGCATGCGGACGACATCCTTGCCGGGATACCAGGTCTCGGCGGTGACCCAGCGGTTGGTGGTGAACATGCCGGTGGGTTTGCCGAACCTGTCCATCGAGATGGCCACCAGATGTGAGAGCGCCTGATCTCCCTTCGGCCAGCCGCGCCCGGAAGCTTCTGGCACCGGGGCGCATCCCGGGGGCATGCCGCTGGCGCGCAGGAACAGGTGAAAATGACCGTGCTCACCGTTACGATGTGCGTGGTAGTAGTACTGCGCATGGGTCTCGCGGTCATAGACATCGCCCTGCGGGAAATGCGTCAGGCGTACGAACTTGCCCTGACCTTTCAGCACCTCGCCGACCACATTCAGATTGGCCTTGCGCAGCACACGGACGCACTCGGCCACTTCATACCCGGCGGACTGCAAGGTGCGCAGGTCATCCTCTGACAGAGCGGACAGGTCGATGGGTGGAACGGATGACGGCATGTTTGCTCCTGGTTTTCAGAATGCGGGCCGCGCGGGCCAGGGCAGCAACTTCCGGCCGCCAAGACCCGCGAGAACAGCCAGAATCGCGACTGACCCCACCTGCCAGACCAGCACCATCAGCGCCGCATCCTGCATGTGGAAAAACCGCAGCGCGACGTTGCCCAGCCCTGCTGCCGCGAGGGCTGCCAATGCAATGGTCCAGCGCGGGGCCAGCGGCGCGCCACGGCGCAGCATCAGAAACAACACCAGCGCGGGCAGTGAGCCGATGAGCGCGATATAGGCGAAGCAGGCCGGGTCAGGGGTGAGGCGGAGCCCGTCAGCGCCAAACTGCCACCAGTCGCGCAGACAACCGATAGACAGCGTTGATATCCACAGCACCCCCGGCACCACCGGCAACAGCCGCAACAGGGGCGACGCCCCCGGTACTGTCAGCGCCAGCGCCGCAGCGGCGGCGGCCAGCCCGGTGGCGAGCGCGGCCCCCTGCTCCAGCATGAAGCGCGCGTCCACCAGCCGATCAGCCAGATCCGGGCGCGGGCCGATCGCCCAGACCATCGCCGCCCCGAAGGCCAGCGCGACCACAGCCCAGACCAGCGCACGCCACGCCGGATGTGCCAGCGGCCGCAGCGGCTGCGCGTCTTGCGCAAGCCGGGCGATCAGCGTGTCGGTTGCCTCAGTATGTTTCTGACCTTGGGTCACGGCAGTTCAATCCTTGTAGAGTGTGGCCTTCATCTTGCGCATGGCACGATGGATCGCCACCTTCAGCGCGGCAATGGTCGATCCGCTGGCCTCGGCGGCCTCTGACAACGTCATCTCACGCAAGCGCAGCAGTTCGACGGCCCGTTGCTCCTTGGGCGTTAGCCCTTCCATGACTTTGCGCACCGACAGCAGGTTCACAACATTTTCTGCTCCTGTATTCGTTGGAATGTCGCAAAAGGTTTCAGCCAGGTCCATCGTTGCCAGATCAATTGCGGCGCGGCGTGCATAGCGGCGGGCGTTATCAGCCAGCCGCGCACGGGCTATAGCAACGATCCAGGGCAGGAAGGGCCGCGCCGGGTCCCAACTGCCGCGCGCCTGGTGCAGCGACAGCAGGATATCCTGCACCAGATCCTCGATATCCTCGGGCTTCAGCCACGGCGCGCGCCGCCTCACCAGTCGCCGCATGCGGCCTGCCACGTCGTTGAGCAATGCCCGGTAAGCAACCGCATCGCCCTGTTGCACAGACCGCATCAGGGCTTCCAGCGAGTCCGCCCGTCTTTCATCATCCTCATCGCGCGTCGCAGCCATCCATCGCTTCCGCTTGTCGGTTGGATAGATATTCACCGCCATAGCCTGAAAGGTTACACGGCACCGGCAACTTTCTTTGTAACCCTTGCGGGGGCTGGCACGAACCCCTCTTCACCACGTCGCATTCAAGGCGGCGATGAGAATGTGTCAAACACCAGCGGGAGGTTGCAATGCCACAGTTCACAAGAGAAGAAAGCCGAAAGCCGACGATGCGTGCGGGCCTGCGTTCGAGCACCGTCTTGACGGTGGCGCTGATTTTGGGCGCGGGTGCCCTGGGTGGGGCGGGAGTGATCATCTTTACTTCTGTCGGCGCGGCCTTTGCCAACTCCTGCGCCGCAAATCCCTGCGCCGCAAATCCCTGTGCGGCGGACCCGTGCGCCGCAAATCCCTGTGCTGCCAATCCTTGTGCGGCGGACCCATGTGCGGCCAATCCCTGCGCAGCCAATCCATGTGCGGCAGATCCGTGCGCGGCCAATCCGTGCGCAGCCGGGGGCGGAGCGTCAACCGGATGTTACATTCCGCGATTGCAGGAAGCCGCAGCGAACCCCTGCGCGGCCTGCGCCCCCTGCGCTGCCGACCCGGGTGCAGCCGATCCCTGCGCAGCAGCCTGCGCCGCTAACCCTTGCGCAGCGGCCTGCGCGGCTAACCCGTGTGCTGCCAACCCATGCGCGGCCAATCCCTGTGCCGTGAACCCCTGCGCTGCCAATCCTTGTGCCGCCACCGCAGCGCCGCCCGAAGTCAGCGACGAGGAGCTTCAGGCGCTCTATGCCTGCCTCATGGAAGCAATGGAGCAACAGGCTGCCGCCGGTGGCGAAAGCAGCCTGATGCTGGCGTCATGGTCGCAATCTGACCAGTCTGAGGGCCGCGAGTTCGCCGACTGGACGAACTTCGCAGCCACCCCCTATATCTCGTTCACCCATGGCGAGCGGTTCGCGACCAACCACGCAAACGCAATCGCCGCCGAGCACTACGGCCTCTACGAAGACATCGGCGAAATGCCGGCTGGTGGGATCGTCGCCAAGCCCACCTTCAGTATCAACGCCAGTGGTGAGGCCCTTTGGGAAACGCTGTTCCTGATGGAGAAGGCCGAAGCAGGGCTGTCCCCTGACACCAATGACTGGATCTATTCGGCTATCATGCCCGATAGATCGCTGTTGGGTCGGACACTTGGGGCCAACCCGGACGGGATGTATTTCTGCGCGGCCTGTCATATGGGCGCGGGTGCGGACACCGATGATCTGCTGTTCATGGAGCCGCAATACCGCATGGGCAACTGATCTGAGGACCCCGGCAACTGCGAAGCGCAGGGCGAGCAGCCCGTATCGGGCCCCCGCGCCTTGCGCGACGAACCCGCAGGACAAGGTGACGACATGGAGCGTACCACCCTTCGCGCGATGGTTGCGGCAAGCGCCCTTTGTGCCGCTCCACTGCCTGCCGTGGCCGAGGGTGCGCTCAGCTTCACGTTCGACGGCGCCAGCATTGAATTTGTGGCGCAGTTGGAGGGCGCGCGCACCGGATTCACGCGCTTTGCTTCGGTCGATGCGGTCAGCATCGAGGGGGTGCAGGGTCAGGCGCGGCTGGTGCTGGAACTGGCCCTGCCGCCCGGCGCGCGCACGGGCGATGCGCCCCATGATGCACGGATCAGCTATCGCCCGGACGGGTTTCGCGATTATTGGGTATCGCCGTCTGATGTCCCCGAAGGCGCAGTGATAGTCGAGCTTCTGGATCTGTCCGGCCCGTCACCGCGAATCTCCGGGCAGTTTTCTGTGCCGCTGTGCTTTACGCGCACGCCCGTTCATATGCCTGATCTGTCCCGTTGCCTGCCTGCTCACGGGCAGTTCGATACCGCACTTATGCGCGACTGAAGGAGAGTTTGATGAAGCTGCTGAAACATCTCGCCGCCCCGTGGCTCGCCCTGCCGGTTCTCGCTCTTGTGGCCGCCTCAGCCGCTGCCGACCCGGCGCAATGGGTGCGCGAATGGTCGCAGACGGATTTCACACGCACGACCATCGATTTTGCCGAGGTCATCTCGGGCGGGCCACCAAAGGACGGTATCCCAGCGATCTGGGCGCCCGTGCATATCCCCGCCGCGCAGGAAGCCCGCCTCGATGACCGCGAGCCGGTGCTGACCTATGAGCACGAGGGCGAGGCCGCGCGCGCCTATCCGGTGCGGTATCTGATGTGGCATGAGATCGTGAACGATGTGGTGGGTGGGTTACCAATTGCCGTCACCTATTGCCCGCTGTGCAACTCGGCCATGGTGTTTGACGCGCGGGTGGATGGCGTGGCGCATACCTTTGGTGTCTCGGGCAAGCTGCGCCATTCCGACATGATCATGTATGACCGCGAGACGTTAAGCTGGTGGCAGCAAGCCGTGGGCGAAGGGGTGGTGGGCGTACATGCCGGGGCGCGACTGACCCAGTTGCCGGGTTGGATGGAAAGCTGGGCCGAGTTCCGCGATCGCAACCCCGACGGGCTGGTGATGGATGAGCCCGAATGGCGGCGTGCCTATGGCTCGAACCCGTATGTCGGCTATGACACCTCGGCCCGGCCGTTCCTGTATCAGGGCGAGGACCCGCCGCATGGTATCAACCCGCTTGCCCGCGTGGTTCGCGTAGAGGACCGCGCCTGGACCTTTGAGCGGCTACGCGCGGCAGGCGAGATCCGCGAGGCCGGGGTGGTTCTGAGTTGGACATCGGGGCAGGCCTCGGCGCTCGACCACCGCATCATTGCCGAGGGGCGCGATGTGGGAACCGTGCGAGTGCGCGACGGGCAAGGGCGCGATCTGCCCCATGACATTCCCTTTGCCTTTGCGTTCCATGCCTTTCACCCGGAGGGCGAATGGATGTTGGGCGAGTGACGCTCAACCCTTCGCAAGAAGTGCGGGCAGCGCGCCCAGATCGGGCAACACATGCGCGGGGCTACCGGGCAGGCGGTCCAGCGGTGCGCCATCGCGGTTTGCCCAGATCGCATGAAACCCGAACGCTGCTGCCGCGCAGGCGTCCCAGCCGTTGGATGAGACAAAGGCGACTTCGCCGGGCTCTGTGCCAAACCGGGTGCCGACCAAGCCATAGACTGACGGGTGGGGTTTGTAGACGCCGACATCCTCAACTGATAGGATCGCATTCAGAAGCGGTGCAATCCCGGCAGACCGGGCCGCGGCCTCCAGCATGGGCGGCGCGCCGTTTGACAGGATTGCCACCTGCATCCCCCGTGCCTTCAGCGCGGCCAGAACGCCGGGAACCTCAGGAAAAGCGGCGAGTTCATGGTAGAGGTCCAGCAGCCGCTGGCGCAACACGGGGTCAGCCAGCCTTTCAACCTCAAGCGCCCAGTCAAGGGCATCTTGCGTGACCTGCCAGAAATCCACATGCGCCCCGGCCACGGCGCGCAACCAAGTGTATTCCAGTTGCTTGCGCCGCCAGTTCGCCGACAGGGTGGGCCAGCGCGCCGCCCAGCCCTCGGCACCCGGTTCAGCCGCCGCTGACCGCGCGGCGGCGGCGACGTCAAAGAGCGTGCCATAGGCATCAAAGACGCACAGACGAATGGGCATGTAGGGGGCCTCCTTTACATCTGCTCTCGATCATGGTGCCGAGAGAAGGGAAATGTGATCAGTCTTGGGCCATCGTGGCGATACAATTGCGTCTCGCCTGGCGCTTCTCGGTGTCCCGGTGGGGTCAGACAGGCGGTGCCGATGGTCTTCAGCCCAATCTCAGGCGATGGTTCAGGGCACCCGGCTTCTATCTTGCCGACTTGCAGAGCAACCGTTTCATAAATTGATGCGTGGCGCAATTCAGGAGAATTGCCAGCGCGCTACCGGTCCGAGGCGTCATGATCGCCTTGATCGCGCGGGGTCTGATGCTGCGCGCCCTCGCTGGCCCAGATCAGTTCACGGTGATCGAAATCGTCGGCCAGATGGGGTTTCACGATCTGGAAGTAGGGCGACAGATCAAAATCACGCGGGGCGTACAAGGCATGATGCCGGATATGCAGGATCTCGCGGCGCGCGCCCTCGTCCTCAAGCACCGTGACATCGGGCAGGATCGGGTAGCGCACAGACTGAAACGCCTGCGCGATCAGTGACGAACAGATCGCCCGCGTCGGATCACCCGAGCCGACGGACAGCATGCGCCGTCGCCAGCGCACCGGCACCGGCGGCGTCGGGAAAAAGTAGCGCAGCAGATCGAAGATGTTGCGATGGTCGTATTTCAGGCCGATCCGGTCGATCATGAAACCTATTACCGCGCGGCATTCTTCTGGCTTCAAGCCGACAGGTCGGCAGATGCGGGTGTTGTAGCTGGCGTATTTTCCCAGCGGGACTGAAACGCAACCCTCGCCCAGATTGACCTCCACCAGCCGGTGCCGGGCCGCCCCCGCCCCGGTGCCCGGCAGCGCCTCGCCCACATACATCGCGGCATGCGACCAGGTAGATTGCGTCAGATACTTGATGGCATTGGAAATGCGCTCACGCCCTTCGATCAGCAGAATATCACCGGGGCGCAGGACACGGCACAGGGTCGGAAAATCCGACATCGTATAGGGCTGGTAGCCGCTGCTGGGCCGATTGAGTGACCGCGCCAGCCATTTGCCGATCCGGTCGAGGAGGGTGTCGGGCAGGTCCTGGGGGGCGGGAGTAGTCATGTCGGGCCTCAAAGGTAAACATTAGCTTCCAAGACGTTGAAAGCATCTTTCGTTCTACCTGACAACGTGCAGGTCCGAATGTTTCCGGCGATATGTGTGGGCGTCCGGGTAACCCATTGCGGCGGCTGCTTCAGGGTGTGATTGAGTAAACTGCGGCGCGATCGAGGTCCTTGATCATGTCGATCCGCGCGCCGTCCCAGTGATAGCTGATGTGCCGCCCCTGAACGGGAGGGGACATGACGTCAGGGTAGAAGGCTGCGAAGCAAGTGCCGCCGGGATTGCGAACCGAAGGGTAGACGATCCCGTCTGACCCGGCAGCTTTGACACCGCGCGCGAACGCTTGTGACGCGGCATAGTCGTCGGGGTCCAGCAATGCAGGAAAACCTGTACGAATATCGGTGAGCGTGGCATCGATACGCCCTACCAGTTCGCGCTTGTCCGCAATCCAGCCTGGCACTTCGCGCGTCATGGCGCAAAAGATCTGCGTGTGATGCACAGTCTCGAACAGCGCGGTCTCAAAGCTGTCGGCCCCGTAGAACGCACCAAAGCTGCCATCGTGGAACCGCCCCGGGTGATCAGGGCTGAAATGGGTGAACGGCGCCATGACATAGGACGCCCCTGGCCCGCCGACCCGCCGCCCGGGCGGGATCAGATCAAGGTTGCCGATGGTTTGGGCAATCCTTGGGTTGGTTTTTCCCTCACCCGCCGCGATCAGCAGCCAGTCAGCGGGGGCAGAGATATCCTCGAACAAATCGATCGGCGGATGAGCCGAGTTGATGAGCCGGTGATAACGGTCCCATGTCAGCCGGGTCGCAGGGGCGTCGGGCAGCGCTGTTACCACGGGCCGCGCATCGCATCGAGATAGCGGCGCACGCGCATGATGTCGGTCAACTGGCCCTGCAGCATCACGTCAAGCACGGATACACCGCCAAAGGCATCGTTGGGCCGCTTGATCCAGCCATAACCGCGCGCGGGCTCTTTGAACAAAAGGCGCAGGGCCTTGTGGATGCCCATCAGGTTTGACAGCCGCGCAGCCGTGTCCACACCCGCGCGACCCAGTTCACCCGCCTTCCAGCGGCGGAAGGTGCGAACCGAAATATCTCCCATCAGCACGGCCGCCTGTTCGTCGGTAATCTCCCACCGCCCGGCCAGATTGACAAAGGCGCGCTGCATGGCCTGCACCTCAGCGGGGGTGAACTGCGACGCGGACGGCACCGGTGGCTGGTCGATCAGGTGTAACTGTGGCACGGGACTTCCTCTTTCGGCAAATGGCAGTATTACGTATATTACTGCAAAATGTCAAGATCGATCGCTGTGGCTCTCACTTGTATGTCGCAAGCGCCGACATTGCAGGGAAATTCCGCCATGCCCGCAATTCCTACTGGCGCTGCAGCTCCAGTTCGGCGGTAACAACTGCCTCGCCGGTCTCGGGGTGTGTCTCGACAGTGGTCAGCACCATGTGGCCTTCCGCCGGGTTTGCCAGCGTCATGCTGGCAGGTGGATGGCCCGGCCATTGCATCGCGAGGTCGAGCGCGTTGCCCTCGCGCTCACCTTCAAGCGCGGCGGTCCCGCGAGGAGATCCGACGTATGAACCGACATAGGTACCGTTTTCCACCGCAATCTGAGCGCCGAGCTGACGGGTGAAGAAGATCATGCCGGTGCAGGAGCCATCGAGCACGGCAGAACTTTCGCCCGACTGGCCGTCGAACTCGCACGACACATTGACCGGAGAGGAATCCGGAGACATGCGCACCTGGCCGCCGCCCGTCCAATCGCCGGAGAACTGTTGCAGAAACCCAGCCTCGCTCGCCTGTAGCGCGGTAGAGGCTGGAAGCGCGACCAGAAGCGCCGCGCAGGTGGATAGGAAGTGTTTCATCGTAAACCCTTGTTGATTGTCCTTTCCTCAATCAACAGATGGTCTGCCTTTCAGGTTGCGTCGCCACATCGCAACTTTCATCACGGTTCGCTCAACATTCTGGCCGGGGCGCTTTGCGGGCCGAAACCGTGATCAGCCGGGACCGAGGTACTCAGCCAGGCTGGGGGGAGGGGCAGCCATCAGGGCTTTTGTATCGGCGGCTGGCGCGGCGTGACCGTCAGCCACCACCACCGTTTGTGGGCAGATCCGCAAGGCGTCACCGGGGTCATGGGTGATCATCAGAAGGGTGGCACCTTGCTCAGTGGCGATGCTCTGCACAAGATCGAGCATGTCGCGTTTCAGCGCGGGCCCAAGTGCGGCAAAGGGTTCGTCCAGCAAGATTACCGGGCGGGCGCGCAGCAAGACGCGGGCCAGACCCGCCCGGCTGATCTGACCGCCCGACAATTCGGCCGGGCGGCGGGCGGCCAGTTCGCTCAGCCCCGTGCGGGCCAAAGCCTGATCCACCCGGGCGCGCTGATCGGCACTCAGCCGTAGTGCAGGGTTGATACCCAGCGCGACATTGTCGAAGATATTCAGATGCGGCAGCAGATTGTTGTCCTGAAACAAAATGCTCAGAGGCCGCTGTGACGGGGCCAGCCTGTCTATTGGCGCGCCTTGCCAGCGGATGGCGCCGTGCACCAGCGGCACAAAACCTGCAATCGCCCCCAGCAGCGTGGATTTTCCTGCCCCTGACGGCCCGATCACGGCCACGCGCGCGCCCGTATTCACCGCCAGCGTGGCGCTCAGACGGAAATCGCCCTGCTCGATACGCAGGCCATCAAGTTCCAGCATGATGCGGCTCCTTTCCGCCGATCAGGCGTTCCAGCACGACAAACGCGGCCAGCGACAGCGCCAGCAGCAGCAGCGCCGCCCCGGCAGCATCCTGCGTGCGATAGGCACCCATCAGGCGGTGCAGCTGCATGGGCAGGGTTTCGCCCCCGGTCTGGGCAAAGAGCACGATCACCCCCAGATCGCCCATCGACAACGCCGCCCCCAGCCCCAGCGCAAACCCGGCGGGTCGCCGCAGCCGGGGCCACAAGACCAGACGCAGATGCGCCCCCAGCCCCAGCCCGAGCGAGGTTGACAGGCGCGCATGATCCGCCTCGGCCCGGCGCAGGGCGGGCAGGATGGCGCGCAGGGCAAAGGGCAGCGCCATGGCAGCATTGACCAGCGCCGTTACCGGCAGTGCCAGACGCGCGGGGTTGATCAGGGGAAAGGCGATGATGAACAGCCCTGTGCCGATCACCATGGGCGAGGCCAGAAGCGCGCTCATTCCCACCCCCTCCAGCATTTGGCCCCAGCGCGACCACAGCGCCGCCATCGCCAAAGCGCCCGTGAACAGCGCCAGAAGCACCACCGACAGCCCTGCCACTTTCAGCGATTGCAACGTGGCGGCCCAGACCGGCGCTGGCAGCGAAGCCAGATGCGGTGCGCCGCGCAGCACCACCATGCCCAGCGGCACCAGCAGGAACAGCGCCACCAGCGTGATTGACGCCACATCCACCCACCGCGCCAGCCCACCGGGCGGTGGGGGCGCGGTGCGGTCCAGCCCGGTCATTGCCATGGCGGGCAGCGTGAAACTTGCCAGTGCCAGCAGTGCGGCAATCCCCAGCGCCGCCTGCACCAAGGCCAGAAGGGCTGCGCGGCCAAGGTCAAAATCAAAGCGAAAGGCCTGATAAATCGCCAGTTCCAGCGTGGTGGCGCGCGGTCCGCCACCCAGGGTCAGCGCCACGGCAAATGAGGTCAGGCAGATCAGAAACACCACGGCCAACGCGCCAGGCACCACCTGCCGCAGCATAGGCCCTTCGATATGCCGCCACATCGCAGCGGGGCCAAAGCCCAGCGACGCGGCAAGGCGCAGATGCTCGGCCGGGACACGCGACCAGCCTTGCAGGATCAACCGAGTGGCCAGCGGCAGGTTAAAAAAGACATGCGCGAGCAGCACGCCTTGCAGGCCGTAGATGGAGAAGCCGGGCAACTCTGCCCAGGCCAGCGCCTGATTGACCAGCCCATTGCGCCCGAACACGGCCAGAATACCGGCCACCGCCACCAGCGTCGGCAAGATGAACGGCGCACCCAGCAAAACAACCAGCGCACGCCGTCCGGCAAAACGACGCCGCGCCAGCGCGCGGGCCACCGGAATGGCCAGCACGACCGAAATGAGCGCCGAGAGCGCGGCCTGCACCAGCGTGAAGCGCAGCGCCGCCCAGTCTGCGGGGCGAAACACTGCCGCGCCCGGTTCCGCACGCCAAAAAACCGCACCCAGCGCGCCGAAGTTCAGCGCCAGAAGCAGCAGAACGACCGCCGCCGCCAGCGCCCATGCGGGCGCAGGCAGGCGGCGGCGCCAAGGCAGCTCAACGCGCGAGCGCATCCCGCCATTCGTCAAGCGCGGTGTCGCGCAGGGCGGCGGCCTCGTCGGCGCTGAACAGAAGCGAGGTTTCAGGGCGGTGGAGGGTTTCGAACCCCTCGGGCAGCCCGTCTTGCGGGGTCACAGCCGGATACATCCAGTTCGTGGTGGGGATGACTGACTGGAAATCCTCGGTCAGCATGAAGGCCATGAACTGGCGTGCCAGTTCAGGCTGATCGGTCTCGGCGACGATACCCGCCACCTCGATCTGCATGTAATGCCCTTCCTCAAACGGGGCGGCGGCCTTGCTGTCATCATCTTCGGCGATCAGGTGATAGGCAGGCGAGGTGGTGTAGCTGAGCACCAGATCGGCCTCACCGTCCAGAAACAGGCCGTAAGCCTCGGACCAGCCTGCGGTCACTGTCAGGATGCGCGGGGCAAGCCCTTCCCAGATCTCTGCGGCCTCATCGCCGTACGCTGCCTTGACCCACATCAGAAGGCCCAGCCCCGGCGTGGATGAGCGCGGGTCCTGAATGACGACACTGAGATCAGAATCAATCAGTTCACGGAAATTTGCAGGCGGCGCGGGTGTGCGGGTGCGGTCATGGACAAAGGCAAACCAGCCCCAGTCGAAAGGCAGAAAATTCGGATCATCCCAGGCGATCGGCAGGTCCAGATCAGCCTCGATTCCATGCGGGGCAAAGAGCCCGGTTTCAAGCGCGCGGGCTGTCAGATTGGTGTCCAGCCCCAGCACGACATCGGCCTCGGTGCGGGTGCCTTCAAGTTGCAGGCGGGCCAGCAGCGCCGCGCCGTCGCCCGCGCCCACAAGGTTCAGCTCGCAGTCGCAGATGGCTTCGAACGCTTCCGTGATCCCCGGGCCGGGGCCCCAGCTGCTGACAAAGCTGTCATAGGTGTAAACCGTCAGAACAGGGGTATCGTCCGCCTGGGCGGCAGAGGTGCCAAAGGCTGTTGCGGTCATGGATGCCGCAAACAGTCCCGCGGCAAGTGTCGGATTTCGCATGTCTTATCCTCCATATGCGACGGGCGGGGTATGGGTGGAGGAGCATCCTGTCACCTTCCCTCCGCCGGTCTTAACCGGGTCAGGTTCAACGGGTTCGCGTGTCGCATCTCAGCCCAGACGGGCACCCCGAGGTGAGCAGGAACATAACTGCTGCGCCTGCAAGATCAAGGGGGCATTCCGGGCGGTGATTTGCCGGGCGATCTGTGGCAGACTGAACGAAATGAAAGGAACCACGCCATGCTGAGCATTACGCCCGACTTTGACGGCCAGACCGTCATCACCACTTTCGAGATGACGCCGGGAACCTGTGCCGATGTGCTGGAAGCACTGAGCGATGCCTATGACAAGGTCATCCGCCACCAGCCCGGCTTTATCGGTGGGGCGATCCATGTCAACGACGCCCAGACCCGCATCTGCACCTATTCACGCTGGAACGAACGCCGCGATTTTCAGGCGATGCTGCGCACGCCCGAGATGCGCGAACGCAACCGCGCGATTGCCGCAATGTGCGCGCGCTTTGAGCCGGTGATGTATGAAGTGACCTCGACCTACTGAGCCGGCAGATAATGGGCGCGCGCTGCCCCGGAGTCTGAGCATCAGAGTTCGGTTGCCCGCCCGTCGCCCTGCCCCTAAGCTGACGGGCGGGAGGACGCGACATGGACAAGGTAATTTACGAAAAAGACGGGCGAATCGCGCGGATCACGCTGAACCGGCCCGATGTGCTGAATGCGATCGACGACGATGTGCCGGTGCTGCTGGCCAGCGCAGTGGAACGCGCTGATGCCGACCCCGACGTGCATGTGATGGTGCTCTCAGGCGCCGGGCGGGCGTTCTGCGCGGGCTATGATCTGACCTATTACGCCGAAGCTGCGGCAGGCGAGGGCAACGCCATCACCCAGGAAATGCCCTGGGACCCGATCAAGGACTACCGCTTCATGTGGCGCAATACGCAGCATTTCATGGCGCTGTGGCGCGCGATGAAGCCGGTGGTGTGCAAGGTCCATGGCTTTGCCGTGGCCGGCGGGTCAGATATTGCGCTGTGCTCGGACATGGTGATCATGGCCGAAGATGCACAGATCGGCTACATGCCGACCCGGGTCTGGGGCTGCCCGACAACGGCGATGTGGGTCTACCGAATGGGTGCAGAGCGCGCCAAGCGGATGCTGTTCACCGGCGACAAGATCACCGGGCGCGAGGCCGCCGAGATGGGGTTGATCCTGAAAGCCGTGCCGCCGTCAGAGCTGGACGATGCGGTGGAGGAACTGGCCGGGCGCATGGCCACGGTGCCGGTCAATCAACTGGCGATGCAGAAGATGGTGATCAATCAGGCCGTCGAGGCGATGGGCCTGATGAACACCCAGCGGCTGGCCACGATCTTCGACGGCATCACCCGCCATTCGCCCGAGGGGCTGAATTTCAAGCAGCGTGCCGAAACGATGGGCTGGAAACAGGCGGTGGAGGAGCGCGACAGCGGGCGCTTTGACTGGACCGGCAACGCCCCCTTCCCGCCAAGCAATCTCTGAGACCGGGTAAGGGGGGTCCACCCCCATCTGGCCTGCGGCCATTCACCCCCCGGAGGATATTTCCGAGTAGATTAAGGGGTAGGGCGGGGTAATGAGGCGCGGGTTTGCGCTTGAGCCTGTCGGGACGCGCGGCTAGAGGTGAGTGAAAGGAGCGGCGCGCATGAGCTTCAACACCTTCGGCCGATTGTTTCGGGTCACGACATGGGGCGAAAGCCACGGCCCCGCCCTGGGGGCCACGGTGGATGGCTGCCCGCCGGGGATTGCGCTGGAGGTGGCGACGATCCAGCACTGGCTGGACCGGCGCAGACCCGGCCAGAACCGGTTCACCACTCAGCGGCGCGAGCCCGATGAGGTGGAGATCCTGTCCGGCGTTTATGAGGGCAGGACGACCGGCACGCCGATTCAGTTGATGATCCGCAATATGGACCAGCGCTCGAAGGATTACAGTGCGATCGCCGAGCGATTCCGGCCCGGGCATGCCGATATCACCTATTGGCAGAAATACGGTATCCGTGATCCGCGCGGTGGCGGGCGGTCCTCGGCGCGCGAAACGGCGGCGCGGGTGGCAGCCGGGGGCGTGGCCCGCGCGGTTCTGGCCGCGCTTGTGCCGGCGCTGAATGTGAGCGGCTACATGGTGCAGATGGGCGCGCGCGCCATCGACCGGGCGCGGTCTGATCCGGCTGCGATTGAAAGCAACCCTTTCTGGTGCCCGGACGCCGTGACTGCAGCCCTCTGGGCCGAGGATCTGGACCGCTTGCGCAAGGATGGCAATTCGGTGGGCGCAGTGATCGAGGTTGTGGCGCGCGGCGTGCCTGCCGGAATTGGTGCGCCGATCTATGCCAAGCTCGACAGTGAACTGGCGGCGGCCATGATGACGATCAATGCCGTGAAGGGGGTGGAGATCGGTGATGGTTTTTCTGCAGCTGCGCTGACCGGTGTGGAAAATGCCGACGAGATTACCATGGGGCCGGACGGGCCGGAGTATGGTTCGAACCATGCGGGCGGCGTTCTGGGCGGGATATCCACCGGTCAGGATGTGGTGGTGCGTTTTGCGGTGAAGCCGACCTCGTCGATCCTGACGCCGCGCCGCTCAATCACCCGTGAGGGCGAACCGGTGGATGTTGTCACCAAGGGCCGCCATGATCCCTGCGTCGGTATTCGCGCGGTGCCGGTAGGCGAGGCGATGATGGCCTGCGTGCTTCTCGATCAGATATTGCTGCACCGCGCTCAGATGGGCGAGGGGTTGCGCGGCAGCATCGGGCCATGAGCATTGACCTGGCGCATCTGCGCGGATGGATTGGTCGGACCGAGACGCGCAGCGAGGTTATCACCGCGTTTCCGTCCAACGCGCTGGCCGCGACCCTTGATCGCGATGATCCGCCCTATGCCCCGGGCGATCCGCTGCCGTCCTTGTGGCACTGGCTGCATTTCCTGCCGCTCTTTGCGCTGACAGATGCCGGGTATGACGGCCATCAGGCGCTGGGCGGATTTTTGCCCCCGGTACCGTTGCCGCGACGTATGTGGGCAGGCAGCCGGTTGCGGTTTCTGGCACCAGCCCGGATTAGCGCCGAACTGGTCAAGACAGCGACGGTATTGTCAGTGGATCACAAGGCCGGTCGCTCGGGTGATCTGGTCTTTGTCTCGGTGCGCCATGTGGTCAGCGAAGGTGGGCAGGCGTTGATCGAGGATGAGCATGACATCGTCTATCGCGCGCTGCCGGACCGCGACGCACCTGCCCAGGTTCCCCCGCAAGCCCCCGGAGAGGATGACTTTGCGCGTGTGATCACCCCCGGTCCGGTGCTGCTGTTTCGCTATTCGGCACTCACTTTCAATGGCCATCGCATCCATTATGATCGTCCCTTCTGCGCGGAAGAAGGCTATGAGGGGTTGGTGGTGCACGGCCCGCTTCTGGCAACGCTGATGCTGGACGTGCTGCGCCGCAACCTGCCGGACGCTGCGCTGCGCAGCTTCAGGTTCCGTGCGGTCGCGCCGGTGGTTGATACAGGCCCCTTCTCTGTCCATGGCAAGCGCGACGGGGGCACTGTTCGGTTGTGGGTGCGGCGCGGGGACGGGGCACTGGCGATGGACGGGTCGGCCGAACTGGGCTGACACGCTGGGCGCTTGCCAAGCCGCGCCGCGCTGCCTAGCCTCAGTACAGGGATGGGAGGGCGCGCGGGCATGGATCAATTGGTGCTGAGTGTTGCGCAGGTCTCGGCGCAGGATAAGAACCCGGCCGCCACCTTGCGCGCAGAGCTGGGTGAGGGGCCTTTCGCGCTGGTTCTCGTCTTTGTCTCGCCTCAGGCTGATCTTCAGACGCTGGGCCCTGCGCTTCAGCACAGCTTTCCCGCGACGCCGGTGATCGGTTGCACCACGGCGGGCGAAATCACCTCGGCAGGGTATGACGAGGGCATGATCGTGGCCGCCGCGCTGCCTGCGCTGCATTTTCGCGCCGCCCCCCTGCTGATCGCGGATCTGTCGCGCTTTGATGCGCAAGCCGTGATCAGTGATCTGATCCGGGCGCGCGGGGCTTTGGCGCGCGAGCGCCCGGACTGGGAGCACGAATTCGCCTTTCTGATGGTCGACGGGTTGTCGACCAAGGAAGATGCGCTGACCTCGGCCATGGCGTCAGGTCTGGGGGCGATGCCGCTGTTTGGTGGCTCGGCGGCTGATGGCACACGGTTTCTGGAAACGTTCGTACTGCATGGCGGGCGGATGCTGCGCAACGCCGCTGTCCTTGCCGTGGTGCGCACGCGTTGCCCGGTCCGGGTGTTCAAGTTCGACCATTTCCGCCCCACGCAGACGCGCATGGTGGTCACCAGCGCCGACCCGGCCCGGCGCATCGTGCACAGTATCAACGCCGAGCCTGCCGCGCAGGAATATGCGCGGCTTCTGGGCAAGGACCCGGCACAACTGAACCCCTTTACCTTTGCCGCGCATCCGGTGGTGGTGCGTATTGGCGGGCGTCATCATGTACGTTCGATCCGGCAAGTGGAGGAGAATGGCGATCTGGTGTTCTATTCGGCGATCGACGATGGGCTGGTGCTGACGCTGGCCGAGCCGCTGGATATGGTTCAGCATCTGGCGCGTGAATTCGAAGGGTTGGGCGAGGCTGAAGCTCCCCTTGCCATTCTGGCCTGTGACTGCGTGTTGCGCCGCATGGAGGCGCAGGAGAAGCAGCTTTCGGTGCAGGTGTCTGAAATCCTGCGCCAGAACCGCGTTGCCGGGTTTTCTACCTATGGCGAACAGTTCAACGCCATGCATGTGAACCAGACGCTGACGGGCGTGGCCCTTTACGCGCCCCCGGCTACCGCGCCATGACCCATCCGCTGATTGACCCCGCCGACACTTTTGAGCGCCAGCGCGAAAAGCTGCTGGTTATCGCCGAGGTACTGATGAAGCGTGTCGAGCAGGGGACCGATCAGTCGGGCGCGGCCTATGCCCAGTTCGAGCGCGCGGCACAACTGGAAGATCAGGTGCGCGCCCGCACCCGTGACCTGGAGCGCGCACTGGACCTTCTGAACCAGTCCAATGCCCGGCTGGCTGAGGCCAACCGCGCCACCGAGGGCGCGCGCCAGAATTTGGCCAGTGCAATTGAGACTGTGCAGGAGGGGTTTGCACTCTTTGGCCCGGATGATGTTCTGGTGATGTGCAATTCGCGTTTTGGCATGCAGATGCGCGACATTGCCGCGCGGCTGAAACCGGGGTTGCTGTTTGCCGACTATGTCGATCTGGTCAGTCGCTCGCATGATCTGTGCCTGCCCGAGGGCGAAAGCCCGCAGGATTGGGCCATTGCGCGCATGGCGCGCCACCGCGATGCGCATGTCATCTTCAATGTCCAGTTTCGCGGCGATTGCTGGGTGCAGGTGTCTGAGCATCGCACCCTTGATGGCGGCACGGTGATCTTGCAGACCGATGTGACCGACATCATCCGCGCCGAACGCGAAGAGCGTGGCAAGCTGCTGGACGATCAGGCGCGCGTGGTGCGCGCCACGCTGGACCACATCAGCCAGGGCGTATGCATCTTTGATGCGCGGGCGCGGATGATCGGCTGGAATGCCCGCGCAGGTGAGTTGCTGGCCGTGCCGCGCACTCGTTTTCGCGCCGGCCTGGCTTTTGCCGACCTGCTGGACCGGCTGCGCGACCGGATCGATCTGGGCGAAGGGGTCAGCCCCGACATGTTGCGCGACTGGGCATATCAGCAGGGCCCGCGCCCGCCGCTACGCTTTGAGATGGGCCGCGACGGCGGGGTTGATGGCGGGGGCATGGTGCTGGATGCCTTTGCGCAGGAAATGCCGGATCGCGGCTTCGTCTTTTCGCTGACCGATGTCAGCACCGAGCGCCGCGCCATTGCCGCGCTCAGCCGCGCCAACGAGACGCTGGAGGCCCGCGTGGCTGCCCGCACGCTGGAGCTGGAAGATGCGCTGGCCAATGCCGAACGCGCCAACGCAACGCGATCGCGGTTTGTGGCCGCCGCCAGCCATGATCTGCTGCAACCCCTGTCGGCGGCCAAGCTGTTTCTGGCCTCGATGGAGGACGAACCTCTTGGCCCGCGCGGCTGCGATGCGCTCAACAAGGCGCGGTCTGCGCTGGAGTCGGTAGAGACGATCCTCGATGCCCTTCTGGATATCTCAAGGCTGGAAAGCGGGCGCTTGTCGGTCAATATCGGACCGGTCGCGCTGGGGCCTATGCTGGAGCGGCTGGCCAGCGAGTTTGCGCCGGTGGCCGCCGCCAAGGGGCTGTGCCTGCGGATCAGGCCGACTGACAGGGTGGTGATGTCGGATGCCACCTATTTGCGGCGAATCCTGCAAAACCTGATCGCCAATGCGCTGCGCTACACCGACGCGGGCGGGGTGGTGGTGGGTTTGCGCCCGGCTGGGCCACGGGCCGTCCGGGTGGAGGTGGTGGATACCGGGCCAGGTATCCCCGAACAGGAACATGAGAACATTTTCCGCGAGTTTCACAGGCTGAACGCCCGCGCCTCGGCCTCGGAGGGGCTGGGGCTGGGGCTGGCGATTGTCGAGCGTGCCGCCGCCCTTCTGGGGCATGACATCGGGCTGGTGTCGCGGCTGGGGCGCGGCACCCGTTTCACCCTGCGCAGTGATCTTGCGACTGCAAAACCGGCAGTGCGCAGCGATGTGACCGAGACCGCGCCGCGCCGCCGCCCCCGGCATGACCTGATCGGCCTGCTGGTGGAAAACGACGCATCTCTGCGCCGCGCCCTGGTGCATCTGCTTGAAGGTTGGGGCGTCAGCATGCTGGACACTGCCAACGCCACCGAGGCCACCGCGCTTCTGGATGAAATCGGCATTCAGCCTGATTTTATGCTGATCGACAACCAGCAGGGTACCCGGCCCTCGGGGCTGGAACTGATCGCGGCGCTGCACGCACGCCACGGGCCAATCCCGGCGCGGCTGATCACCGCCGAACGCGGCGAGGAGCTGCGCGCCCAGGCGGGTGCTCTGGGTGCGGCGATCCTCTATAAACCCATCGATACCCGCATACTGGAACGCTTCGTGGCCTCAGTCGGTTGACCGGGCCGCACCCTGTCCATTGGTCGCAAGCTGCGCCATCGCGCTTGACCCCGGCACGTCCAGCCCTGAGCATGGCCCCAAATCAGGGAGGAGGCCTTCGTGGCATTCAGCACGATCGACGACATCCAGGCGCTTCTGGCCGGGCAGGACTATGTGTGCGGCCGGGCCTTGGGAACGGTCAGCTTTCTGGCGCTCAAGCTGGGACGCCCGCTGTTTCTGGAGGGCGAGGCCGGGACCGGCAAGACCGAGATCGCCAAGGCGCTGGCCACAGCGCTGGGCCGCCGCCTGATCCGGCTGCAATGCTATGAGGGGCTGGATGCCTCCTCTGCGGTCTATGAATGGAACTTCCCCGCCCAGATGATCGCCATACGTGCGGCGGAAGCGGCAGGCGGGGCCGATGCCGGGCATTTGCGCGACACGCTCTTCACCACCGATTATCTGATCGAGCGCCCGCTCCTGCAAGCCATGCGTCCCCAGCCCGGTGGCGCGCCTGTGCTGCTGATCGATGAGGTTGATCGCACGGATGAACCTTTCGAGGCGTTTTTGCTGGAAGCGCTGAGCGATTTTCAAGTCACCATCCCCGAACTGGGTACGATAAAAGCGCCTGAGCCACCCATCGTCATCCTGACCTCAAACCGCACGCGTGAGGTGCATGACGCGCTCAAGCGTCGTTGCCTTTATCACTGGGTCGACTACCCTGATTTCAACCGTGAGCTGGAAATACTGAAAGCCCGCGCGCCCGAAGCCTCGGACCAGCTTTCGCGCGAGGTGGTGGCCTTTGTGCAGCGCCTGCGCACCGAGGATCTGTTCAAGAAGCCCGGCGTCGCGGAAACCATTGATTGGGCCAAATGCCTGTTGGCGCTTGATGTGCTGACCCTCTCGCCCGAGGTGATCGCCGATACGGTGGGCGCGATCCTGAAGTATCAAGATGACATCGCCCGCCTTCAGGGGATGGAGGCCAAGCGCCTGCTGGATGAGGCGCGCAAGTCACTGGTTGACGCCTGAGCGGCATGACCGAAGCGCCACCCCTCTCGCTGCCTGACGACCCCCGGCTGGTGGAAAACCTGACGCATTTTGCACGCGCACTGCGGCGTGCGGGGTTGCCGGTGGGGCCGGGCCGGGTGCTGACGGCAATCGAGGCCGTGGCGGCGGCGGGTTTTTCGCACAAGATTGATTTCTACTGGGTGCTGCACGCCTGCTTCGTCAGCCGCCCCGAGGAACGGCAGGTCTTCAACCAAGTGTTTCGGCTGTTCTGGCGTGATCCGCGCTACATGGAGCACATGATGTCGTTGCTTCTGCCCGCGATGCGCGGCGCACAGGAGGAACACGCCGCCGATGCCGGTGCAAAGCGCGCCGCCGAGGCGCTTCTTGACGGGGCAGAGGCCCCGGACCGCCCCGAACAAGACGAAGATGACGAGGGCGAAACAAAGATCGACATCGACGCCTCGCAAACTGCATCCGCTGAAGAACGGCTGCGCAGTCTGGATTTCGAGCAGATGTCGACGGATGAAGCTGCCGCCGCCCGGCGCATGCTGGTGAAACTGGCGCTGCCGGTCAAACCCATCCGCACCCGTCGCCTGACCCCTGACAGCACCGGTCAGCGTGCGGACTGGCGGCGCACGATGCGCATGGCGGTGCGCCAAGGCGGCGAGGTCTCGGCCATCGCCCGCCGCCGCCCTGCCACGCGCTGGCCCGCGCTGGTGGTGCTGTGCGACATTTCGGGCAGCATGTCGCAATATTCGCGCATGGTGCTGCATTTCATACATGCCGTGGCGAACCGGCAGGGGCAGGGCTGGGCGCGTGTCCATGCTTTCACCTTTGGCACGCGGCTGACCAACATCACCCGCCACCTGCGCCAGCGCGATGTCGATACCGCGCTGAATGCCGCCGGTGCCGAGGCGCAGGACTGGCAGGGCGGCACACGGATCGGCGCGTGCCTGCACACGTTCAACCATGATTGGTCACGACGGGTGCTGGGGCAGGGCGCGGTGGTGCTTTTGATCACTGACGGGCTGGATCGGGATGACCCTGCGCTTCTGGCTCATGAGATGGAGCGGTTGCACCTGTCGTCGCGCCGGGTGGTCTGGGTCAATCCACTGCTGCGCTGGGACGGTTTTGCTCCGCGCGCGCAGGGCATCCGGGCGATCCTGCCGCATGTCGATACGCTGCGCGCGGGCCATTCGGTGGCCTCGATCGAGGCGCTGGCAGGAGCGATTTCAGACCCACGGGACCGGGGCGAAAAGGCACGGCTGATGGCGATGATGGGTCAGGAATAGACCCTGCGCGTGTTTGCACTGGCCGCAAGGCACGACGATCGCCATATTCGGCGCATAGGGAGAGTGTCGCATGGATCATGATCAGATACCGGAGATCGCGCTGGATTGGCACCGCGCCGGGCGGGGCGCCGCGCTGGCCACAGTGATCGAAACCTGGGGCTCGGCCCCGCGACAGGCGGGCTCGCAATTGGCGATCTCGGGCGCAGGCGAGATCATGGGTTCGGTCTCCGGCGGCTGTGTCGAGGGGGCAGTGGTTGTCGAGGCGCAAGAGGCGTTGGCAGACGGCAAGCCCCGGGTGCTGAGCTTTGGCGTGACGGATGAAACTGCATTTTCAGTGGGGCTGGCCTGCGGCGGCACGATCCGCGTACTGGTGGAACCCATTGGCACCGAAGGCGGCATGCCGCTGAGCATGTTGGAAACGATCGTCAGCATGCGCGCACGCCGCCAGCCAGTGGCCTATGGGGTGCTGCCCGATGACGGGATGCGCCGGGTCATCCTGCCCGGTTTCCCGCCGCTGCAATGGCGCTTCCGCGCCGACCGCTCGGGGATGGAGGAGGATGGCGAGTTTGTTGCCGTTTTCAACCCGCCGCTGCGGATGCTGGTGGTGGGGGCTGTGCATATCGCGCAGGCGCTGTTGCCCATGGCGCGGCTGGCGGGCTATGACCCCGTGCTGATCGACCCGCGCGAGGCGTTTGGCTCATCCGAGCGGTTTCCGGGCGAGACAATTGTACATGACTGGCCTGACGAGGCATTGCAGGCACAGGGGCTGGATACGCGCACCGCAGTTGTAACGCTGACCCATGACAGTAAGCTTGATGACCCTGCGATCATTGCAGCACTTGGGGCGGATGTGTTCTATCTGGGCTGTCTCGGGTCCACCCGCACGCATGCCAAACGGCTGGACCGGCTACGCGAGGCGGGGATCGCCGAGGCGGATTTGGCACGCATCCACGCACCCGTGGGGCTGGATATCGGTGCCAAGACCCCGGCGGAAATCGCGGTGGCGGTACTGGCGCAGGTCACTCAGGCATTGAGGAAAGGCTGATGCAGTTTGGTCCCGTTCCGCTGGATCAGGCCGAGGGCACGGTGCTGGCCCATTCAGTGCCGCTGCCCGGCGGCAAGCGGTTGCGCAAAGGCAAGGTTCTGGCGCGCGAGGATATCAAGGCGCTCGCAGGCGCAGGGCTGACGTGGGTCACGGTTGCGCGACTGGAGGTCGGCGATATCGACGAAGACGCCGCCGCTTTGCAGCTTGCGCAGGCGCTGGTGCCAGACCCCGATGCGGCCGGGCTGCGGTTGCAGGTGGTGGGCACCGGGCGGGTGAACATTCTGGCTGAAGGGCCGGGTGTGGCACGGGTCGGTGCCGGGCAGGTCCATGCGGTGAATGCCTGTGACCCTTCGATCACGCTGGCCACAGTGCCGGAATGGACCCGGATGGACCCGGGCGGCATGGTGGCGACCGTCAAGATCATCACCTATGCCCTGCCCGGCGCGGCCCTCAACCAAGCCTGTGCGGCGGGGCAGGGCGCGCTGTCGCTGTGCGCCCCGGCGCTGCGCCGAGCGGCGCTGATCCAGACATCTGTCGGTGGCAAGGATGACGGGGCAAAGGGACAGCGGGTGATCGGCGAACGGCTGGAGCGGCTGGGGGTAGTGCTGGGGCCGCAAACCGTGGTCGCCCATGACGAGGCCACGCTGGCACAGGCGCTTGAGGCCGCCGAAGGCGAATTAGTGTTAATCCTAACCGGCTCGGCCACCTCGGACAGCCGCGATGTTGCGCCGAACGCCTTGCGCCGGGCGGGCGGGGTGGTGGAGCATTTCGGAATGCCGGTTGATCCAGGGAACCTCTTGTTTGTGGGCGATCTGGGTGGACGGCCCGTGGTGGGCCTGCCGGGCTGTGCACGAAGCCCGGCATTGAACGGGGCTGACTGGGTGATGGAGCGGCTGATCTGCGGTGTGCAGGTGCGCGGGGCCGATATTGTGGGCATGGGCGTGGGCGGCCTGCTCAAGGAAATCCCCAGCCGCCCGCGCCCGCGCACGCTCACCCGCGAGGCCGAGAGCGACACGGGACGAGACGGGCCGGGGAACTAGCCGCCATCCTCGGCACAGAACTGTGCGATCTCGGCCAGAACCGCAGCTTGCAGTGCTATGAGCCCGGCAAGCCGCGCGAAAAGCTGCGCACCATCCCCGGCCTTGACCAGGTTTTCGATTTCTTTGCACAGATCGCCGAGGGTGCGCGCGCCGATCCAGCGCGTGGATAATTTCAACAGATGCGCAATCCTCGGAGCCTCGGCTGCGTCGCTCGCCGACACCTCCCCGGCCAGTTGGATAGCCAGTTCCGGCGAGGCGTCACGAAATGCGGTCTGAAAGCTCTGGACCGTCTCTGGATCGTTGCCGTAAAGGTCGCGTTGGAACAGAGCGGTTGATGACACTTGTGCCTGTCCCAAGGCTGACCGGGTTCAGATCACGCGGCAGTACTCCGGCCGCGGCCTGGCCAAGCAGGGAGCAGCAGGCCGGGTTGGCCCCGATCAGGCGGCCACCAGTCGATACCTTAAAGACTGCGACAGGCAACGCTGCACAGGCGAACGCATCTGAAACCGTGGCTTGCCCGGTTTCGCTTCAAACACGCACGTGCAATCTCCTTGTCAGGGGCTCTGCCCATTGATGGCGGCGCACCGCTCCAGAGCGCGCATGGCCGGCACGTCACTCATTGCCGATTGCAGGTAGCGTGATCCGTATCACGGTGCCGCTTCCGGGCTCTGAGGTCAGCACCGCAAGCGTGCCGCCGCAGGCCTCGATCACCCGCAAGGCACTGGCGATGCCAAGCCCGATGCCGGGCCAAGTGCGCGTGTCGGAATTGTCGCCATTCATGAACGGCGCGCCGAAGTTCTTGCGCACATGCTTAGACAGTCCCGGCCCATTGTCGCCGATGTCGACAACGGCCCGGTCGCCAAGCCGTACCGAGACCGCTACGGCTCCTGCGTGCGGGCTGGCCTTGACAGCATTGTCCATCACCGCGCGCACCGCGCCCCGAAGCAGAAAGTGCGGGCCTCGGACCTTCTGTTTTGGGGCGCAGGCAAGGGTGATAGTGACCGCCTTCTCGCCCGCCTGCGGTGCCAGGTCCGCGATCAGCTCCTGTATAAGTTCGGCCAGGTCAATGCTCTCATGCGGCTGGGTGCGCACCTGTCGATCAATGTCGATGAAACTCAGCGCGTTGTCGACAATACTGGCCAGGCTTTCTCCCGCCCGCCGGATTTCGCCTGCGAATTCGCGGATTTCGTCAGGTGACAGATCGTGCGATGTTTCCAACACTTCGGCCAGACCGATGATCGGAATGAGTGGCGTGCGCAACTCGTGGCTGACAACACCGGCCATGGTCTGTCCGACATATGTCAACCGTGCCCGTGTATCCTCGAACCGGGCCTCGGCCTCGCGGAGTTGAGTCTGAAAGTGTAGCTGCTCCTGCCTGACCTGATCCAGTGCGGAACCAAGCATTGACAGGCGGCGGAAACGATCGCGCCGGGCATAGGCCGTCCGATAGGCGCGATCCGCAGCAGTGATCAGGTTGCGCAGGTCGCAAGGCTTTTGCAAAAAGTCGAAAACACGGCAGCGCAGGGCTGCAATGAGCGCTTCGTCATTGCTGTCGCCCGTGATCAGGATGGCTTCGGTGTGGCGATCATCACGGCACGTTTCATTAAGCCAGTTGACCAGATCAAAACCGGTTTCAGATGGCATATGAATGTCCGAGACGACAACGGTGATTTCCGGGTGCGCATGCAGAATTCTTCTGGCGTTTCCGACCGATTCACTTGCGAATACCGCCCAGCCTGCCTTGTCGAGCGATGTGCGCAGCAGTTTGAGCATGAGCGGATCATCATCCACCAGAAGAATGGATTTGATACGTTTTTCAGAAGTTCCTGTGGGCCGTCCGCCGACAAAAACCGGCGCCGACCCTTCCACTTCATACTCCGATGTCATGCGCAGAATGCTTCCTTCAGGGAAACGCTTTGACGGCTATCAGGCAGCTCTGATCGTTCGTGCAGAGCGCAGGAACCCCGGCAATCATTGCAGAACGAAATTGCGAACATATCAGGAGAGTGTCTCACCCACCTCCGTAATCGACTTTCAAAAAAATGTAGCCGATATTTGGTTAAGGAAAAATGAAATAATGTGTCTGCAGTTGATCTTAGTCAATCCTGCTTCCTGCCGGGTTATGGCTTGGCCCGGTAAACTGCCTACACCTCCTAGCATGTTGACTTTAACATCGATGCCCGACTACGTAACGTAGCATGGGTAAAAATATTCCACATTTACTCTTGAAGTTTGCACAATTTGTCTACAAAAAGAGAAGACGAATCAACGGTACAAGTGAGAACGCTGTGAACATGAACATGAACCGAATCATGGTGTTGAACAATGACACTGATATCGGATCTGCTATTCACGACTTGCTTGAACCGGAGGGGTTTTCGGTTTCCTCAGCAAGTTCAGAAAAAGAGCTTAAAGAGCAAAAATTAGTCTCTGACATAGATATTTTTATCCTCGATATTGCCCGCCCGGATGCCGACGGCCTGGAGCTGGTCCGTGGAATTCGCGACAATTCTACCGGCGGGATTATCATCCTCAGCGCTGAAGACAGCGAATGCTACCGGGTGGCGAGCCTTGAGCTGGGAGCAGATGATTTCATCTTGAAACCCTTTCGTCCGCGCGAACTGGCGGCCCGCGTCAAGGCTGTCTGCCGGCGTGTCGCAGCCCCGCGAAGCACTGAACTTGTGGCACCCGCGACGGACGGGATTGCGCTGGGCGATTACCGGCTTTTTGCGGAAAGCCGTTGCGTGGTGAATGCAAACGGTGAAGAGATCGCGCTGACCACCGCAGAATACAATATCCTGTGCGTTCTCGCCCATCGCCAGGGTGAGGTGTTGACCCGCGATGAAATCATCGGCCTGTCAAAAGGCCGCGACTGGCGCTGCTATGAACGTTCGGTTGACGGGCTGATCAGCAGATTGCGGCGCAAGCTTCCTGTAGCGCCGGGGCTGACGCATTTCATCAAGACCGTCCACGGTACCGGATACACCATCGGCCGCGGCTAGGCGTGTGACGTCCGGCGCGATCCGGCCAGTGCAGACATTGGCCAAAGGTGGCATTTCCTGCCCGGAACTCTCGTGATTTACTGACGCGCAGAGTTACGGGGAGGACTGCATGAACAAGATTTCCATGACGGTGAACGGAAAGTCCGTTTCCGCCGACGCTGAAGGCCGCACTTTGCTGTCGACATACCTGCGCGATGGGCTGGGGCTGACCGGGACGCATGTCGGCTGCGATACGTCCCAATGCGGGGCCTGTGTTGTCCATGTTGATGGCCAGGTGGTGAAAAGCTGCTCGGTGCTGGCAATGGATGTGGCGGGAGCCGATATCCGTACGATCGAAGGGGTCGCCGCCCCCGATGGTACGCTCAGCACGCTTCAGCAGGCATTTCAGGACCATCACGGGCTGCAATGCGGCTTCTGCACGCCGGGCATGATCATGTCTGCCGCCGCCCTTCTGGAGGAAAACCCTAAGCCGAGCGAGGCTGAAATCCGGCATTACCTTGAAGGCAATATCTGCCGCTGCACGGGCTATCACAACATCATCAAGGCAGTGATGGCCGCGAGTGGTCAGGATGTGTCGGACATGGGCACCATCGCTGCGGAATAGGCTGGCGCGTCGCGCTCAATTCGGGCGGAAGCATCTGCCCGGCCACGAGATTATAGGGAGGAAACCATGCCCAAGGACGGCATCGGCGCCAGCACCAAGCGGCGCGAGGATATCCGCTTTCTCACCGGAAACGGACGTTATACTGACGATATCAACCTGCGCGGGCAGGCTTATGTGCACTTCCTGCGCTCGGAAGTGGCCCATGGCCGCATCCGCTCTATAGACACCAGCGCGGCTTCGGCCATGCCCGGTGTCATCCGCATTTTCACCGCAGAGGATTTTGGCCATGCAGGCGGCCTGCCGTGTGGCTGGCTGGTGACCGACCGGTTCGGCGAGCCGATGCAGGAACCCAAGCATCCGATTCTGGCCGAAGGCAAGGTGCGCCATGTCGGTGATCCGATCTGCGGGATCGTCGCCGAAACGCTGGAGCAGGCGCGCGATGCCGCCGAGGCAATTGAGCTGGATATTGAGGAACTGCCCGCGGTCGTCGACATGCGCAAGGCGCTGGAGGACAACTCGGTCAAGGTGCATGACGATCTGACCTCGAACCTGTGCTATGACTGGGGCTTCGTCGAGGAAAACAAAGAGGCCGTGAACGCCGCCTTTGCCGAGGCTGCGCATGTGGTCAGCGTGGAACTGACCAACAACCGGCTTTGCGCCAACCCGATGGAAGCCCGCGTGGCCATCGGCGATTATGACCCCTGGAATGAGCAGCACACCCTTTACACCACCAGCCAGAACCCGCATGTGATCCGGCTGCTAATGGGCGCTTTTGTGCTATCCCTGCCTGAACACAAGTTGCGCATTGTCGCGCCGGATGTGGGCGGCGGTTTCGGGTCAAAGATTTATCACTATGCTGAAGAGGCGTTCTGCACCCATGTTGCCAAGGTCCTTCGGCAACCGGTGAAATGGACTTCCACCCGCTCCGAGGCCTTCATATCGGACGCCCATGCGCGCGATCATGTGTCCAAAGTCGAACTGGCGCTGGACAAGGACCATAATTTTCTGGCGATCCGCTCTACCACTCTGGCCAATATGGGCGCTTATCTGTCCACCTTCGCGCCCTCAGTCCCCACCTGGCTGCATGGCACGCTGATGGCCGGCCCCTACAAGACTCCGCTGGTCTACGTTAACGTCAAGGCGGTGTTCACCAACACCGTGGCCGTGGATGCCTATCGCGGTGCCGGGCGGCCCGAGGCCACGTTCCAGCTTGAGCGCATCATCGACAAGGCCGCGCGTGAACTGGGTGTGGATGGGGTGGAGCTGCGCCGCAAGAACTTCATCAAACCTGAACAGTTCCCGTATCAGACCCCGGTTGCGGTGGAATATGACAGTGGCAATTTCCACGCCACCATGGACAAGATGCTGGAGTTGTCTAACTACGCCAATCTGGACAAGCGGGTGGAGGAAAGTCGCAAGAAGGGCAAGCTGCGCGGCTTTGGCATCTCGCAATATATCGAGGCTTGCGGCATTGCGCCCTCGCACCTTGTGGGGCAACTGGGCGCGCGCGCCGGGCTTTATGAAACCGCCACTGTGCGGGTGAATGCTACCGGCTCTATTTCGGTGCTGACCGGGTGCCACAGCCACGGACAGGGGCATGAAACCTCGTTTCCGCAGATTGTCGCTGACATGATCGGCATTGATGCCAGTCAGATCGACATCGTGCACGGGGACACCGCCACCACGCCGATGGGCATGGGCACCTATGGCTCGCGCTCCATGGCGGTTGGCGGCTCGGCGCTGGTCAAAGCCACCAACAAGATCATCGACAAAGCCAAGAAGATCGCGGCCCATCTTCTGGAGGCATCCGAGGCCGATATCGAGTTGAAGGACGGCAAGTTCTCAGTCGCCGGCACCGACAAGTCGGTGGATTGGGCGGGTGTGACGCTGGCCGCCTATGTGCCGCACAACTACCCGCTGGAAAGCCTGGAGCCGGGGCTTGAGGAAACCGCGTTCTATGACCCCAACAACTTCACCTTCCCCTCGGGCTGCTATGGCTGCGAGATCGAGGTGGACCCGGACACCGGCAAGGTCGAAATCATGGCCTTTACCGCCGCTGATGATTTCGGCGTGGTGATCAATCCCATGATTGTGGAAGGGCAGGTGCACGGCGGGTTGGCGCAGGGGATCGGACAGGCGCTGACGGAAAACTGCGTCTATGACGAAAACGGACAACTGCTGACCGGCTCGTTCATGGATTACACCATGCCGCGCGCCGATGATCTGCCGGTGTTCAAGGTGGATCATAGCTGCTTCACGCCCTGTACCCACAACCCGCTGGGTGCGAAAGGCTGCGGCGAGGCCGGGGCGATCGGCGCGCCGCCTGCGGTAGTCAATGCGGTGATCGACGCGTTGCACCGGGCCGGGCATACCCATGTCCAGCACATCAACATGCCCGTGACGCCGGCGCGCGTCTGGGCGGCGATGAACAGCAAGTAAGGGAGGCAGAGATGTATGCTTTTGACTTCGTGAAACCCGCCACCCTTGCCGATGCGGTTACCGCGCTGGGGCAGGACGGTGCCATGCCTCTTTCAGGCGGGCAGACGCTGCTGCCAACCATGAAGCAGCGTTTGAACTCGCCCGAGACGCTGGTCAGCCTGACCGGCATCACCGATCTCAAGGGCGTGCGCCGTGAGGGCGATGCGCTGGTGATCGGCGCTGCCACCACCCATGCTGAGGTGGCGCGCGATGCCGCAGGGGATTATCCGGGGCTTGCGGCGCTGGCAGGCCAGATCGGCGATCCGGCCGTGCGCAGCCGGGGCACGCTGGGCGGGTCGATCGCCAACAATGACCCGTCGGCCTGCTACCCGGCGGCTGTGCTGGGCTCAGGCGCAACGATCATTACCAACATGCGCGAGATATCGGCAGGTGATTTCTTTCAGGGCATGTTCGCCACCGCGCTGGAAGAAGGCGAGATCATCACCGCAATCCGCTTTCCGATCCCTGAACGATCAGCATATGCCAAGTTCCATCAACCGGCTTCGCGCTTTGCGCTGACCGGGGCGTTTGTGGCGCAGTACGCAGGTGGCGTGCATGTGGCGATCACCGGCGCCTCTGAAAGCGGGGTGTTCCGTTGGTCAGAGGCCGAGGCGGCGCTTTCGGGCAACTTCAGCCCTGATGCGCTGAACGGCCTGAGCGTGCCCGCCAAAGGCATGATCGGCGATCTTCACGGCACGCCGGAATACCGGGCACATCTGGCCGGTGTGATGACCCGCCGCGCCGTTGCCGCTGCAAGTTAAGCGCAGGATTGCGCCAAGGGGGCCGGGGCAGTTTTGCCTCGGCCCCCTCATTTGCGGAACGCCCTGCGGTTCTGAGCGTTTAATTTGTAGCGGCAGCGCATGTCGCCTAAAGTGAGCGCAGACCGAACGGCAGGATTGGGCGTCTGGTGAAGGGTTACATCAAGAAGATTCTGGGTTTGGGGGCCGAGCTGGACCCTCCGGCGCAGTTTGAATTGCCGCTGCCCACACTTTGGCTGCTGGGCAATACCGGTGCGGGAAAGTCGTCGCTCGTGCGCGAGTTGACCGGCGAGGCCGAGGTGGGGTCGGGCTTTGCGCCCTGCACGCGCACGGCCCGCGCCTTTGACTTTCCCGCCGGGTTGCCGGTGTTGCGCTTTCTGGACACCCGGGGGCTGGGCGAAGCGGGCTATGACCCCGCCGAGGATCTGGCCGCCGCCGAGAAGGGCAGCCATGCGGTTCTGATCGTGATGCGGCTGGATGACCCGGCACAGGGCATGGTGGCCGAGGCTTTGCGCACCCTGCGTAAACGCCGGCCCAAAATTCCGGTTCTGGTGGTCCATACCGGTGCGGATCTGGTGCGCGACCCTGGCACGCAGGCCCGCGCGCGCGGGCAGGCGCAGGCGCTGATCGAGGTGGCGGCGGGTGGCCCCCTGCCTGCGGTCACGCTGGCACTGCCCGATGAGGGGGCCACCAACCAGTTGGCAGAAGGCATGGATGACCTGCGCGCCCGGCTGGGCGAGATGCTGCCCGAACTGACGTTGCTGTTGATGCGCGAACGCGCCTGGAACGAAGAGGCAGCCCGCTTCCTCACCCTGCGTCCCACCGTTCTGTGGTATGCCGGGGCTGCCGGGGCAAGCGACGCAGCACCGCTGGTGGGCACCATCAGCGTGCCCGCACTGCAAGGCGCGATGTTGCATGCGCTGGCGCGGCGTCACGGGCTGGAATGGACGACCGCGCGGATCGCGCTCTTTGCCTCGGCGCTGGGCACCGGAGCTATCGTGCATTTCGCCGCCAGCCATATCTTGCGTCAGGGGGTGAAGCTGGTTCCGGTCTATGGTCAGACGCTGGGCGCGGCAGCAGCAGCGGCAGCCAGTTTTGCGGCCACCTATGCGCTGGGCCGCGCGGCCTCGGCCTGGCTTTACCGCACCGGGCGTGGCGAGACGCTGGATGCCGAGGATCTGCGCCACCTTTATGATGAGGCTTTCACCACGGCGCGCCATGCAGGTCGCTGACCAACTCAGACGGTTTTTCCTGCGCTGGAGCAGGCTGGGCATGGCTGGGTTGCTGCTGCTGCCGCTGACCATCACCACCGTGTTGGGGTTTGTGTGGCTGTTTGAGCGCGGCTGGCTGTTGTGGTTCGTTCTTGCCTCGATCGCGCTTTTCGCAGCCGCGCGGCTGACCCGCTACGTCGTCCGGCTGCGCAAACCGCTGGAATCGCCCCCGCGCGAGTTGAAATCCCCCACCATTGACCCGGAATGGAGCGCGCCCGAGATCGCCGCCTATAAACGCGCGCAGGGCCTGATCAACAGCCGC
This sequence comes from Pararhodobacter sp., assembly GCA_020832545.1. Classification (GTDB taxonomy): domain Bacteria; phylum Pseudomonadota; class Alphaproteobacteria; order Rhodobacterales; family Rhodobacteraceae; genus Pararhodobacter. The sequence continues at coordinate 132,313 of JAFIEK010000003.1, read as the reverse complement.
CTCGCTGCCCCCCTGCCATGGGAGGAACTGCCCACCGAGGGGTTGGCCGTGGTCGAGCTGGTCGCCGCCGATCTGTCGGGCGGCAAGCGCACCGCGCTTGATTTCACGGTGCCCGAGGCGTTGTTGCTGGTGGACCGCGTGTCGCTGCGCTACCGCGAATTCCTGCGTCGCCATGTTCCGTTTTCCGATCAGCTGTCGGTGCGTGCGCTCTACTGGCTGTGGCGGCGGCAGGATCAGGCACTGGCGGCGTGGGAGACCGGGTTTCTGGCCTATCGCGGCGTGCGTCTGGTGCTTAACCCCGCGCTGGGTTTGCTGCGCGAGGCCGAGCGCGCCATAACCTCGGGCATGCAGGACAAGCTGACCGACCAGTTCATGCGTGACGCGCAGGCGATCTTGCTGGAGGAGGTGGCGCAGGCGGCGGTTGATCTGTATTCGGGCCGGTTGCGGTTTTCCGAGGCCGAGTTGATGCAGATCCAGCTTGGCTCCGAGATGCGCGACCGTGCCCAGCTTGCGCAGGAAGATGACCCGGTGCGCATACTGGTGGTGGGGCAGGTCAGTGCCGGTAAGTCCTCGCTCATCAATGCGCTGCTGGAGGAGGGCAGCGCGGAAACCGATATGGCCCCCACCACCGACCGGCTGACCGCGCATGAAACCGAGATTGACGATATCCCCTGTCGTCTTGTCGATACGATGGGGCTGGACGGTTCTGACAAGGTGTTGCGCAAGCTGGCCGATGAGATGGCCGAGGCCGATCTGATCGTCTGGGCGCTGCGCGCCAGCCGTCCGGGGCGGGGGATGGATGTGGCGTTGCTGGAACGCTTCAATGCGCTCTTTACCGAAGATCCCGCCCGCCGCCGCCCGCCGGTTTTGTTCGTTGGCACCGCAGCCGACACCCTGCTGCCCGGCTGGCCCTATACCGAGAACCGCCTGCCAAGGGATGCGCAGCACCGGGTGGGGCAGGCGATGGCCGCGATTGCCACCGATATGGGCGCGACGGCGGTTATTCCGACTTGCGCCGAACCGCCGGAATGGAACATCGACACGTTGCTTGAGGCGCTGGCGGGGGCCATGTCCGAGGCCCTGATGACCCAGCGCAACCGCCGCCGCGTGACCGGCACCAAGGGCGGGCTGCACCTGCGCGAAAACCTTGGCCGTGCCGGGCGGGGGCTTGGCAAGGGCGCGCAGTTTCTGCGCCGCAGCCTGTTGCGAAAGACGCGCTGAATGTCAGCTATTGCGGGTGCAAAGCTGACGAATGCAAAGACTGCGCGGAAGAGGAGCATCAAGCATGTTAACTATATGGGGACGAAAGACTTCTTCCAATGTGCAAGCCCTAATGTGGTTCATCGGTGAGCTGGGGCTGCCCCATATCCGTCATGACGTCGGACACAAGTATGGTGGTACGGACACTGACGCATTTTTCGCACTGAACCCGAACAGGACCGTTCCAGTTCTGCAAGACAGAGAGGATCCACCGCTTTGGGAAACCGGAGCAATTCTTCGGTATCTGGCGAACCGCTATGCAAGCGGCACGGAGTTTTGGCCCGTCGATCCCCTCGCTCGTGCAAATGTGGATCGTTGGGCGGAATGGTCCAAGATCAACATCACCTTGGGATTTACCACTCCGATCTTCTGGCGCGTCGTGCGCACCCCAGTGGAGCAACGCGATCCGCAAGCGATCAAAGCGGCCGTAATAGCGTTCGAGAAAATGCTTCTGATTGCAGAAGTGCGTCTTGGGAAACACCCTTTGCTTTCCGGAGACCAGCTGTCCCTTGCCGATATCCAGTTCGGACATGTTCTGTACCGCTACTACGACATCCAGATTGATCGCAGTGACCTCCCGAACCTGAAGGCCTACTATGACCGCCTGATCACACGATCCGCGTTCCGTGAGCATGTTATGGTGTCTTATGAGGAATTGCGCGCTTAACCCGACTGTCTGTTAAGGGCACTTCGCGTAGCTTTAGTCCCGGCCAATACCCCCAAGAAAGCTCTTGACCGGGCGCGCGCACGAAAGCGTCGTTCGTGCCTTCTGTGCTTCCTTGGCGGTTGGCGCGGGGCTGGGCAAGAGCGCGCGGTTCCCGCGCCGCAGCCTGTTGCGCAAAACGCGCTGAATTTCAGGTGTGCGGATGAAGCGCACGGTCATTTGCAGACGAGGTTTTTCAGAACCGCTGACACCAAAACCTCCGGGTTGTCCTCCTGAACAAGATGTCCAGCGTCAGGGATCGGAATCAACGGGCGGTCAGAGATCAGCTTGGCAAGTGACTCGCCCTTCTCAAATGGAATCCAATCGTCTTTCTGGCCCCAGAGGACAGTCACGGGACAATCCAACCGATCATACAGTGCTTCGATTTCATCCGTGAACCGTTGGTCCATCTGGGCGATCTGCCTGTAGAACGCCGACTGACCAACCGGTCCAAGCCACGGCACGCTATAGACAGTCAACGCCTCATCCGACAGTGGGTTGTGTGCCGCCGTCTGCAGATAGGCTCGTAGCAGCGCCCGGTGCATGTAGTCCGGCATCCCGGCGAATGCCGCTTCATGCTTGCGCACATGTTGTACGAACGGCGATCCCCACGGGGCAAGGGCGACGGCGTCGAAAATCGTCACCGAGGCATAGCGCAGCCCGTTCAGATAGTAGGCGCGTAGTGCGGTCGCGCCGCCGAAGTCATGGGCCAGAACGTCGGGGCGTTCGATCCCCCATTCAGCGAAAAGGGCGGCCAGAACCTTGTTCTGAACGGCGAGGGAGACGTCTTGACCCTCGCGCATCTCGGACAGGCCATAGCCAACCAGATCAAAATAGTAGACCGTTCTGCGGTCAGTGAAATGCGGTACTATCCGGCGCCAGACCTGCGAGGAAAATGGAGTGCCGTGGATGGCGACAAGCGGGGGCCCATCCCCGATTCTGCCCCACCGGACAGCATTTCCTTCGATTAACGTCGTGTTTGGAAGTTCCAGCATGGAAGCGACTCGCATTGTCATTTAGCTAAATAACGATATGATGAGCGACATGGACAGATCAACCCAAATCAAGGCAATGGCGAGCGAGCAACGGCTGAGGATTCTTCAGTTGCTTGCCGAGCCGGGCAAGCATTTTGGCAAGCAATGGTCGGCTGATCCGATGGAGTTTGGCGTATGCATGACGCTGATCGCCGAGGCACTGGATGTCGCGCAACCCACAGCCAGCAGGCATCTGGACATTCTCAGGCAGGCAGGGTTCATCACGGTGCACCGGCACCTGAAATGGTCTTACTGCAAGAGGGATGAAGCGGCGATCCGTGGCTATCTGGACTGGCTCGGCCTGGAAATTTCTGCGACCCCGACCGGTCGCTAAGGGGCTCTTCGCGCACCTTTGTCCCAGCCAGTTCCCATAGGAAAGCCCGTGACGGGACGCGCGCACGAAAGCGTCAGATCGTGCCTTCTGTGCTTCATTGGTGATTGGCGCGGGGGCTGCGGCTGGGGTATGGTCCGAATCGGAACATAAAGAGAACATGCCTCCATGTCCTGCTGGCAAACCGAGGGTTACGCCGAGCTTTGCGTGACCTCGAACTTCACCTTCCTGACCGGCGCCTCACATCCTGAGGAGATGGTGGCACGCGCCGCCGAGCTGGGGCTGGCGGCCATCGCCATCACCGACCGCAACTCGCTGGCCGGTGTGGTGCGGGCGCATGTCGCGCTGCGCGAGTTGAAGCGCGCGCAGGCCGAGGGGGGCACGGTGACGGTGCGCGGGCAGGTCCGCATCGACCCGTCCAGCCGCCAGAGCATGGGCGGGGGGCCGGGGCTGGTTGCCGCGGCCACCTTGCCAAAGCTGATCATCGGCGCGCGGCTGGTGCTGGCCGATTGCCCGGTCCAGTGGCTGGCCCTGCCCACCGACCGCCCCGCCTATGCCCGCCTGTCGCAGCTTTTGTCGCTGGGCAAGCGGCGGGCGGTGAAGGGCCAGTGCCATCTGACGCGCGCCGATCTGGCGGAATGGGGCGCGGGGCTGATCCTGATCGCCCAGCCGCCTGACCCGATGCCCCCCCCGATGTCCGAACCGCCCCCCCTGAACGCCCTGCACGACATGGCCTGTCGCTTTCCCGGTCACGTTTTTCTGGGCGCTGCACCTGCCTATGACGGCAGCGACAGCGCGCGGCTGGCTGCGCTGGCCGGTCTGGCGCAGCAAAGCGGCCTGCCGATGGTCGCCCTGGGCAATGTGCTGATGCACCATGCCCAGCGGCGACGGCTGGCCGATGTGCTGACCTGCATGCGCGAGGGCCTGACGATCGACAGTATTGGCCACCACGCCCTGCCCAATGCTGAGCGCCGCCTGAAAGGCCCTGCCGAGATGGCGCGGATCTTTCGCAACCACCCCGCCGCGCTGCGCCGCACATTGGAGATTGCCGCGCGCTGCACCTTCTCGCTGGACGAGCTGAGCTATGAATACCCTGACGAGATCACCGATGGCGAGGCCCCGCAGGCAAGGCTGGAACGGCTGACGACCAATGGCCTGCGCCACCGCTTCCCCGACGGCACGCCGCCTGACACGCTGACCAAGGTCGAAAAGGAGTTGCGCATCATCGGCAAACTGGGCTTCGCCGCCTATTTCCTGACGGTGCATGACATCGTGGCCTTTGCCCGTTCGCGCAGCATCCTGTGTCAGGGCCGCGGATCAGCCGCGAATTCGGTGATCTGCTACGCGCTGGGTATTACCGAGGTGGCACCCGATGTGATTTCCATGGTGTTTGAGCGTTTCATGTCTGAGGCGCGCGGCGAGCCGCCTGATATTGATGTCGATTTCGAGCACGAGCGCCGCGAAGAGGTGATTCAGCATATCTATGAACGCTATGGCCGCCACCGCGCCGGGCTGACGGCCACGGTGATCCATTTCCGCTCGCGCGCCGCGATCCGCGAGGTGGGCAAGGTGATGGGCCTGTCCGACGACCTGTTGTCAGCGCTGACCGGCGGCAGCTGGGGCTGGTCATCGCGCGCGCCCAGACGCGATGCGCTGACCGAGCTGGGCCTAGACCCGGACGAGCGCCGCCTGTCACAGGCGATGGAGCTGATCGCCCAGATCATCGGCTTCCCGCGCCATCTGTCGCAGCATGTCGGCGGGTTTGTTATCACCCGGGGGCGGCTGGACGCGCTCTGCCCGATCGAGAACGCGGCGATGGAGGGGCGCACGGTCATCGAATGGGACAAGGACGATATCGACGCGCTGGGCATCCTGAAGATAGATGTGCTGAGCCTTGGCATGCTGACCTGCATCCGCAAATGCTTTGACCTGATCGCGCAGCACGGCGGGCAGGAATGGTCGCTGGAAAACCTGCCGCGCGAATGCCCGCAGGTCTATGACATGCTGTGCGTGGCCGATGCGGTGGGGGTGTTTCAGGTCGAAAGCCGGGCGCAGATGAACTTCCTGCCCCGGATGAAACCGCGTGTGTTCTATGATCTGGTGATCGAAGTGGCGATCATCCGGCCCGGCCCCATTCAGGGCGGCATGGTGCATCCCTATATCAACCGCCGTCAGGGCAAAGAGCCGGTGAACCTGCCCTCGACCGACCTGCGCCCCGTCTTGGAGCGCACGCTGGGCGTGCCGCTGTTTCAGGAACAGGCGATGCAGATTGCTGTGGTCGCGGCGGGCTTCACCCCCGAAGAGGCCGACCGCCTGCGCCGCTCGCTGGCCACCTTCAAGCGCATGGGCACTATCGGCGCGTTCCGTGACCGCTTCATCAAGGGCATGCTGGAGCGCAATTATGATCCGGCCTTCGCCGAGGCCTGTTTCGCCCAGATCGAAGGGTTCGGCGAATACGGTTTCCCCGAATCCCACGCTGCCAGCTTCGCGCTTCTGGTCTATGCCTCGGGCTGGCTGAAGCGCCATCACCCGGCGGTTTTTGCCTGCGGGCTTCTGAATTCCCAGCCGATGGGGTTTTACGCGCCCGCCCAGATCGTACGCGATGCGCGTGAACACGGGGTCGAGGTGCGGCCGGTCTGCGTGAACCATTCAGAATGGGACAACACGCTGGAGCGGCGCACCGATGGCGCGATGGCCCTGCGGCTGGGTTTTCGCCAGATCAAGGGCCTGCGTGAGGGTGATGCCGAATGGATCATGGCGGCGCGCGGCAATGGCTACCCGGATGTCGAAAGCCTGTGGCGGCGTGCCGGTGTGCCGCCTGCCGGGCTGGAACGGCTGGCCGAGGCCGATGCGTTCGCCAGCCTGCAGATAAACCGGCGCGATGCCCTCTGGGCCGTGCGCGCGATCCGCGCGCCAGCGCCCCTGCCGCTGTTCGGCAATGAGGGTGAGGGCATTCATGAGGCCCCCGCCGCGCTGCCACGCATGACGCTGGGTGAGCAGGTGATCGACGATTACCTGTCGCTGCGCCTCAGCTTGCGCGCGCATCCGATGGAACTGCTGCGCCCCCATCTGCCGGGCCTGACCGCGCATGGCGCGCTGCCCGCCGCGCCACCGCGCGTATCGGTCTGCGGGCTGGTGATCACCCGGCAACGGCCCGGCACGGCCTCAGGCGTGATTTTCATCACGCTGGAGGATGAAACCGGCGTGTGCAACGTGATCGTCTGGCCCAAGGTATACGAGCGCTTTCGCCGCGTGGTGATCGGCGGGCGGCTGCTGCGCGTCACCGGGCGGTTGCAGCGCGATCAGGGCGTGATCCATCTGATCGCCGAAGAGGTCAAGGATCTGTCGCACCGCCTGTCGATGCTGGGCGATCCGGGACCACGCGCCATTGACCCGACCGAGGGCCGCGGCGACGAGGCCCGCCGCCCCGTCCCCTTGCGCGAATTGCCTGCCCATCATCCGCTGCGCACGCCCCGCCAAAGCGCCCGCCACCCCCGAGATCAGGCAAAAGTGCTGTTCCCCAGCCGTGATTTCCACTGAGCGGGCCGTTGGATTTCCCGGCAACACAGGGCGCACGATGTCCAAAAACAGACTTTATCTTGCCTCCCACCACCGCTATCACCGGCAAACGTGGCCCCGTAGCTCAACTGGATAGAGCAGCCGACTTCTAATCGGCAGGTTGAGGGTTCGATTCCTTCCGGGGTCGCCAGTGTTCCATTACTTGTGCTGAGGCGGCGCAAACGAGGCGGAAAACCACTTGGACAAGGCCTGGAAACAGTTCAGATCAACCGGACCACTTCTTTGCGATGAATCAGTCCAAACGCGGTCAGGCTGAGAAACAGACCGCAGGGCCAGTATGGTGATCAGGCGGTGGCGGCGGCTTCGCCCGCAGGCAGGGAACGGTCGGCGCGGATGAGCTGGAACTTGCGACGGTACTCGCCGGGCGTCAGCCGCGTGACCTTGCGAAAGATGCGGCGAAACGCGGCGGCCTCTTCGTAGCCGACCTGCCAACCGATCTCCTCGATCGCCTGTCCGGTCTCTTCCAGCAGCGCCTTGGCTTTTTCCACCCGCAGTCGCTGCAAATACGCGATCGGCGCGTGACCCGTGGCGCGCGCGAACCGCCGGTTGAAAGTGGCCCGTGGCAGCCCGGCCTTCTCGGCAAGGTCATCAATCGAATGATCGAGCCGTGCATCGCCTCTGAGATAGTCCTGCACCGCCCGGATGGCCCCGTCGCCGTGATCGGTCTGCGGTGTAAAGGGCATGAACGGCACCTGACTTGGCGTATTCCACTGGAAAAGCAGAAACTTGCCCACCGATTGCGCCGCACGCGGGCTGACATGGCGGGCAATCACATAAAGGATCAGGTCCTGCCACGAACTGGCCGCGCCGCTCATGACAAATTCGCCGCGCGGGCCACCAACCACCAGCAATTCCTCCAGCCGCAGCCGAACCTGTGGAAAATTGCGCCGGAACGTATCAGCGAAGGCCCAGTGTGTGGTGGTTTCGCGACCGTCCAGAAGTCCTGTCTCGGCCAGCAACAGCGCCCCGGCGCAGGCCGTGCACAGATCAGCGCCGCCTTCATGCTGGCGACGCAGCCAGTCGACGACCTCGGGTTGCCTGCCCTTCACCCAGCCCTCCTCGGCCAGAAACATTGAAGGGATAAGAACGATATCGGTCTGCGCGACATCCGCCACACTACGATGCACCTGCAACGGCAGCCCGCAGGCACCGACGAAACCACCGGCCTGCGCTCCCACGATCTCGACCTCGAAAAGCGCAGGAGCATCGGGCCGCTCGCCATTCAAGAGGGCCTGACCCAAGGCCAGTGTCTCGTAAAGGCCGTTGATCGGAGTGCCAGTGGACATGCCCGGAACGGCCATGATGCTCACATGCTTGGTTGCGCTGGTGGCCTGCATAGCAGCCTCCGGTGATCAGAATGGACCGCTCGTGCGAAGAACGGCTCTGGCGGGGTGTGTGCCGCGACCCTACCATATGAGCTGCGCAAGGCGGTTCTGGCCTGCGCTCGCGCAGCGCGATCTCGTGCGCAAGGATATAGCAAAACCCCTTTCACGGCAAACCGGCCGCGCCTGCAGGGCGTGCCCCGCTGCGCATATTCAAACGGAAAAAGGAGACAGACATGACCCTTGCCGCAGACCCACCGACAGAGTTTGTCGCTTTCTGGAATGACACGCTGGCGGACAAGTTTGAGCGCTACCGCGATATTCTGATGAACGGGCTGAGCCATCATAGCGAGGTCTGGCTGAACGAGGTGCAGATCGCACCCGGCACTAAAATTGTCGATGTCGGTTGCGGCTGGGGAGATACGGCCCGCGCGCTGGCGCGCAAGACCGGGCCGAAGGGCCACGTTCTGGGGCTGGACTGTGTTGAACAATTCCTGCGCAGAGCCAGAGCTGACGCTGAAACGGAAGGGCTGGACAACGTGAGCTTCGTGGCCGCCGACGTGCAGACCTACCCCTTCGATGCGTCCTTCGATATGTGCTTCTCGCGCTTTGGGATGATGTTCTTTGAAAACCCCGTGGCCGCCATGCGCAACATCCTGCGCGCCCTGAAACCCGGCGGGGAGCTGGTTTTTATTGTCTGGCGCAGCAAGGCCGAGAACGTCTGGGCTTATGTGCCGGAAACCGTCGTGAAGGAATTTCTGCCGCTTCCGGGTGAGGATGCACGCACCTGCGGACCGGGCCCGTTCTCGATGTCTGAACCCGATGTGGTGCGCAAACAGCTCGAAATCGCAGGGTTCGACGACATCCGCTTCGAGGCCACTGACGGGCCGGTTACGGTCGGCGGATCGCTGCGCAACGCCATCGATTTCCAGCTTGCCCTCGGCCCGGCGGGCGAGGTTTTCCGAGAGGCCGGTGCGCTGGCCGAAGAACGCCGCGACGAGATCGAAACGGCGCTGCGCGATGCACTTGCCCCGTATCAGCAGGGCGAAAGCATCGTGTTGCCGTCCGCATCCTGGCGCGTCTCGGCGCGCAAGCCCGGCTGACGGGCAGCATAAATACGGCGCTGCCGCAACGCAGGCGAGCGCCACCCATAACCCTGAACAGGAGACTTACATGACACACCGTCATCCAAAGACGCTGGCCCGACTGTCAGCATCCGTCGCCGTCACCGCGCTGCTTTTTGCCAGCGGTGCCATGGCCCATGACACCCATGATCATGACCACGGGAATGGCCATGCCCATGCCCTCGACATTCCCGCTGACGCCGCGGTGCCGCTTTTTGAAGGCCTTGGTGATCATCGCTTCGAGATATCCACCGGCTCACCGGAGGCGCAGGCCTATTTCGATCAGGGCCTGATGTTCACCTATGGCTTCAACCATTTCGAGGCGGTGCGCTCGTTCGAGGAAGCTGCGCGCCATGACCCTGGTTGCGCGATGTGCCACTGGGGCATCGCGCTTGCGCTCGGCCCGCATATCAACGCGCCGATGGACCCATCAGCAGCCGCGCCCGCTCACGCCGCCATCACCCGCGCTCAGGAACTGGCTGACACGGCCACTGAGCGCGAGCAGGCCTATATTTCCGCACTGACAGAGCGCTACGCGGCAAACGCGCCAGAAGATCGCAGCGACCTTGACCGCAGCTATGCCGAGGCGATGGGCGCCGTGGCCGAAGATCACCCCAGCGACCCAGATGCCTGGACCCTTTATGCCGAGGCGCTGATGAACCTTGTGCCGTGGAACTACTGGGACGCGGACGGTTACCCCCGCACGGAGACCGAGCGACTGGTCGCTGCGCTGGAGCGCGTGCTGGCGCGCAACCCTGACCATGCGGGCGCCGCGCATCTCTATATTCACACAATGGAAAACTCACCGACACCCGAGGCCGCCGAGGCCGCAGCCGACACCCTGCGCGATCTCGATATTCAGATCGGGCACATGATTCACATGCCGTCGCATATCTACGCCCGGATCGGGCGCTGGAACGATGCCTCAAGCGCCAACGAGGCTGCGGTGGCGGCGGATGCCACCTATCTGTCCGCCTATGAGGTCGAGGGGTTGGTGCCGGTCCTCTACCACCCGCACAACTACCACTTCCTTGCATGGACCGCCTCAGTCGAGGGACGGCACGAGCTGGCGCGCAGTGCCGCTGAAAGCTTGCTGGAAGCCGCACCAGCGGGTCTGGCCGCTGATGTGCCGTTTCTGCAGAACTTCCTCGTTGCGCCGGTTCTGGTGGAGGTGCGCTTTGCCGACTGGGACGCGGTGCTTGCCAGTGATGCGCCCACGGAATTGCCCTATGTCGCGCATCTGCACGGCTTTGCCCGCGGAATGGCCCATGCCGCGCGCGGTGATCTGAATGCTGCTGAGGACAAGGCCGAGGCGCTCGCAGCTTTCGCCGCCTCTGACGCCGCCGCCGCGATGGAGATGCCGGAGGCCTTCTTCCCGGCGCACACCATCCTGCGGATCGCCGATGCCACATTGGCGGGCGAAATCGCGCTGGTCGGCGGCGACCCGTCTGCTGCCGTCGCGCATTTTCAGCACGCGGTGGAGTTGCAGGACGCGCTGCCCTATATGGAGCCGCCTTACTGGTTCAACTCGGCCCGCCTTAATCTGGGCCGGGCTCATCTGGCCGCCGGTGAACCCGAGAAAGCGGCTGAGGTATTTGAGGCCGATATGCTGGAGTATCCGGAGAACGGCTGGGCGCTTCATGGCCTGCACGCCAGCCTGTCGGCGCAGGGCGAGAACGATGCCGCCGAGGGTGTGGCGGCAAGAGCCCGCGCGGCCTGGCAAGACAGCAGCACTGACCTGGAAAGCCTTCATGCCGCGTGGTGAACACCAGTGCGGCAACCGTGCTCTCGTTTTCGAAGGGCCGGGTGACTGCGCGTTGGGCGGCCCGTATGGGCCGCTCAGGCGCTGGATATGAAGTGCCCGCGCCGGGTTTCAGTGGCGCTGGTTTGATCGCGGTCGCGGGCACGCTGCGCATCCGGCGCTGTCAGTCAGCTGCCGCCTGTCCTTTGGCGCGGTCCAGTACCTCAACCGCCAAGATGGTTGGCAGGTGGCGCGCGATCTCCTGCCATGTGTCGCCTTCATCGGGGCTGGCAAAGACCGAGCCGCTGTTGGTCCCGAAATAGAGCCCCGCCGGTTCGCGCGTGTCCCCGGCCATCGCCTGTCGGAGCACAGTGAAAAAGCATGACGTCTGCGGCAATCCCTCGCGCAGATCCTGCCAGCTCTCGCCGCCATCGCGCGACCGCCAGACGGCGGCGGCGGCATCAGGGGGGAAGCGTCCTGCCATGTCGCCGTTGAGCGGTAGCGTCCAGATCGTATCAGCGTCGCGCGGGTGCACCCGGATCGGAAAACCGAAGGTCGAGGGCAGGCCCGCTGAGATGTCGTCCCAGCTGCGCCCTCCGTCCGCCGAGCGCCAGACGCCGTGATGGTTTTGCTGATATAGCAGGTCTTCGCTGCCGGGCGCGCGCACCATGTTATGCACGCAATGCCCGGTTTCGCCGTCCCGTGGTCCGGCCGGATGGTCATGCTGGCACTGGGTGCCCGCGTTCGACAGGCGGTTGCGGCGCTCCCATGTCTTGCCGCCGTCCTCAGTCCCGAACACACCTGCGGCGGAGATACCGACCCATAGTTTCTGCGGGTCGGCCGGGTCGGCCACGATGGTGTGCAAAACGAGGCCTGCCGCACCGGGGGTCCAGCCGGTGGCAGAGGGGTGCTCTGTCAGACCGTCAACCCTGGCCCAGGATTTTCCCATGTCGCGGCTTTGCAGCAGGCTTGCCGGCTTTGTCCCGGCATAGAGCGTGCCATGGGCGTAGCCAAGCGACCAGATCTGCGAGAACTTGTCGCCAAACGGCAGTGCCTCATCCGTCCAGCCGATCATGTCCGCAAAGCCTGGATCGTTGGCAGCCCAGTTGTCCATTGTGCCTTTGGTGAGCCGCGTCAGCTTCCAGTGCTGCCCGCCATCCTCAGACTGCCAGATGCCAGCACCATGCCATTCGCCCCCGCCACCCGCCCAGAGCGTTCCGGTGTCGTGATCGCCGATCACATGGTTGATCGGCCAGCCGTCGCAAAACGGGCCTGTCACGCGCCAGCCCCTTTGCTTGCCCGTGTCAGCGATGAGAAACACACCTTTCGTCGTCGCGACGAGGATCACAATGCCATCTGATGCCATGTGCAGGTCCTCCAAAAGACACATCCAAGATATCACAAAATGTATAGCCCTCATAGATTCTGCACCGCACTGGGCGGGGCAACGCTCAGCGTCTGTGCGGTCTGCCCATCAAGCCGGGTCCATCTTTCCGGTCGTAACGCGCGGCGACATATGCCGTCGCCACAGAAACACGATGGCGAGTGTAAAGTACGACAGGCCCCGCCTTCTTCGGGCAGGCAGAGGCAGGCCGGACGGCGGCACCCTCAACATCCGGATCGGTCGCTGGCTGGCCTATCCGTTGTGCGATATCTTGAAGGACGTCAGTGTGCCCACCGTGTTCGCAAGCAGCGAGAGAAAGGCGTCTGTCGCTGGCGGTTATGCTGCGGTCCCGCGCCTCGGTGCGTCGATCAACATGAGGCGGGCGGTCGCGCAACTGTTTCCAGCGCCTGATCACCTGTCACATGGATGAGCAAGTCCCACCGATGTGAAGGCAGGGTCGAACGCGGTTTCGGTTGGCGCTACTCACGCGGCTCCTGCGCATCAAAATCCAGTACAAAACGTGTGCCGGGCTCGGCATCCTGCCACATCGGCTGCCCGCCCAGTTGATCACCAAGGCTGGCGATCAGTTTCATGCCGAAGCTCTCGGAATTCGTTGCCTCCCAACCCGGCGGCAGGCCCTGACCGTTGTCGCAGACGGTCAGGCGGAGGTGCCCCGGCTCGTCAGACTCGATCGCCAGATGCACTTCACCCTCGCCATCGGGGTAAGCGTATTTGAAGGCATTGGTAATCAGCTCGTTTACCAGAAGTGCCAGGGGCACAGCCTGATCGGTGGGCACCATGATTGGTACGATCTTGCAGCTGAGCGTTTGGCCGGGGGCGGCGGAGGCTTGAATCTGCTCGCACAATTCGCCCATGAACTCGGCAAGATTGATCGTGTGAACCTCATCGACGCGCCACAGGCGATCATGCAACTGCGCGATGGTTGTCACGCGGGCGCGGGCGTCATCAAGGGCCCGCTGCAAAGCCGGATCAGACGCTGTTCGCCGCTGCATGCTCAAGAGGCTCGCGACCATGGCGAGGCTGTTCTTGACCCGGTGACTGATCTCTCGCGTCAGGACTTCCTGATGCGCTATTGCTTCCTGCAACTGCTCTTCCCGCGCCCGCAAGGAATGTTCGGCTTGCTGGCGTTCGATCGCAACGCCAAGCAGGTTGGCGAATCCCTGAAGGAACGCCCGATCTGCCTCGGTGAACCGCCCCTCGGTCGGGCTGTCCACTTCAAGTACGCCATAGCGTCCACCATCACCCTGAATGAGGACGTTGATCGCCCTCCTGACGCCGTGTTCCGAAAGCAATGTCGGGGTGCGAAAGCGGGTTTCATTCGCCAGGTGGTTCGAGATGACCGGTTCGCCGGTCTGAAACGCATATCCTGCCGGACTTGCCGTATCGGCGCCCATCCGCGCGTGACCAACCACCCCGGGGTTCCAGCCGACCCCGGCGCGCACAATGAATTGCTCCTCGTCGGGCAGGTATTCCATCACCTTGCACAAGTCACTGTGCAGGCCAAGGGCGCAGACCCGCGTTGCTTCCTGAAGCAGTGTAGGGGTGTCGTGGGTTCTGAGCGCATATCGTCCGAAATCAGCGGTTAGCTGTTGCTGCCGGAGGCGGTAGGCAAGTTCCTCAGGGGCTCCGCCGCCCTGCTCCGGAGCGACAGGCGGACCAACCGCATTGTCGTCGTCCATAACCGGTTTTCTCCTCGTTTCGGCCCAACCTATACGACGGTGCAGCTGTTTTGCTACCGGATTTTGCGTAGAGCGGCCGCTGATCGCCGACGGAGTTACCCTGCTTTATGGTCCGGTCTCGTCGCGCAGGCGTCCGGCCCAACCGCGCTGCCGCGGCTGAGAGTTTTAGGTCTTGCCGGTTACCAGCGGCCATCCTGGTCCTGCCGTCAGGACGCCATGCCCTGACCGCCGTTCACATCCAGCAACTGGCCGGTCACAAACCCTGCCTCGTCCGATGCCAGATAGGCCACCGCAGCCGCCACATCCGAAGCTTTGCCATTGCGGCGCATCGGAATGGTGGCGATGACAGCGGCGCGCTCTTCGGTGCTCATCCGTTCTGCCAGCAGGCTTTCGACGCGCGGTGTCAGGATCGCTCCGGGGCAGACCGCATTCACTGTGATGCCATGGGGCCCGAACTCCTGCGCCAGTTGCAAGGTCATTGACTGGACCGCGCCTTTCGCGGCGACATAATTGGCCCCGGTAAACAGCGAGCCATAGCGCCCGGCCTTTGAGCCCATGTTGACAATCCGCCCCCAGCCGCGCGCCATCATTGCGGGCAACACCGCGCGGGTCAGGCGGACCGCGGCGGTGACATTCAGGGCCATCACGCGATCCCAGTCACTATCGGACGCATCCAGAAACGGGGCAGGCGTGTGCAATGAGCCGCCTGCATTGTTGACCAGAATGTCAAAGCCGCCGGTTTCGGTAACAAGCCGGTCCAGCAGTGTGTCGGTTGCCTTGGCGTCAGTCAGATCAACCTGCTCAAAACGGATACCGGCCATCCCGGGTTGTTCGCGCGCCGCCGAGATGGCTTCATGGCTTCGATCAAGTACAGTGACTCTGGCCCCTTCCAGCGCCAGCCGCGCCGCAACGGCGGCCCCCAGCCCGTCTGCGGCGGCGCTGATCAGGGCTGTGCGTTCCTCCATCCGTTTCATCCTGGTTCCTTTTCCTGCTGCCGGATTAAATTAATAATGGAATATAATTTTGCTATGTGCAATTATTGATGTGGGCAAGGAGGAAAGCCCGAAGGTGCTGTTTTTGCAGAGGGAGGCGAATATGACGCGAATCAGGAACAAGCGCGCGGTGCGCACAACAGCGGTTGCTGCAGCTGCCATGGCCGTCGCAATGGCCGCAGGAAGTCAGATGGCCGAGGCACAGAACCGGCCCGTCACCATCGTTGTGCCCTTTGCAGCGGGCGGCGGTACCGACATCACCACCCGCGCGATGCAGCAGGGTATGGGCGAAAGCCTGGGTGTCGATGTGGTCGTTCGCAATGCCGAAGGGGCAGGCGGCACCATCGGCGTGGCCGAGGTGGCGCGTGCCCGCCCCGATGGCACGACCGTCGCCATGGCCCCGGTCGGCCCGCTGACCACGCAGCCGCATATGAACCGGTTGCCCTATGACATCGACAGTTTCAGCTACGTTTGCCTGGCCTACTCGGCCCCTACGGTCATTGCCGTGCGCGCGGATTCGCCGTTCGAGACACTCGCTGACATGGTCGAGTACGCGCGCGCAAATCCGGGCGAGCTGAACTTTGCGGTTCAGGCCATCGGCTCAATTCCGCATGTCGCGGGGCTGGGCCTTGCCGCCGCTGCCGAGATCGAGATGACCTATCTTCCCGTCAACGGCGACGGCCCGGCCCTGCGCGCACTTCTGGATGGCAGCGCCGATCTGTTCATCCCGCATGTCTCGTTCTATTCGACCAATGCCGATCAACTGAAATCGCTGGCGCTGCTACAGCGCACACGGCTGGACGAACAGCCGGATCTGATAACTGCCGCAGAGCAGGGCTATGATCTGGATTTTCCGATCTGGGGCGGGCTTGTCGCGCCTGCGAACACGCCCTCTGACACGCTGGAGCGGCTGGAAACGGCCTGTGATGCGGGCATTCAGTCAGACGGGTTTCAGGACCGGATGGAGGCCTTGCGCCAGCCCCCCGCCTATATGGGTGCTGCCGAGTTTGAGGCCTTTGTGCGCGAAACTTATGCCACAAACCGCACGCTGCTTGAGGCCGCTGGCCTGATTTCAGAGTAAGCAACGACCGCCAACACACGGGCTGGCCCGGCCTTGAAATGCAGGGGCCGGGCCAGCCCTGATCAGGTTTGCAGGAGGGGTCATGCAGGACAATCCGGAACCGTCAGCTCAGGCGGCGGGTGCGATGGGCGCGCGTTGGCTGGAAGCGACCTTGCTGGCCGGGTTTTTGGTGCTCATCGTCGCCTTCGTCTGGGCCAGCTTTGCCGAGGTCAGTGCTTTTGCTCGCTCTGGCCACGGGCGCGGCCCCTATTTCTTTCCGCGGCTGGTGCTGGGGGTCATGGCGCTGTTGCTGCCGTTTCTGGTGCTGCGCCTCGTACGCTCTACGCGCACCCTGCCAGAGCGCGCGCCGATGATCCGGCTTGGTGCCGTCATCGCGCTGACCGCCCTCTATATCGCCGGGTTGGAGCGCATTGGCTTCGTAGCGTCCAGTATCGTCTACGCATTGGCCATTCCGTTGCTTTTGGGGCGGCGGGATCTGTGGCTGCTGGTGCCAGTTGCAGTGGTCTATGCGCTGGTGGTCTGGCTGCTGTTCGAGCGCGCGTTTCTGATCATTCTGCCTGCCGGAAGCTGGTGGTCATGAGAATACGCACCAAAGGAGCATCGGCATGGACCTTCTGATTCTGGCCGCCACGCAGGTGGCCACGCCGCTGACGCTGCTGTGCATCGTGCTGGGCACCGCCTTTGGTGTGATGGTGGGTGTGCTGCCCGGCCTCGGCTCGGTCATCGGGCTGACGATGGTGCTGCCCTTCACCTTTGGCCTGCCGCAGGTGCCCGCGATTGCGCTGATGCTGGGTGTTTACTGCGGCTCGGTCTACGGCGGGTCCGTCACTGCCACGATCCTCAACACCCCCGGCACACCGCAATCGGCGGCTACCGCGCTTGAGGGGTTTCCGATGGCGATGCGCGGCGAGGCCAGCCGGGCCATCGGCTGGGTCACCATGTCGTCGATGATCGGCGGGCTGTTTTCAGTCACGGTGCTGATCATCGTGGGTCCGGCACTGGCGAAGTTCTCGCTGATGTTCACGCCGATCGAATACTTTGCCCTGGGCCTTTTTGCGCTGACCTGCATTGCGGGCGTGTCGGCGGGGGCGCTGGCCAAGGGGTTGATGGGCGGCGCCTTGGGCGTGCTGCTGGCGACCATCGGCTCGGACCCGGTGACCGGCGCGCTGCGCTTTACCTTTGACAGCTTCATGCTGACCGCCGGTATCGGGCTGATCCCGGTGGTGGTGGGCCTCTTTGCGTTCTCCGAGATGTTCCTGCGGATCCTCAAGCTGGATGAGCCGGGGATGGACCGCACCACGATGAAAGTGGGGTTCAGCCTGCCGCCGTGGTCTGAGTGGCGCAGCCGCATCGGTATGCTGGTGCGCGGCTCGATGATCGGCTCTTTCGTCGGGGCGCTGCCGGGTACGGGGGCGGCGACTGCGTCATTCATTGCCTATTCCGAAGCGCGCCGCACCTCGAAACGGCGCGAGAATTTCGGCAAGGGTGAACCCGATGGCATCGTCGCCTGTGAAAGCGCCAACAATGCGGTGACCGGCAGCGCGCTGGTGCCCACGCTGTCGCTGGGCATTCCGGGCGACCCGGTTACGGCGGTTATGCTGGGCGCGCTGGTCATTCAAGGTATCGCGCCCGGCCCGCAGCTTTTCGCCAATCACATGGATATCGTCTATGCACTGTTCATGGCGCTGATCCTGGTGAACTTTGTCATGTTCGCCGTGGGCGCGCTGGGGGCGTCTGTTTTCACCCGCATTCTGCGCGTGCCCGAGCCGATCCTTATTGGCCTGATCATGATCATCTCCACGCTCGGTGCCTATGGCGTGAGTGGCAGCACCTTTGATGTCTGGATCGCCTTTGGCGCAGGGGTTGTGGGCGCTTTGCTGCGGTACTTCGCCTTTCCGGTCGCGCCCATCGTTATCGGCCTTGTCCTCGGCCCGATGCTGGAATTGTCGCTCCGTCAGGGGTTGATCCTGACGCGGGGCAGCTTTCTGGCCTTTCTTGAGCGGCCGATCGCGCTGGTCCTGTTCATCATCACCGCCCTCGTCCTGTTGTGGCCGATGTTGCGCTGGCTGCGCAGCCGCCGGGCCTGACCCTTTCAACCAACACCCCCTATCGGAGCAAGACATGAAAACCAACGAGGGCGTGATCAACACCTTCATCGAGGCCGGGATCACCCGCGGCTTTACCCTTCCCGGGCTGGGCATCACCTGGTCGCTGCCTGCCTTCTTTGACCGCAAGGATGACTTCGATCTGGTGCTGGCGCACAGCGAGCAATCGGCCTCGGTCATGGCGCAGGTGGCGGGCAAAATCACAGGCCAACCGGGCCTGTTGATGGTGCAGGGGCCATGGGCGGCGACTACGGCGGGGTTCGGCATACTGGAGGGGTATTTCTCATCCTCGCCGATGGTCGTGCTGACCGATACCTCGTGCTACGACGGTTTCGCGCAGCATGGCGTCTATCAGACGATGACCGGCGATTATGGCGCGGGTGATACGTTCGGCGTTCTGAAAACCATGACCAAATACGCCACCTTGGCAACCACGCCTACGGAAGCGATCTACGGCACCCAGCTTGCCATCAAACACGCCGCCACCCCACGGCAGGGGCCTGCCGCTGTGGTGATGCGCACCAACATCATCAAGGAAGAGGTGCCGGACAACCCCCGCGCCACGCTCTACCCCACCGCAGGCTATCTGCGCCACACGCCCATGCGCCCTGATACCGCCGCGCTGGACCAGATCGCGCAGGCGTTGCAGGCAGCAGTGAACCCGGTGATCATTGCCGGGAATGGCGTTTACATGAGCCGGAGTGGCGGCAAGCTTCAGGAATTCGCGCAGCGCGACGGTATCGCCGTGGCCTCCAGCTATCACGGCAAGGGGGTGATTGATGAGAGCTGCGAGATCGCGGTGGGCATGATGGGGACCTGGGGGTCCGCGGCGGCGAACCGGATGGTGCAGGCCGCCGATACCATTCTGGTGCTGGGTTGCAGCCTTGGCCCCGAATACACGCGCTTTCGCGATGCGCAGATGATCAGGCCGGGCGATCAGACCATCATTCAGGTCGATATCGACCCGCTGCATGCGGGCTGGGTGGTGCCGGTCGATCAGGCGGTGACGGCGGATGCGGGCGATGTGCTGGATTACCTGCTGGGCACCAGCCCCGCCCGCCCGGCGCAGGCCGACGCCCGCAAGGCAAAGATCGCGCAGATCCGGACGGCGAACAGCTACGGCCTGTTGCCCGATTTTCCCACCCGTCCGGGAACGCTGCATTATGCCGATATCATGCGCAGCCTTTCAGGATTTCTGACCGCCGATGACTTGCTGATGCTTGATGCCGGGACCAACCGCATCTGGGCCACCACGCGCATGCCGCTGCGCCATCCGCATCAGTTGGTGGCACCCGGCGGGATCGGTGGCATGGGCTGGTGCCCACCCGCCGTGACCGCCGCCAAGATCGTATGCCCGCAAAAACGCGTGACCGGCATCATCGGCGATGGCGGCTTCATGATGACCATGGACGCCGTGGCCACCGCCACCGAGCGGGGGCTGGATGCCGTCTATGTCGTGGCCAACAATGCAGGCCTTGGCATGGTGCGCGACAATCTGGGCAATCAGGCCATTGGTGTCGATTACGCCGATCATGACTACGCGATGATAGCAAAAGGCATGGGTGCGCGCGGGCTGACCGTAACTGACAAGGGCGAGATGGACGACGCCCTGCGCGAGGCGCACAAGATGGGCGGGCCGGTGGTCATTGATGTCAAGGTTGATCCGGCTGCCAGCCACCGCGACTGCTCGGACTATGGGGCGCTGGACTGACAGAGGCAAAAATGCGACTCAAGGCATCCGGCAAACTGGAACAGAAGTGACGTGAACAGCGACGAAGACCAGACACCGCCCGAGAAACCCGCCCGCAGGCGGGGCCGTCCACGCCATGATATCGGCGCGGCGGCGATCAATGATGACCGTCCTTTTGTCAGTTCTCTGGCGCGGGGCATGGCCATTCTGCGGGCGTTTCGGGCTGAAGACCGGGTGCTTGGCACGCAGGTGTTGGCGGAACGCACGGGCCTGCACAAGACCACCGTTTCGCGTCTTTTGGGCACACTGACCAAACTGGGATATCTGCGTTACCTGCCTGAATACGGCAAATACGCGGTGTCGAACCAGGTTCTGACGCTGGGTTATGCCGCGCTGGGGCGGCATGGTTTTGGCGAGATGGTGCGCACCCATCTGGAGGCGATTGCGGGCCGGGGTGATTGTGTGGCGGCGCTGAGCGTTCGCGATGGCAGCCACATGATGTTTGTCGAGTTGATCCGCAAGCCGACAGCCGTTGTGCTGAACCTCAATGTCGGTTCGCGCATTCCACTGGCGGAATCTGCGCCCGGACGGGCCTATCTGTTTGCACTGTCTCCGCAAGACCGCGCCGAGGTTTATGAGATGCTCGCCACCCTGCATGGCGACGCATGGGAGCGAGAAAAGCGCCCGGCGCTGGATGCCGCGTTGGAGCGCATGGCGCGTGAGGGGTATTCGTCGTCATTTTGCGAATGGCAGCCCCGACATATCGCCATTGGCGTGCCAATCCTGGACCCGCTGACCCGCGATATTTTTACCATCAGCGTGGGCTGCAATTCGGCGAACGTCTCGCGAGAGACGATGTTGAAAGAGCATCTGCCGCTCTTGCTGAACGCCTCGCGAGAGATATCCACGCTTAGTGGAAGCTCCTTCGCCAGCAACCCCGGCGCGTAGTCTTACTGATTCAGGCCTTTGCAACCTGCGCATCGTGAGAAAGCGTGGCGCTGTTGTTAATTGTGCATTGCGCAAGTTAGTTGCGTATAGCAGAATTATTGCACAGCAAAGTCGGGAGGGACAGAGGATGCAGGTGCAGAACGGGCAACAGGCGGGGCAAGGACTGACAGTGCTGGTGACCGGGGGGAACGGCTTTCTGGGCCGGGCGCTCGCCGTGGCTTTGCGCGACGCCGGGCACCGGGCTGTGGTGGCCGATCTGACCCTACCCGAAGGGCGCGACCGACTGGACGGGGTCAGCTATACGCAGGCCGATATCCGCGATCTGCCCGCCCTGCGCCGCATTGCCGAGGACCATGCTGTGAACGCCATCGCGCATCTGGCCGGGCTGGTGATACCGGTCTGCCGCCAGCACCCCGTTCTTGGGGCCGAGGTGAATGTGATCGGCCAGATCAACGTGATGGAACTGGCGCGTGAGCTTGGCATCTCGCGGGTGGTCTATACCAGTTCGCTTGCTGCACGCGCGCGCGGCGAACTGCAATCACCAACCAACCTCTATGGTGTCTATAAACGCTGCGGCGAGGATATCGCCAAGGTCTACTTTCTTGACCACGGCATCGCCTCGGTCGGGCTGCGGCCAAATGTCGTCTACGGGCCGGGCCGTGATACGGGCGAGACGGCGGCAATTACGCTGGCGATGCGCGCCGCCGCGCGTGGCGAGGCCTACGAGATCCCGTTTTCAAGCGTCATGTGCTTTCAGCATATCGACGAGGTGACCGAAATCTTCATGCGTTGTCTGGCCGCCCGTCCTGACCATCCGGTTGTCAGCGATCTGACCACCGATGCACGTTCCACCGATGAAGTGATTGCTGCTATCCGCCTTGTCGTGCCGGATGCCCGCATCACCGCCGCGCAAAACTTCCGCCCCGCGCCAGAAGAGATGGACAACGCACCCCTCAGGGCGCTGTTGGGCGACTGGCAGGCACTGTCACTGGAAGAGGGGACGCGGCGTACAATCGCGGCCTTTCGCGCCACGTCATAAGATACGCAGGAAAACTGCGCAGCGCGGGATCACTACGCGCCCGGTTTCCACAGATAGCGAAGCACCATCTGCACGATCTGGGCCTCACGTTCCTGCACGGGGGATGTCGCGCTCAGGTCGCGTTGAAAGATGACCGAGAGGGTTTTCATGTTCGACACATAGAAATACCCCAATGCAGCGATGGAGATATAGAGCTGCACAGGGTCAATACCGTCTCTGAATATTCCTTCGCGGTGTCCGTTCTCCAGAATTCGTTCGATCTGGCCGACGAGGGGGGAGTGCAGCGCAGGAATGTCAGGCAGCGTCTTGAGAAAGGCGGCATTCTGAACATTCTCTGTGGACAGCAGGCTGGTGAACCAGGGATGCGCCAGAAAATGCCGGAATGTGAAGCGCACCAGCCGGTCCATGGCCTCATCCGGCGACAAGGCGTCAAGGTTCAACTGGCGTTCGCCTGCGCGGATCTCGGCATAGGCATCCATCAGCACCGCGCGATACAGCTCTTCCTTGTTGCCGAAGTAATGGTACAGCAGCCGCTTGTTCGCCTTTGCACGTTCTGCGATGGCGTCGACACGTGCGCCCGCGAGCCCGTGTTTGCAGAACTCTGCCCGCGCGGCGGCAAGGATCTGCTCCTTGGTCTTTTCCGAATTGCGACGCCGGGAGACGGGTTCAGTTCTCACCGGGCGCTGCGTTGTCGGTTTTCGAGAAGAGACTTGTGACACGTCGTTTTACCACCGGGATGCTGAAAAGGATCGTCAGAATGATCAGGGCGCAGATAACCGCTGAAACCGGCCGGGTAAAGAAGGGGGTCAGATCTCCATCCGAGATTGCAAGACCGCGACGCAGATTCACATCTAGAAGCGTGCCAAGAATGATCCCCATCACCAGCGGCGCCATCGGATAGCGCATCTCGCGCAGCACGAAACCGAAGATCCCGAAGGCGATCATCACATAGACGTCGAAAAGCCGCTGCGTGATTGCGAACGCGCCGATGACGCACAACACATAGACCACCGGCATAAGCCGCTCGCGCGGGACGCTCATCAGCTTCAGCAGCGGTCGCGTGATCAGCAGCCCGTAGACGGTAATCGCCAGCGATGCGAGAACGAGCATCGAGATCACCTGATAGAGGAAGGGAGCGTTTTCGATCATCAGCATCGGTCCGGGGCGGATACCGTGGATGAACATGGCCGCGATCAGCACCGCCGCCGCCGCCGAGCCCGGCAGCGCCAGTGTCAGCGTGGGTATCATCGCCCCCGGGATGGCAGCGCTATTGCCGGTTTCGGCGGCGATCAACCCTTCCAGGCTGCCCTTTCCGAATTGCTCTCGCTCAGGGCTTTTGCGGCGCGCCGCCGCATATGACCCCCATGCGCCGATATCCTCGCCCACGCCGGGAATGATCCCGACCAATGTGCCGATCACCCCTGAACGCACTGTCGTGCGGCGGTATTTCCAGATCTCGGCCAGCCGCGGCACCACTCTGTCCGAGGCATCAATGATACGAGCCTTTGCGCGCTGTTTCATCACCACAAGGATCTCGGCCAACCCGAACGCGCCCACCATCGCGGGGATCAGGTCAATACCGCCGCCAAGCGCGGGTACGCCGAAGGTGAAGCGACGATAGGCGTGCAACCCCTCCATCCCGATCATGGCGACCAGCAGGCCCAGAATGCCGGCAACATAGCCCTTGATCGGGTCGTCGAACGCCGTCAACTGCCCTGAGACCACCACCCCGAACAGCGCCAGCCAGAAGAACTCATAGGAGCCGAAATTCAGTGCGGCTTCGGCCAACAGTGGTGCCAGCAGCGCAAGACAGAGAATGCCCACCAGAGTACCGATCGCCGACGAGGTCGTGGCCAGCCCCATTGCCAGCCCGCCTTTGCCTGCCAATGCCAGCGGATAGCCGTCAAGCGTGGTCGCAGCGCTTGCGGGGGTGCCGGGAATGGCCAGCAGGATTGCGGTGCGGCTGCCGCCATAGATGGCGCCGACATAGATGCACATCAGGCACAGGATCGCCTGATCAGGGGGCATGGGGTAGGTCAGAGTGACCAGAAGCGCCACGCCCATGGTCGCCGTCAAGCCCGGCAGCACCCCGATCATGATACCCAGAAGCGTTGCCCAGGCGACATTGAACAACGAAGTTGGCGTCATGAAATGCGCCAACCCGTTGCCCAGAAGCACAAAACCGTCAAACATTGCGCGCCCCGATCAGCCCGAGATAAGCGGCATGCCTCATGGCAGCCGCACCAGAAAACCGTGCTGGAACACCAGCGAAACCGTTGCGCCCACAATGACGGCCTGCACCGCGGCTGCCAGGGCAGTCCGCCAGAGCGGATGTTCGGGGGCCGACAGCCAGCGCTCAAAAACCATGATGAAGGCGAAAACAAACAGCATCGTCGCGGCCCAGAACGGCATCCGGCCCACCAGCCCCAGCGCGTAGATCAGTGCCAGCGCCAGGGTCACGCCTGCGCGACCAGTCTCAGGCGACACGAAGATCGCACCGAAGGCATGCCACCCTTCGCGATCACGCGATGCACGCACCGATCGCACAGCCAACAGTGTTCCACAAAATGCCAGCGCCAGGCCAAGTATGCCCGGCACCAGCCCCGGCACTGTGGCCGGATGAATGCGCCGCACCTCAAGGCGCGGCATTTCCCATGACATCCAGGCGACAGCAACACCCAGCACCAGAAACACGATACCCGACAACAGATCGGCACGGGTCATGATGCCGGGGTCCTGGCCTGGAGCGGACGGCCCCCCAGGGTCTTCCTGCGATTCGCTTTTCGCGGGTCGTCCGCTCTTAGGTTGGCTCACTGCGAGTCGATCTCCGACATGGTGTCGCAATCGAAGCCAAGTTCAGAGGGTTCAATCACGGCCTCGCCCCGCGCATGCTTGCCACAGGCGTCGGCGATGGCGATTGGCATTGAGCGTTCGCGCGCAGTCTCACCCCAGGACGGTGCCAGAACGGCGCCGAAGGTTTCGGCGTATTCGCGCAGCCTGTCTGAGGTCGCCACGCGCTCTTCCCAGATCCGGTCCATCGTCGCGATGACTTCGTCGGGCACGCCGCGCGGGATGAAGATGCCGAAGTAGTCCGGCGTGATCGGCATATCCAGCCAGTCGGTGATCGGCGGAACCGGGTCAGCGCCCTCGACGATCAATGGCTGATCCGACAGGATCGCAAGTGCGCGCAGACGACCACCACGCACCAGCTCTGTCTGTTCGACGGCCAGCTGCGTTGTCACCATCGCCTCGCCTGCTGCCGTTGCAATGGCAGCAGGTGCACCGCCGTCATAGGTGATCATGCGGTACTCGAAATCCCCCGCCGAAGCGAGGCTGGCAATCGCCGTGCCACCTGACGATGTGCCACCGGCAGTAGCCACCGTGATTTCGCTGCCGCGGGTGCGGAAAGCCTCAAGCAATTCGCCGAAATCCTGAAACTCGCTGTCCGCAGGCACACTCACCATCGGCGCGTTGGCGACCGAAAGGTAGATGTGCCAGTCATCGATCGATGTATCCTCGATCAGACCGCTGACCGAATAGGTGGCGTTGTTCTTGATGGCGTTCGCGGTCCATGTCAGGCCGTCGCGTGGCGCGTCCAGCACCGCCTGTGTTCCGATCGAACCCGAAGCGCCGGGTTGGTTGACGATCACAACGTTGACGCCAAGCGCCTCGGCGATGATCGGTGCTGTGACGCGCGCGACCTGGTCGGTCGATCCGCCTGCCCCCCAGGGCACGATGATGTTGATCGGGCCGCTGGGCGTCCAGTCCTGTGCAAGCGCACCTGTCGACAGCGCGATGGTTGCAAACGCACCAGCCACGAGTCTTGTCCGGATACTGTTCTTCATTTCGAATGTCCTCCCTGACCGCTGCCTCCTCACCAGGCAGCACTGCCCCAAGCCTGAGGCGGCGAAGGGCTTTCTGTCAAGCGCAAAGTAACCAAACGGTTCAATTAATGCCTTGCGGGGGCAGATGCTCCGGTACTCAACCCGTCCAGAACGCCCCGCAAATGTCCAATGGATTGCGCCGCAGTGGTTGCGCCGTCGGGGGTGTAGACGAACGGCTCGATCGCCAGTGGATGCGCCCATTTCGCCGCAACGAGCTGTGCCATCAGCGGGCCGAACCGGTCCTCACCCTGCCCGGGGCCGCGCCGGTTGCTGTCATTGAACTGGACATGTTCGATCAACCCTGTGGGTAGCCAGCGCGCGGCCAGGTCCGCCAGCGTTTCGCCCTCACCACGCAGCGCATGTCCGGTGTCGATCATCGTTCGCAGTCCGGGTTCGTTGGCCTCGTGGACCAGCGCGGCGGCTTCGGCCACAGTGTTGATGAAATCGGATTCGTCTGCTGAAAGCGGCTCGATGCAATAGGTTATCCCGGCCGCACGCGCCCGTGCTCCCGCCGCTGCCAGATGCGCCAGCGCCGTCGCCCGGGCGCGTGCGGGGTCATCGCCAAGTCGGCGCTGCTTGGGCGAACCATGGACCAGAACGCGCCCGCCAAGTTCCGCGCAAAGATCGACGAGAGTGGCCAGCGCATCGGCGGTTCGCTGGCGCATGTCTGCAGCTGAATCGGTGATCGAAAGCCCCTCGGGCGCGATCAGAAGCCAGTGTAACCCTGTTACGCGCAGCCCGTGATCCTCGACGATGCGACGGGTCTCGGCGATCTGGCGCGAGGTCATCCGTGTGGGGTCTTCGGCCAGCGTGAAGGGCGCAATTTCCAGCCCCGCATACCCCAGCTGAGCTGCAAAGCGGCATTGTTCAGGCAGCGGCATCTCTTTCACAACTTCGTTGCAAAGGGCGAATTCCATGGCTAACTCCACATCTGACGGACGTTTTTTTGACAGTCGATCGTCGGGCCTGGCCGGGCTGCTGTCAATGCAGGCGGCGCGCGGAGGAGCATCAATGGAACTGCAAACGCTACTATTATTGACGCTCGCACTAGGCGCCGGAGCTATCGCCAAGGGGGCGACCGGGCTGGGCCTGCCGCTGATTGCGCTGCCCTTGCTGGCGGCGAGCGTGGGACTGCAACAGGCCATCGGCGTCATCATGATTCCCATAATTCTGAGCAACGTCTATCAGGTTTGGACCTATCGCGACGCCCGGGCATTGCCGGGCCTTGCGTTCCTACCACGGTTTCTTCTGGGCGGTGCTGTGGGGATTGTGCTGGGCACATGGGCGCTGGATTCGCTGCCCGAACGGATGCTGGAAATGGGGTTGGGCGCGATGCTCCTGAGCTATGTCGCGCTGCGGCTGGCGCGGCCCGAGTTCGCCCTTTCAGCAGTGATCGCCCGGCGCATGTCTGCCCCGGTCGGGCTGGCAGCGGGCACATTGATGGGCGCCACGGGTATTGCCGCTCCGATTGGCGTGACCTTCATTCACGCGCTGGGGCTGGAGCGGCGCGCCTCGGTTCTGGCTGTGTCGGTGATGTTTCTGGGGTTTGCGTCTGTCCAGTTCCCGGCCCTCATTTTCGCCGGAATCTACCAGCCCGAATGGGTGTGGCAGGGCTTGTTTGCCTGCCTTCCCATCATGTTGTTCATGCCGGTGGGTGACTGGCTCGGCCGCCGCGCCAGCCCCAAATTGTTTGACCGGTTGATCCTGGTTTTCCTGTGCGTGGCGGGTATCGGGATGGCGCTTGGCTTCTGAAACGTGCATTCGCGCTTGACCGATACGCCACCACCCGGCTAAGTAACTAACAGGTTACATACACATTCCGCTCTGCTTTCAGATGCGGAAGAGGGGGGAGGACGACAATGGCCGAACAACGTCTTGGACTGATCATGCACGGCATCACCGGGCGGATGGGATACAACCAGCACCTGGTGCGGTCGATCCTTGCCATCCGTGAGCAGGGCGGTGTTGCGCTGAAGAACGGCGACCGTCTGATGCCGGACCCGATCCTTGTTGGCCGCAACGGCGACAAGGTGCGCGCGCTGGCTGAAAAGCACGGCATCGCACGCTGGAGCGATGACCTTGCCGGTGCGCTGGCCAATCCCGATGACACGCTGTTCTTCGATGCAGGCACAACGCAGATGCGCGCGGGCCTGCTGGAACAGGCGCTGGACGCAGGCAAGCATGTCTATTGTGAAAAACCCACATCCGATGATCTGGACCGCGCGGTGGCGCTGGCGAAGAAAGCGCGTGCATCAGGGCTCAAGCACGGAGTGGTGCAGGACAAGCTGTTCCTTCCTGGACTGATGAAACTGAAGATGTTGCGTGATTCGGGCTTCTTCGGAAAGATCCTGTCGGTCCGTGGCGAGTTTGGATACTGGGTGTTCGAGGGCGACTGGCAGCAGGCGCAGCGCCCATCATGGAACTACCGCCTGAATGATGGCGGTGGCATCATCCTCGATATGCTGTGCCACTGGCGCTATGTTCTGGATAATCTGTTCGGCGAGGTGCGCGCCGTGTCCTGCCTTGGTGCCACCCATATCCCGTCGCGCGTTGATGAGGCAGGGAATGCCTATGCCGCCGATGCAGATGACGCGGCTTATGCCACGTTCGAGCTGGAAGGCGGGATTATCGCGCAGTTGAATTCATCCTGGGCCGTGCGTGTGCGGCGCGATGATCTGGTGACGTTTCAGGTGGATGGCACGCATGGTTCGGCCGTTGCGGGGCTGCACAAGTGTTTCACGCAGCACCGCGTGAATACCCCGAAACCGACCTGGAACCCTGATCAGCCGCAGACCATGAATTTCTTTGATGACTGGGAAGAAGTGCCTGACAACTGGCCCGCAGACAACGGCTTCAAGGTCCAGTGGGAGATGTTCCTGCGCCACATCGCCGAAGATGCGCCGTGGGAATACGGGATGGAAGCGGGTGCCAAGGGCGTGCAGCTTGCCTCGCTTGGGTTGCAATCCTGGAAAGAGCGCCGCTGGCTTGACGTGCCCGCGCTGGACGTGTGACGCCATGGCCGCGCTCATACTGCCAACCCCCGAAGGTGGACTGCAAGGCTACCGGCTGACCGGCACACCGGTGCCGCTGGCCCGCCGCCGTGCCGCCGATTTTCCGCGCATCGCCTATGCCGCCACACATGTTGTGGCGGACCCGTTGGCCGTCCATGACCCATGGCTGTCGCCTGCGATCGACTGGGAGCGCACGCTGGCGTTCCGTCATCGGCTGTGGGATCTGGGCCTTGGCGTCGCCGAGGCGATGGACACTGCGCAACGCGGCATGGGCCTTGGCTGGCCTGAGGCGCAGGAATTGATTCGCCGCGCACTGGCCGAGGCCGCAGGCCGCGATGACGCGCTGATCGCATGCGGGGCAGGAACCGACCATCTGTCGCCGGGCGATGGCGTGACGATTGATGACATCCTGCGCGCCTATGACGAACAGTTCGAGGTGATCGAGGGTTATGGCGGGCGCATCATCATGATGGCCAGCCGGGCGCTGGCCGCCGCAGCCCGCGGCCCGGATGATTACGCCCGCGTCTATGACCATGTGCTGTCAAACGCGGCGGAGCCTGTCATCATCCACTGGCTGGGTGAAAACTTTGACCCCGCTCTGGCAGGCTACTGGGGTCACCATGACCATATGGCCGCGATGGATGTGGCGCTGGACGTGATTGGCGCGCATGCCGACAAGGTTGATGGCATCAAGATCTCGCTTCTGTCAAAGGAGAAAGAGATTGCCATGCGTCGTCGCCTGCCTGATGGCGTGCGTATGTATACCGGTGACGATTTCAACTATGCCGAACTGATCGCGGGCGACGACACCGGGCATTCGGATGCGTTGCTGGGTATTTTTGATGCCATCGCTCCTGCGGCCTCTGCCGCGCTGGAGGCACTGGGTCGCGGTGATGACAGCGCGTTTCATGCGCTGCTGGCACCCACCGTGCCGTTGTCGCGCCATATCTTTGCGGCTCCGACCCGGTTCTACAAGACCGGTGTGGTCTTCATGGCCTATCTGAACGGCTTGCAGGACCATTTCACTATGGTCGGCGGCCAACAAAGCGCGCGCTCGTTGCAGCATCTGGCTGAGCTGTTCCGGCTGGCTGATGCCGCAGGCTGTCTGGCTGACCCTGACGAGGCCGTGGCGCGGATGGCGCGCGTTCTGGCCGTGCATGGCGTGACGGAATGACCGACGCGCCGAACCTGCGCGTCGTCGACTGGGCGGCATTCGAGCGGCCAGTGACCTTCCGCTTTCCCTTCCGCTTCGGTGCCGCCGAAGTTTCGGCGGCACCGCAGGCCTTTGTCCGTGTGACGATCGAGGATGCGCAAGGCCGCCGCGCCGACGGTTGGGCCGCCGAGATGATGATGCCTCGCTGGTTCGACAAATCGCCCGAT
Source organism: Pararhodobacter sp. (assembly GCA_020832545.1). Classification (GTDB taxonomy): domain Bacteria; phylum Pseudomonadota; class Alphaproteobacteria; order Rhodobacterales; family Rhodobacteraceae; genus Pararhodobacter. Next base: position 102,005 of record JAFIEK010000003.1, on the reverse strand, counting down.
CTGAGTGTCGCGCAGAATATCGACCAGTTGCGCGCGGCGCTGCGACTGGGGCTGAAGGCACTGGGCGACGCCGGTACTGACACGGCTTTTGGTCTGCACGCACGTGCGCAGCCCTGGCATTATGCAACCTGCGCAGGGCAAGGGCTGAACGGTCTGATTGCATCCTTCGGGCTGGCGCTGGCGGATCGTGCTGTGCTTGATGCTTTGTGCCGGATGTCAGGGCTGCCGGCCATCGCTGCATTGCGCACCAATCTTGCGGGGATTGATGCACGCACGACACCTGATCTGGCGGGGTTCGATCTGAGCGCCTTTTTGCGTCAGCTTCCCGCACCGGACAGCATTGCGGCGCGTCATACCGTGGGTCTGGGCGATGCGCTTGATACCGCAGAGATTGCTGAACCGCTGAACGACGGCCTGCCGCAAAGCCTTGAACACGTGATTGCGGCTTATGGGCACCGGTATTTCAAGCTCAAGCTGTCTGGCGATCCGCAAGCTGATCTAGCGCGGCTTGCCCGGATAGTCGCCGTGCTTGATGCCCATGCGCCGGGCTATCGCGCCACGCTGGACGGGAATGAGCAGTATACCGGCACTGCGCCGCTGGCAGAGTTGCTGGACGGCATTGCAGCCCAACCTGCGCTCGCGTCATTGCACAGCGGGTTGTTGTTCGTCGAACAGCCCATTGCGCGGGCACAGGCGCTGACAGCCGATGTCTCGGCGCTCGCGGCAAGGGTGGCGTTGGAAATCGACGAATCTGATGCCGATATTGACGCATTCGTTCAGGCGCAGAAGCTGGGGTATACCGGCGTTTCCTCGAAATCCTGCAAGGGGGTTTACCGCGCGCTACTGAATGCAGCGCGGGTGGCCAATGGCGACGGGTTGTTCTTGTCCGCCGAGGATCTGACTGTGCAACCGGGCCTTGCCCTGCAACAGGATCTTGTGCTCGCGGCGATCACTGGTAACACCCATGTGGAGCGCAATGGCCACCATTTCGCTGGCGGCATGGGGCGGGCGACGGCGGAGGAACAGGCAAGCTACGCCCGCGCGCATCCTGATCTTTACGATGAGGTACAGGGCCAGACGCGATTGCGCATTCAGGACGGGCAGATCGCACTGGCCAGCACATTCGCGGCTGTCGGGCTTGGCTGTGCGCTGAGCCCGCAGATCGACTCTCTTTCGCCGCTTTCGGAGGACACGACGCCATGACCGACAACATTCTTTCCCTCAACCTTGCCACGACGCGTCAGGTCTGGGGCTTCAAAGAGGCGGTCGAGGGGTGTCTTGCACAAGGCGTGACAGCAATCTCGCCGTGGCGTGATCAGGTGGAAGCGATAGGACTGGCTGAAGCTGCGCACATCGTCCGGTCGAACGGGCTGCGTTTGACGGGGCTGTGCCGGGGCGGCATGTTCCCCGCCGCCGATATCGCCGGGCGCAAGGCCGCGCTTGACGACAACCTGCGCGCCATTGACGAGGCGGCGGCACTGAACGCCGATTGCCTGGTGCTGGTGGTCGGCGGCCTGCCCGATGGTTCGCGCGATATCAAGGCCGCACGCGAACAGGTCGCCGAGGGTATTGCTGCCATGCTGCCACATGCGCGGGCCTGCAACGTGCCGCTGGCCATCGAACCGCTGCACCCGATGTATGCGGCTGATCGGGCCTGTGTGAACACGCTCGATCAGGCGCTCGATCTGTGCGAGTTGCTGGGTGACGGGCTGGGCGTGGCGATAGACGTCTATCATGTCTGGTGGGACCCGGGCCTGCCCGAAGCGATTGCTCGCGCCGGGCGGATGAACGCGATCTTAGCCCATCACATTTGCGACTGGCTGGTGCCGACAACAGACCTGCTTCTGGATCGCGGGATGATGGGGGACGGTGTGATCGACCTTGTCGGCATCCGCGCGATGATCGAGGCCGCGGGCTATTCCGGCCCTCAGGAGGTTGAGATATTCTCGGCGCAGAACTGGTGGAAACGCCCGGGCGAAGAGGTTCTGGCGGTCTGCAAGGAACGTTTTGCTGCACTGGTGAACGCCCCCGAGAGCTGACCAAGCCTTGCGTCCAAAAAAATATGGCGTCTGCGCAGGTCAGACGCTGGGGTGTCATCCGCAGACAGCATTCTACGAGCACCAGATTGCTCGAAGCCCTGGTCTGCGTGCTGAACCGGATTCCCGGGCTTGGACTTGGCTGATTTCTGGCCTACCGTCCGGGCATGGCCGTGCCGTTGCGCCAATCGGTTGTCCGCTATGACCCACCGCCCGTTCTGCGCCCGGATCAGGACCGCGCGGAGTGTGAACATTTGCTTGCGGTGGTTGTTGCGGTGCTGAGTGCGGCCGGGATTGGCACGATTCAGGCATGGAGCTTCTGAAATGCAGGATAGAGACGCAACAAGCAGCACAGACACCCTCGTGTCGCCCTTCACCTTCAACACAACCAAAAGCCTGGAGTTCGGGCATGGCAAGCTGGCGGCACTGCCGACGCTTCTGGACATGATCGCGCCGGGGGCGGTGTTTCTGGTAACCGACCCGGGCCTCCTTGCCACCGGGATCGTAGACCGGGTCAACGCCTTGCTGGCTGCAGCGGGGCGGTCGGTCACGGTTTTTTCCGATGTACAGGCCGATCCGCCTGAGACCGTCATTCTGGCGGCAGTGGATGCCGCGCAGGCGGCCAGGGCAGGTATCATTCTGGGACTTGGCGGCGGGTCGTCGCTTGATGTGGCCAAGCTGGTGGCGGCGCTGGTGCCGGGCCATCAGACGCTGGCGCAGATGTATGGCGTGGGCAACGCGACCGGGCCGCGCCTGCCCCTTGTTTTGGTGCCCACCACCGCCGGAACCGGGTCCGAGGTTACGCCGATTTCGATCGTCACCACCGGGGCGCAGGAAAAGATGGGTGTCGTGTCACCGATCCTGCTGCCGGATCTGGCCCTACTTGACCCCGAACTGACACTTGGCCTGCCCGCCCCTGTGACCGCCGCAACTGGGATCGATGCCATGGTCCATGCGATCGAGGCCTATGCATCGGCCAATGCAAACAACAACCCGCTCTCAAAGGCGCTGGCCGTGCAGGCGTTGCAACTGATGGGGCGGGCACTGCTGCGCGCGGTGCAGGACGGCAGCGACACGGGCGCGCGGGCAGATATGCTACTGGGTTCGATGCTGGCAGGGCAGGCATTCGCCAATTCGCCGGTGGCTGCGGTACATGCGCTGGCCTATCCGCTGGGCGGGCATTTCCATATTCCGCACGGTCTGTCGAACGCGCTGGTTCTGCCGCATGTGCTGCGCTTCAACGCGGTGGTGGCGCCACAGCCCTATGCCGAACTTGCCCCACATCTGTTCCCTGATCTTGCCGGGCTGAACGGTCAGGAATGCGCGACGGCGTTATGCGACCGGCTGGCCGATCTGTCAGCGGCCTGTGGCCTGCCGCAACGCCTGCGCGACATGGGGATCGACCGCGCCATCCTGCCACGGTTGGCCAGTGACGCGATGAATCAGACGCGCCTTCTGGTCAACAACCCGCGCCCGGTGACGCAGGCCGATGCGCTGGAGATCTATACGGCGGCCTTCTGACACATACCTGCTCGCGCAAGCCGGTTGGCTGGAATGACAACGTGTTCACTGCCAGTCAGAGCGTTCAGCCTGTGAATGTTCATATGCAAGATGTTGCCCGGTTGCGCGGGAGAGAAGGGCACGGGCAAGGCTGATGACAAAGACCACCAGAATGACCGCATCATCCACGGTGCTGTCAAACAGGTCTGCACCTTCAGCGTGGGTGGTGACGGCGGGTGCGGCGGCGGGCCGCCCCGGAGTCAGTGCCCGATGCCGATACCCGCCGGCTTGAAAAGCATCCAGAGCGCCATGGCGATCATCATCAGGTTTTCGGTGAGCGAGACAAAGCCCAACGGCACATTGCTGTCGCCACCAACGCAGGCGCATTTCAACTCGCGCCGGTCGATATAGACCGCCTTGAAAACCGAGACCGCGCCGATTGTGCCGATCAGAAGTGCAACCGGGATTGATAGCCACATGAGCGCGCCTGCAACCATCAAGACGCCCGCCAACCCTTCGGCGAAGGGGTAGACGTAGCCGTATCGAACCCAACGCTGCGCCAGCAAGTCATAGTTCAGGAACATGGTTGCGAAGCCCTCAATGTCCTTGAGCTTCTGAAGCGCAAGCAGGCACATCGCGATGGCGATGAACCACTCGGCCGCTGCCACGGTAACGATACTGCCGTAAGTGGCCCAGCTGGTTGCCAATGCCATTGCCGCGGCCATGGCGAAAAGCGCGATGACCGGGGCATAGGTGACAGCGTCGGGGTCCTTTACCTCTTTGCCCAGGAAACGGAGTAGATCCTCGTAGCCGCCAATGCGCTTGCCGTCGATAAAGACTTGCGGCGTTGTCTCCACATTGTGGTGGGCCTTGAAGGCGTCAATCGCGGAACGCGAGGCAAGAATATGGTCGTCAACCTCATATCCCGCGCGCTGTAGCAGATCGCGGGTCTTGAGGCCGAAGGGGCAGATGTGCTCGGCCGTCTCCATCCTGTGAAGTTCGGCGCGGTGAGATGCGCCATCGGGCATTTCGGTCTCCTTTCTGGCTCTTGTCATGACTGTGACGGAGCTTTGGGATGGCCCTGCCGCCGTGCCGGTTTACCTGACGCCGCGCGCGGCCAGCCAGTCGTGCATCATGGCGATCTCGGTTTCCTGAGCTTCGATAACCGCCTCCGCCAGCGCCCGCACTTCGGGGTCGCTGCCATGTTCGAGAACTACGCGCGCCATGTCGATAGCACCTTGATGGTGGGGGATCATCCCAAGCATGAAATCGACATCCGCATCGCCTGTGTAATCGATATCCATGTCCTCGTGCATTGCTGCGTTGGCTGCCATGAAAGCGCGCGTCGAGGGGGTGGCATCTTCTGGGACTCCAGCGTGCTCGCCGTGACCCATGCCATGCGTGGCGTGTTGGCCGGCGTGCCCGTGACCGCCATGCGCTCCGTGTGAGCTGGCCCAGGACATTGCCCCTACGCCACCAACCCCTGCTGCGAGCGTTGCTGCCAGAATGATCTTCGTTGATTTTTTCATAATCGTCGCCTCTTGGTTTTATATGTCGTCGCAGGTGTCAGCCGGCGCGCGCAACCTCGAACCCGGCAGCGCGGATCGCGCTCATCACCTTATCCGGATCTGCATTCCCGGTGATCTCCACCCTGGAGCGCGCCCGGTCGACCAAGACCTCAACCAGTGGTGCAGCATCCTTGACTGCGCGGGCCACCGCAGACTCGCAGTGGCCACAGGTCATTTGTTTCACAAACAGTTCCATCATTTTCTCCGTATCCATGATTTGAGAGAGATAGGGCTTCCGGTAGCGGGAAGGTCAAGGCTTGTTGACTGGAGAAACTATTTCACCGTGCAGCGTGATCCCTCGGAAGAACCAGTGGAGAGCCACGATCCGTGCAGCGACTGCAAGGGCGTGAATGCGCGTACAAAAGCTGGCCGGTCGGTAACCGGCCCAGCATCGCTGGAACGTGGGCGCCGCCAAAGGCTTGCCGTGGAAAGCGCTGCGCCCTTATAGTGCGCCCATGACCCGCCCCACCGGATATGAACCGCTCTATACCCTCAAGCCCGTCGCCCCTGATCTGTGGATCGCCGACGGCGGCTGGATCCGCTTTTACGGGCTGCCGTTTCCGACACGTATGACGGTGATCCGGCTGGCCGATGGCGGGATTTGGGTACATTCGCCGATCGCGGACTCGGGCGGGCTGGCCGATGCCGTGGCCGAACTTGGCCCTGTGCGCCACCTGATCGCACCGAACTGGATCCACTATGCCTGGGTGCCCGAGTGGCAGGCGCGGTTTAAGCAGGCGCGCACCTGGGGCAGCCCGGGCGTGGTGGCGCGTGCCGCCAGCCGCCGGGTGCAACTGCATCTTGATCACACGCTCACCGACATCGCCCCCGATGACTGGGCAGGCCAGATCGACCAGCGGCTGGCCGTGTCGGGCTTTCACTCTGAGGTGGTCTTTCATCACAACGCCAGCCGGACCCTGATTCTCACCGATCTGATCGAGAATTTCGAAGCCGGAAAGGTGCCCTGGTGGATGCGCCCGCTGTTGAGGTTGGGGCGTGTGCGCGATCCCGATGGCCGGATGCCGCGCGACATCGCAGCAAGTTTTCGGCGGCGGCCTGCGCATCTGCGCGAAATGGTCGACACTATGATCGGCTGGGCCCCCGAGCGCGTGATCATGGCGCATGGCCGCTGGTATGCGCGCGACGGCACGGCAGAACTGCGCCGCGCGTTTCGGGACGTGATCGCGGGCTGATTGCGCATTTGAGCTGACGGGCGTTGTCCCAGCCTGATCAACCGACCTGTCAGGCCACGGTGCCAAACTCCATGCTCAATGGCTCGATCAACTCAAGAAACGCATCACACTCGGGGTTGCCAGTCCAGCTTGCACAAATGGCCTGCGCTTCGGCCTCGCTTGCCGCGAAAGCGAGGTCGAGCCAGGTGCCATCCTGCAAATGCACCAGCCGCTGCCCGCGCCAGCCCGGTTGCTGCGACAGATGCTGCGTGACCATCCGTGTATGCGCCGCCCTGATTGCCGCGTCCGTTACGCCCGGGCGCAACCGGAAGCGCCCCAGTTCCATCCCGTCCCCGGCCTGCATAAACGCCAGCGCCCCGGCGGGCAGCGCGAAATGCCCCATGCCCCCGAATTCGGTAATGGTGGCGCGGAAGTCTGCAAAGTCATCGCCGTCACCGACAACCTTTGCCGCCGCTTCGGCAGCGTCCCGGCTACGCCAGACAACCATGTCGGCGCGCGCCTCGCGGTTTGTCCCGCCGCTGAGCGCCAGCCAGCCGGAAAAGCCCGCCAGCCGGGCGGCGCGCTGCGCAGCCTGTTCGCGCTGGTGATCGGCCTCATCGCCGGCGCTGACTTTGTAGGTTACAATTTCGAGACAGGGTTGAGTCATTGCAGGTGGTTCCTTTTGTGCTGGTCGTGTCGCCTTTCCTGCACCACACCCCTGACAGATCATGTCAGGGGTGTGGTATAGACCGACCGCATGAAAACCCTTCGTCTGTTTGCCCTACTGGATCACCTGCGCACGGCCCGCCTGCCCGTCTCGGCCGAGGTACTGGCGCAGCGGCTGGGGGTATCGCCGCGCACCATCTATCGGGATATTGCCAGCCTTCAGGCAATGGGCGCACCGGTAAGGGGTGAATCCGGCATTGGGTATCAGCTTGAGCCGGGGTATTTCCTGCCCCCGCTTCAGTTCGACGCTGAGGAGATGGAGGCAATCATGCTGGGTCTGCGCCTGCTGATGGCCCGACGCGGTGGCGGGCTGCGCGAACCGGCCGAGCGCGTGATCGGCAAGGTGGCTGCGGCATTGGGGGACGAGGAGGGCGCGCGGTTTCAGAACCTGACCCTTCTGGCCGTGGCGCGCAACCGGTCGGCTGACGGGTTGGCGGATCAGTGGGGGTCTATTGCCCGCGCTGCGATACGTGAGCGCCGGATCATGCAGCTTGCCTATCGCAGCCTTGACGGGCGCAAGAGTACGCGACGCATTCATCCGCTGGGGCTTACGCTGTTTGACGATGTGTGGTTGCTGACAGCGTGGTGTGAAACCGCAGATGACTTCCGCAATTTCCGGTTGGACAGAACAGGCGCGCTGGATGACACTGGCGAGAGGTTCCGCCTCAGGCAAGGGCGACGTTTCCAGAACTACCTGGCCCGGCTGTAAGCGCCCCGTGCGGCGCTACACGCCCGACAGGCCTTCAGCCAGTATCCTTTGGACCACGCGGATTCGCGGGCTGAGTTGCAGATCTTCATGTGTCACCAACCATATCGGCACCACAATCGGCGGCATACCGGGCAGCAGCCGCACCACACCCGGCGTCCGTTCGGCAACTTCGCGCAGCATCGGTGCAACGCCCATCGCCCGCCGGACCATCTCCCAGATCACCACGGACGAATCTGACACCAGCCTGAAATCGGCCACCTCCATCGGAATGCCTATGTCTTGCAGATAGCTGGCAAAACGCGCGGCATCGTCCATCGCGATCATGCCCATGCCCGCCAGATCGGCGGGGCTGGACGGGTGGCCGTTGTGTGCGATCCATGCCTCGGCTGCGTAGAAATACGCCTGTGTGTCGCACAGATGATCCCCGACCAGCCCGGGGCGCGCGGGCGGCAGGTGGCGGATCGCGATATCGGCCTCGCGGCGGTGCAGGTCGCTCACCTCGTTCGACGCGGCGATAACTATGGTGATTTCAGGCGCCTCAGCCCGGATACGTTGCACCATTTCAGGCAGGATATACGCGGCATAGGTGTCGGTCGCCGAGATGCAGACCCGGCCCCTGATCTCATCCACACGGCCATTGACGACCAGTGGCACGGACTCTGCCGCATCGGCCATCATGGCAATGCGGTCGCGCAGCTCTGCGCCGATCAGCGTCAGCACCAGTTTGCGGCCCACCCGGTCAAACAGATCCACGCCCAGACCGGCCTCAAGTGCGGCGATCTGGCGCGACATGGTGGGCTGCGTCAGGCCAAGCTGACGCGCTGCCGCCGACAGCGACCCGGTCGTCGCCGTCGCATGGAATGCACGGAGCTGATTCCAATCAACCTCTCTCATGCATATGCGTATATCATGGTTCCGTTTTTCGGCAATTGCCTGCTCTTACGCATATGCTATGCCAAAGAGCGAAAAGGAGACTGCCAGATGACCACGACAGGAGATGCCCGTTTCTGGGACCGGGTTTCACGCCGGTATGCGAAGGCAAAGATTTCGGATCAAGGCGGGTATGAGCGCACTCTGGAGCGCACGCGCGCGCTATTGCACGCAGGCGACCGGGTGCTAGAGCTGGGCTGCGGCACCGGATCAACCGCCCTGCGGCTTGCGCCGGGCGTGCAAAGCTACCTCGCCACGGATCTGTCGCCGAAAATGATTGCCATCGCGCAAGAAAAGGCCATGGCCAGCCCGGTTTCGGGCCTCAGTTTTCAGGCGGCGACGGCGCAAAGCATCGCCGCTGAACCCGCCGATTATGATGCCGTCCTCGGGTTCAATTATCTGCATCTCGTCCGGGGGCCGCAGGACACGTTGCGCCAGATCCATGCTCTGATCCGCCCCGGGGGACTGTTCATCACCAAGACCCCCTGCCTTGGCGAGATGAACATCCTCATCCGCAGTGTCATGTTGCCGGTGATGCGTGCGGTGGGGCTGGCACCGCATGTCACGGTGCTGGATGGCGAAAGGCTGGCCCGGTTGATCGAGGGGGCGGGATTTGAGATCCTGACCACCGAGGCCCATGCCACCAAGGGCAAGGACGCCCGCCCGTTCATTGTGGCGCGAAAGGTATGATCTGCTTGGGTTCACATCGCCGGGCCGTTGCGCGCGGGGGCTTAACCGGACCGTCAGTTGCTTTGAAGCGACCAAGCCGCAGCAATGCCCATGCCAGTCAGCTTGTTGCTGCTGTGACTATCAGGACCAGCGCAAAGCTGCCGCTGAGATCAGGCAGCTGCCCAATGGCGGGAGGAGCCAGTACCCTGCCCAGATTGGTGATCACCACGCCATAGCCAAACGGCGTTGATTGCGTCCTTGCGCGACTATGCTGGCGGTTTCCCTTGCGGCTGGATCTGGTTGCGCAAGTCGGGCTGGCTGGCCGTGATGCGCGCGCTCAGGGCACGCGATTCAGATCGACGGCGCGGTTTTCCAGAATTCCTTCCATGGAAAACAGCCCCGTCACTGTGTCAAACTCAAACCCGGTGATTAGTCGCTGATAAAAGCTGTCATACCCTGCCATGCCGCGGGTGACGACCTTCAGCATGTAATCCCAATCCCCGCCGATGCGGTGGCAATCCATCACCTCGGGCAGGCTGGCGACATGACGCGCAAAGCGGTCCGACCAGTCGCGCGAATGGTGCCGCGTGCGGATCATCACAAAGATCGTCAGGTCCAGCCCCAGCGCGCCCAGGTCGACCAGCGCCCGTGTGCCCTTCAGCACACCCGCGCCCTGCAACCGCTGCAACCGCCGCCAGCAGGCGTTCTGCGACAGGCCCACCCGCTCAGCCAGTTCGCGCTGGGACAGGCTGGCATCGCCTTGAAGGGTGTTCAAGATGCGAATATCAATTTCATCTATTTTTTCGCTCATACCGATCATATGACAACAACAAGGGCGATCGTTCAAGAAGTTTGGGATAATTCTCCGCAGCAAACAGGGTAATCTTGCCGCATCACCCTTTTTTTGTGGATCAAGCCATGCTCGACACCCAAAACCCCTTCGCCGCCTTCCATGCTATGCTGTCCACCGACGACCCGCTGGCCACCCTGCAAGGCGGGCTGATCGGTGACGGTGTGATGATCGATGGCCCGTTCGGCCCGCGCCCATTGGTCTATGCCGATTACACGGCGTCAGGGCGCGCATTGATGCCGGTTGAGCGCTTCATGCTGGAGCATGTCTTGCCCTACTACGCCAACAGCCATACCGAGGCCTCGTATTGCGGTGCCTTCATGACCCGGCTTCGGCGTGCCGCGCGGGCCGTGGTGGCCGTGGCGTGCGGCGCGGGCGATGATCATGCGGTGGTGTTTTGCGGGGCAGGGGCGACGGCCGGGATCAACCGGCTGGTGGCGCTTCTGGGGGCGGGGCCTGGGGTGCGGGTGCTGCTGGGCCCGTATGAGCATCACTCCAACATCCTGCCGTGGCGCGAAAGCGGTGCCGAGGTGATCGCGCTGGATGAAGCGCCCGATGGCGGGCCGGACAGAGCGCAACTGGCGCAATTGCTGATCAGCGATGGCCCGGTGATCTGCGCTTTCTCGGCGGCATCGAACATCACCGGGATCGTGGCTGATGTCACAGGGCTGACCCGGCAGGTCAAGGCCGCCGGGGCGTTGATGGTCTGGGATTACGCGGGCGGCGCGCCCTATCTGCCCATCGCCATGACCCCGGCCCCGGATGCGCAGATTGATGCCATCGCCCTGTCGCCGCACAAGTTTCCGGGCGGGCCGGGGGCATCAGGCGTGATGATCCTGCGCCATGACGCGGTGCGACGAGCCAGCCCCAGCCAGCCCGGTGGCGGGACCGTGCGCTTTGTCTCGCCGGGCGGGCATGATTACGTTGCCAGCCTTGAGACCCGAGAAGAGGCCGGCACGCCCAATGTGCCTGGCGATATCCGCGCTGCACTGGTCTTTATGGTCAAGCAAGCCATCGGGCAGGACTATATGGATCGCCGCTATACCGCCCTTTGCGCCCGGATCGAAGGCGCTTGGCGCGGTCACCCGCGTATCGCGCTCTTGGGGGCGCCGGGGCTGGCCGGGCTGCCGGTGGCCTCGTTCCGGGTGCGCGACGGGCGGGGCGGGTATGTCCATCAGCAGCTTGTCACCCGGATGCTGAGCGACCTCTATGGCATTCAGGCGCGCGGTGGATGTGCCTGCGCCGGGCCTTACGTGCACCGGCTGCTGGATATCGACCCGGCGCAATCAGACCGGCTGCGCGCCGCCATTCTTGCAGGTGATGAAATGGCCAAGCCGGGGTTCACGCGCCTTAACCTCAGTGTTCTGATGAGTGACGACAAGGTGGACTACATTCTTGACAGCGTCGCCGCCCTCGCCGATGCCGCGCCGGACCTGATGCATCACTACCGCTGCGACCCGTCGCGCGCCATTTTCACACCGCTGGCGGGGGGCGGGCGGGCCGCGTAAGCCCTTGCGGCGGCGGTTAGAATGCTCCACCATAAGTGCCAAACGCAGCAACCGTCGCGTGACGCAAAGCCACGGCAAACCGGCCATAGCGCATTCACATATTCCCAACAGCAGGAGATCCCATGAAACACCTTGCAACCCTCGCCGCCGGTGCGGCGATCCTCGCCATCACAAGCACCGGCGTTCTTGCCCAGGACGTCACCTGGCGTTTCAACAACAACTACGCGCCGACCCGGCCCGAATCTGCGCATATCCGCAATCTCGCGGAAAACGTTGCCGAATTCTCGGGTGGCAGCTTTACGATCAACGTGATCGAAGGCGGCGGAATGAACCTGCAGGACGCCGATGCGCTGCGCTGGATGCAGACCGGCACGCCCGAGATAGCCTTTATCTGGCCGACATTCATTGGCCGCGATGCACCGGATCTGGCGAACCTTTACGTTTATGGCTCGGTCTCAACGGCTGAGGAACATCTGCGCGCTCTTCCGGCCGTGCAGGAGGCCCTGACCGACGGCTTTGCGCAGCGCAATATTCCGGTGGTGGGGTTCATGGCGTTGCCGATCATCGACGCCTCGCTGTTCTGTCGCGAGCCAGTGCGCAGTCTTGATGAACTGCGCCGCCTGCGCCTGCGTGTCGGCTCGCGCGAGCAGGTGGAAACCTTCACCGCACTGGGCGTCGCCGCGCAGATCATCCCGCAGAATGAACTGTATTCGGCGCTTCAGACCGGTGTGGTCGATTGTGCGCTTTACGCCGCACGCTTTGCCCGCTCGATCTCATTGCAGGAAGTGGCACGGCATGCTGTCTATACGGGTTTCCCTTTCCCGCCCGCGCCTTATGCCATCGTCGCCCATGCGCGCACCCTTGAGGCGCTGAGTACCGAGCACCGCGAGGCGCTGGACCGCGCGCTGGACGTGCTGGAGGAGGAATCGTTTCAGTTCGACGGCGACGCCGAGGCCGAAGCCGCTGCCCGCGCTGAACTGACCGAAGCCGGCGTAACCTGGTACGATGACTTTGCAGACGCTGATCAGGACGCCATCCGCGACGCTGCGGCACAAACCTGGCTGACCCTGTCTGAAGAGGGTGGCGAGGCGGCTGTGGCTTACCGTGCGCGTATTCTAGAGCTGATCGGCGACTAAGGCAGGCGGGGCAGAGATGGAGCGGTTCGCTGCCGGAACTGACCGGGTCATCTTCTGGGTGACCCGGGCCCTCGCGGCACTCGGCGCGGCCTGCGTAGCGGGAATGGCTGCGCTTGTCGTGATGGCGGTGGTCATGCGCTATGCCTTCGGCGCCCCCTTCGCCTTTACTGAGGAACTGGCGGGCCTCATGATGGTCAGCTGCATCTTTCTGGGCTTGCCCTTTGTGCTGGCGACGCATGCCCATATTCGTGTGGGCCTGCTGTATGAGCGGACCGGCGGCTGGCTGCGCCGGATTTTCTGGGTGCTGGGGCAACTGGTTTTCGTGGCTTTTGCCGCGATTTTTTTTCGTGATGCGCTGGCCGATGCACGGTTTACCCTGATGCTCAACCTGCGCTCGGAAGTGGCGCGAATCCAGCTTGCGCCCTTTGTGATCGGCATGGCGGCGGGCATTGCCGTGGCTGGCCTTGTCGCGGCATGGCAGATGCTGCGCCCACCGCCCGAAGCCGTGGCCGTGCTGCCCGAAACCCCGCCGGAGTTCGACAAATGATCTGGCTGGCGATGGGTGGCACGCTTCTGGGCACGGTGCTGACCGGCGCGGTGCTGGGATCGGCGCTGGGGCTGACAGGTTTCGCGATCCTGCATTTCTGGTCCGGCGGCGCCACCAGTCTGGGCGTGCAGGCGGTCTGGAACACGTTCAACAGCTTCACCCTGACGGCCATTCCGCTGTTCATCCTGCTGGGCGAGCTGCTGGTGGCTTCAGGTCTGGCGCGCAGCGTTTACCGCGCCATGTCGCCGGTTTTTGCCCGGCTTCCGGGTGGGTTGTTGCATACCAATATCGCCGTTTGCGGCATGTTCGGGGCGGTCAGCGGCTCGTCCATGGCTGTGGCGGCGGCGGTGGGGTCGGTGGCTTACCCGGAACTGACGCGGCGCGGATATGACCGCGCGGTGGTGGTGGGCAGTCTGGCAGGGGGCGGCACTTTGGGGCTGCTGATTCCGCCCAGCCTGAGCCTGCTGATTTACGGCGCCTTCACGGAAACCTCGATCGGTCAGCTGTTTCTGGCCGGGATTGTGCCCGGCGCGCTGGCGGCCCTTTTGTTCATGCTCTGGATCGCCTTCATGGTCTGGCGCAACCCGCGCCTTGCACCCGAGGCCAAACCCGAAATCAGCCTTGGCCGGGCACTTCTGGGCCTGGGCCGGATCTGGCCGCTACTGGCGCTGATCGGCGCGGTTCTGGGCAGCCTGTTCGCGGGTCTTGCCACGCCGACGGAATCTGCGGGCGTCGGCGTTGCGGCGGCGATCGTCATCGGCTTTTGGGCTGGAGAGCTGACCTGGCGCGGTGTCCTTCAGGCGCTGATGAGCACGCTGGTCACCTTTTGCGTGATCGGCATGGTGTTCATGGGCGCAGTGGTGCTGGCGCAGTCGATCAGTGTTTTGGGCCTGCCACAAGAACTGTTGCGCCAGATCACCGGGCTGGGGATCGGTCCGCTGGGTGTGCTGTTGATCGTGGTGGCGGTCTATATCGTGCTGGGCACGATGTTTGATGGGCTGTCGATGATGATCATGACCCTGCCCATCGTCTTTCCGCTGCTGGTGGGGCTGGGGTATGACCCGGTCTGGCTGGGTGTGCTGATCACGCTTCTGATCGAGATCGGCATGCTGACCCCGCCGGTGGGCATGAATATCTTCGTGTTGACTGGCATGACTGGTGGACAGGTCAAGTTGGGGCAGGCGGCATGGGCGTCTTTGCCGTACTGGCTGGCGCTTCTGACCCTGATCGCGCTGATCGTGGCCATGCCTGGTATCGTGCTGTGGCTACCCGGCATGATGATGCTTTAGACCGGAGGAGCCATGACAGCCCATCTTGACCGCAAACTCGCTGAGAACCTGATGCAGGCGGCTGGGCTGGAGGCGCTGCTTCTGCTCTCGCCCGAGGCCTTTCGCCATGCGACCGGCGCGCCCCCCGGCGTGGCAACGATGTGGCGGCGGGCGGGGGCGGTGGCGGTGTTGGTCCCCGCGGATGCCGGCATAAACGAGGTGGCAGTCGCCAGCGATCTGTTCGCCCCGGCCTTTCGACAGGCCAGCCACATCACCGATCTGCGCATCAGCCCCATCTGGGTCGAGGCGGGCGCGGCCTCTGATCTCGATGCGCAGGGCGATGCTGTGGCGCAGATGCACGCGCTCTGGCAGGCCGAGGGGCGGGGAGGTGATTTCCGTCGCCCAACGACCTTTGATGCGGGTATCACCTGGCAGCATCTGCGCGATGCACTGGCTGAGCGCGGTTTGCAGAATGCCCGGATCGGCGTGGAAATGTCAGCCGTTGCCGCCAGCGACTGGGCCGCGCTACAGGCCGGTCTGGCCCCGGCAACGTTGGTTGATGGCACGCGGATCGCGCGCGAGTTGCGCGCCATCAAATCCCCCGCCGAGATCGGGTTTCTGCGGCAAGCCGTGGGGTTGGCTGAGCATGGTATTGCTTCTGTGCGCGATGCCATTGCGCCTGATGTATCGCGCAGCGAACTGGCTGGGGCGTGGCAGGCGGCGATTGGTGCGGCGGCGGGTGACATGGCGCTGACGGGAAGCTGGGAGTATATCTCGGTCGGGGCTGACCCCTGGGGCGGTGACGCCCGCGCGCGACCCGGCGATCTGATCAAGGTCGATGTTGGCTGCCTGATCGAGGGCTATACCTCGGACACCGGTCGCACCTTTTCTCTCGGCCAGCCGCCGCGTGCAGTAGCCGAAATCCATGCAGCCCTGATGGCCGGGTTCGAGGCCGGTTTCGCCCGGCTGATCCCGGGAACGCCACTGGCCGAGGTTCATCGCACCACCACCGAAGCCATCCGCGCGCGTGGCTTTACCGGCTATGCGCGCGGCCATTTCGGTCATGGTCTGGGCACAGGCCCGGGCAGCGAGGAATGGCCCTTCATCTCTGCCGACGCTG
Organism: Pararhodobacter sp.; assembly: GCA_020832545.1. Taxonomy (GTDB): domain Bacteria; phylum Pseudomonadota; class Alphaproteobacteria; order Rhodobacterales; family Rhodobacteraceae; genus Pararhodobacter. The sequence continues at coordinate 86,266 of JAFIEK010000003.1, read as the reverse complement.
ATATCTGCGTCACCCCGGGCATGGTGCTGGCATTCGAGTGTCCCTGGTATATCACCGGGCTTGGCGGTTTCATCATCGAGGACCAGATCGAGATTACCGAGGGCGGCCCGGTGTCGATGAACCGCCTGGCACGCGGGTTGATCACGCTCTGAGCATTGCGGGCAGCGCCGTGGCCTGGGTGAACGAACACCACAAGCTTGCTGGTCACTCTGCAAGCATGGCCACCGCATCCACCATCCCTTCCGGCCCGATCGCGGTGTATCCGCCATCGACAGCGATATCCGTTCCGGTGATGAAGCTGGCTTGATCCGAGCACAAGAAAAGCACCGCCGCAGCGACTTCAGCAGGGTCGCCTGTGCGTTCAATGATATGAAACGGCTTGGCGACGCTGTCGGCCTTCTCACGTTTGTTTTCAGTCAGTTGCACCATAATGTTTGACCACGTCCAGCCCGGCGATACCGAATTGACGCGGATGTTCCGCGGACGCAGCTGCATCGCCGCGTTCCGTGTAACCTGCAACATTGCGGCCTTTGCGGCGGAATAGGTCATCCGGCCTGGCTGCGCGACCTTGCCGGCAATGCTCGCAAAATTGACGATCGCACCGCCGCCGCGCTTTGCGATCACCGGCGCGACTTTGTCCGCAAACACCATCGCACTGACCAGATTGACATTGAGCGAGGTCAGCCAGTCTTCCCGCGAGGTATGAATACCGTTGTCCAGGTAGGTGCTGGCGAGGTTCACGTGGTAGTCCACACCGCCGAACTGCTTTTCCGCGAAGGCGATGCAGGCGTCGATGTCGTCGTCCTTGGTGACATCGGTAAATCGAAACGCCACGCCATCACCGAGCTCACTTGCGACCTTCTTGCCATCGGCCTCATTGATATCGGCCATGACCACGCGGGCCCCGGCCCCGGCAAAGGCACGCACGACGCCCGCGCCGATCAGCGTGGATGCGCCGGTAACGATGGCAACCTTGTTGGTGAAATCTGTCATGTGAAGTCCCTCCTGCGGATGTTTGACCGCAGTCTGGCGCGTTCGATCCCGCGCGGCTAGCCGTTGCACCGTCGCCGGTGTACCTGTTGCGCGCTTTGCCGCGCTATCCGGACACTTCGCGACACGATCCGGATAGTCTGCCGGGCACGACAAGACGAAAACGGGGCAAGTTACTTCGTGCTTGAAATGTATCCTGAACACTGTATCGTTTGAGACTGCCCTGAAAAATGGGGCGTCTTGCTCGCTGGTGCACTGCCACAGACCGGGGGTGACACATTCTGGAAGCGCGACTTGATCCCAAAGCGATCACACCCGGCTGCGATCTCGTGGCCCGCAACCTGCTGGTGGACGCGGGCGATCTGGACGAGGCGCGCGCGCAGGTGTCGCGCATCTTTGTCGATCATCGCCTGAACGCCCCTTCACGGCGAAACTTTCGCCCCGTGACCGTCAGTCATCGCGGCTTTGACGCGCTGTCGCTGTGCTATTTCGATTATGGGCGCGAGGTGACGATCTTGCCGGATCAGCTGCGCCACTATTACCTGATGGTCGTTCCGATTGATGGCCAAGTCAGCGTGGTCAGCGGCAAGGAGCAGGTTGATGTCGGCCCCGGTGCGGCGGTACTCATCCCGGCCGAGCGCCAGTTCCGCACCCGCTGGTCAGACAACGCCCGCCAACTGATCGTGCGCATTGACCGGCGCAAACTGTTGCGTTGTCTGGAAACCCATCTGGGCAGCGAGATCAGCCGCGCGCCCGATTTTCAGATGCATATGGACTGGTCCAGCCCCCAGTATGGTGCATTGCGTCATGCCATGGGCGTGTTGGCCAGTCTGGCGCGGACCGCAAAGGCGGCGGGGCATGAACTGATTTCCGCCAGTGCAGAAGAGGCATTTCTCTATTCGCTGCTGGTCATGCAGCCCAGCGATTACGCCGGGCCGATCGCAGCGGGCCGGGTGTCCACGGCCTGTCCGGCGAGTGTACACCGGGCCGAGGAATACATCCGCGCGCATCTGGACCAGCCGATCTCGATCTCTGATCTGATTGCCGTGTCCGGCGGCTCGTCGCGGTCGTTGTTTCAGGGCTTCCGGCAGTTTCGCGGCATGACGCCCATGCGTTTTATCCGCCAGCAGCGCCTCATCAAGGCGCGCGCGGCGCTGGAGAACCCCGAACCCGGAACAGCTGTCACTCATGTGGCCCTGCGCTGGGGGTTCCAGCATCTGGGCCGGTTCGCTGCCGATTATGGCGAAGCCTTTGGCGAGGCCCCATCGCAGACATTGCGGCGCGGGCGACGCCGGAGCACCTGATGGCCCCCCCGCGTCGCGGGTCACAGCGCGCGGTTCGCGCAGTATACGGATAGCCTGGCCACGATGCGGATAGATCGGGGGGGCAGTCCGGGCAAAAGTCTCCTGAATGAAGCGGTCGGCGTGTCATCGCGATTGTCGCACTGGCACCGACACGGGCCGCACGACAGGGAGACGACACATGAGCAAGATCGCGATCATCGGATCGGGCGTGACTGGTCTGATCGCTGGCATCGGTCTGCGCCAGCAGGGGCACGACGTTACCATCTATTCGGCACTCAGCGCCGAGGACTGGCTGACGAAGGTTCCGCCCACCGGCACCGCCTGTCGCTTTGCCTCGTCGCTGGATCTGGAGCGCGAGTTGGGCGTGAACCACTGGGAAGATTCGACCCCGATCCACGGTATCCACCTGACCTTCAGCCCCAAACTTGGAAGGCAACTGATCGACCTGATGGGTCGCTTTGACCGGATGGCGCTGGCCATCGACGTGCGCGCCCAGTCCCACCGCTGGACTCATGACTTTGAGGCACTGGGCGGCAAGGTGATCATCGGCAATGTCGACATCCCGCAACTGGAGGAAATCGCCGCCGAGGCCGATCTGACACTGGTGGCCGCAGGCAAAGCCGCAATCGGGCAGTTGTTCGAGGTGGACGAGGACCGCAGCGTCTATGACAAAGCACAGCGAAACCTGACGATGTTCGTGTTTCGCAACGTGCGCATGGACCGCCGTCAGGACGGCATTCCCTTCGTGCATGGTATCAAGTTCAACTTCTTCGCCACCGAGGGCGAACAATTCTCGATCCCATACTGGCACAAGGATGGCTATCAGTGCTGGAACGCGCTGTTCGAGGCCCGGCCCGGCGGCGCGTTCGACAAGTTCGGCGATTGTGACACCGGCGAAAAGGTGCTGGCGCGGGTCAAGGAGCTGTTCAAACAGCATATCCCTTGGGACTATGACTGGATCAAGGATGCCGAACTGGCCGACGAGAAGGGCTGGCTGCGGGGCAGCGTTCGGCCTTGTGTGAAAAAGCCGGTTGGTACCCTGCCGTCAGGTGCGAAGGTGATGGCGCTTGGGGACACGGCCAACACCATGGACCCGATCGGCGGGCAGGGGGCGAACAACTGCTACCGCCAGATCCGTGTGCTGCTGGAGGCCGTGAAAGCCAACCCCAAAGGCGATTTCGGCGAAGACTGGATGACCGCCACGTTCGACACGTACTTCGAGCGGATCGGCAAGGCGACCAACGCCTTCAACAACCTGCTCTTGGAAAAGATCACCCCCGCCGCACAGCGGGTGCTGATCGCGCAGTATGGCAGCGACGGCAAGGCCGAAACCGCGTCGGTACAGCAGTCAATCGCCAACGCGTTTTGCAACAATTTTGATGATCCCAACTTGTTGACCACGCAGTTGCAAGATGAGGCAGCAGCCCTTGCGTATGTCAATGAAATCAGCGGAGGCAAGGCGGCGCGGGTAGATCTGGGGAACAAGCTGAAGATCGCGAAAGGACAGATCAGGCAAGTCCTGGGTCTGCCCAGGTCCGACCACCCGCTTGCGCGCAGGTCAGCATGAGACGCCCGTGAGGTCGACGTGACGCGGCCCGAACTGCTTGAAACCGAAAGCTAACCCGTCGATTGTGTTGTGGTGCCCATATCCGTTGCGAGATGTCGCCAGCGCGCTTCTTGTCCGGGATATGCCGGTGATCGTAGCCGCCGGTGCCCTGTGGATCGCCTTTGCCTGACGGCGCCGCAATCCACTGTTCTGGCGTCCTCGCCAGAGATTGCACAGGCGCGGGCAGTTCCGATACTGTTCAGACCTTGCAGCAAAGGAAACCTGGCCGTTCATGGACGCAAATGATGGCAGCCCCGGTTTCGTCTACGTGCTCGGCAGCGACAGCGCATCTGGCTATCGCACCTATGTCGGTTGGACCCTTGATCTTGACCGCCGGCTGGCCGAGCATAATTCCGGCCTCGGCGCGAAATCGACACGCGGCAGGGTCTGGTGCCTGATCTATGCCGAACGCTTGCCGACACGTATCGAGGCCATGCGCCGCGAATGGCATCTCAAACGGGATCGCGCGCTGCGACGACGCCTTGCGCAGGTCGCACAGGGGCGCTTTTGATCGGCGGCTGAAGAGGACCCGGTTCAGACAGCCGTAGATGAACAGCTAAAGCCGCACGGCTGGATGATCGCCCGGTCACCAGTTCCGTGCTGCGGCATGACGTTGGAAGCCAAGTGCGGCAAATTGCGTCGCATCAGGACCTGAACAAAGAACGGCTTTGCAAACGACCACTTGGTTGTGGAGCTTGAGTCTGACTTCCGTTAGCCTGCTTCCGTTTCATCAAGACACGTTTGCTGCGCGTTTGAGACGCGCAGGAGAAGTTAGGTAGACGTGCAGGATCATTGGAAGAACTGGCAACAGAACTGGCGCTGGATGGAGGGCGTTGCCCAACGACGAGGCTGGGACGTTGCACCATTGGCAATTGCCCCTCCTGCAACAAAGGCCGAGATCGCCCGGATCGAAGCCGGGTATGGCATGACCTTGCCAGAGCAACTGCGGCAGGTATTCGGCCTTTCCGCCCGCGTGTCTTTTGGCTGGTCGGTGCCGTCGCATCTGATGCCGATCGAGAATGATGGCCTGCCGAACATGAGCACCCATCATGACTCAGTCTGGGACATCACCCATGTTGCAGATCATGCCCTCCCCAGTTTTCTGGGCTGGAAAGATGTGCTTTCGCATCAGGACCTCTCGGAGGTACCGAACACGCCGCAGATGTGGGACAACCAATTTGCATTCTGCGTGCTGGCAAATGGCGACATGCTGACAATCGACATGTCAGACCCTGACCCCACATGCCAGCCTGTGCGCTATTTTTCGTATAACCTCGAAATACTGCATGGCCGCGCACTTGCGCCGGATTTCATATCCTTCATCACAGTAATGTCGAAGCTGGGACATGCCGGAAGCGAGTGGCATTCGATGATGCTTTTCGGCGCAGATGAGGGTGAGGGCAAGTTCACGCTCAGCGCCGAGGGGCCCGGTGCCGCGCGCTGGCTGGCATGGCTGAAGTCTGACCCGGCGCGGGCGCATCGAGACAAGCCGCCGCCGGTTGTTGTCGAAAGCACAGCGGCGGATCGCGCGCTGCTTGATGCGGCGCGGGCGCATTGCACTGACGGCGTCATTGCCGCGCTGGCTGATGGGGCGCAGCCCGATTGCGTGTATTCCGTTGATTTCCGCATGAAAAACATGCTGGGGGGCGATGAGTTCTTCACCGCCATCAGCTATGCGGTGCGCCATGACGATGTGGCGCTTGTGGACAGGCTCTTGCAAGCTGGGGCAACGCTCGACACCCGGCATCTTCCTCTCAATGTGGCCGCGTCCGAAGGCAGTGCCGAGATGATGGAGTGGCTGATCGCCCGCGGCGCGCGCGTCAGTCGCTGGCAGGGGCAGCGCCATGATCCGTTATATGATCTCGTTCAAAAACGCGGCACATACGCAAAATACACTCTGGAAACTTATCTTCGGCAACAGCAACAGGCTGAACGGGCACGCCTTTTGACCCAGTTGGCCCATGCGGAGCAGATTGGTGACGAAACGCTGCAAAAACGTTACCACGCAGCGCTTGCAGTCGTGGAGCAAGGGGACCCGCGCTTCCGGGCCATTGCCGAGACCCTGTTTGCCAGGCATGTCGATCACCCGACATATCTGCGGATGCTGGACGCGCTCTTGACAGCCGGTGCAGATCCAAATGCCCTTGGGGACCATGGGGCCACCGCGCTTTACGTCTGCGATGCAGGTGCAGCGAAGGTGCTGTTGCGCCACGGCGCGCGCGCAATCCATCGCGCCGTAACGGGCTGGACACCACTGCATTATGCCCGTGACCCCGAAAAGTTGCGCATACTGGTCGAACACGGGGCCGACGTGAATGATCTGGCAGAGCCGACCGACACAGAACCGATTCCCCGCACTCCTGTTCAAGATGCGCTTTCTTTAGGACATGTTGCCAAAGCTCATGTGTTGCTCGATCTTGGCGCAGATCCGCGCAAGGCGGATGGTGCAGGTTTTCCGACCCAGGCCTATTGCCTGAACAGCGAGACCTTTGCCCTGTTCGAGCCCTATGGCTTTGACCCTTTGGCGCCACTCCCCAATGGCGATACTTTGTTGCACAATCTTCTGCGCAGGCGGGGGTCGCCACCGCGCGCCAGCTGGCCAGATGAGGTCGCGTTTCTGGATCACCTTCTGGCGCTGGGTATCGACATCAACGACCGAGATGCGCAGGGCCAGACAGTTCTGCACCTTGCGGTTGTTCGGCTAGAGCTGGACTTTCTCGCCGATATAGAGCTTTTGCTGGCGCGCGGCGCGGACAGCACGCTGCGCGACAATGACGGCAAACGCGCTGTGGACCGCCTGCCGCGCAAGTTCCGCAAGGTTCGGGCAGCCTTGCGCGCGACAAGCCAGGGCCACAACACAAAGAGCTGAGTCAGGCACATATCCGAATCATTGGCGAGAGGCGCTTTCGATTCCGGTGCGGAAGAACGAATTGCCCAGATCAGCGCAGTATTGAACGAACTAGGGCTGAGCACTACCGAACAGGCGGCCAGCGTCCCGCAGAAACCATTTCCCGGACTTCTGTCGGCGTGAAAATCTCTTCCATCTCGCTTGCCTGCTCAAGCCTCTGAAGAACCATGCGCAGTGCCGGGCCCAGTATGCCCTCGGGGTCGATGCGCGTTGTGGTGGCCCTGTAGGCCAGAGTATACCCACGCCTGTCTGAAACATTCATCTGTGCGCCGCGCTCGATCAGATACAGCACCATCGGCCAGTCATCGATGATCGCTGCGGCCAGAACCGGGGTGGCGCGATGAAAGCCCGGCACTTCGATATCGCCACCTGCATCCAGCCAGGCCCCGACAGCGGCCTGATCGCGCTGCTTGATCAACCAAAAGATGCCCGGCAACCCGTCTGGTCCGTTTTCCGTGATATCGACAGTCCCTGCCTGAGATGTGCTGGCTCCGGTACAGGAACAAAACGCTGCGAGCACTGCTGCAATGATAAGTTTGCTTGCCCGTGACATTGTTCAAACCCTCCCGGCGGCGGCGAGTGATCCGCGATAATGGACCAGCAGGCCCCGGGTCACCGGCGCAAGGATCCTGACGTCGAAGCAGAACCGGCCATCCTCGACGTGCTCACGTGCGATTGAAACTGGTAGCAGCCAGCGTGGAAGGGGAAAGAGGCCGAGACGCCCTGCAAGCACCGGGAAGTGCAGCGCATCGTCCTGAACCTTCAGCCCAAGCCGGAAGGTGATGGGGCCGAAGCTTTCGGTCAAAACGCCTGCGACCGCCACGAGGCGAGAACGGAAAATACGCCCCCCGAACCGCCTTTGCCAGGTTTCGCCCCTTTCCGTGACCGTCTTGGTAACCTGGACTGGCACGTCCTGTCCTGACGGCGGAAAGCCGAAGATCCCGACCAGCAATCCGGCCCAGAGACCTGTGCCGCGCTCAACCGCTGCTGTACCCTGCCAATGGCTGATATCCATCGTCAGATGCGTGTACCTTATGGGCGCGGGAAGCGTTTGAAAGGACGGACTCAGCACTCGGGGAAACAGCGGCATGGCCGCTTCGGTCACACGTTCGGTGTGGACGTTCAGATCCGCCATTGCGGCTTCGGCCTCGGCCAGTGTGATCGCCTCAAGCGCCGGTCCTGCGCCGGTGGGCAGCATCGCGCGCCGGAGCAGTGCCCGCGTGGTAACGGCGGGAATGAACGGGCCATCGCCGTCTTCGGCCAATAGACGCCATAACCGGCGCTCATGCCCGCAAACCACCATGACTGACATCCCACCACGACCGCTGCCAAAGGGGGCAAGCAGATCTGCTGCCAGCTTGAAGACATGCAGGACTGGCGCATTGATCGGGATGGGAAGCCAGCGGCGTAGCCACGCAAAGCCGGCCAGCCCGTACCGCATCACCGCCAGTTCCAGACCGGCCCGGAACTGCACCGATTGTGCGCCGAAATGCGCGGGGAACAGGGTCAGGTCTGGCACCTCGATCTGCCAGCCCTGCCGGGTCAGTCCGCCCGGCAGGCGGTAGCGGCGTGGCGCGGACCATCCCCGCGCGGCCACCCATCGCCCGCCCCGCCAGACCTGCATCGTCTGGCCGACCTGCGACAGGATCGAGGCAATGACCGAAAGGCCGCGCGGGCTGCGGTTGCCGGGCAGGATCGCGATGTCAATCACCTGCGGCGGGTCTGACCCTGCCAACGTGCGCACGGCGGCGCTGGACAGGCCCGGGACGGATGAAGGCCTGAAATCACACAGCAACCCGCCGCCCTTGCCTCGTCTTCAAGGCTGGAAATTCCCGCGCAGAACCGGGCTTTGTCGGCCAGATCAAGATAATGCACGCCAGCCGCGAGCGCGGCGCGGGGCAGCCGGAAAGGGTCATCGCCATAGGCATGGAAGGGCCCGGCGGCATCTACGACAACCTCGTGTCCTGCCAACAGCTGCAGGTCCCCGTTCCGGTCCATCCGCAGCCATCCGCAGCCAAGCGCCCCAGCTGCAGACTGCGCATTCCGCATCCATCACAGCAACCGGGGCGCTGTCATCAAAAGCGGGAACCGCCGGGTCGTCCCGGAAGGAGAAGGGCGCGCGCATAATGCCTCATCATTGTCGAGGCGCGATCAGCGCGCAAGCGTGCATGAGGTCAAAGGTTTCACGCATGAGACGTTCGCTTCGAGGAATGTCGGCGTACAGCAAGCGATCGGTTTGAGCGTCTGCTCTGCGTCGGCTGAAGCACAGGCCCGGTGCCGGACGCTCGACCGGGTGTCGCACCATCTCGCTTGACGATAACGATGTTACCAAAGTAAGTTAAAAATCGAATCAACGTTATCGTTGACGAGATTGGAATGTGGGAGGATACGGATGATTGAGCGCGGCTTGACATGGCAGTCGGTGGAATACTGGGCCGCGCGCAAGCCAGAGGCCGAAGCTCTGGTTGCTGGGGCCGTGCGCTATTCCTGGGCGCAAACCAAGCAGGCGGTAGATCGTCTGGCGACGTATCTTGCTGGGCAGGGGGTTTCGAAAGGGGACAGGGTTGCCATGATGGCCCCGGCCTGCCCGGAATTCGTGATCAGCCTTATGGCCGTGAACCGGATCGGGGCGATCTGGATGGGTATCAACCCGAAGATGACGGTATCCGAAATTCGCTACCTGCTGTCAGAAAGCACGCCAAAGGTTCTGATCGCAGCCCGCATGTTCGGCGGCGAGGATATGCGTGACAAGATCGCGGCATCGCTCGATGCCAGCCCCGCGCTGCAAAATGTCGTCACGCTGGGTGAGGCCTTTGGTTCCGCGGTGAGCTTTGATGCGGCGATGGATGCGGGGGCCGACACATCGGTGCTTCAGTCGATACCGGCCTTTGATGATGATACCGACGCGATCATCCTCTTTACCTCCGGATCGACGGGCAAGCCCAAGGGTGTGGTCCATACCCACCGCAGCCTCGTGGCGAATGTGCGCGTGGAATGCGAAAAATTCCCGGTCGATGAAAGCTCGCGACTGCTTTTACATTTCCCGATCAATCATGTCGCTGCGGTGGTCGAGTTCGGTTTTGCCTCGGTCTATGGCGGGGCCTGCCTTGTCTGCATGGACGGTTTTGACCCGGTTGCGTCACTGCAAATGGTTGAGCGTGAGAAGATCACATTGCTGGGGCAGATCCCCGCGATGTTCCTGCTGCAATTCCGCACCGATCAGTTTGCGAAAACCGATTTCAGCTCTGTGCGGTCGTTCATCTGGGCGGGGTCTCCGGCGCCCCGGTTGATGGTCGATGTTCTGGGCGCGATTGCGCAGAAAACCGGTGCACAGCTGATCACCGGTTATGGCAGCACCGAAACCTGCGGCTTTGTCACCTATACCGCCGTTGGCGACGGGCCCGACCGCCTGACCCGAACGGCTGGCGCGATGGCAGGCGGCTGGGATCTGCGGATTGATCTGCCGAAGGGCGATGCGGATACAAAGATCGGCGAAATTCTGGTGCGGGGGGATTTCCTGTTTGATCGCTATTGGAACAACGATGCCGCCACCCGCGCCGTTCTGTCCGAGGATGGCTGGTATCACACGGCAGATACCGGGTTTGTGGATGACGACGGTTATCTGCACATCACCGGCCGCCAGAGCGAGATGTATAAAAGCGGCGGCGAGAACATTTTCCCGCGTGAGGTCGAAGAGGTGGTCGAGCGCCACGACAGCGTTCTGATGGCTGCCGTTGTTCCCGTCCCGGACCCGGTCTTTCAGGAGGTGGGCTGGGCCTATGTCATGCCCAAACCGGGCCATGAAGTTACCCCCGATGCGCTGAAGGCGCTCTGCGCCGAGCATCTGGTGAACTACAAGCTGCCGAAGCGGTTTGTCATCCAGTCCGCGTTGCCGATGCTGCCCAACGGAAAGATTGACAAGCAGTCGATCCGTGCCAATGCCCTGAAAGCGTTGCAATCAGATCATGACTGAACTTCGCAAGGCCTGGCTGGGTGCATGCACCGCACCATTCACCCAGCGTATCCGGAAAAGGGATCTGATGAATTTCGCGGCTGGAGTGCAAAGCCATCGGCGCGCCTATTACGATGATCGTGCAAAGGGCGGTATCGCCTCGTTTCCGACCTTCAGCGCGCGGATCAGCTGGCATGCGGTCAGGGCACTTTGGGCGGCTTTGCACGAACAGGGCTGTCCGCCCGAAGTGGCCGACCGGCAGGTTCACTACCGCACCGAGATCCGCAACATGCGCGATTTCGTGCCCGGCGAAGAGATTGTCGTTCAGGCGCGCGTGAAAGACATGCGGTGGCACCGTGCCGGAACCCTGATGGAAACCGAAGTGAGCATGAAAACCCCGTCCGGGGAGCTTGTCTGCCTTGAAATGGTTGAAGGTTTGTTGCGCGGCATCGACTGTGACGACCCGTCGCCGCAAGCGACGCGCGCCTCTCGGTTTCCCGCAGCAGCGGAAGCTGTGCCGGTCTGGGAAAACCTGTTCACGATCTCACGCCTTCTGCCCTATCACTATGACGGCTGCGCCGACATTCACTTCCCCATCCATTCCTCGCCCGCCTATGCCACGGACGTGGGCTTGCCGGGGGTTATCGTGCAGGGATCAGCGACACTGGCGGTCTGTGTCGACAAGCTGGTCGACTGGCTCGTGCCCGGCGACCAGCAGGTCCAGGTTTCGGAAATTTCCGCGAATTACGGCGCCTATCTGTTGCCGGAAACACAAGTGCGGCTGGTGGCCCACGCCTGTGCCCATACCGAGGCCCTTACCGAGGTGGTATTCTCGCTCATCGGAGAAGATCACCAGGAGATCATCAGACATGGCTACCTCAAACTCTGCCGCTGAGCCGCAATCCGGCCAGAGCACGCCTGACACCTCAATGGTTGTGCGCGATGCGCAGCCACCTTTGCCGGATGCGATCAGGGACAGGCTTTGTCCGGTTGTATTCGAGCTGTTCACCGAGAAGGATTTTCACCAGGTCAATTTGCGTGAAATATATCAACGCTCCGGTGTCAGCCCCAGCACGATCTATCGCTATTTCGACACCAAGGAAGAGCTGGTTTTCTCGTTGCTGACAGAGAAGATACAGGAGATCGCCGAGATCATTCGTGAGCAGACCAGAGGCATCGAAAGCTCGCGCGAGCTGATGCGCCGGATCTTCTGGCTGACGCTGGATTACTATGACCGCAACCCCGGCGTTGCGGTCACCGCTTTCATCACGATACCGCTGCGTAGCTGGATGCGCTCAGGTGCCTATACGCGCCACAATGCCTCGCGCATCATCTACGATCTGCGGGAATACGGCGTTGCGCGCGGCGAGATCGATCCGGCGGTTTCGGCGGCCGATATCGCCGATCAATACTTCATGTATTGCTACCGGCAAATCCACAAATGGTATTTCCGCGGGATGAAGCGAAAGCTGGTTGATGAGCTCGATCAGTTTTTCCCGCTGGTCTGGAAGACGATCGCAAAATAGTTCCTGGAGGAGGATATGATGACGAAGCAAGGCACGGCAATTTTCACGGGTATGGCACTGGCAACGGGCCTATGGGCGGGCGCATCCGCCGCTGAAACGTTGCGCTATGCGCATGGCTGGCCCGCACAATCGGCGATTGGCGAGGCGACCGCGCCGCTGGGTGATTTGCTTCAATCCTATTCCGACGGTACTTTGACAGCGACCGTCTATCCCGGCAGCCTCTTGAGCATGGGTGAGCTGCCCTCCGGCCTGCGCGACGGTATCGCAGATATCGGCGGTGTGGTGCCAGTCTACGCGCCCTCGGATTATCCGATCACCAACATGTTGTCCGATGTCGCCATGCTCTATGAGATTCAGGATGCAGGCGATGCGATCGTTCCGGCCTTTGTCGGCGCGCTGATGGATTTCGTCATCAATGGCTGCCCTGAATGCGTCAGCGAATTTGATGCGATGAACCAGGTTTATACCGCCGGCATGGGGGCCCCGCGCTACCTGCTGACCTGCACAAACCCGGTGACAAACCTTGACCAGCTTGCGGGCAGCCGGGTTCGCGTGGCCGGTCCGCAGTGGAGCGGCTGGGTCGAGGAACTGGGCGGGCGCGCTGTCTCGCTGGCGGGTTCGGAAGTGTTGCAGGCGCTCAGTCAGGGTGTTGTGGACTGCGCCATCACCAACGGCGCCGAATTGCGGGGGCTTGGGCTGATGGATGCCGTCACGGATATCACCGCCGCGCCGCTTGGTATCTATGGTGGCGCGCTGGTTGCCAATGTGAACCGCGATACCTGGGCACGCCTGTCAGCCGACCAGCGCCGCGCACTTCTGCGCGCTGCCGCCGATGTCAGCGCGGCGGCGATCTTCAACTATGAAAACGAGGCCGAGGCCAATCTGGATGCCGCTGTCGAGCGCGGCATCACCATCCATCAAGCCGAAGGCGACATGGTCGAGGCGGCGCTTGCCTTCATCGAGGCAAATGTCGGTGGCTTGCCTGAACTCTATGGCAATGCCTTCGGCGTTGAAAACGGCGACGCAATCATCGCGCGCTTCATCCCGGTGATGACCCGCTGGGCGGAACTGACACAGGGCGTGGAGACCAGAGATGCCCTGGCAGAACTGTATTGGAACGAAGTGCTCTCAAAGGTCGATACCAACAGCTACGGGCTGTAATCGCACGGCGCACTGACAGGGGGCGCGCAGGACGCGCCCCCGACGACAACGCGGATGGAATGACCTCATGCAAGCGGTATATCGCCTGTCAGACATGCTGGCCGGGGTGATGGCCATCATCGGTGGCGTGATGATCGTGACGATGATGGTGCATGTCACCGTTGATGTCATCGCGCGCTCGGTTTTCAACTTACCGCTTCCGGGAACGATCACCATCGTGTCGTCCTATTACATGGTCGCCGCCGCCTTTCTGCCGCTTGCCTATACCGAACTGAAGAAGGGGCATGTTGCGGTCGAGCTGTTTTACGACCGCTTCAATACGGTTGTGCAGCAACATCTTTCCGGCTTTGCCGACCTGCTGGGTGTGGTGATTTTCGGCTTCATGTCGCATCGCGCCTTAGGCGAGGCCATGTCGCGTATGGCAAGGGGGGCCTCGTCCATGGACGGCTCTTACATCATTCCCACCTGGCCGGGTTACTTCATCGTCTTTGCGGGTCTGGCCCTGACAACGATGATCATGGCGATTGGGCTGATCAAATATGTTGATGGCCTGATCCGGGCAAGAGCATGACACGCGCGGGCACAACCGGCGGAAAGGGGCAGGGGTGACGGATATCCAGATCGGAATCGCGGGGCTTGGCATTCTGATGGCGTTGCTGGCCATCAAGGTGCCCATCGGGCTTGCGCTGATTGGCGTGTCCTTTGCAGGGCTCTGGGTGCTGATTGACCTGCGCGTCGCCTGGAGCGCGATTGGCATCATTCCTTATCAGTTTTCGGCCAACTGGGTGCTCAGTTCCGTGCCGATGTTTCTGCTGCTGGGCTATGTCTCGTATCATGCGGAACTGACGCAGGGGTTGTTTCGCGCCGCGCGGTTGTGGCTGTCGGCGCTGCCCGGCGGGCTGGCGATTGCGGCGATCTTCGGCTCCGCTGGCTTTGCTGCTGTCTCGGGCTCGTCTATCGCCTGTTCCGCCGCCATGGGGCGGATCGCCATTCCGGAAATGCTGAAGGCGCGCTATCACCCGGAACTGGCGACCGGCACCGTGGCTGTGGCGGGCACAATCGGTGCGTTGATCCCACCATCGGTCATCCTGATCCTGTATGGCGTATTTGCCCAAGTTTCGGTGACTCAGCTTTTTCTTGGTGGCATCGCGGCGGGGGTGATCACGGCGGTTTCGTATGTGCTGGTCGTGCTGATCCGCGTCTGGCTGAACCCTGCGCTGGCGCCGCAACACACCGAGCACTTCACCTGGGCCGAGCGCATTGTCGCCCTGAAAGACACCTGGCCCATTCTGGTGATCCTTGTCGGCATCTTTGGCGGTCTGTTCTCTGGCTTGTTTACACCAACCGAGGCCGGGGCTGTCGGCGCCTTTCTGGCCTGCCTCGTCGGCCTGATAAAACGCAGCCTGACCTGGAATGCCTTTCGTCTGGCGGTGCTGGACACCATGACCACCACCAGCGCGCTGATCGTGATCGGTATCGGCGCCAGCCTGCTGACACGGTTTCTGGCGCTTTCCGGCACAGGCGCGTTCCTAAGCGATGCGTTGCTTTCCATCGGCTCTGAACCTGTGCTGATCCTGCTGATGATCGTGGTGATCTATCTGGTGCTGGGCATGTTCCTTGAGCCGATTGGCGCCATGTTGCTGACCTTGCCGGTCATGCTGCCTGTCGTGTCCGAACTTGGCCTGAGCCTTTTGTGGTTCGGGATCATCCTGACAAAGATGCTGGAAATCGGCATGATCACGCCGCCGATTGGGATGAATGTCTTTGTCATCAAGGGTGTTGTCGGCAAGACCGTTCCCACTGCTGCGATCTTCAAAGGGATATTCTGGTTTCTGATCATGGATCTGGTGGTTCTGGCGCTGCTGATCGCCTTTCCGGGGGTTGTGACCATGTGGATGAGTAGTTGAGGATGATCTGGACCGGTGATCTCCATTGCCCATAGCGGAGCTGTCGGCTCTGGAGCGGGGAAGAGTTAACGAGTGGGCTCTTTCAGCACTTGCACATGATCGGAGGCTACCTCATGCCAACCTCTGTCTACATAGACCAACACGGCCTCCCCTGCCGACAGGTCTGAAGGAGGAACCGTTCCATTCTGCAGTGTGGCAACAACTAGGGTCGCTGCTTCCAGCGGCATTCGCCTGTCAAGTCTGGCGCGGAACCAAGTTGCCACCGCAGTGAATCTGGGTTCTCCGGTCTCCAGAATCTCCCATGGGTGCGCGCCATCAAAACGATTGGCACCCGGTGTCGCGCAGACTTGCGCAAGCTGTTGATCAGCGGGCTTCAGGAAATGCAGCACGGCCGTTTCAGCTGTCAGTATTGCTGCAGACCGGGCCGAATGGCCGGACAGGGAAAACGCAACAACCGGCGGCTTGGCGCTTATCGAGATCAGGGAACTTACGGTCAGTGCCTGCGGGCCATCCTCGGTCATGGCCGAGATAACGACAACCCCTGCCGGGTGCATCCTGAACGCCTGACAGAATGCGGCGGTCAGATCATTCTCAAAAGCCATTACGCGAGATCCTGTTTCTCTATCGGGCCGAAGCCTTCGCCATGCCTTACCCACGAAGCTTGTGCATATCCCTTCACGAAGTCAGCAATATCCTTGCGAAGCTGCCGGCTCAGGGTTTCAAACTGCACCGGGTCCCAATCGTTCAGCATGGGTGCATCATGCCAGTCTTCCCGGTTTCCGAACTGAAACGGCAGATCAAGGCAATGGGTGGCGCCAAGGCTGTCAGCCCCGCCGGAAAGCGCGGCAAAGCCCCGCTGGACCAGCGTGTACCGTCCCTGCACTGCCTTGCCTACTTCAGCGGCGAAGCATCCGAAACCTTTCCATGTCGCACGCGCTACGATCTCGGTGTGCGCCGCTGACCGACCCAGCGTGCCGTGTGCAATTGGCAGGTCGGTGGGGGTGCTTTCGCGCAAATCCGCCAGGATGGCGACCTCCTGCTCTGGTGTAAACCGGGGTGGCAGAAAGACCGACATCTCATGTGTCGTCGTGCGCGTATAAACCGCCGAAACATGCCGCGCGGTATCGACCTGCCCCAAGCCATGGGGCAAGGTTGGCAGGTACATGGGTGGAATATTGCCCGGCCGGTGTGGCCGCTCTGACAGCGCACGGGCACCGGCCTGAAGTTCGGCTTGCGCAGCGACGGTTCCACTTTGGATCAGCGCCGTCGCATACCGCTCGGCGTTCCCGGTAATTGCCAGACGCTCGGCGCGGGTCCATGGGGTGATCTTTGGCGCGCTCAGAAGTGCCGCACGGTCGAACAGCCCCCTTGCCGGCACATAGCCGGCCAGTGCCCAGACATACCAGGCCCCTGCTGACTGGCCTGCAAGTGTGACGCGCGCAGGGTCACCGCCGAAACCGGCAATTCGGTCCTGAACCCAGTGCAGCGCGGCAAGCAAATCCCCCATAGGGCGGTGCAGGCCGTCATCGGGCTTATCCGCAAAGTGCCCCGCTGGCCCCAGCCGGTAGTTCAGGGTGACAACAACCACCCTTTCCTCGGCCAGCTGCGCGCCGCGATACCAGCGCGCAGACCCGCCACCACTGGCCCAGGCACCGCCGTGAAGAAATACCAGAACTGGCAGGCTCTCGGCCCCCGCAGGTGCCCAGACGTTCAGAAAGAACGCCTCCCGGTGTTGCGGGTTGTCCCTGATGCCGGGACCCATGAGGCTTTCAAGCCTGCTCGGCAGTTGCGGAAAAACCGGCACCTCCGTCAGGTCTTCGACCGCGATCTGTCCCGAGCAGGACGCCAGTGCCGCGCGCGGATTGGCAGGATCGGTCAAACGGCCATAGCGCAGGCCATACCAGCACTCGACACCGTCCAGCAGTTGGCCGCGCCATCCCTCTCGTCGCAAAACAGCCCCGCGCGGGGTGGTTGCTCCTCCCCGCGCAAAGTGACTTTTCTCGCTCATGATCTCAGACCAGCGGCGAAGGCGGCTCGATTCCCAGATAGCCCGCGCCGCCGATCTCATAGCCCAGTGGGCTGGCCGCGATGGCATGGCGCACACCGGTATTCACATCGCGCCACAACCGACCGATCGGATTGGACTCGGAGAACGTGGCGGTGCCGTGCAGCCAGGCGATATCGTTCATTGCATCGGCCAGAGCATGCGAGGCATGGGCGCACAGGTTGCGGATATGCGCGCGGTCAGCCGGCGACAGCGGCACAGTTCCGGCTGCAGCCGTGTCGATCATGTCCGCCGCGCGCTGCAGGCTCATCTCGGCGGCTTCGATCTTGGCGCGTGCAGCGCCGACACCATGCACGAACACCCCCGACGTGTTCTGCGGATGGTATTTCGAATAGGTGATGCCACGCTTTTCCGCCGCTTGCGCGGTCAGTGCCAGCGCCGCTTTCGCTGCCCCCAGCGGGCCGGACAGAATGACCGTGGGGAACATCGACAACGGTGTAAGACGTTGCAGGAAATGGGCATCCGCTGCGCTTTCCATTGCAGGCCCCACCAGCGCCCCGGCCCCGACAACCTGATCGGCGGGCACCCACTGATCCTGCGCCAGAAAATTGTTGCTGCCAGTGCCGCGCATGCCGATCGTGAACCAGGTGTCCTTGATGGTGAACTGGTCGCGGTGCATCACCATGAAGCCGGGCTGCGGCTCGGCATCTGTGCTTTCCTTGATTTGCACGACGCCGATGGCCCAGTCGGAATTGAGAATATTCGAGCCAAAGGGCCATTCGCCGGTGATGCGATAGCCCTCGCCATCACGTAGCGCCACGCTGTTCCCGGCGCTGACGATGACCGAGGCCATACGCACCGGCTTGCGGTCCTTGAAGATCCGCTCTTGCACCGAGGCCGGAAAGCGCATCGGCAGCAGGGATGACACGCTTGAGATGACGGTGATCCAGGCGGCATTGGGGCAATAGGTGGCAATCGCGGTGGTCACATCCAGCAGCGCCCGCGCGCCTGCCTCATGCCCGCCGTTCACGGCCAGCGTGTTGATGCCGAACACCCCGGCCTGATCAAGCGCGGTGATCGAGACCTCGGGCACGCGGCGGTCGCGGTCGGCCTGAGCGGCATTGTCGCGCAGCACCGGGCCAATTTCATGAACACGGGCCATCAGCGTGGCGGCGTCGGTATGGCGAAAGGCAATGGTCATGACATCCCCCCTCAGAAGCCGAACGCGTTGTTCACGGCGGCAAGGTCCATGACCTCGCGCACAGCGACAATCTTGCCGTCGCGCACCGTGATCACATCGACTATTTCCAGCGCGATCTCGTTGCCGTTCTGCAAAGTGGCGGTTTCTTCAAGATGCAGGATGCCGGTGCCCTGTTCCTCGTCGGCATAAAGCCCCTTGAGGTGCATCTTCAGCGTGCCGGGTTTGAACGCAGCGCCAAGCCCGCCCAGCAGTTCGCCAAAAAAACCTTCCCAGCCCTCATAAGTCTTGGCGATAGGGCAGGTGCCGCCCACCACGGTCCATGTCACATTCTGGGCCATGACCTCTTTCAGCGCGGCGTGATCGCCTGCATTGTGAGCTTTCCAGAAACTTTCGGTGACGCTCTTTACACTCATGTTCTTCTCCTGTTGGTTTTTGCCAGACAGCACCCGCGCACAGCAGTCAGCTGCCGCACGCCGAGGTGTGTCTTGTTTTTCAGGGTGGTTTCGAAGTCGGATTGCTCAGACGAAGGTGATCTCGTGTTCAGCGCCGAGGCGGATCACTTCTGCCGGGTCCGTCAGGCCAGAGATTGCGGCCATGTAATCATGGAATTTCCCAGTCGGTGAAACGACAACCAGCGCTTCTGCGCGGGTTGTCGCGCGGTTGAACAGCGCATGCGCAATGCCCATAGGCAGGGTCACCGTATCACCCTTGCCTGCGATGATAGTCTGTCCTTCCATCTCGAATTGCAGTTCCCCCTCAAGAATATGCAATATTTCGTCTTGTGTTTCATGGACATGGGCGGGAACGCCGCTGCCGGGCGCGAATTCGGCATGAAACATGAAAGATGAAGGCGTCATCTGAATGGGTCTGTAGGGTTCACCCAGAATGTTCCACGCCTGATCCCGAAAGCTTTTATCAGCCGTCACCAGACCTTTGCTGAATTCCATATTGTATCTCCCTATTTCTCTTGTTGTGCTCATTTTAATTCGGATCTGATACTTTCAGACAGCATGATCCCTTTCTTGAAAATCCCGTTGCGAGATTATCAAGACATACGGATCAGATTCATTTTTCTTGACAGACAGCATTTATCCGTGCCTGCTCTTGGGAAAGGATGCGCGAGCAGTGTTTCGCGGTCTATCCATTCTCCGCAGTGAGTGTTCCGATCGTGCAGAAAAGTCACCTCATTCCCACAAGGCCCCGCGAAGAGGACGCGTCACTGCCCCTGTCGCGGCATCTCCACTTTTCGACAAGCGATATTGATGAGGCCTGTGAGCGGGTTGGAAAGGTGTTCTGCCAACATACGATCAACTACACTGGGCGTGGGCGGAAACTGTCGTTTCTTCAGACTCTCGCAGCGCTGGACCGGATAACCTACAGCTACGTGACCTACGGAGAGGCCGTCACAATCGATGCTGGAGAACCGGAACGCTGGTTCATGGTTCATACGGCACAGGGGGGGCCATGCAGCACCATGATCGGCCGCAACGAGGTTGCAGTCTCGCCGGGTTTGACGGCGATCAGTTCACCCACGTTGCATCTGCGCATGCGCTGGACACCTGAATGCGGCCAGTTCGTGACCAAGATTGAGCGTGCCGCCCTGGTGCAACAACTTTCCCACCTGTTGCATGATGAGGTCAGGGAACCCATCGAATTTCTGCTCGACCCCGATGCTCTGTCGGATGTAAGTGCCGAGTATCATCGCATTCTCCAGTTTGCCAGTAAGGAGATCGAGCAGGGGGATTCATTCTTCAGAAGTCGGATCGGAAAGAAGCAACTGGAAGAAACCGTCATGAACCTTCTGTTGATGCGTTTCCCACATAACTATTCCGATCGCCTGCTTGCTCCTGCCCAAACAATAGCTCCGAGATCTGTGCGGCTCGCTGAAGAGTATATGCGGAACCATGCAGATTCCGACATATCGGTCGCAGATCTGACGGCGATGACGGGAACAAGTGCCCGAAGCCTTTATGACAGCTTTCGCCGTTTTCGACAAACTACGCCGATGGAATTTTTGAGAAAGTGCAGATTAGAGAGTGCCAGGAAGGACCTTCTTGACTCCAACAACTCAGAAACGATTGCAGATATTGCTATAAAATGGGGATTCAACAATCTTGGTCGGTTCTCGGGGCTTTATCGACAGCGATACGGCGAGCTTCCCTCAGAGACAAGGCGATATAAAAAGTGATGCTTCAGATGTGAATTTATTATTTTCAGTTAGCTGAGAGTCGTATAAACTGTGACGAGAGAATTTATGAAAAACAGGAAGCTATTGCGTGCATAATTTATCATGGGTTCTTCCGGCATCGCGCGTTTGTCAAGATACCGAGAGTGTCATCCAACTGATGTTGCCCCCAATTATTTTCCGGCGTGAACAGAGACACTGTGTTTGAGTTTTACCCATTGCGAGGCAAAGGTCTTGGCGAACTCGTCCGGCGTCTGTCAGCCAAGGCGCGAGTGGCGATGTTTGGTGTGCCCTGGCCGCTGGCTACTGTGATTGTCGCCGGACTTGCGAGTCTCGCCATCCACAGCATGCTGATGTTGGCGAAAGACGCTTTCGGCATCCTGCCGCGGTTCCGACCCTATGAGGACTTTCAGCGCCTGCTCGGCGCATGGGCCGACGAACAGCTGAGCGGTTTCGTGCCCTATCTGACCGGCGCCATGATCTGGGGGTTTCTCTATGCCCGGCTGCATGCGTATCTTCCCGGCCAGAGTGTCTGGGCAAAGGGTCTCGGCTTCGCGCTCATCGCATGGGTTGTCATGTGTACGGGCTTCTTCCTGCTTGCGGGGCATGGAGTTTTGGGCCTGCGGTTGGGCTATGGCCTATGGCCTGCCGCATTCATGTTTCCGATGCTGGCGACCTTCAGTCTTGCGCTGAGTTTCATCCATTCCCGCATGCGGGGGGACTGAGGTTTTGGGCTACCGGCCGCCGACCAGCGGGCAGCTCGCTCGGTCGCGGCGCAAGGCATGGGATCAGAAGCGCAGGCCCGGCAGCATCGCTATACCGGTGATCAGCAGCGCCTGCACCCAGAAGACCGCGAGGGCGGCAAGCATCAGCACCGGCATTGACGGCACCCGCAGGCCGTGTCTGCGCAACGCCCCGCCGAGCAGGGCCATATGCAGCGGAATGGCGCTGACAAGCGTGGCGTAGAGATAGACACCAGAGAGGTTCGCGAAGGCTGCCGACTGCGCCAACGTTGGTCCGACCACGCGGAGCCCTTGCACCGGGTCGCCCCCGAAGGAACCGAACAGGAGCGCCGAGGCTGGGTAAATCACCAGATGCAGGGCAATGAAGGCACCGATGCGGGCAGGAATGTCGATGGCCAGACAATGCCCGGGGGAAATCCGGTTGGCCCGCAACTGCGCATAGAGGACAAGGCCAAGCGCATTCACGACAAAGATCACCGGCACGCCATTGATTGCGATCTGACGCGCAAGGCGCGCCAGTGCGGCGTCAATGGTCAGCAGATGCGCCCAGAGCCCCAACGACATCGCGATATAGAGCGCGAGCGTTGGCGCAAGTCCGGCCAGACTGAGCAGAAGGGTGTTTCGGGCGAAATGCAGGAAGGGCAGCTCGACCGAGAAATGCCGGTCGAGCCAGGCGAGCACATCAGTCGCGGGCTCCGTCGCCATATCGTTGCACTCCTACCTTGAGTCGCCCCACGCCCCTACCCCGGTGTGTTTCGTGCCTAATCCATGCCTTCTGCTTCAGTACGCATCGCCTGAAACTCGCGTATCCGCTCAGGCCATGTCGAGCGGTTGAAGGCCAGGATTGCGCTTAACTCGGCATCGCTTCGCACATCTTCGAAGCTCGGCCTGCCCGAATCGAACGTCTTCCAGATCGTTGAGACAGGCCTGCCGGACGCCGCCCGTTTTTGCATGACTGGCTATTCTCTTTCATGTCCGCGTGTTTCCTCGCTGGGAGAATGGCTTGTCCTTGACCTTCCAGTTAACGGAATCCCCATGC
This sequence comes from Pararhodobacter sp., assembly GCA_020832545.1. GTDB lineage: Bacteria > Pseudomonadota > Alphaproteobacteria > Rhodobacterales > Rhodobacteraceae > Pararhodobacter. The sequence goes on along the minus strand of JAFIEK010000003.1, from coordinate 63,739 downwards.
GACTCTTGTCGATCATTGGAGAGGGTACAATAGAACTCATCGTGTAGGGAGTGACCTGTGGTATCTTGCTGCATTTAAGTACAGCAAGCTGTCGCGACGCTGCGTGCGAGTGGTTTGCTAGCGCACCGCCTTGACGGTGGTCTCCCCGAATGGCGGGCAAATGGACGTCAAGTCACCACCGGGACAGCGTGATTTCGGAAACCGGGCGGACTGACTGTGATCCTGACGGTTTGTGTCTTTCGGGTGGGGTGGCCGTGCAAGAATCCTAACCAGAGGGGTAACCCACATTATCGACTCGCGCCCAAGCCGGCAGGGCAATCCCGCCCAGCGAGGGGGAATTCAACACCCAACGCTGGGTATCGAAATACGGCATCAGTGGCAGGACCGTGCCCTGCGCCTTGGCCAGCACCTCATGTGCAACCTCAATACCTGCGGCGAAAACGGTTGAGACCACGACCGCACCAGAGCCACTCAGCGTGCGGCACTGCGACAGAACCTCGCGAGCGGAGTTTCGGCGGCGGCTGTCACCGTTCCGGACTGCCAGTGCAGCCGGATGTCAGTCTGCAATCATGCCCACAAAACGCGTGGCGGCAAAGGCGCTGGTACTTGGCGTGGACACACGCTTGGCGCAGGGCGCTGAAGACGGAATAGGCCTGCAGCAGGATGCGCTGCCCCTCCACCTCAGCCCCTGCACCACGGCCTTTCCAATGCGCGACTGTCTCGCCCGGAACCTGTTCAGGGCCACGAAAGATAGTCAGGGTGACGGGTGTGTTGCTTAAGGCCGCCAGAGACCGCCGCGCAAAGCGATATGACAGCGGCTAGGTCACCACCAGCCACCCGTGTTCGAACTCACTGGTCTGCACCACATTGCAATGGGCGACGGCTCTGGCTTCCAACTGGTCTGATCCCCGCCGCCTCGCGCGCCGATCCAGGAGGCGGTGCGGCTGCTGGCGCGCCGGACCCGTGCACTTTCGACGAAAAGATACAGAAAATAGGGACTGCCCCCGGAAGCTAAGGACTCAATGCTGCAGTAAGTCATCATGGAAGACCAAGTGATAGCGGCGGGACGTGACGCTCACTGGTTCGGGCGGCACCGTATGGGTTGCTGGCAGGTGGCGAGGGCGTGCACGAAGGTTTGACACCGGATATTTGGGACGCCGCAGTGTTGGAGGTGCCTTTGCACTTGCAGCGGAAGGGTCATGACTGGGCCCATTCTCAAACGAGTGCGACACTCACGCTGTTCGCGGGTGAGCTTGATTTCGCCACCGAGCCACGCGAACATCAACAGGCGATCTTGCCCAAAAGCCGCAGTCCATCTGGCGATTGCCGGCTAACATGACAGGAGCTGTATGAGCACTCCGCTTGCCGATCTGCCCCACCAGACCCGCGCCACGCTGGCCATGCGCGCAACTGTGCCGGGGTTGCGGCATCTGGCTGGTCATCTGGGCGCGATCCTGGCGACCGGCACGCTGATTGTGCTGCAACCGCCGCTGTGGTGGCTGGCGCTGCCCGTTCATGGCATATTGATCGTGTTCCTGTTTACGCTCCAGCACGAATGCACCCACCGAACCCCATTTGCCAGCGACCGCCTGTGCGATTTCGTGGGCCATGTCATCGGACTTGTGATCCTGAATCCCTTTCTGTGGTTCCGCCACTTCCACTTTGCCCATCACCGGCACACCAATCGCGCAGGCGATCCGGAGCTGGACGGCCCGCCGCTTGAGACCCGCCAGCAATGGTTTTGGCATGTCAGCGGCATCCCCTACTGGCACGCCCAGATCGCCCTCCTGATCCGCCTTGCATGCGGCAGAGAGACGCCACCCTGGCTGCCCGCCAGAATTCGCAGGCGCGCGGAGCGTGAAGCCCGGATTTTGTTGGCGATTCATGCCCTTGCCCTGCTGACGCTGCTGTGGTCGCCCCTGATCCTCTGGCTCTGGATCGTGCCTTGCCTGCTGGGCCAGCCAGCGCTGCGGCTCTATTTGCTGGCCGAACATGGCGACTGTCCGCAGGTGGCCGATATGCTGGAAAACACCCGGACCACCTTCACGACCCGCGCAATCCGGGCGCTGGCCTGGAACATGCCCTACCATGCTGAACATCACCTTGCCCCACAGGTTCCCTTCCACCGCCTGCCCGCGCTTCATGCCCTGATCCGGGACCGATTGCGCGTCACCGCGCCGGGCTACGCTGCATTCACCCGGGATTATCTGGCGCGCCGGCGATAGGCTGCCGAGCCAAAGCGAAGGATGAGGGCATCGGGTGGTGTTTCCGTTTCCGGCGCGAAAGGGTCAGGTGGCGACTCAAGGTTGCCGCCAATCTGGTCTGCGGCGCGCAATAAGAACCAAAATCTGCCGGTCGGCAGAAACCTACACTTCAGGCCAGATCAGGCTCGCCAGGTCAGACACCCTCGAAATCCTGTCTTCCCAGTCGGGTAAAACCATGTTTCGGAAATCGCTTTCCTGATGCAGCACCAAAAGCGTCAGAAGTCGGTGGCGCAACGCATCACCGCCTTGATCGTAAACTATGCCGTAGCCGTCAAACAAGGAGCGCACCAATTGTGCCTTCCCTTCACACGTGATCGCGCTTGGAGCGAGAAGATCATACTCCCCCCATCCGGTTCTCACATCGCCGAAGTCGATAACCCCAGATACCCGCCAGTTTCCGGTTGCGTCAGAGAGAAGAAAATTTTGCGGGATCCAGTCTCCGGTAAGGATCACATTGGCTGCGTGCAAAGGGATCACGTTGACCGCATTGCTCGCCAGAACGCCAAGCTCGTCAAGGAAACGCTCTGGAAACCCTTGGCCGCGGTGCTTTTCAACGCAGCCGTCGACTTGTTTGCGAATGAAATCCGGCCATGACAGTCTGACATGTTCGAGCCTTCCCACAGGCATAGCGTGAACTTCGGCAATGGTGCGACCGGCGTCTGCCAGGATGATCTCTTTTGCATTGTCGTCCAGTTCTGGCCAGACGGACGACCCCGCCACCCCCGTCATCCTGGTCATGATGAGCCATGACCATCCGTCTCCCTCACCCTCGGCCAGGATGTCAGGCGTTGAAACTGACAGACGCCCGGATAACTGATGAAGGGCTGCACTCTCGCTGACATACTGGTTGCGATATACCGGTGGGAAGATCTTGAGGACTGCCGCGCCATCCAGATCCACCACGAGGTTTGTTCCTCCCGTAAAGGCCACGAGATTCTGTGTGGGCATACCTTCCGACCTGGCGATCCGGCGAGCTACGCTCTGCCATCGGTCACGACTATTGCGCCAAGTGGAAAATTCAGTTTCGGTCCCGATCGGCGGAAAGTCAGCCATAAGTGCCCCAGTGTGGGTGTGTTGGATCAGGCGCGAGTTACTTGCCCATATAAGCTGACGTGCGGACCGTCCGCAATGTTCCGCATCGGCGACATTCAATAGCAAAAATTGCTGCACGTGGCACGATTGGCCGGTGCAGTGATGCCGCGATGCCAACGACGAACAGCAGAAGGGGCCGAAAGCGCGTAGCGCGACCGCAATGGCCCTGTTTGAAATCATGCTGATCTGCCCGAAATCTGGCGAGGGTCGGATATGGCACGGGTAACGGCACGTGTTCGCGGCCGTTGCCCGTGCCTAGGGCCTCACCAGGGTGTCATACCTTCGGGTTCCACGAAACGACCGCTGTCATCGCCACCAAGTGCGTATCTCACTGGCAGGCGTGCGCCCTCAGCGGGCGTCATGGTGCCGTAGCCAGTCAAGTCGGTCTTTACGAACCCCGGGCTGACGGAGTTCACCTTAATGGCGCTTCCCTTCAGCTCCTCATGCAACTGCACCGTCAGCATGTTCGTCGCGGCTTTTGAGGCGTTGTAGCCGATAAACTGATTGGCATAGTAGGGCGACGCCGGATCGCCGTTCAGGGTTAAGGAGCCCAGGGAACTCGACAGATTGACGATCCGGCCTTGGGGTGCCTTGCGCAGCAGCGGCAGCATGGCTTGTGTGACGGCAAGTGTCCCGATGAAGTTGACCTCCATCACCTGCCGGACAGCCTCAATCGTGGCCTTGCCGGGGTTGGCATCGGCAAAATCAAAAATACCGGCATTATTGACAAGGATATCAAGGCGGCCGTGCTGTGCCTCGACCTGGGACGCAGCATCGGTGATCGTGGCGTGGTCCAGAAGGTCGAGCGCAATGCTCTGTGCGTTGAGGCCATCCCGTGCCAGATCCGCCAGTGCGCCGCTGGCGCGCGAGGCGTCACGCGCGCCGATGATGACGTGAACGCCCACCTGCGCAAGCTGACGCGCTATCTCCAGGCCGATCCCCTTGTTACCGCCGGTGACGAGGGCAATGCGTGGTTGTGTCATGGGTCTTTCCTTTCATGCGAATATCGTCAGAATATGAGGAAATCTTCAGGTTTTGGATTCGCATATGCCCCCCTCGCCCCCGACCACGATGCAGCCCAGAAAAACACCGATCCAAAACAGGTCACGCGTGACTGTGGAGGCGATTTATGAGGCCACCATTCAGGTTTTGCTGCGCGATGGCATGAACGATCTGACGACAACCAGCGTGGCAGAGCGCGCCGGTGTGTCGGTCGGCACCATGTATCAGTATTTCCCCAACAAGCAGGCGCTGGTTTATGCGTTGAACGCGCGATACCTGGATGCACTGGCCGTAAGGATCGAAGCCACCTGTCGGGAACAGTCAGGCGCCCCTCTCGGCCAGATGGTTGAGGCGCTGATCGAGACGTACTGGGCGGCCAAGACCGAGCGCGCGGATGTCACGCGGGCGCTCTATCGCTCAGTAGCGGAGCTGAACAACGATGCCCTGATCCACGCCTTTGCCGAGCGGGTAGACCGCGCGACGGCGGAGATGTTCTCAAGCGCCCGCGATGCGGTGTTCGCTGACGTGCCGCGGGCGAACCTTGCGCTGGTCACAGTGATCTATGGCACTGTGCGCAATGCCTTTGAGCGCGGGCTGTCAACGCAGGCGGCGGCCGACCTGCGACAGGATCTGACGACCATGTGCCGCGCATATCTGGCGAACTTCTCTGTCTGAGGGTGTCAGCTCATCCGCTTTGCCTAGAATAAGGAAAGCACGACTGCAACGACCAGACCCGCCGCCAGATGGTAGGAGCCACTGACCGCGCCATAAAGTACCGGATGCGGAATGTTGGGGTTGATCCCGGTGTTGATCGTGGTGGCCGCAAGAAAGCCGATGCCGATGAAGAGGCCCAACCAAATCGCATCGGCCAGCGCGTCAATGCCAAGGCTGGCCATCAGAACTGCAGTTGCAAAGGCGGTGATCAGGCTCCAGACGGCGGGGCCAATGATCATCAGCATCGCAGGTTTGGCATTCGGGTCATGGGGACGCCCAAGAGCCGCAGAATAGGTGCGGCCAAAGATTACGGAGAACCAAAGCCCCCCCAGCACGAAGGAGGCGACAGTTGCTGCGATGATTCCGATCCAGCTGATGTCAGAAAAGTTAAGCATGGTCATTGTCCTTTTGAGATCTCGATGAGAACTCTGTAAGGCTTCCCAACTGACAGTTTCCGGCAGTTATAAAATGGCACGACCCGATCGCCTCTTTCGCCTGTTGCAAGCCATGCGCCAGATGCCGCCGCCGATCACAGCGGCGCGGCTGGCCGAGGAAACCGGCGTCTCTCTCCGCTCGCTCTACCGGGATATCGACAGTCTGAGGGCCGCCGGCGCGCGGATCGAAGGCGAACGTGGTTACGGCTACCAGCTGGTCGAAGACACGGCGCTACCACCCCAGATGCTGAACCGCGACGAGATGGAAGCCTTGGCCTTAGGAATGGCGGAAGTTAGGTCCATGGGTGATGAGACAATGAAGCGTGCGGCGGAGTCCGTTCTCGCCAAAATCGGCGCGACCTTGCCCGAAGGCCGAGCCCAACAACTTTTCCACGCGATCTCACAGGTCTACAGGCCCGATGCCCGGATCAGGTCGTCGGCCAAAATGGACGAGATACGCACCGCTTGTTTCGACGAGCGAGCACTTCGGATCGAGTATGACGACAAGGAAGGCACCCGGACCACACGAACGGTTCTGCCGCTGGCCGTCATGTATACCGAACACTGCCTGACCCTTTTGGCCTGGTGCAGCATGCGCGAAGACTTTCGCATGTTCCGTGGCGACCGGATCGCCGCCGTCGAAGATGGCCGCCGCAGCTTCCGGCCGAGGCGCGTTGCCCTGTTGCGCGATTACCTTGCCCGGTTGCGCGCGACAGAAGTCAGCAAGGCATGATGATCGCGGCTCTGGCGCAGGGGGAAGAAGGAGTCTGAAGTATCCTCGGTTTGGGGCGGGGTGAGGCGTGCAGCCCACTTAACGCTGAACTGGCCCGCCTTGGCCGGGGGTGGTGCTGGTGGTGCCGAGTTCTGGCATGGTGGCCGAATTTCTGCGGGTCGGACATGATCGCAAACTGATATTCCCAGCTAACAAATACTGCACGATGCATAAATGACCGCAATGCGAAAGCCGCAGCGCGGCATCGGATCTGCTTGTGAAAGGGCTGGTGCATTGTGCTCGCGACAGTGTTTGGCGGCCAAGTACCTTGACATCTTTTGCCGCCCGACTTGCTACCGTCTATTTCTTCAGTGTCGTGCCCTGAGCCACGATACCCGCAAGTCGCCTCCACGCCATTCTCCAGAGGGATGACGCTCGCCACCCCTTGACGGTCAGGCCCGGCCTTCGTCGCCACGATGGGTTTTGTCCACTATCAAAGAGGCAACAACGGCTCCAAAGGCGCAAAGCGCAGCGGTAAAGAGGAAAACATAGCCGCTGCCGATGGGATAGAGCTGCGCGCCCACCAGAATGGCCAGCGCGGCGATCAGCCCTGCCGCAGCATGGTAGACGCCTGTTGCGCTTGAAAGAAATTCAGGCGCAATATTCTGCCGCATATAGGAAGCAACGCCGACTTGCGCGAGACCAAGAGTTGCTCCTTGCAGGAACTGAACGACAAGTGTCGGCGCAAAGTCTGCCGACAGGCCAAAAATGCCCCAGCGCAGGATGCCGGCGACGCAGGCGATGAAGATAATCTTTCCTGGCGAAAGGTGCGCCGTGATCCGTTTGCTGAGCACGAATGCCACGATCTCCACACCGACCCCCAGGCTCCAGAAAAAGGCGATGACTGAGGTTGAATGTCCTGCCTCCAGCCAGCGGAAAGTGCTGAAAGTGTAAAAGACGCCATGACATGCTTGGGAAATCGCAGCACTTCCAAGTAACATGATGAAGCCACGATTGCGCAAGGCGCGCTGGATTGCGGCAAACGTTATCGCAGGCTGACCCTCTCGCGCCCGGGCCGGAAGCCCGTTCGACGTCGCAATCTGCGCTATCAGGATCACAAGGAGCAGATAGAGGATCATCCTCGTGTCGAACCAGTCGACAAGGAACCCGCAAAGCAAAGTCGTCACGACAACGGATGCCGAACCCCACGCGCGAACCAGTCCGAAATCCAGTCTGTAAGCCGTCAGATTTGCAATCAGGATCGATTCGGCCAGCGGCACGAGCGGCGAGACGAGTGACCGGTAGATGAGAAATACCATGGCGACCAGAAACGCACCGCTGATTGCATTCAACGCAAGCGCCGCAATTGTCGCGCAGATGACAAGCGCGACAAGGATCGCCTTGTTCAGGCGCGTACGGTCAGCGAAAGTGCCGACAAGCGGGTTGACGACAACGGCAATGATCGCTGCCGCAGCCATGCACATTCCAACGGTCGCCTCGCTGAGCCCCTGGGCCTTCAGCCAGAGGGGCATGAAGGTGATCCCGATAGCGATCTGCGCATAGAGCCCAAAATAGAACGCATAGAATGCCATGCTCGCACTTCCCGCTAACCGGCTGCTGGCGCATGAGATTAACCATTTGAAGCAGGAAGGGAATGGGGGCTTTGCGCACGATGCATCGGGCGACAGCGCAGCGAGGCCATGCAGATTGACAAGCTGCGTGGTCGAACCCGTGTGGCAGGCGACAAACGATCTGACTGTCCGCCTGCGCTTTCCGGCCGGTCCGTTGGCGGCGGCGTTGGCGCAGGCAAGCTGTACCGGCGTGCACCGGCTGATGGCAAATGGGCTCGGAGCAGCAATGGCTGCATCAACGGCTAATGGTCCCAGATTTGACGTGTACGGCCCCTACTTGCCGATCCCAAGACTTCCATGGTTTGCCATCCCTGCAAGCGTCTACGTCCCTCCAGGTCGAACTGGAACCAGCAACCGCCGCCCCCGGGCCCCTGATCGAAGCGCCTATCAATGCCGATGCCGGATAGGGCGCAGAACAGGAGGGTGCCGACACCTCCATGTCCGACGAACAGAACATCTCCGTCTTGTTGACCTTCAAGGCAGGCATCGACTTCCGCCACAATGCGACGTTGTGCATCTTCGGCCGTTTCCCATCCCCGCACGCTTTTTGACGGTTCGGCAAAGAACATGTCGGCAACTTCCTCGAATTCGTCAGCAGGCAGAAATCCCGTAGAACTGCGATCATTTTCGTGCATCAGTGGGCGGACTTCCAGTTTCACCCCCAATGACAATGCAAGTGGCTTGGCTGTTTCGAGTGCCTTTGTTTCGCCGCTGCTGATAACTCTTCGCGTTCTGGACAAGAGACCAGGACATGCGGCCAGCGCAGTTACGCGGGCTCTACCCATTGGACTCAGCGACCACCGACGCACATCTTTCAGGGGTTCGATGAGAACCTGCGGGTGGGTCAAATAGCGGATAACTACAGTCATCTGAAGATCACTCGGGATGGCACGTCTATGATTTACCTTCGTGGACCTCCTGGCGCTGGTCAATGTCTGGAAAGTCCCGCATTGCATATATTGCCGGGCGTATGCTGCTGTATTCACTCGTACTCTGGCACCTCCACTTCAGGCAGGGACACGGGACTGGGTGCCATTCGCCGTGATAAGCAGGCCAGGCGGGTCTACCGCAGGTTTCATGGATCGGACCAACTGTCCGAAGCCAGTTGCAGATAGCCCAGCACAGCGCGGCGGATGCGGCGGTGCAGGTTGTCGAAATCCTGCTGTCCCGCCGCGATGGCTGCATGCGACATGCCGTGCCCGATTGCCACCAGATCGAAGGCAATCGCTTCCGGGTCCGCGATCCCGTTTCGTGCCAGCGCGCCGACGACCAGCCCTGCCATGTTCTGCTTCAGTTGCGCGATCTCGGCGTCCATGGGCAGCTGATCCTCGATACGTTCAAGCGCCTGCGCCAGTTTCGGATTGCGTAGATGGTGGCGCAGCGTGGCAGCAACCAGCGCGTCCACTTCCCTCTCAAGCCCCTGACCTGCCGCCTGCGTCGCTGCTGTGACCATGTCGTCATGCATCTCATGGCGCATCTGGCGGATCAGTTCGGCCAGGATGGCCTCTTTCGTCGGGTAGTACTGGTAGAGCGATCCGATCGACACGCCAGCCAGATCGGCGATCTGATTCGTGTTCAGCGACTCTCCTCCGCCGCGTTCCAGAATGCGAGCCGCAGCCTGCATGATCGCCTCGCAGGTGGCGCGCGACCGGCTTTGGCGCGGTGTCTTTCTTGGGTGGATCGGGGCGGAAGCCGGGGTCATGGGATGCGAGTGGCCGAATGCAAGCTTTTGCTCACATTATGACGCCTGACACCACATCGCAAGTTCAACGCAAGGCAGGACATGAGACAGAGGTTTGACTTCAACGGGCGCAAGGTATTGCTGACCGGGGCGACGCGCGGCATCGGCCGGGAACTGGTGAACCGGCTGGCCGCCAGAGGGGCGCAGGTTCTGGCCATCGCGCGCGACCCCGCCGCGGTGGCGCAATTGGTGGCGGAAAACCCCGCGGTCCTTGACGGGATGGCCGCCGATCTGGGCGAAACCGGCGCCGTGCAGGCGGTCGCGGACTGGGTGAAGGACCGTCATCCTGACACCAGCGTCGTGATCAACAACGCTGCAATCATGCATCGCGGTGCGCTGACCGACGCGGCGCAGGATTATCTGGAAGCGATCTCGATGGAAATCGCCGTCAATCTGCGTGCTCCGCTCGCGCTGTCGGTCGCGCTTCTGCCGGTGCTGCGTCGGCAGAGCAGTGCGGCCATCGTCAACGTGACTTCCGGGCTTGCCATTGCGCCGCGCCCTGATGCGGCGGTCTATTGCGCGACAAAGGCGGGCCTGCGCAGTTTCACAAGGGCACTGCGCGACCAGTGCCGTCATGCCGGATATCCGATCCAGGTGACCGAGGTGGTGATGACGCTTGTCGATACCGGCCTTACCGCTCCGGTTGCGACCCGAAAGTACCCCGCCGACCGTGCCGCTGCCGACCTTATCCGCGGGGTCGAGGCAGGGTTGGAGGAAGTCTGGGTGGAAAAGGCGAAGGCGCTGCGCGTTGTCCATCGGCTTTCGCCGAAGCTTGCCTATCGCATCATGCGCGCGCGCTGAGAAAGGGCCAGCCAGATGCAAGATGACCGGTTCATGTTCCTGCGTGCCTTCTGCCGCAATCCCCGCCAGATTTCCGCCATTGCCCCGTCGTCGCGGGAACTGGCCACGGCGATGGTCAGCCAGATCCCCGTCGACGCGCGCCGCGTCATCGAACTGGGCGCGGGTACCGGCGTTTTCACGCGCGCCATCCTTGACAGCGGCATCGACCCTTGCGCGCTTGATGTGATCGAGCTGGATGCGGGGTTCTTAGCGCTTCTCAGGCAGCGGCATCCGGGGCTTCGGATCCATCGCCGCAGGGCCGAGGAGGTCGCGGAGATGGGTCTCGCGCCTGCGGATGCCGTGGTGTCCGGCCTTCCATTGCTGAGCATGAGCGAGCACAGTCAGCGCACCATCCCCAAGGGTGCCTTCAGACTTCTCCAGCCCTCCGCGCCCTTCATCCAGTTCACCTATGGGCCTTCCGTACCCTTGCGCGCGCGCCTGCTGCGTGATCTCGGTCTGACGTCCACAAGGACCACGCGCATCTGGCGCAACTGGCCGCCCGCCACAGTTCACGTCCTGCGTCGGTGCCGTTTGCGTGCCGCACCGAACCAGCAAGCACCGGCATTTGCTGAAGGGATCCCCATCGCTCGTTGAGACCTCTCTCCATTAACTCTTTGAGGTCGGACACTGGAGCCGGATCTAGCCCTTTTGCGGGCACTCGCCGTATAGCCTGCCAGTTTTGGAGGCACCGACACGAAGGGCGGTTTCCGGACTTGCGGCGCGGCAGCATCGCAACCGCAGCAATCGGCGATACCTGTCGTTCGCGGGCACGGAAGTACACCTTTTCGGGGTCAAGAAGTCCACAGCCCTGCGCTGTATCATGCGCGCACTCTTTGCTACCGGGGTGTCGTCCTCACTGTCATAGTTGCCCGGCGACAGCGGTTGCATACCGCGTTCGCCATAGAGGCCAATACTGGAACCAAATCGCGCCCATTGGCTTTTGGTCTGAACGACGATTTGTAGGTGGGCGCACCGTTCCTTGGCGCTTGCCGACGCATGGAAGCCCTTCCACGCTTCGGCCCGCGAAAGCCTCTGGCCCGCACTTCGGAAGAAGTCTTGAACCGTCCGTAATGCAAACGCTGGGCACGGAGGTACCGCGAGGTAAGCACTGTCACAAGGATGGGTATGTAGGCGGGTGCTTCGCCGAAATGGCGAAATTATCTTTCATTATCAGAGGCAAGTGGCGGAGCAGATGACTCACGCGGCCAACTCTCTCCCGTGCAGGTTTCCACCGCACGGGATCGCTTCGAAATCCTGCGCGCCATTGAGGGACAATAGTTTTCAAGCCGCTCGGTTGATCAGCAGACCTTGCCGCTTTGGTCGTCGCCGCTAAGCCGACGCACGGCGTCAAGCAAATCCAAAATCGCGTCTTCGGCCGCCGCGAGTTTAACTGCCACCATCAGATCCTGCCGCCCTGCCATTGCCAAGAAGGTACCCAGCACCTCGTCAGAGTGCTGCACCAGCGCAATCAGGTGCGCCCCACTCGGACCGTAGGTCCCCGAAAACCAGTTCTTCACTGTCTTCTCGTTTGCACCCGTCCAGGCCGCCACAGTTTTCACACCGGCCCGACTGTCGCCGAGCGACCGCTTCAGCGCCGACGCGATTTCGTCGACAAAGCATCCATTCGTCTGTTCACCGTATTTTGCATTATATCCGTTTTCTTTTGGAAAGAACTTGCCCTTTTTCGGAAACGACATTCCACACTCCTTCGCTTTACATGGAGGCGAAGAATGCAACCGTTGATTCCGACGGGAGCGATGAATTTGCCTGGAATTATTTGGAGATACGCATGTGACTGGTCGGTGGGCGACCCATTCCAACGAGAGTGATGAGCCGCCTGAAACGGAAGTGCCGGCCGTCGCCTATGTCCGAATGTCGACCGATCACCAGAAGTACTCGACCGAGAACCAGCTCGACATTATCCGGAATTACGCCACCGCCCGGGGCCTGCAGATCCTGCGCGTGTTCGAGGACTCTGGTCGTTCTGGATTGCGGCTGGACGGCCGCGAGGCGCTGCAGAACCTGATGGCCGAGGTCCGAACTGGCCAGGCGGATTTCAAGGCCATTCTGGTCTATGATGTCAGCCGCTGGGGCCGGTTTCAGGATGCTGATGAAGGGGCCTACCACGAGCATGTCTGTTCTCGCGCCGGGATCCGCGTCCACTACTGCGGCGAGCAGTTCGAAAACGACGGCAGCATCGGTTCCAACCTGCTGAAGACAGTCAAACGGGTCATGGCAGGCGAATACAGTCGCGAGCTTTCCGTGAAGGTCTTCGCCGGGCAATGCCGCCTGGTTGAGCTTGGCTTCCGCCAAGGCGGTGCTGCTGGATACGGCCTGCGCCGGGTGCTGATCGACGAACACGGCAACCCGAAGGGTGCGTTGTCCCGCGGCCAACAGAAGAGTTTTCAGACCGACCGTGTCGTCCTTGTTCCGGGCCCCGATCAGGAACAGGACGTCGTGCGCCGCATGTACCGAATGTTCGTCGTGGATGGCCGCTCGGAGCGTGAGATTGCGGAAACCCTGAATGCCGACGGGTATCTGACGGATCTTGAGCGGCCATGGTCCCGGGCATCGGTGCACCAGGTCCTGACCAACGAAAAATACATCGGCAACAACGTTTACAACAAGGTATCCTTCAAGCTGAAGCACAAGCGAGTGGTGAACCCACGCGAGATGTGGATCCGGGCGGAGGGCGCCTACCCCGCCATCGTGGACGAGGCGCTGTTTCTGCGTGCTCGCGAAATCGTCGACGCACGCAGTCAGCATTTCACGGACGCCGAACTGCTCGAAGCCCTGCGCGCCGTGCTGAAACAGAAAGGCGTGCTGTCGGGGCTGATCATCGACGAACAGGACAACGTGCCGTCGTCCAGCGCCTTTCGAAACCGCTTCGGCAGCCTGCTGCGCGCCTACCAGATGATCGGCTACGAGCCAGAGCGCGACTATCGTTACGTCGAGATTAACCGGGCCTTGCGACAGGCCCACCCTGGCATCGTGGCGCGGATCGTCGACGGGGTCGCTGAACACGGCGGCCAGGCGGTGCAGGACCCCGACACCGACCTTATCCGCATAAATGACGAGTTCACGATGTCGGTGGTGTTGTCCCGGTGCTTCGAGACGCAGGGCGGCTCCCTGCGATGGCGCATCCGCCTCGATACTGGCCTGGTGCCCGACATCACGATTGCCGTGCGGATGGACGAATTGAACGAAGCGCCACGCGATTATTACCTGCTGCCGAGTATCGACATGACCATGGCCAGACTGAGGCTGGCCGAGCAGAACGGACTTTCGCTGGATGCCTATCGCTTTGACACGCTCGACTATTTTTATGGGCTCGCTGGCCGGGCCCGGATCACGGAGGCCGCCTGATGCCAGACGAAGCCCACGACATTGCCCAGAAACAGGTCACTCTCATCCCCACCGACCGAATTCGCATCCTCAATCCCCGTGTGCGCAACCGGCGCAATTTCGAGGAAATGGTCGAGAACATCGCGAAGATCGGGCTGAAGCGACCAATCACCGTGGCGCAGCGCGCCGGGTCAGACCCTGCGGAATTTGATCTCGTCTGCGGCCAAGGTCGGCTCGAGGCGTTCATGGAGCTTCAGCAGGATACCATCCCGGCCATCATCATTGACGCCGATGAGAGCGACTGCCTTGTCATGAGCCTCGTGGAAAACTGTGCACGTCGCCAGCATAATCCCATCGACCTGATGCGCGAAATCGGCAACCTGCGCAAACGCGGCTACAATGATCGCCAGATCGCAAACAAGATCGGCGTCACGCCAGACTATGTCGGCATGATCGCGGGGCTTCTGGAGCGCGGGGAAGAACGGCTGGTCTCAGCCGTGGAAACCGGCCTTCTGCCGCTGAACCTCGCCATCGATATTTCAAAGACTGATGCCGAGGGTGGGCAGCGCGCGCTGATGGATGCCTACACCCAGAAAAAGCTGCGCGGCAAGAAACTGGCTGCGGTGCGCCGTCTCATCCAGCAGCGCGATGCACAGGGCCCGCGCCTTCACCGAAACAGCTATGGTCGAAGCGACGGCGCCAAGCGGCCTCTGACAAGCGACGCGCTCGTGCGCGCCTATCAGCAGGAAGCTGAGCGCCAGAAGGTACTGATCAAGAAGGCCGAGTTGACGCAGGGCCGCCTGATCTTCGTCGTGGAGGCGTTTCGCTCACTGCGCTGCGATGACCATTTCTTGACACTCTTGCGCGCGGAGGGTCTGGACACCCTGCCCACATATCTCGGGCAAACGCCGGATACGGGAGCAGCCGAATGAGCCGGGGCAAGCGCAAAACCCCGGACAGGGTCGCGCTGGGCTTCGAGAGCGATTGCGTCACCGTGCCGGTAGAGGCTGTTCTGCCCGTGCGCTCCCTCGGCGCATCCGTGAAATCGAGCCGCAAATACCGCCAGATCACTGCGTCGATCAGAGAGGTCGGGCTGGTCGAGCCACCGGTCGTCACGCGATCCCCGGGTGGGGAAGACACCTATATGCTCCTGGATGGGCACATACGCATCGAGGTGCTGAAGGATCTCGGCATCGAACGGGTCGAATGTCTGATCTCCACGGACGACGAGGCCTTCACCTACAACAAGCGGATCAGTCGCCTTGCGCCCATCCAGGAACACAAGATGATCCGGAAAGCCATTGAGCGCGGTGTCTCCGAGGAAAAGATCGCGCTGGCGCTCGACCTCAATCCGCGCAGCATTGTGCGCAAGGCCAAGCTCCTAGACGGAATCTGCGAAGAAGCCGTCAGCATCCTGAAGGACAAACACTGCGCGACCGCTGTGTTCGAAATTCTGCGCAAAATGAAAGCAATGCGCCAGATCGAGGCGGCCGAGCTGATGATGAACGCAAACAACTATTCTCCAGCGTACATCTCCGCAATCCTCGCAGGAACGCCCCAAGCACAGCTGGTGGACACCAAGAAGCCCAAGAAGATAAAGGGCATCACCCCGGAGGCCATGGCCCGCATGGAGCGCGAACTGGCCCGGCTTCAGGAAGGGATCACATCGATTCAAGACTCCTACGGCCAGGACCACCTTCAGTTGACTGTGATCAAGGGGTATCTGGGAAAGCTGCTCGGAAACGCCCGGATCGTCCGGTACCTGATGCAGCATCGACCTGAGTTTTTGGCGGAATTCCAAGCCATCACTGAAATGGCCTCCGCCCCGCCGCCCGAAGCGGAGTAGCTAGGGCGGCCAGAACTGATGGGGACCCGGACCCGACAAGCGCGGGGACCGCAGGAGACGCCGCACTGTGGGGCGGATCGAGCGCGGCGGTGGGGATGGCGGCGAACCCGCTCGGAGCCCACTAGGTCGGCCGAGATTTCGCCGACCGCGTGGCCGCGCATGTGGGCACGATATTTGCAGGCGTGCCGAGGGTAAGCGTGGCTCGGCACGCCTGCTTCACGTCCCGACATTGCCCTTTGAGTTGTGCGCAACCTGGCCATTAGTTTCTCATCTACGGCCTGCTGGCATCCCGACCGATTTGAAGGGAGCGAAATGACTTGCAGCGGGTTTTCAGAAGAACAGATCATCGATGTGCTGCAGGAGCAAGAGGTCGGGTTGAGATCGAGTGTCGTGTGCATATTCGAAATTGCCTGACTGAAGGCCACACCGTCGGTGGACATGGCCGGTTCGTCGCCCGTCATTTCTGTCAATCCGCTTGTTCACGGAAATGCGCGCTGTTACCCCCACGCGGGCATCCTACTATGGATAGGTAGTAAGGCCGCTTGTCGAAAGGTGCAGCAATGGTTGCGGAAGATCCGGGGAAGCTAATCGCGGGTAACCGCTACCTGCATCGAGATGCGGTCGCCCGTCTGGAGCAAGCTTTGCGGTCAGAAGTCTGGGAGGCTGAAGCGATAGCGAATGCATCGCACTGGAACGTCGTCAAGCTTAACACGATTGGACTTAAGAGAATCTCGCTCCTCACTTACGAGGATTTTGAACGGCCGTTTCCGGCCTTGCTCGAGAGCATCACCGTAAACCTAGAGAATCGGACTGCCGTTCGGCGTTCGTACCGGGCACGCGTCAACCCGCCAGTGCTTCATCGCAAAGAACTACTCCTGCCAGCTGATCACCCCAGGCGCGAGGAGTACAGCGAACTGACGCTAGGCCTCGAACGCACAGGGCTTCTGAGAGAGACCAGTTCAATTGGGACAAGGCTTGCATGGGAAGAACGTATGCGGGAAGCTGGCGTCAGAATTGTCGGGCATACAATTGAACTCCTTGGGGAGCCGGTTTCACAGCCAGATGTCACCATCCAGCGCCATCTCGCGGCGATCCGGAGGGACGGGCTATCATCACCCGTTCAGTCACTGATCCGGTATGGCTTAATCAATGAAGAGACGACGGTATTCGACTACGGGTGCGGATTCGGATCGGATATCGAAGGGCTTCAGGCGGCCGGTATTTCGGCCACCGGGTGGGATCCATACTACGCACCGGATGAGCCACGCGAGCCAGCTCACGTCGTAAACCTCGGCTTTGTTCTGAATGTGATCGAGACCCCCGCCGAGCGGCAGGATGTCCTGCGATCGGCTTTTGCTCTCGCGCAACGCTGCCTTGCGGTCGCCGTCATCACCTCTAGCCGGGCGCGAACAGAGACCTGCCGACCCTATGGTGACGGACACGTCACTCGCCTCGGTACGTTTCAGAAGTTCTATCGCCCGGTAGAACTCAAGGAATTTATTGAATCCACGCTCGGCAGAGAGGCATTTCCAGCCGGACCAGGTCTCTTCTTCATTTTTGCAGATCCGTTGTCCGAGCAATCCTACCTTCTGTCTCGACAAACTCGCCGGTCCGCACCAAGCGTGAGCGCCGCCGCACGGCGAAAGGCGGCGCGAGAAGCAGCCTTTGAGGCTCTCCGACCTGACCTCGAAGCCATTGTGGCAGTAGCGACAGACCTTGGAAGGTGGCCAGCGGTGGTCGAACTTCCAGAAAAAATACTTAAACGGCTCGAGGCGGCAAATACTTCGGCCGCGAAAGCAATCAGTTTGGCGAGCAACCTATCCGACCCCAAAGTTTTGGACGAAGTAGCCGAGCAGAGGCAGGAGGATATCGCTGTCTATCTAGCGCTCAACCAATTCAATCGCCGTCAAAATTACAGGGACTTACCAGAGCCTCTCCAAAGGGATGTTCGTGCGCTGTTCCAGAATTTCACCACGGCGCAAGCGACAGCGCGTGATCTGCTTTTCTCCCTCGCTGACTCTGAGCGCCTCTGCGCAGCGGCCAAGGCTACCGCCAGTGAAGGTCTGGGTTATTTAGACGAAGGAATGAACTACTGGGTTAGCACCGAACTGACATCGCGACTGCCCGCAGTGCTGCGTTGTTTTGTAGGCTGTGCCGAGAAGTACGCCGGTGGCTTCGACGAGATGCAACTTGTGAAGCTTCACCTTCGAACTGGCAAGCTGACAGGTTTCCGCTATGCAGACTTTGAGCTTTCCCCTCTCCCGCGTCTCGAGGTTCGAACCAAGGTTGATCTAAGGCGGCAGCGAATTTCGGACTTCGACCACCACGGCGAGGATCAGCGCCTGCTCATGAAGTCCCGCTTCATGGCGACTGATCAAGCAGGATTTGATCGTCAAAAACGGTTTGATGCCCAAGCGAGTGAAATCGGATTGGATGTGTTGGGGATCCGCGCCACCGGAACGGAGATAGCGTTGGCCGCCGAAACTGCAGGCCTTATTCTCAGCGGGTGGAGTTGGGCGGCCACTGGGCCTCAGGCCGATGCAGGTTGAGAAGGAGGAACCGCGCCGGTTTATAGTCCTTTTCTTCAATTACGAGGGAAAGCGGAATATCAGACTCCGTGTCTCGAGCCTTAAGCAACAGTAGATTTTGTATCAACATTAGAAGCAGTCTTGTCGTCGCGTAGAAATGTGAAACATTCGCCAATCCGCCCCAGAGGGGGGTGCTGTCCTTGCCGTGAAAAATGTGATTTCGGAAGATGCGTACGAGCTCTGCGGCAGCCGCAGCGCCGGTAAGCCCGTACTTGGTCTCGATCAACTCTATGTCACCCTGCAAGTCAGGAATTCGGCTGGAAATCTGTTTTGCGACCCTGTACGATCCCTTGAACGCCAGCACCGCATTCCAGAACTGCTCATCCGCATTCTTGAAGAACTTGCGTGCTTGTACAGGTACCTTATCATTCGAATATTTCGGCCCAAGAGCATTCTCGATTGCCGCTTCATATGCCATCCATGTGAAATTAAAAATGGACAGCGCTGCAACGTATTTTGATGACTGTTCCCGCTGCTCTTCATCGTATTCCCAAGCAGGCCTACAATAAAGAGCGGACTCGCTTTCATCGATGTATGACGGATCAACAAAGACGTCCTCGATACTGACTGCCATGTGCAGCGCGTAAACCGTGCCTGACCACGGATTCCGACCGCCATCAATCAGTCCCCTGTAGCCACAGGACAGGATGGCTTGAATGATCGCCTGCATGTGTTCGCGTACAGGGCGGAGATCGTTCGTCCAGCAATCTGGATTTCTACAAACACATCTTACATAGCGATCCATCGGATCGATCGCCGTGTAGCGAAGCTTAGGTTTTCCGTCATCGTCCAGATCATAGCGTCCTGTTTGAAGGAGCATTTGATCAGAGGCGGTCAATTTTCGCATTGGGAATCCATCCGCTAGGTTTTGAAGAAGCAATAGATCAAACAGAATCCGGCATCGCCCGTTGCGCCGCCGGATAGCAAGTTAGGGTCGTACGCTTTCAATCCGAAGCAGAAAACTCGTTCACCGTCAAACTACGTGGGATCAGGCGCGTGCCAGATTTGCGCATCTCAAAGATCGCACGTGAATGCTGCGGTCCGATGCTAATGTGCAGCGGTCTATCAGTTCCGTAAAGGTAGAGCCGATCAAATGGCACCATCGTGACTAGGAAGCGGGCCACAACTATCGACGATACCCCTGGCACTTGAAAGTCTGCAGCTTGACCAAGCCGGGGGCAGATAAAGTCACCTGAAACCCGCCGTTCATGTCCCGCATGTTGATCGAGCCGTGGTGCAATCCGACCATGTACTTTTCGAGTGAGTTTCGGACCTGCGAAACCATATGTGAGCGTTATCGGACCGAATTCCGCCTCTACCGGCTCAAGCACTTTCTCGCAAAGCTCAGAGATGGCCCTGTAGGTTTCCAGTGACTGTGGAGCGTTTTCAACCCCTGTTCTGAGCCAAGTCTCGCTGCAGTGGCACAGGTCCGCATATGTGAAATGTTCACTCGCCAACTCTTGAAGGTCGGGCAAGTCGGCCACGTCACGCCGCCGCGGGTGCGTCGATCTCGTCCAGCTTTCGGGCCAGGCCACCGATCGAGCGGACGCTTCGATCCGACGCAAGGTAGCCGAGCCCACGATGAAGATGCAGTCGGAACTGCTCATGGACCGTCGCCTGGTCAAGCTCTAGGCCGTCTTGCAGGCAGCGCTGCTTTAGCAGAGCCAAATAAATCTCGTGATGTACGCCGCCGAAGACGCGCCATGCGATTTCTACCGCCGGCTCACCCTTGAACTGGCGGGCTGGCGGCTTCGTTGGCTCCGCAAGGGACGCGCAAAGGGCCCATCGGCAAAGTACATTCCAAGTCTCGATCCCGGTATGCCGCTTCAACCTAATCAACTGTTCGCGACCCTGCTCGTCGATCCGGACGGTCTCAATCGTTATCATGCTGCCTCCAGTCCAGTTTTGCTGGCAAAGGTGTAGCCAGGTTTCACTTGGCTACCTTTCCCATCGGTATCGTAGGTGATTGTAAAGCTTCTAGAAATATGTGGGGCCAGCTTTTGATAAAGCCGCCCGTCAATTTCTTCGTCGGTGGATAAGAGGATCACCTGTTCTCCGGCGTACGGGAAGTAGCGTTCTGCAAGGCGTGTCCGATGCTGTGAATCCAATCGCCCAAGCGGTGTGTCGATCACCGTCGGGGCGGCCTGACCCGATGCTTTTGCCAAAGCCCAAAGAAGAGAAATGGCAAAAATCTGGCGTTCTCCTGCTGAGAGCTGATCTGGGGCTACAACATGCCCGTCGCTGCCGTGCAATTCGATCGCAAATGTCTTTGGATCTATAGTTACCTTGGAGACTAGATCATCCTTCCGGAAAAGCGCCTGCAGCCCTTCAAGCATATGACTCTCGATCCGCTGAATGTGATGTTGGATAACTTGCGTAGCAAAAAGAGAGAGTGTTTGACGAACTGCGGCCGAGTGCTGAAGCAATCGGCTAGCGTCTTCGCGCTGAAGTTGAAGATTAATGAGTTTTTCCAGTTTAGCCTTGTAGCGTCTTCGAACAGCCTCCGCATCTCGATCCGCGGCGTCCCGAGCCTGAACGCGCCGATCGAGCTCGATGTCAGCTTGTCGCCGTGCGCCTTCTGCGTCCGACACAGCCTTAACAAGTGGCGCGACGCTTTCAGCGGCCGGAACAGACGCAAGCTTACGCTCAAGGTCATCCCGTTTCTCTTCCAGACCCTCGAGACGCTCGAGCAGGGCCTTTTGTGTATCAAGCGTGCTGGAACGACCTTCGCCACACAGTATCGCAAGCGACGTTCGTGCAGATGAACTCAAATATAAGTGCATTTTCTGAGACGCCGTCTGTTCCAATCGCTCTCGGTCCTGCAGGAAAAACGTTTTGACCTCTTGGATGAGATCGTCTGCCGCACCAAGATCTTCAAACTTCGAAAGTGCCAACCGATCCCGGTCAGCAAGAAGCGTCAGGAGCGCGCCGGTTGCTTCGATTTCTGTTTCCTGCTCGGACTGCTTCGCGGCAGACTGAAGCAGCTCTGGAACGAGGAGGAGCGGCGCTCCTTCCGCAGCCCAAGACCGCAGTTCCTTGCGGGCATACTCCAACCCCACGTCAAGTCGCGCCCGCTCAGCAGTTAGCGCTTCCCGAGTCGCGAATAAATCGCCGCCCTCTGCTTCGAGCGCCACCTGAGCACGCTCCAGCATTAATGCGCTCCGCTCTGCTTTCACGCGAACGCTCGCAACGCTATCATTCTCTGCTCGAGCGCGTTGTTCGGCCTCCCGTAATTCGGCCTCCGCCATCGAAAGCTCTTCACGGAGATCCACACTCCCGTTGTCGCCAAGCTTTCGAGCTTCGAGAACCTCGAGGTCGACCTGCAGTCGCTCAACGATATCTAGGCCCAGTAGAGCATTGATACCGGTGCCGATGATTTCGGATGACCGGTCCAGATCAGCAAAGTGTTCGATCTTCTCGCCGTCGAAAAAGAACAGCGGTGCTATGCGT
The DNA here is from genome assembly GCA_020832545.1 of Pararhodobacter sp. Classification (GTDB taxonomy): domain Bacteria; phylum Pseudomonadota; class Alphaproteobacteria; order Rhodobacterales; family Rhodobacteraceae; genus Pararhodobacter. The sequence goes on along the minus strand of JAFIEK010000003.1, from coordinate 42,080 downwards.
GGAGGAAGCAACTCATCGACGAAATCGTTCCACTGAGAGGTCAGGACGCGATCGAGCTTTCCATCTACCACCACCTCGAATATCTCGCGTACCCGGCGGGCACTCGCGGACCAGGCGCGGCGAATCTCAAAGAACTGCTCTTTCCCATCCATCGTTCGGCGGAACTTCACCTTCACCTCGGCCCCATCGCCCGACGGGGCATTCCTATTGATCGCTCCCCGCAGGTAGTCTTCATACGCGCCAGTTCCCCGCAGCTGGCCTCTTGCCAGCTTTCCGAAAAATGCAAGCTGAAGAGCTTCCAGAAATGTTGTCTTACCAGCACCGTTTTGGGCACCAATGAGAATGATCGGCTTGTCAGCCGACACGGGAGACAGTTCGAACTGATGCCGCCCGCGATAGACGCCGAAATTGTGTAGCACGATTTCGTCCAAGATCATTTCGCGTCCTCCGATTTCTGAACTTCTGCAAGCTCCTCGAGTTCTCGTTGAAGGGCTCTTGCGGCGGTCTCGCCCTCATTGCCGATTTCGCCGACTGTTTCCAACAAGGCGCCAAGATCGCGTCGGCGCGCAGCGCGTCCGGTTGCGTCTTCGACGTCGTTGTAGAAGCCGCGTTTGAAAGCTTCCTCTAAACGCTCGAACAGCTTCGCACGCCGACTTGACGTTCGGTAGCTTCGCTGGACCTGCAGGAGTTCACGAACCAGTTCGAAATGAATTTGATCGTCGCCCGCAGCATCCTTCAGAATTGTCATTTCCTCTGCCCCGAACGGTTGCGTGTCGTCCAGCCGTTTCGCGGCAAAACTCCGACCCGTCGCTTCGGCATAGATCGTGGGCAAACGGTCTTCGACTTCGTACTTTTCGGCGACCCAGATCCTGCGGATTTCATGGAGCTCGTCCTGTGTCACAAGTTCGATCCCGCGAACCTCCGGCGGGGCCTTGGGGTGATTGCGGACGACCTCTTGAGCAGCAAGTAGACGACGAAGCCAGTCCTCTCGGGTCGCCTGTGTGTATGGACCGGGGATTGGGCGGTTGTCGTGGTTGAAAAGCTGCACCGTCCCGCTCATCCTGCGGAAGTCACGCTTGTCGTGGTCAGGCTCATCGAGCGCGTTGCGCAGCTCTAGCAGCGGAGCCATCCACTCCTTTTCTTCGTCATTCTGGATCATCGCCGACATCGACTTATCTTTTTCGACAAGTGTGCAAACCCAGCAGCCAAAACGACTGTCACCGCAGCTCGGCGTTGACGTGTCGAGAACTACGGGACACTCAGCGTCCTGCGAGGCACCTTGGTACATACTCAGAAGGGCCTTATTATCATGGCCCCAAGGGTTCTTTACCTGTAGCAGGAACAGCCAAACATCGTCATTTGTCCACTCCGCGATCGGGCTGTAGATGAATGCATTCGGAAGCGAGCTATGTGAGCTCAGGTTTTCACGGAAACGCCCCTCGTCATTCGCCGTCATGCGCGCCGCGCGAACTGAGCTCTCGGCCTTGCGCGTCCCGAGAACGACGATCGCCTCGCCATTTTGTTTGACCACGTCGGAAATGAAGGCATCCGCCGGACGGATCTTCATTCTCTCGGTGCACCAACGGAACTTTGGCCTAGGTGCGGGATAGCCTCGCCCGATCAAATTGACCCAAAAAGTATTTTGGACGTCGGGCGTCAGCTTGTGAGGGTATATTGGCAGACCTAACTGCGCCGCGTTTTCACCCATGACTTCATGAGAGCGGTCGACCCACGCGGCAACTACCGGATTCTCCACCAGAGTGTCGGTCGAAATGACGTGAACAATCTTCCGGCGATCTTTGGGTTCAAGCTTTGAAAGAGCCAGCCACACCAGCTGCAACACTGCCGTTGAGTCTTTGCCACCGCTGTAGCCGATTACCCAGGGGATCTGGTCCGAAAGGTATGTTTTCTGAATCTGCTCAATCGATTGAGAAAGCGTTTCCTGAAACCCGGCGGACTTAAAGATGGATTGCCTTGCTGATTTAGGTGTTTCGCTCATGGTCTCCCCGCTCAAATGCGTCCTCAATGCGCTGATCCTCTGGTGACAGCTCAAGTCCGAGGCTTTTCTTGATGTAGTTTGCTGTAAGAGTGACGTTCTGTGTCGCCTTTGAAAGACGACCACCGACCACCGCACGGCCTGCCCATATCGGACTGTTCCGCGACCAGTCAATTTCTGAGAGTGCTTTCAGGCGCGCCCTCCAATCTTGCGGCACCTCACGTAATAATGCCGCGCCCGCCTTGCCGAGTGCCTGAAGAACCACGCCATGCGAATGAATTAGATCTTGCCGCACCTCGCCCGATGCCAGACGGCCACGACGAACTTGGTTCCACTCCGGCAGCTGCTTCGCAACTTCTTCCCAGAAGGCCTTGGCGGTCTTGAGGCTGGCTTCCGAGTCGTCGCTGGCATCGGCGAGGAGGGCGTTGGTTGCGTGGTAAATTGCACTGAACGTAAACAGCCGCCGCGAGCGCGCTGACAGGGTGCTGCGCTCCATCTCTACAAGATCACGAAACGGTTCAGCTTCTAGAACCAGACGCCGGGTCATCTCGGCACCCGTGTCGCGGTGGTCATAGAGCAGCGAAATCGAGGTCGAAGGGCGGATAGCGTAACGGTTCAAGTCGGCGAACATCTGCTGAGATCGTGCCAGGCCGACGTCACTGAAGAAAACGACAGCGATGCTCTCTTCGCCAAGCCTCGGATTCAATTTCAGCGCCGCCTCAATGGCCGCCCGTCGGTGCTGCCCGTCGTTGATGATAAAGGTGCCTGACATCGGGATCCGCAGGACGCCTAGGCGGTCGTTCTCCTGCGAAACCGCATCGAACACAAGCTCGGCATCGACCGATGCAGTGATGGCCGAGAAGACGTAGGTGTCTTCTTGCTCGGTAAGGTATCGCGTCATCTCCGGAATCCGCGCCTTGTTCAGAGTTCGCTGAGAGCGCAGCTCAGGGGTTAGCTCCTCCTCGTCGAAGAGAAAGATCTTTGGAATCAGGCGGAGCGGGCACATCGAGACATAGTATTCACGGCCAGCTTGAACGCCGCGAATCGCAGGAAAAGCGTAGTGAAATGCGTCGTCCATGGTCCCTCGCGAGTTTCCCAGGTTCTGCCAAGTCACAAACTGTTTGTCAAACGGAATAACAAACAGATAACATGCAGTTTGAACCGCGAGGCACAACCTGCTAACCCCTCCTGACGGGTGCACTGGAGCTGAAGAAGAAGATGCCGATCTATCTGGACAACAATGCCACCACGCCCCTTGAAGCTGAAGTTCGCGAAGTGATGCTGCGCTACTTCGACGTAGAGTACGGCAACGCCGGGAGCCGCACGCATGAGTTCGGCTCCCGCGCAAACAAGGCGGTACAGCTTGCGCGAGAGCAAATCGCTACCGTAGCCAGCGCGGAGCCATCCGAGGTGATTTTCACGTCCGGAGCCACCGAGGCGAACAACTTGGCCATCTTTGGCCTGGCCGACCATGGCCGCCGAACCGGTCGGCAACACCTTGTGACAACAGCGATTGAACACAAAGCGGTGCTCGAGCCAATGAAGGCGCTGGAAGATCAAGGGTTTGAGCTGACTGTCGTTGGCGTTGGGAAGTCAGGGCGTGTGTTGACAGAGGACGTTCTTGCCGCGGTTCGAGACGACACGCTGCTTGTCTCGGTAATGCAGGCAAACAACGAAACGGGCATTCTACAGCCGATTGGAGACATCGCGAGCGCTCTAAGGGATCATACCGCTTACTTTCACGTGGACGCGGTTCAGGGCTTTGGCAAGGACCTCGAAGGTCCGCGGCACGCTCGAATTGATTTGCTTTCAGTCAGCGCACACAAGTTGTTCGGTCCCAAGGGTGTAGGCGCCCTCATCGCACGGCGCAGAGGGTACGAACGACCTCCACTTAAGCCGCTAATGCTTGGTGGGGGTCAGGAACGAAACTTGCGGCCAGGAACATTGCCGGTTCCGCTGATTGCTGGATTCGGTGCTGCGGCGATGATTGCCATGCGGGATCACTTGTTGCGGCGGAACGCCTGCTTGGCAGAGCGACAAATAGCTCTAAAGGAGCTTGAACCTCTCAAACCCATTCTCATAGGTGATCAATCCCACGCATTGGGCCATGTCCTGACCCTGGGGTTTATGGGCGTAGACTCCGAGGCTCTCATGCTTGCCCTGCGGGACGATGTGGCAATCTCAAATGGGTCCGCATGCACGTCATCGCGGCGTGAGGCCTCCCACGTTCTGATCGCCATGGGGTTGGATAAAGAAACGATTGAATCGATCGTCCGGCTTTCGTGGAGCCACTTGCAGCCGCCGACGCCCTGGCATGAACTCGCAAAGGCGATCAGGGGTTTGAAAATATTGGTTTAGGTTAGGAGCGGGAGTTCGAGGTCCGCGCTATGCAGCCTAACCCGATGGCCATGGAACCGGCAGCAGGCCAGGGCCCCACCGCAGGCGCAGGCACCGCCGCAGGGTCCGGCGCGTAGCGGCGATCGCGCAGCCAATTGAAGATCAGGTTCGCATTGACCGTGTAGCGCCGCGCCACCTAGGCAACGGAAACGCCGGTGCCGCCGTCTGGAAGCAGATCGACTGCTTCTCCTCACCCGTCCAAAGCCGCTTCGTCCGAAGGGCCACGCAACCTACATAGTGTCCACTGTCGATGGTGGGCACTATCCCGCACTCTCAACCCGCGACAGGGCAGTTAGGCCGGACGGTTACGAGCATTTGCGACCATCCCCTCGGCCCGGTATTCCGGCTGTCGACCGAGGCGCTACAGGCCCAGATCGCCGTCTCGAAATACGCGGACGGCCTGCCGCTCTACCGCCATGAAGCGATCTATGCCCGCGGCGGGGTCGAGATTGACCGGCGGCTGATGGCTCAATGGATGGGCCGGACAGGCTTCGAGCTGGAGATCCTCGCCGCGCATGTGCTGGGCGAGATCCTGAAGGGACCGCGCGTCTTCGCCGATGAAACTAGCCTGTCGACCCTCGCGCACGGCACTCGAAGCGAGGCATGGTGGGTCTCCTGGGACCCCGGAACGGTCAGTATTCCTCACTGGCGCGCTGGAACAAAGTGCGAACTAACACAGTTCGCTGACACCGAACTGGTACACTTTGTGAGCTTCGCCTGATTTTCTATCGACACCAAAGCTCGAAGCATGCAGTTTCGAAGGAACGGAGGTTGTGCGTGCCGATAAGCGATAATGTTATCAACGAGGCTGTAGCGCGCTACGTTCGTGAGCGCGACCGTTACCTTAAGCTCGCCAGTCGCGTGGCGGACCTTTGCCGGACGGCCGTTGTCGAAGACAACGCCATTCGTGCGCAAGTCACGTCGCGAACCAAAACAGTCCGAAGTTTCGAGGGCAAATTACGCCGCTTCGCCCGTCGTTCTGATAAGAATTTTGCGACAGTCGACGATGTGTTCGCTCGGATCGGTGATTTTGCTGGCGTTCGGATCGCGACATATCGACCGGAAGACGAAGCGCGCGCCGCGGAAGCGATCAGTGAACTGTTCTGCGGCGCTGATGGCGGAGCCATAGAAGTCGACCTCAAGGACAAGCTCGCCCCCGCGGTAGGCCAGTTTTATCGCGCTACCCACTGCCAAGTACACCTCAGAGAAAGTGAATTGCTGGGCAATTACGAAAACCTGCGCGGGGCCAGTTGCGAGATCCAAATTTGCTCAATGATGGCCCACGTCTGGAATGAGATCGAACACGATATCGGATACAAGCCAGAAGGCGAAGGTCCCAGCGATGCTGAACGCGGCCTGTTAGAAACGTTGGGGCATCTGACGCGTGCTGGCGATGCCGCGATCACACGGTTGCTCGCGGCCAATGTTGCCCGCATGACTGTGCAGACTGGCGACTTCGTAGACGTTCATGATTTTGTAGCCCGACTACGCCCGTCGTTTCCAGATGCTGATCTATCCGTCAACGCCGGACCGGCCTTCGACGCGGCCATGATTTTGGGGCTGAGCTCGGTCGAAAAAATAGACAAGGCCACCAGTGAAAAAGCATTTCAGCCCGATCTTGCCGCCGCTGCTATCGAGGCTTTCAATGACTATCTCGAGCAAGCCGGTCGTTCCGAACTTGGGCTCAACAGTGCATCCGCAGACCTTGTCCTAATTGGTATTCTCCAGGTCGGCGCGGCGACGATTGAGGAGACCCTGTCACCTAGTAGTGGGGCGAAGCGCCCGGGACGGCTTTACTCGCTAGCGCGCGCGTTCAAGGAATACGCACCACAAGTCACCGAAGCACCAGCTGTCGCCTAATGAATAGAGACCGTTTGCCCCAATTAGCCGAGGCGTCCGATCATTTGGTTGGTAGCAATAGAGTGGACGAGTCCGCCATCGACGTGCGCGACTATGAGCTACTTGCGCTGGTTGAACAGCATGACGTTTCGGTACGGCTGCGCAATTCGATTTTTTTAGCAACCGACGCTGACACGCTCCCTTTGAGGACAGTCGGTGCCTATCTCCATGCCGGTGCAGAAGCTCAACGCATCATGATGGTCGGCATTCGCAATTTTGGCCGCAAGACTGCGAGTGAACTGGATGCACTTGTGCATGCCGTGTCAGTAGCTGGAATTGCCGCGCCTCGGGTTCCGAGTCCGTCTGAAGCAGCCATAAACCGCGCGGAATTGCTCGAATTATTCGCAGACGAGACGGTTGCCGAAGCAATGCGCGGTGAGCTCTTCTCGGCGCGTCTTGGCAGTGCGCTGAATGAAGCCGCGCTGTCGTCCATGCCGTTCGCCAATGTAATCGACCACTTCCAGGCAACAACTGGCAAGATGTTGCGCGTGCCCAATTGCGGGCGCAAGTCAGTAAATGAGTTTCGAAAGTTCTGTGATCGTTACATCGCCATGCGATTGCACAAGGCGGGCTATGCCGACACAGCACCTTTGGCTGCGTGGCTGCTGGGCGGACCGGAGCCCATGCAGCATGTTGGAGTCGGCAAGCCAGGATTCGGGAATGGGGCCGCCGTTGAAGCCGTTGCGTCCTTGCCCGATCAATTCGCCACACCAGAGCATGACTGTCTAGTCGATCGGCTCGAATGGCTGCTTGCCGAGCTCGATCCGCGAGCGCAAAGGATTTTACGTCGCCGAAATGCCATCGGTCAGAATACTATTGAAACGCTCGAGGAGATTGGTAGCGACGAGTCAGTCACGCGAGAACGAATCCGCCAGATCGAGGCCAAATCGCTCAAGCGCATCCGGATCCGTGTTCTTCGAGCGCCGATCGCCGAACTTCTGGCCCGTGAGGGACGCGCGGCCTGGATCAGCCTCGTTGGAGGCGAAACATTGCTTCGCCGCGAAGACGTCCATGAGCGGCGTAAGGGACTTGATCCGTATGTTCGCCTCGCGCTCGATATTCAGAAACTGAACCTCGACGCGTGGCTCGACCAGGTGGCACACCCTATGCCACATGGCTGGCTCTCTCCCGATGCCGATGCCACCGCAATAGAAGCCGCAGGTGAAATAATAGCTGCGGCCGTCCATGGTCCCTTGCCGAAACCCCTTGTGTTGCTGGTAGCGGCCGATGCAGTTCCCTCGGCAAGGGCCGCTGCTATCTTGATCCATAACCAGCCGGTACTCTACGATTACTTAATGCCGTCGCGCGTCGGAGTGCGGCTGACACGATTGGTTCGCTTGCATGTACTGCTTGCAGGCGAAGAACTGTATTTTCTCGAGCGCCTGGTCCAGCGTTACCGCGCTATGTTCGAAGATGATCCATGCAGCGGACGCGACGCAGAGATTGTTATGGATGCGGCACAGCATCTCTTTCTCGAAATTGAGGATGGTTGTTGGATAGCGATCGGAACTGGAGGAGCGCCGCTGCCAGAGTCCATTGCGATCGAAGCTCCGACCCCGAACCGCGACGAGGATCCCGGCACAATTGCACAAGCGCTCCAGACGACCTTGCGTCGTCGCGGACCAACCCGGCTTGTCGAGCTGATGGACGATGCAATGGAGATTTTGCCTGATGGCCGCTCGGCTAACAGCATCGGTCCAATCCTATTAACTCGAAGAGATCTATTCGTCCGGGCGTTACCTGGAGTTTACGCGCTACCAGAGCAGATCCAGAGCTATTTGGAAAATATGCCGCAAGAATGGCCAGTGCTATTTAATGATACGCAGGCCAGACACTACGCCGTTGCTCGCTACGCTGGTGAACCAAGGAGCATCTTTCCATTTTGGACGCAAGCAATCGAATATTCTCTCTGTCTTTGGGCACGCCATTCTGGTGATGATACAATTCTAGCATCGCTGTTGGCGATTGCTACAATCAATGAGTGGCCAATCAATGACCATGAGCGGCGGGAATGGCTTCGACTCCAAGAGCTGAAGGGACGGTACCACTTAGGAAACAGCCTTCGTCATGGCGCAGCTTATGAACTTCCAGCGCTCGACCGTGTATTTGCCGCGTGCCACTACGCCGTAAAGATCGGGCAATTTAATTGGGTCGCCGGCAATCGCCTAACCGGACGCGGGATCGGCTGGCACGGCGGAGCGGGGCTGGTAGCCATACTTTTGCGACTTGGCGCTATTGAGGAGGTCGGTCGCGAAGGCTTTCGTTGGCAGCGGCCGCATCGCACAACGCCACTTGCCGCCGACTTGTGCCATCGTCTTGATGCTGCGTTCGCGCGTTTGGGTGCCGATGCAAATTGGACAAGTGCGATAGGCCAGGAACTCGCTGAGCGGGCGACGAACCACGGCGGCGACGACTGGGTTGAAGATGCTGCGCTCGCCGGTATGTTTTCGAGCTCGTACGTCCGGGAATCGATGGATGCGGACGACGATGATCCGCTTGCCCAGTTGTTCGCGGCGCAACGGCGCGCGCGTGATGCCGAGCGTAGAGGAGCCACGCTCGACTGGCTGCTTGAGGAATGATCGCGTCATGACTCAATTGGATGAACAACGCGATGATTTGGCTATACCAATGGCACTCAAGAGCCATTACCGCAGTGGCAGGGATGACCTTGCCAAGGATTTTTTCAATCCATGTCTGATGCGCGCCTCGCGCTATCGGCGTGCCGTCGGCTATTTCTCAACCTCGGCCCTCCTCAGCTGGACTGATGCGCTGTTGCGGCTTGTTCGCGAGGGCGACCTAACAGTTCAATTGATCGCGTCTCCCGAGCTCTCGCCAGCTGACGCCGCCACCCTGCGCTCTCTGCAGGATCCAGAACAAATTGCGGCCTACAGATCGGTGATTATTGATCAGGTCTTCAAAGAAATCCTTGCGCTACTTGATGCTCCCGATGATCGCGCGCTACGCGCTAGCGTTTTTGCGTGGCTGGTTGCCAATGACCGGCTACAGCTTAAGTTTGCGTTCCCTGAACATGTCGATGATCCCGGGATTTTTCATGAGAAGATCGGTGTATTCGATTTTGTCGACGGCACCCGAGCGGCCTTCACAGGCTCAGCCAACGAGACGATAAGCGGCCATCGTCGAAACTATGAGTCGATCGACGTTTATCGCGACTGGGTCTCTGGTGAGCAGGATCGGGTCGCAGTCAAGACCGAGCAATTTGACGAGGCCTGGGACAATCTCGCCTCTGGACTGTCGGTGCTCGCGCCGTCAAAGGAGGTTGTCGGCAAGCTGCGCGAGCGTGCCCCGCGGAAAATTGCGCCGCCCTCGACGCAGCTTGAAGTACCGGCGCCCGCCGGCGATCCGCGCTGGGCGCATCAGGACGAAGCGGTGGCCGCCTTCCTCGCCGCACGCGCCGGCATTCTTGAAATGGCGACCGGCACGGGCAAGACCCGGACCGCACTCAAGATCATGCAATCGCTGATCGCCAATAAGGCGATCGATGCCGCGATCATCACAATGGAAGGCACCGATTTACTCGACCAATGGTCTGGTGAGCTCGAAGAGTGGATCGCAGATGGCCGTCCCAATTGGCTGCTCTACCGCCATTTTGAGCGCCATCACGAATCCGGTGACTTTGCGCTGGACCCGAACTGCGCGCTTCTGGTTATATCGCGCCAGCAGTTACGCCAGCTCATCGATCGTCTCCCTGACAAAGTCAAGGGGCGAATGCTGATCATCCATGATGAGGTTCATGGCCTTGCTACGCCAAGCCTAGTTGAAGCGCTTCAGGGGCGGCATGCCGCGTTTGCCTATCGGGTCGGTCTAAGCGCAACGCCGGAACGGGCCTATGACCAGAATGGCAATGCTTTCATCGCAGCTGAACTCGGTCCCGTCCTCTATGAGTTTCCACTCGAAAAGGCGATCTCGCGCGGCGTCCTTGCCGAATTTGATTACTTGCCCTTGAACTATGACCTGACGCAAGCCGATCGCGACCGCCTTCAGGCCGTCTATGCCAAGAAAGCGGCGCGTGCGCGCGAAGGCCGGCCAATGAGCCAGGAAGAAATGTGGACCGAGATAGCCAAAGTCTACAAGACTGCCGAAATGAAACCGCAAGTCTTCGCTGACTTTCTGCCAGAACACCCGAATGTTTTGGAACGCTGCATTATCTTCGTGGAGACCAGGGAGTATGGAGTGCCAATCCTAGAGTTACTTCACAATTTCACACATTTATATCGCACTTATTATGCTGAAGATGATCGCGAGCACTTGGTCGATTTCGCTCAGGGTAAGATTGATTGTCTCATCACCTGCCACCGGATATCGCAGGGGATCGATATCCGGTCGCTTAACACCGTTGTGCTGTTCGCATCCGCACGTGCGCGGCTCGAAACCATCCAGCGTATTGGACGCTGTCTTCGCATTGATCCTATGCAGCCCGACAAGCGTGCGCTAGTGATCGATTTCGTGCGACCTGCAAGTCCTACAGATTCGGTCCCAAATGCCGATCAGGACCGGAGCCTATGGCTCACAACTTTGTCGCAAGTCAGAAGGGGGGATGCAAATGGCGCTTGATCCCGCGCTTAAGAAAGCACTGTACGATGCAGCCGAAAAGGCTGATCAGCCTCGCCAGGTCGCGCAACGTCTAGTTGCCTGGCTTGAAGCCCTGAGTACAGGCGAAAGCAGCGAGCAGCAAGATCTCAGTTTTTACCAAAATGTAATGGCGGCAATCGTTTTGCCTGGAGCTGACAATGCAGATTAGTCTTGCTGGCTGGATGGTTGAGGGCATGCGCTGTCCCGACATCACTATTGATCTCACCGGTAAGAATGGCACCCCCGCCCGTGTCGCACTGGTCCAAATGCCCAACGGAACAGGCAAGACGACGACACTCGAGTTGCTGCGCGCTGCGCTGACCGGAACAGCGGGAAATTGGACACCTGCGCGGATCCGCGAATTACGTCGGCCAGGAGCGACCAACGAAACCGGCAAATTCCGCGTGACACTGTTAGTTAATGGCAAGCCGTTGACCTTCGAACTGATCCTCGACTTTGAGGCTGCAAGTGCCTCATATCGAACAACCGCGCCGAATAGTGGTGGCGTCAAGAATCGATGGGAGCCGCCCGCGAATATGCTCCAGTTTTTAACGCCGGCATTTCTTGAGCTGTTCATATTTGACGGTGAGTTTGCCGATAATCTACTCACCCAAGGCACTCAGCGCGCCGATGAAGCGATCGGAGCCCTATGCCAGCTCGACTTGCTCGGTATTGTGTCAAATACCGTGGAGCTGCAATGGAAACAGGCAACCAGCCAAGGTGGTCCTAAGAGCGCTAGCGCACTCGAAAAGCTCAACGCTACGCATGACGCGCTTCTTACTCAGCAAACGAGACTGATAAAGGCTAGAGGGATTGCAGAGAGTAAGATCGAAGCTGGCACTATCGAAGCAGCTAAGCTTGAAAAAAAGATTGCAGAAAAAATTGGAAATGTTGAATCTACTAAGATTCAGCATGGTGAAGCCCAGTTCAACCTTCAGAACGCCGATAACGCCGTGAGCACCATCTCTGGAACCGTCATGGGACTGATGAGAATGCCGCTCGCTGTACATCCAAAGTTCTGCGAGCAACTCGTTCTGCTTAGGGATAATCTCGACAATTTACGCTTGCCCGAAACCAGCTCAGCACAGTTCTTCGATGATCTCGTGAAAGATGAGGAATGCATCTGCGGCCGCCCCATGACTGAAGCGGCCGCTAAAGAAATCACGAAGCGTGCTATGGGTTATCTTGACTACGATGAGTCCGCGACAATCAACGCCCTAAAAAGTGATATATCACGTTTTGTGTCCCCAACCGAGGAGGATAGTCGCCACACTCGCCTAGAAGCTGGCCTGAAGGAACTCGTCACTGCAAAACGCCAGCAGAAGGAAGCTAAACAGACACTTGATTTCCTCGCAAAGAAACTGATCGACGCAGGAGACGCTGAACTCGAATCGTGGAAAGCCGCGCTTGATTCGTTGCTGATTGATCTTGAGCGCTACAAGCAAGCGCTTCATGATATCGACGATCCTAGCGAGGAAGATACCGGGGGTACAATCCTTTCACTAAAGCTCATCAAAAAGAAACTTGATGAAGTTAAGGGTAAGATTGCGGAGCTCAGTAAGACAGTTGAGCTAAGAAAAAAGACGGATGCACTGAGAACTATCTTCGAAAGCGCCGAATTGCTTGCGCGCGACGCGATTCGCGCCGACTTGCTGCGGGCCACAAACGAACGCCTTGAAGTGGTGCTCTCCAATGATCCACTGCGCGTGGAACGCATCGACAAGTCGCTCCACTTGGCCAATCAAAGTGGTGCTAGTGCCGGGCAGAAATTGTCGGTCGGCTATACTTTTCTTATGAGTGCACTGAAGCGTGGGAATAATGATTTTCCATTGATTGTTGACAGTCCCGCCGGACCTATCGACGAGGGAGTGCGTCGAAAGATTGGGCGGCTTATTCCTGAGCTATGTACGCAGTTTGTTGGCTTTACGATTAATACCGAGCGGCCCGGTTTCGTTCAAGCGCTCGAAAAGGCGTCAGATGATTGTTTGTTCTTAACCATGTTCCGTCGCACAGATGGCACAAAGCGGCTTGAAGAAAATCTTCCGACGCAAGGTGTCGTTCAGACTGAGTCCGCAACACTGGTAAAGGATCGCGATTACTTCATGCAGTTTGACGTGACCGATGTGGAGGAGATCTGATGGCTCGTTTTCGTATGCGCAACGATGCGCGCACTTGGTTCAACAAAATTGAAAATTTTGAGCATTTTAAGGTTGACTTCGACCGATATTATTTTTGCCTATTGGCTGGCTTCGCTAGTGGCCGGAGCAACGAAGTCGGCGCCACTGCAGAGATGGTCGAGAATTTCCCCGAGGATTACAAAGAGGCGAGCCGTTTCCTGATCGGGCTTCTTGTAATGGCCGAACTCAAGAAGGCCGGCATTGAAGTATTCGAACGTGAATCGGTACGCGATATGTTCAAGCGTTTAGTCAACCCACACAGTCCCAACCAACTGACTGATGAAGGCATGCGGCGCATGAACGCATATGCGAGCGGTGGTTACGATTATCTCTCCAGCGAACGTGAAACAAAACCCTATTCGGGGGAGGAGTTTTTACGTGACTACGCTCAGCTTATCGAAGGTGCTTTTGCTGACTGACGGGAACGGCCTAGTTTACACCACGCCGTGAATATAGATCGAGCACCATCGGCTAAAATGGGTTTATTTCTCAACTCTATACCTGGCTGGTGTATGGTTGACAACTCGCGTTGAGTTTCAAGCGTTTGCGCACGAGCGTGCCTGTTCGCGCATTACAGCATAGTCATTCATCATCTTGACGACCGTAAGCGGTGCCTGAACCCCGTTGGCAGTTCAGCTTGACGGCTTTTGGAATGCCCACGGCATGAGGTTGTCGATACGTGACGCGGGGTGGCCGTGCGCGATGGCGGTCAGTGTTTCGCGCAGGTAGGCGTAGGGATCGACGGCGTTCAGCTTGCAGGTTTCAATGAGCGAGGCCATGCGCGCCCAGGTGCGTCCGCCCTCATCGTGACCTGCGAACAGCGCATTCTTACGATTGAGGGTTATGGGTCGGATGGTGTTTTCGACCGGGTTGGTGTCCATTTCGACGCGGCCATCTGTCAGGAAGATTTGCAACCCGTCCCAGTGGCGGTGGATGTAGCCGAGCTTCTCGCCGAGGCGGGACTTGGCGGAGATGCGGCTGCGCTGATGGGTCAGCCAGAGACGGAAGTCGGCGACCAACGGGGCGGATTGCGCCTGGCGTGCGGCAAGACGTTCTTCGGGCGAACAACCTCGGACGCTGGCTTCGATCTTGTAGATCTGGGCGATGCGGCGCAGGCCTTCGGCGGCAATCTCGGAGCCGTCCTTCTGATAGATGTCGTGCAGCTTGCGCCGGGCATGCGCCCAGCAATAGGCGAGTTGCAGAGGCGCGCCACCCACGCGCTTTGGTTCGGCCAATGCGTTATAGCCGGTATATCCGTCAACCTGCAGGATGCCGTTGAAGCCGGTCAGAATGTCCATCGCATGGCTGCCGTGGCGCCCGGCGGCATAGGTGAAGACGACGGCGGGCGGATCGGCACCACCCCAGCCGCGATCATCGCGGGTCAGCGCCCAGAGTATCCGTCTTGGTCTTGCCCGCCTTAGGATCAAGCACAGGCGCCCGGGTCTCGTCCATGAACAGCCGACCCGATCGCTTGAGGTGGGTGAGCATCCGGTCGACGACCGGGGCCAGATGATAGGCTGTCGTGCCACACCAGCTTGCGAGGGTGGACCGATCCAGATCCACACCACCCCGGCTGTAAATCTGGCACTGGCGGTAAAGCGGCAAGTGGTCTGCGTATTTGGAGACAGCGACATGGGCGAGAGTGCCCTCGGTTGGCAGACCGCCTTCGATCAGCCAGTTCGGCGTCGCAGCCTGTGTGATGCTTGCATCGCAACGCCGGCAGGCATAGCGGGGGCGGACGGTGACGATGACCTGAGAGCGGGCGGGAATGATATCCAGCCGTTCAGCACGATCCTCGCCGATCTTCACCATATCAGCGCAGCCGCAGGGGCAGACCTTTTGCGCAGGTTCGATCACCTGTTCAATGCGCGGCAGATGGTCTGGCAGATGACCAAGATTGCGTTTGGCTGCCGGGCGTCTGGGTTTGCCATCGGCGTTGCATTCTAAGGGCGCATCCCGGGCCGCCTCGGCCTCGGCGACAGCCGTTTCCAGATCCTCGAAAGCCAGTTGGCGCTCGTCGGGGACCAACTGCTCTGATCGTTTGCCGTAGAGCGCGTGCCGCAGTTCAGCGATCAGGTAATCTTGGCGTTTGGTCTGAGCCTCAAGGCCCGCGACCTTGGCCTGCATGGCCACAAACGCCTCGCGCACGGCGGGCGGAAGGGTTTCCAGATCAATGGGTTGCAAGGCGGAAACAGACATGGCTGCTCATACCGCGTCCCCCGACAGTTGCCCATATTTACAAAGCGATCCGAGTCATTCTGTCGCGGTAAGCTGCAAAGGTCGCGGTGCGCGGATGCGGCGCCAATCAAGGCCTGCGAACAGAGCTTCAAACTGCACACGCGACAGGCGCATGACCCCGTCGCTGACCTTGGGCCAGGCAAAGCCGCCCTGTTCCAACCGCTTGTAGATCATCACGACCCCGCAGCCATCCCAGAAGAGAACCTTGATCCGGTCGCCACGTTTGGAGCGGAATACCACCATCACCCCCGCCTTGGGTGCAAAGCCCAGCTCGGCATGCGCCACGGCCGCAAGCCCGTCGTGCCCTTTGCGGAAGTCCACCGGATTGGTCGCGATCACGATCCGGACCGCCTGATCAGGAAAGATCACAGCACCTTCCTCAAGGCCGCTGCCAAAGCAGCTGCACGCTCCGGGCTGCAGTCCGGCGCCACATGCAGAACCGCGCCACAGATCTCGACCCTGATCACTGCCGTGTCCACTGGTGCGGCAGCGGCTGCCTCTGGAGCTGATGGCTCAATCACCAGCGGCACGAAAGTGGGGGCTGCGTCGACCGGAAGGACCAGTTGCCCCTTCCGGGCAAGACCGCGCCATCCGGATAGATGCCGAGCAATCAATCCATACTTCGCTGCAACATCGCAGACCCGCGCCCCCGGCTGAAAACTCTCCGCCACAATCCGCGCCTTGAGGTCATCTGGCCAGCGCCGCCGTCCCGTCGGGCCATCAAGGACCTCCATCCGTGACACTCCCTTCGCCCCGCAAGCCTCCATCCGGTGCTCGTTTTGGTGCTCCACCAGCCATCCTCCTGCAAACTCAGTTGCAGGATGGCATGCCTGAAGTCACATCAAGCCAAAACCACGGGGCTGACGCACCGCTTACTGACGACCGCCGAATCATCCCTGAGCAACGTCAGTTCGTGCGCCCCGCGCGCCTAGAACGCCCGGCTGTATTCGACCACGGGTGGGCAGACGGTTGCGATGCGCGGGTCAGAAATGCCCATCGCGCAACCGCTCAGCAAGTTCGTCACGACCGCGAGGACGGAGAGCGGCTGCTTCCAGCATTCTGCGTTGGGCGTCTTTGGTCTTCTACGTGGTCACAAGTCGTTCGGCCAGTCGTCCCGCTCGCTCGCCGGACCGCCGAAGCGAAAACAGAAACAGGAGCACGGCGACTACAATGGCGCCGTATCGCAAAGCCGCCCGCATCTACGGGCTCGCGGCGATTCCGGTGAGCAGCCCGGCGATCACCGCCGCCCCCGCTTCCAGTCGTCAATGCGGGCGTAGATCGTGACCGCGATCCCGCCGAGCGCCACGGCAATGAACACCCAGCGGAGCGTATCAAGATACGGCAAGAGCGGCAGGATGGTGGATTGCGTCTCGGCCAGGACGTTCTGCGCCACCTCCACGCCGGCCGCCCCAATCGTCGCCACGCCGGCCGCCCCGCCACCCTTCATCGTGCGGCTGTCGGCCAGCACTTCGCGTGCGGACGGGGTCTCGGCTGCAAATGCGGTCGCCCGGACCGGGAACCGCTCGCCCCATTGCCGTGCAGGGCCGAGATCGACATGGATGAAACCCGAGCGCGGATAGAAGCCGAAGCCGAGGAACCCGACCTCGCGCGCCGCCGCCTCAAACGCTGCGGGGTCATGGTTCGACATGGCGATATCAAACGCCGTACCGTCCATGTGCCTCGACGCCTTGGCCCCGCCCACCGCGCGGTTGTGCTCTGGGCTGCGGTAGGCCGAGCGAACGATCAGCGGTTTGCCCAGCTGGTCTCTCAGCGCCTGAAGCTTGTCGAGCACGGTCGGATTGATCAGCAGCTTGCCGGTACCCCGGCAGGCGATCTCGGCGGGTGAAAAGTTCGGCCAGCGCCAAGTGCCCTCAGGCACGTCGCGGAAATGGCGGAAGGTACGGATGGGATCGGACATGGTGGATTCCTTTGCGAAGGGACGACGAGACCCGCCTGCAGCGACGCGCTGCGAGTCGGCGTGGTTTCGGTGGAAGAGGTTGGGTGGTGCGCAGACTTGGCTGGCGTTCAGCCGCCTGGGCCGAAGATCTTCAGCTTCAGCGCGATGCCCGCTAGAAGTGCGAGGATGATGCCGGTAGTGACGAGATGGACCGTGGTCTGCACGGCCGTGCGGCGCACGAAGCGGATGCAGTCGAGCAGCGCGCGCAGGTCGCGGACATCCATGGCGGCCTCGGTGCCATCGAGCCCGACATCTGCAAGCGCGCGTTTGGCACCCTCTTCCGCCGCGCGTGCCAGCAGTTCCTCGAACTCGGCATCGGGCATCCGGACATGGCCCTGCCCAGAGCGACGCGGGGTCATGCGGACAGGATCCCGACCTCGTTGGGCAGGGTCAGATCGTTCCACGGGCTGGCATCGACCGGGTTCACGGCCCAGCTCGAATAGACGGGCTTGGGCGCGAGGTCGGGCACGGTCTCCGGGGCGGCGTCGTGGTTAACCCCGCCGATGCGCAGGAAGCCCGCCGTGGCGTCGGGCCCATCTGTGCCTGCCTGCGCGATCTGCTTGAGGTGCACGCCCGCAATGGCGGAAACCGACGCGGGGCCGGTGGGACCTGTCAGCGAAAACGACATGCGCTGTCCCGTTGCCGTGCTGGCGACCCGTGTGGCGATATCACCATCGCGCAGCGCGTCGATGCTGCCGGTCATCTGGTTGAAACTGGCGATGGCGTTGGGGCTGCGGCGCACGAAACGCCGTCCAACCGTGGAAACCCCGTCCAGGACGGCGATGTGAGCATAGTACCAGGTGCGGTTAGTGCTTGTGCCATGCAGTCCGACATTAGCGAACACGACCTGAACCGGCTTGCCCTTGCCACCTGTGTTCGCCGCCGTGGCCGCGCTCTGCAACACGCCATCAACGAAGAACTCGATGGTTACGTCGGCCCCCACCGCCACACGCACATCGACCCATTGCGGCTGGCCGTTGGCCGCAGTGTAGCTTGAGCTGCCCTGTGCCGTAGCGTCTCCCAAGGCCTCCGCGTGGTAGCGATTGGTGCTGGTGAGCGGCCGGATCTGCGCAACCCTGACGTTGTCGGCGTCGTAGAATTCCAGAAACCCGGCATTGCTCTGGGTAATGCTCTCGGAATCGTTGTTGGGCGGCACGTATCGAAACCCGAGCCACATATCACCTGAAGGTGCCGGACAGCCGATGGCGAAGGGGGCGGCCAATGTCCGGCTGCCATTGAAGCGAAGGCCATTGATGTCGAGTGTGTCGTCGAAACCTGCCGCGACGGTGCTCAGGAGCCCCGAGATGCCGGAGATGTCGGTGGGTTGATGGCCCAGATGGAGAACGTAACTCATGGCAATTCCACTTCGATGTAGAGGGCGGATTGGGCGGTGGTGAGGCGTGTCCCGCCACCGTGATCGAGAAACAACGACGCATTGGCCGAGGTGAGACGCGTGCCGCCACCGAGGACGAGCCATGCCTCGAATTCGCCGACGCTGAGGTGCTTGTTCCAGGCAAGCTCGATGAAGGCATGGGCTTCAAAGATGCGCAGGTCGGGTTCTTCAAAGCCCAGCGCGCGCACAGTCGGCGGGACGGGATAGCTGAACTGCGAGGGCTGGGAGCGCAGTGTGCCGCCATCGCCGGGATTGCGCCCCTGGATCTGGGGATGGAAGGCCGCGCTGCCACCGGCAGTCCAGGTTGGTGCCCCGCTCACCGGATCGTCGCGCCAGACGCCGTTCTTGCCGATCCAGAGACTGGCGGCAGAGGGGTCGAGCACGAACATCAGCACATCGTCTGCGCCATGGGTTGGCAGGCCGGTCAGACGCTGTGAGGCTGTCGCAGTGTCCGAGGACCAGAGCGAGCCATTGCCGCGCCAGCCGATGGAGCCCAGCGTGATCGGGTTGTTGCCAATGTCGAACTCTTCGCGCTGGGCGGCCGATATAACGCCCATGTAGCCGTCGAAGCTGGTTGCCCCGGTGGGCGCGCAGAGCACCTCCCAATAGCGTCGCCCGTCCGAGGGCAGGATCGCCTTGGCGGTCGGCACCCAGCGCTGGTAGTTGGTCCCGCCCGAGGTGTTGACGGCGGTCTGGTTGCCGTCCGACAGCGTGTAGCCCGGAGGGCGGCGGGCTGTGTCGAGCTGCCAGACGGAGCCGATATCGACCGGCGGGGCCGTATCGCCGCCTTGCGCCAGAATGGCGGCGCGCATCATCAGAAGGCTCATGCGACAGCCCCCACCAGCGCGCCCTGGATGACCCAGGCATCAGCGCCCCGCTTCACGAGTGCCACGCCCGACCATTGGCCATCGAGCGCGACCAAACCGCCGGTGACGCCGTTGAGCGAGACGCCCGGTGCCGCCGCGACCGTGGCGATCCCAGCGCCGACCTGCGTGACATTGATCAGCGCGCCGATCTCGAAGGCGGCTGTGGCCTCTGCTGGAATTGTCACCGTCACGGCCGAGGAGCCGGTGGTCTCGAGGATGCTGCCCAGATCGATGGGTTCGAGTGTGTGTGCCGTTGCGGTCAGCGTCCGGATGCGCACGACGCCCGGTCGGGGCACTTCAACCCACGCCCCCGCGGTGAACTGCACATGCCGCGCTTCATCCGCGATCCAGATCTGCCAGCCTTCCTCCGGGGTGAGGTAGACCCATGCAGCCGCTCCAGCTGGCGACTGGTCCCAGAGAGCGAGCGCATTGGCATTGACGCCAGCTGTGGCGGGCACGATGGCAATCTGGCCCGCGGTGCCGGTGGCCGGGAGCACGGCAGTTCGCGATGTGGCGCGCGCCTGGACCAGTGCTGAGACAAGGCGCAGGTCTTCGCTGAGGCTGGTGCCCCAGTTGCGCTGGCCGGGGTCATAGAAGGCGCGTAGCCCCAGTCCCGGCATGATCCGTTCAGGCATGCTTGGTCTCGCTTGTGGTGTTGAAGGTGGTAGCGATGCTGGCGCTCGCGACAACATCCATGAGGGTCGTCTCGATCAGGTGCCCCAGAGGAAGCCCCAGCCGCGATCCCATCCGGCGGCGAAGGGGGCAGTCAGCTGGTACCGGCGGGCTTCCCGGTCGGTGAGCCAGGTGCCGTCGACCATCCGGCGCGCCCGGATAGCGATGTCGATCTCGGCCGTGCGCTCCGGCGCGCCGCTTTCCGGGACGTCCTCGGGCGCCAGCGTCCAGCTTGGGCCGCTGCCTGCGTCAATGACGATGCCGGGAGGCATGAGTGCCAAGCCGGTGTCGGGGTCAATCCAGCGCACCTCGATCGCATAGCCGACGCCCGGCTCCGGTCCGATTGAGCCGCCGGTATGATCGACGATGACCGGGCTCGTTTGGGTCAGCCGGTCGCGATGTGTCCAGGTGAGGACGAGACCATCTGCAATCAGCGCATCGAGATCCGGCGCGTAGCTGCCGTTGGCCTGCACCCGCCCAGGTGGCAGGGGGCGGATGGCCCGCCTGTTCAGCATCGCGCTGTCTTCGGGGGCCAGCGCAAACGCTAGCGTGCCGCGCCCGGTCTCGGGCAGGAGCCGCACCGCCAGGGTCTCGCCCGCCGCCCAGCTTTCTTCAGTTATCCGCGCGCCCTCGTCGAAGAAGATTACCGGCGTGCCCGCCGCATGCGCGCGGGGCACGGTATCGAGACAGCCCCGGCCCACGGTGATGGCCGTGGAGGTGATCCCGTCGACGCGGACCATCTCACCGTCAATGCTGGCCAGCGTGCCAATCCCGACCTCGCCAATGTCGCGCCAGCCGGTGACAGGGATGACCCGCGCCTCCGGGTGGTCCGACAGGTCGGCCGCCAGCAACGCCGTTGGCGCGAAGGCGACCACGCCTTCCTGAGCAGGGCCGGTGCCGGGATCGATCCAGAGTTCCGCCACCAGCGCATCGGCACTGGGGCGCTCGCCGGTGGCCACCAGCGCACCGGCGTCCGGATCGTCCGTAAGAATGCGGTCGGCCTCGCTGTGGCCCAATTCGCGCACCAGAAGCCAATACGGGGCCTCCGAGACCATGCGCCGGGCCAACGCCCGTGGCGGAGCGGCGACGCCAGTACCAGATGGCATCCGGCCGCCTGCGATGGCGGTGGCCCCCAGCGCAAAGACGTCCTCAGCGAGCTTGAGACGGATGCCGTTGTCGCGCCCGTCGCCCTGACCGATCTCAGAGAGGCGCATGACGACATCGTCGAGCCCGAGGCGCGGCGCGCGCAGCCGGATGACATCGCCGGGCCCGAGGTTGGCTCCCTCGCGGTTCACCACGATCTCGCCCGAGAGCAGCGGCACCGACAGCGCCCGCAGGTCGCGTTCAGCCACGCGCACTGCCAGACCCTGGTAGCGGATGCCGGGATAGTCGAGCGTGGTCGCGATCACCTCGCCCATGGCCTGCACACGCGCTGTGTCGGTGACAGAGACCGCACCCGTCTCGTCCGTCCAGGCGTCGGTGAAGCGCACCGTGACGCTGTTGATGAGGTCCGACGGCGCGCGCCGCCCCAGCCGGCCCCAGTCGACGACGTTGGTTTCGTCAAGGAGCGGCAGCGCGCTGGCGGTGTAGTCCGCCCGTATGAGCTTGATCTCCCAGAGCCCGGTGCGCCGGTCGATGAAGAGCGTGGCGTCGATGTGGTCGAGGACGCTGCCGATGAATTCCTCGATGGAACTGTCCTGCTGCCAGATCAGCGACAGGCCGAAGCCCTCGGTGTAGAGCGCATCCGCGGCCGCTGTGAAACTCGCGCCGATCTCGACCGAGGAATACCCAAGGCCCCAGTCGCGGTTGGTGAGACACTCGCGGATGATATGCGCGGGGTTCATGTCCGGCCCGTTGCCAAACGCCCCGCGCAGGGAGGCCACCAGCGCCTCGGGGCTGCCAGGCGGGATGACCGGCACGCCGTCGACGGGGGTGTTGTCGATGCGCGCGGTAAAGGTCGTGTTGGCCAGCGCGATGTTGAAGCCGAAGATGTCGGAGGGCGGCAGACTCGCGATGGTGGCCTCCGCTGCATCGACCGAGGAGACCGGCGCAGGTTCGCCATCGGTCACGAAGATCACGATCCGACGCTTGGACCCAGCCCCAGAAAAGAAGGCACCGGCCTCGGCAAAGGCCGCATTGAAGTTGGTGCCCCCCGAGGTGCTGTTCGAGAGTGCCAGCATCCAGTCCTCGAGCGCGGTGTAATCCTCGGGCTCCATGTTGCGTCGTTCGATCGCGCCTGCCACGCTCGCGTTCCAGAGTACGATGCGTATATCGTTTGGCAGGTCGGGATCGACGCTGGCGCCGATCTCGCGGATGAGTGCCGCAACGTCGGCCTTCTGCGCGGCCATGCGGCTGCCCGACATCGAACCTGAGACGTCGAGCGTGATGTAGATCGCCGCATCCGAGATATTAGCCTCGGGCACGATCGGGGCCTTCTCGGGATACCATTGCGGGCTGCCCGCCTCGCCGATCAGCACGCGGGTGACGCGGACGGCCCAGGGCTTGAGATAGGGATTGATGCCAAGATAGACCTGCCGCAGCACGAGGCTGCAGAGCCCGCGATAGCCGGGCACATTCCCGTTCATGCGGGTTGCCAGATAGTCGTTCTGCCCTTGATCCGGGCCGCCCATCAGCACATCGACATCGCCGACAATCCCGCCTTCGCGGCTTTCGCCGCCAAAGAGGTCGGGTTTGTCGATGCGGATACGCCCGCCACCGGCGCCTGCGTTGCTGGCACCGGTCGTGGCCTCAAACACCTCGACCGACTGCGCCGGAAAACTCAGCGCCTCAGGCAGGACAGACCAGGAAGTCACATTGGTGGCGGCGTTGAAACTGACGCTGCGCAGCGTGATGGTCTGGCGCGTGCCATTCGCAAGTTGGAGCCGGTAGTCCCGGCCGATGCGCACTCCCGCCCGCGTGCCCGAAAAGGTGATCGTCGCACCGGTATCGCCTGCCAAGGCTGCAGTGGCGGCCATGCCGGCCACCGTGCCGATCCGCGTCTCCACGGCTGCGCCCCCGCCAGAGACGCCACTGCCGGTCGTTACCGACCAGGCCGTGCGACGATCGACGAGGATCTCGCGGATTGCATCGATCGGCCCGTGGCAAAGGGCGAGATGCATTCCCAGCGAATAGCGGAAGCCAACGGTCTGTTTCTTGCTACCGCCCATGGTCGGCCTCCGTCCTGCCATGGACGACGGTTGAGCCAGTCGTTTCGCGAGACGCTGCGCCCGCCGCCTGGCGTCGCTCTGCGGCGGCGATCACCGGCTCGATCAGCGCGTCGCCGGTTACCCGCAGCCGATCGACCTCGATGCCGTGGGTGAGGAACACCTGCCAGTCGAACCCGTGGCGGCGAAACCACGGCCGCACGCCCGCGAGGCAATAGCGCGCATCGCGAAGGTCCTGGATCGTCACGCGGGTCACTTCTTGCCACCTTTCTTCTTGATCGGGTCCACCTTCAGATCGCCAGCCCAGACCACGTTGGGTCCGGTGATCAGCACGGTGCCAAAGACGACCGGGATCGGCCGGCCTTCCTCTGCGGTGGGCAGCGAGAAGTCATCCAGCCCTGCGGCCTGGGGCTTCTCGACCTTGGGGCGCGGGCTCAGCGCATAGGAAATCGCCGAGAGCACCAGCCCGAGAACGAGCCGCGCGATGAAGGTCCAGACCATGGGGGAATGCCGTTTGCGGGTTGGCGACGCATGAGCACGTCAGACGAGGGAGCCGCCCCCGAGCGGGTTGCGACCGGGGATTTCGGGGAAACCCCCGAAGTTGAGAAGGTTGCCGAACTTCGCCATGCAGGTGGCGGCGCGCAGATCGCAGCCCGGGGCGATGTCGGCAAGAACAGGCAGGGGATCACCTGTGTCTGGGTCGATTTCTGGCGTAGCGAGCGCCGCTGCCAGTTCCGGCATATGGCGCGAAAGCGCGAGCCCAGCGCCTGTGTGACCCGTTATAAAACCAAGTTGGGGTCCGAACCGCAGCACACCGCCGCGATACCAGCCACCGGGATGTTCTGCTGCTTCGGGCACGGTGACCGAATTACCGGAAACTAGGGTTACCGTTCCGGTCTGCCAGTGCAGCGCGATATCGAGCCCGCAGCCCCGCCCGTAGAGCGCGTGCCGGCAGAGCCGCTGGTATTTTGCCCGCACACCGGCGCGGCGCAGGGTGCTGAAGATCGACTCGGCCTGCAGCAGGATGCGCTGCCCCTCGACCTCGGCGCCCACCACGCGGCCTTTCCAATGCGCGACTGTCTCGCCCAGCACCTGCTCGTGGCCGCGGAAGATGGTCAGCGTCATGGGCGTGCTGCCCAGCGGCGCGAGAAAGCTCCGCGCGAAGGGATGCGACAAGGGCCAGGTCAGCTCCAGCCGCCCGCGCTCGATCTCGCTCGTCTGCACCACATCGCCATGCGCTACCGCGGCGGGCTCCCAGGTCAGCACCGCTCCGCCGCTCCCGGCGCTGGTCCAGGCCGAGGCCCGGCTGGTGAAGCGCCAGACCTGATCGCGTTCCACGAACTGGTAGAGGAAATAGGGGCGGCCCTCGGCGACCGAGGACTCGATGCTGGCATAGGTCATGCGGATACCTCGATGACAGGCAACGTCACCTCGCTGGCGACAGCGCCATGCTGGAACTCGACACGGTCGGCATCCGCGCGCACGGCAGTCAGGAAATGCACCTTCGTCCCCAGCGGGACCGGCACGCCGAGGTCGGAGCTGATGGTGAGGCGGTGATTGGGGCCCTCGGCGATGGCGGCGGTGATGGTCCGGAACCGCAGCGCGCCGGGCATTTCCAGCATGATCCGGCGTCCGACATAGTCCGCGAGCTTTGCTATCGGCGCCACGCGCATCAGAACAGATCCTGTGGTCATGTCCGCGCGCAGTTGCAGCTCGTGCCCCCAGGTTGGCACCCAGAAGCTCGCCTGGCGGCCGCGCAGCGACCAGAGCCAGCGGCGCAGCGCATGCCTTGCGGCGGGTCCTTGCGCCTTCAGCGTGATGGCCTCGTTGCGTTCAAACACCTCGCGCATCGGCTCGACCACAACAGGTCCGAAGCCGTTGTCGACATATTCCACCGCACGGCGCAGGCTGGCGGTGAGGGGCCGGCGCACAAGGCTCGGATCGGTCTGGACGGGGCGACCGAGATAACTTGGCAGGGTCGGGGCAGCGATGTCCGGGGCATCGCGCAGCAGGAAGCTGGCGGTGACCGTGCCATCACTTTGCCTCCGGCGCGCGATCTCGATGGTGGAGGTCAGCATGCCAGCGCGGACCGGCGCGACCGTGATCCGCCGCGCCGCCACCGTCATGGCGGGCAGTTGCAGGACCAGCGGGTCCGCGAGGTTCAGCCGGTCCGCCTGAACACTGGCGATAGCCATCGCCGCCGCCTCACGACCATCGACCGCAATCGCCGCGAGCCCCCCGGTCCGGAAATCCGCCAGTCCCGTGTCGAGCAGGATCTCGGTTGCGCCTTGCACCAGATCGGCGTGCGGCTGCAGCGCCAGGTGCCAAAGGGGCACATGCCAGTCGCCCGCGAAGCCGGCGCGTGCCAGTTCCGCCGCCCTTGCCATGCCGAGGGCATCGAGCCTGTGCCGGAGCGTGACGATCTCGCGCGGGCGGGGCCGGATCGCGATGCGCTGTTCGCCCGCACGCGATGACAGCACGTCAGTTCGCCATTCCAGCACCTCGCTGATCCCCTGCGCAGCCGGGAAGGGCCAGAGTGGCGGCTGGTCTGCGGGGTCAGGCATTGATGGCACCGCGATTGCGACGGATGACGTTCAGGATTGCCCGCTCGCCCGAGGGCGTGGCGAGGTAGTCGCCGACCACGGACGGGTCGAGGACGTTGATGATGCGCGTCGACATGTCCTGCGCTGGCTGAGACGCGCCATCACCATTCATTTCCACCCCGAGCCGCCCGTCGCGGCCGCGCCGGAGCGGCAGGATCGCCTCGGGCCCGGCCTCGCCCATCAGCCCGATGCCGCGCGAGAAGGGAAACACCGTCGGCCGGTTCACGACGCCACCGCGGGCAAAGGCCGTCAGTTCCTGACCCCCGGCGAAGACACCGCCGCGCGCGAAGCCAAAGAGGCTCGCGAAGAACCCGCCACCACCGCCCATGCCCGAGAAGGCACGCATGATCGCGTTCTCGATCGGTTTGAAGGCGAGCTCGATCAGCCGGTTGGCGAGGTTCTGGGCGATCCGCGAAATGGCGCTGGCGAAGGTTTCCCAGGTGAACTCGCCCGACTTCAGCGCCTCCTTGATCGGCCCGACGATATCCTGCGCAAGCCCTTGGGCGATTTCGCGCGAGCGCTCCTGTGCTGCACGGACTGCCTCGGCGGTCGCCTCCCATGCATTGCGGGCAGTGTCAGCGGCCTCGCGCAGCGCCTGACCGGCCCCGCGACCAGCCCCGCCCGCCCGGTTCGCCGCCTCGCCGGTGGCATCGAGCGCATCTTCGAGACCCTCGGTGGCGGTGCGCGCACCCGTGAGCGCGGCCTCGGCATCAACACCGCTTGCGGCCACCGCTTCGCGCAGGGCGGCGACAGATTCCAGCGGTGCAGTTGCCGCCTCGACGACACCTGCCATGGTGGCCCGCAGGGCCTCGGCCTGGCCACGCGCCTCTTCGGCATAAGCGCCCAGCCCGAAGTCGGGCATCGTGATGGGTTCGGCAGTGAACGCCGCCTGAAACGCCGCCCGGGCCTGCGTTCCCGCATCCGCGGCAGCGCCTGCAAAGGGATTGTCGATCCGACCGAGCTCCAGATTGCCGATCAGCGAGATGCGCCGCTCGATGCCCAGCGCCTCTAGACCCGCATTTATCCCCTCGAGAAACCCGTTGATGCGTTGCCCGACGCCATTCAGCATCGCCTCGACGCCGGAGATCAACGCATTTGCTGCTTGGAACGCGAAATCGCCAATCGCACTGGGCAGCGCGCCCCAAAGCACCTTGATCGCTTCAAACGCCCCTTGAAAGGTGTTCAGTGCCGCGTTTCCGAACCCCACCACCGCTTCCAGCGAAGTCTGCAAGGCATCGGCGATAGCGGCCTTGATCTCGGCCCAGCTGGCCATGATCGCCAGCCCCATGGCGACCGCGCCGAGTTGCATGCGCTCCCAGACCTCGCGGGCGAGATCGCCGAGAAGCGAAAGCGCATTACCGAAACCGCCCGCGCCGCGCACCAGCCGTCCGAACCAGTGGATCAGTTCCCCCGCCGCAACGATCAGGCCGATGAAGGGCAAACGCAGCAAGGCCCCGCGCAGGATGACCAGCGCCATGGCCAGCCCGCTCACCGAGGCCGCGGCTGCGATCTTGGCCGCGACGAATCGCCCAGCCATGAGGGCTGCGATCCCGGTGGCGTAAGCGGTCAGACGCCCAAGGTTCTCAAAGAGCGTGCGAATGGCGATGCCCAGCGGGCCAGTGGTGCGCGCCACCGCGGCCATGGCATTGGCCACGGCTTCCAGCGCCGGGGCTGCGGCCACGGCCAGCTGGTTCGAGAGCCCCCGCCAGATCAGCCCCAGCCGCGAGATCGCGTCATTGGTCCGCTCGATCTGCGCTGCGTCCTGATCGGAGACCACCACCCCGAAATCCCGCACATCCTGCGTGGCCTTACGCAGCGTGGCGGTGTCAATCCGGGTGAACACCAGTGCCGCCCGGTCGCCGAAGAGCTGCGAGGCCACCGCCGCCCGCTGGGCCTCGGGCACGAACTCCGCCAGCCGGTCCTGAATGAGCGCGATGCGCTGGTCGAGCGGCAGGGCCTGCAACTCGGCGGCGGACAGACGCAGGCGCGTCAGCGCGTCTACCGCAGGACCGGTCCCGGCGGCGGCCTGGCTCAGACGCCGGGTCAGTTGCATCGCGGCCTGTTCGACCTGACCCATGGAGACACCCGCCAGATCGCCCGCGCGCTCCAGCACCTGGATGCTCTCGACCGTGGTGTCGAGCGAGGCGGCCAGTTTTGCCTGACTGTCGATCACCTGCAGGCCCGAGCGGATCATCGTCGTGGCCGCCGCCGCAAGCGCCGCCGCCGCTGCTGCCATCGCCACGCGGGCCCGGCGTGCAAAGGCAGCCAGCCTGGCGTTGGCGCCTTCCATCTCTCGCGACAGACGCCCAAAGCCGCGGGCACCGGCCTCGCCGACGCCCTCAAGCTCCGCCTTCACCTGCCGGCCACCGGTGGCCGAGAGGCGTACGCTGACGCGTTTTTCCGTCATCGGTCAGCCTCCCTGCTGCCATCCATCTGCTGATTGAGATGCCGCGCCATCACCGCCTCGATGACCGGCAGGAACTCGGCAGCGGCGCGGGCGTCCACGCCCAAGCTGCCAGCCATCGCCAAGGCGGCGGTCATGTCCCAGCCCAGCACGACGCCGGGCACCGCCCGAATCTGTCCACCCAGTCGACCGGCCAGATCCCAGACCTGCCAGCCCTCATACGTTTGCGGGGCGTTCAGGACTTGCGGGCAGGCTTCGCAGCGGCCGCCGCGGCCCTCGGAGGGCTTGCAGGCCGCGCAATAGCCTTCGCCCCCGCCGTAGACCCACTCGGCAAGGGCGCAGAGCCGTTTTTTTCCTGCTCAAGCTCCAGACCCTTCGCGACATAGCCCATCTGGAATTTCTCGAAGATCGGCCAGATGTCGAGAAGGGCCGCGATGCCTTCTGGTGTTACCGGCGTCGGATTGCCGTCCGCGTCGCCCACGCCCTCCCAATCGAGGATGGCGCGTTCAGCCAGCACCTTGCCGAATATGACGGCGATCTCGTCGTCGCCAGTATCTTCGGACAGACCACGCACCTCCGGGTCGCTGCGCGCGGCCACCATCAGCGCTGTGGTCAGCGGCTCGACCCGGACGCGCACGCCGAGGCCAAGATCGAGCCAGTAGGGCTCACGGGCAAGGTTCAGGCGCAGCATGGCTCAGTACTCCTCGATGCCGTTGATCAGCGTGACGGTGCACATGCGCCCCAGCGTGGTATCGCGCGCGGCCTGCCAGTCGAATGTCGCCTGCACGCCCTGCGGTCCGGCGATCTCGATACGCGGACGCGGCAGATAGACGGCATGCGCCACCAGCGTCAGGCTTTCGCCCGAGGGCAGCGTATAGGCGAAACTCATCTCGCAGGGATCGCCATTGATAGCCTGGTTCACCAGCACCTGATCGGCGAAGCGCACCTCGATCCGGCCCGTCAGCGCGGCGATGGAGGGGTCGGCCCCGTCGATGCGCCCGTCCGAGCGGATGGTTTCCACCCTATCGAGGTTGTTGGCATGGGTGATCTCGGCCGAGACGATGTTGCCGAGCGGCTGGCCGTTACGGGTGATTGCACCGTTGAATTGGCCGAAGCGCTGTAGTGCGAGGTCGGCGAGTGTACCGGCGGCCGAACTCGCCGCCGCAGTTTCGCCCTGCGCAACGAGGCTCGCGGTCGCGGTCAGCAGCCCGGATCGCTGCATTTGCCAGCTCAGCGTATCCAGCACGCAGCCGGAATACATCGCAAACCGCGGCACCTCCGGCATGCCGGTCTCGATGGCCATGCTGGGCAGGGTCCAGTTCCCCGAGCGGAACTCATGCGAGTAAGGTGCATCAGCGCCGGTCGTGACCGGTTGCCCGAACGCCGCCTTCAGCCAGAAGCCGAAACCCTGCGTGTCGATGGGCACGACCACATTGCCATCGGCGGTCACCGCATCCTTGATCGGCGGCAGCGGATCGCGGCCATAGCCCAGAAGCTCGCTGTTCAGCAGCGGCTGCTCGGCCCCCAGCGTGGCGCTGGCAAAGGGCATTCGGGTGTAGCCGCTGGTGGGCGGGGTGCCATATGTGGTCTCGAACGCAAGCGCCATCTGCGCCCGCGCCCCCTGGGCTCGTGCCATGTCGTGTCTCCTCGGGTTGTCTGTTGGGGTCAGGCCAGGGGATCGGCCGTCGAATAATGCAGGATGATCGGGATGACTGCTGCCTTCAGATTGGCGGCTCCCTCGACGGGCAGATCAACCGGCCGTGGGGCTTCGGCTTCGACCCAATCGCAGCGCCCGCCCAGCGTGCGGTCGGCGGAGATCACGGCACCAATGCTGGCGCAGAGCGCATCGAAACTGGTGTTGCGACCCTCACCTTGCACGACCGCCTCGATTTCGGCGCGGTGCTGGTAGTGGTAGCGCAGCGGCGACAATGTCACGCCGGGCTCTCCCGGCTCGCCATCGCGCAGGATCAGCAGGCCTGCTGCGGGGACCCGCTCGGGCAGCGCCTCACCGCGCAGGGCAGTGGCCGGCAGCGCCGAGAGCCGCGCGTGCAGCGCGGCGAGGATGGTTTCGCGGGGGGTGGGCATAAATGTTCATCCGATGCCGAGTATAGCAGCTCAGTAGTCCCGAAGCAGGTCTCTTGCGCCACGAGTCCGCCCGCGCCTGTTAACGTATATTGAAAAGCCCAAACCTGTCCGTGGGTCACCGTTCTCCAGGGGCGAATTACACAGCCCTTGCATTTGAGAACGGATGCGGCGAGCAACTTCTTGAATCTTTTGAAGATTAGTGAGGGTCGGCGATTCGCATCGAACGGCTATAAGCGTATTGAAAAAGAGCAAATCGAGGCCGGACGAAGTAACAAAATCAACGCTCTCTTGATAGCCGGCAATCCACGTAACCGAGGCATTATTTTTGAAGAGGTATTCAGCAAGTGCCCTCGATCCGAACAGGCAAGAACCAAAGTATAGTCCAGTCAAGTTGGAGCCATTCTCGCTGGTTATTCGCAGCAAGGTGTTCTTCAGGATCGTTCTCGAGATTCGATCTCCACCATGCAGGTGCAATCCATCGTCGCTTCCGTGCATTGCCAAGTATGCTATGGTTGTTGCGCGAGACCTTGCTACCCGCTCTAGTGCCGAAACGAACGCTCCCTGAGTTCCGACCATTTCGTAATCGTATGCATGGTGATTGCCAAAATGGAGATCGGATAGGAAGTCAAACAGCGGCTTAACCGTAGTATTCTTCTTGATGCCGTTTGTCGCGTCGTGCCAACGACTTTCGATTACTCCAATCTTCGTGCTCATTGGGTCTCCGCGGGCGCTGATTTCTCTGGTCTTTCCGCACGATACTGATGTGCGACAGATTACAGAGTCAACGCCAACAAGAAGATTCCGCGGAGCTTACAACTTGCTTTCCACCCAGTTCGCCACTATCAGCCCCGGCACGTTGTCATGCGCCCGCTCCGCATCCCGCGCCAGATCCAACCGCTTCGGCAACTTGACCTGCGGCACGAGCAGGAAGATCGGCACCGTGGTCACACCCCGGCCGGTTTTCGACTTCGACGCCACGGCGCGGCCCTTGATGTTCAACCGCCCTTCAGCCACCAGAAGGCTGGGCCCGGTCCTGCGATAGACAAACCGCAGCCGCAGACCGCTGCGGCGTTCCCATTCACCGGGGGTGATCCGGCCGCCACGCGTAGACTTGCCGGCCGCTGGCGTCGGGATCGTCAGCCAGAACCCGGTTTTCGAGCGGATCAGGGGGCCGGTATCGTGCGCACCAACGATCACCGGAGCCTTCGACCAGACCAGTGCCGCAGCGTTCAGGCTTGGCCTGCCTTTGGGGAACTGCTCCGAGCGGATGGTGTTGGCCAGCCTCTGACCCAGTCCCGCGCCGGTGATCTGCCCACGCCAGGCCTCCTTCAGACCGGACCCGGCCTCGCGGATCGCGGTCGAGACAGCGCGTTCGCCCGCCGCAATTTCCGCCACCATCATTGCGACCAGATCGGGGGTGATGTCGAGTTTCAGCTTCATGCCCCCGGACCTCTCACGCCGGCCGCAGGTTGACTGTCCAGACCAGCCGCTCGCGGTCGCGGACGGGCTCGCCCTGGATCAGGAACGCCTCACCCTCGATCTCGACGCGGTCGCCGGGTCGTGGTGCTGGCACCTCGGCCACACGCAGGTCAACGCGCGTGGTTTCCGACCAGAGCCGGGCCTCACCGAAGCCAGTGACCTCGTCCGCGCGGCGGGTGACCACGCGGACGAGTTCAGGGACGCCGCCCTCGGCAATGTAGACAGCGTCGCGGGCGATATTGCCGTCGGCGAATAACCCGTCAATGGCGGCGGCAAAGGCGTTCATCACGTCCGTCTTGCGCTGCGCAGCACCTGCGGACGGGTGCAGATCGGCAGCGGGTTGCTCTCGATCTCGAGGCGTACCCATTCGTCGCGGTCGCGGTCCGGGATCATGCGCGCATAGAGCGGCAGACCCACAGTGTTCACCGTCTCGAAGGTGTCGGCGGGGGCGTAGTAAATCTCGAACAGCCCTTCGACGCCCTCGGGGTAGAAATAGGCCTTGTCACTCGGCACGCCAAAGCCAAGCCCACCCCGGTAGCGGCGGAAGGTGATGCCACCGAAGCTGACTTCCTCGCCCACGCGCCCCCGCAGATCGGCGGCGGCGGCGGTGTTGAGATAGGTCTCGCGCACCTCCTTGTGCGCCACCAGATCGGCGAAGAAGGCCGATCCGCATTCGGCGCGCAGCTGCACCGCTCCGGCAGCAAGCCCCCCGAGGGTGTCCTCGACGCTCTCGATCATCGCCTGGCAGCGTTTCCTGAGCGCGCCCGAGCCTGGGGTGGCATTGTCGAGATCGAAGTCCACCTCGGCGGCGGGCGTGATGTTGAACTCGGTGTAGTAGTTGATCACCGTAGCCCCGTCGCGCGGGTCCTTCACCACGCCCTGGATCCCGTTGAAGAGGTGGAATTCAAACGTTGCCTCGGCATCGTTGCGCAAACGGCCCAGCTTGCGCGCCACCTCGGTCTGGACCTGCTGGACGGCGGTTTCCGATCCGAAATCGCGGATGCCCTGGATCTCGGAGGCCCAAAGCACATCCTGCTTCTTGAACTGGCGCACGACAAAGGCGCGCATGTCGCGGCGCTCGGGGATCTGGCTCTCATAGGCCGAGCCGCGTTCGGAGAACGGAATAAGCTGCAGCGTGCCGTCGCGGCTTTCGATCATGACCGTCCGCGTGCGCACGCCACGGCTGCCGAAGAGCCCCGCACCGGACAGGATCGCAGGCTTGAAGGGGATGTTCTCGAGCGCGCGGGTCAGCTCGATGATGGAGAAGGCATCGCCTTCAAAGATGTCCATGGTGGCCATGGGAATGTCCTTTCCGTTGAAGGGTCAGCGTTGGAGGATGCCAAGACCGGTGAGCGCCGCGATGGCGGTATTGGTCTGGCCCTCGGTAATACCGTCCGGCCAGATGATCTCATGGCGGTTGACGATGGCAGGGCCGCGGACCAGCACGACAGCAGGCGCGTCTGCATCCGTGGCATCGGCCTGACCCCAGAGGATCCCGGCGGCGTTCTGGCTGCCGTTCGATGCACCGGGGGTCAGCACCGTGTATTTGCCGCCCGAAGTGATCTTGCCCAGCACCGTGCCGGGGGCGAGCTTGCCTGCGCCCGAAGCAAGGGTGACAGTTTCGCGGGTATAATCCCGCAGGACTTCCCAGATCAGGAAGCCACCGGGATATTGGCCTTTCACAAGCGTGGTCATGGGGAATTACCCTTTCAGTTTGAAGGTGCGGGCGATGACATCACCCCAGGGGCGGGCGCTTGGGCCGGGCCCGGGTTGCGGATGGTGCGAGGTGATCTGCGGCTCGGCCTCGGCCTTTGCGGCGAGCAGTTTCGCGCGGACAGAATCAATGCTGGCAACCTCTTCCAGAAACCGGCCCGCCATCTCAGGCTGGCCCGCAAGACGGCAGAGGTCGATCACAGTGCGCGCATGGGCGATGGCCTCGGCGCGGATGGCGCTGGCGTCCGGCGCAGTGTTGGCGGCTGCAACAGTGCTCTCGGGGGGCGCGTCAGGGGGCGCAGTGGCTGGGAGGGTGTTGGCGTCTGCAACACCCTCGCTTTGTCCAATTGGTGGTGATGCATCCTGCACTGGCGGGGTAGTGTCGCCTGAAGTGGTGTTGTCCTTTTCAACATCACTCTCGGCTTCTGCTGTTGGACATGCCTCTCCCGTCTGATCGGGGTCACCCTCAAAACCGTTGGAGGCGGCAACGGTTTCCGCGACCGCCTCGACCAGTTCGGGCGGCGCATTGCGAAACCGGCCAATGTCGAAGCTCGCAGCAATGCGCACCGGCTCGGACATGCGCGTGGCCAGCCCTAGGTCCAGCGCGTCTTTGGCATCAAACCAGGTCTCTGCCGCCATCAGGGCCGCAATCTCTCCCTCGGGCTTGCCGGATTTGGCCGCATAACCGCGCGTCATGCTGGCGGCCATCTTGTCGAGCGCGCCGGCCATGTCGCGCATGTCGGCCGCCGTGCCCATGACAATGCCCGAGGGATCATGGATCATCAGGAAGGCGTTTTCAGGCATGATGATCTCATCGCCTGCCATGGCGATGTAACTGGCGGCCGAGGCGGCAATGCCATCGATCCAGACTGTGACGGTCCCTGCATGTCGGGTCAGCGCATTATAAATCGCCACGGCATCAAAGACCGAGCCGCCGGGGCTGTTGAGCCGTAGATCAATCGGTGCGCCCTCGGGCAGCGCGCCCAGTTCGGCCAGAAACCCCTTGGCGCTGACGCCGTAAGCCCCGATTTCGTCATAGATCAGCACTTCCGCCCCGGAGGCCCGGGCGCGGATCGTGTACCAGCTGTTCATGGTGTTACTCCTGATTGGTAGCCCCGCCGCGTGGCGTTGCGTCTGTCCGATCGGTATCGTCGCCTGTGTCGCCTGCGTCGGGCCGCCGCGCCGGCGTGGCCCGCGCCCCTTGGGTCTCGCCGGGACTGGTGCGGTAGTGCAGCCCGAGATCAGCGGCGCGTTTCGCATCCACTGCATTCTCGCGGTCGACTTCCTCGACATCGTAGCCGGTGGCCTCGACCACCTTGCGCCGCGAGGTGATGCCCGCCTCCATCGCCAGCACCTGCGCCTGGATGTCTTTCAGCGGATCGACCCAGTCCCAGCGCGGCGGGATCCATTGCACCATGCGCGCGGCCGCGGGATCGGCGAGGTCCAACCGCCCCGCCAGTTGCGCCATCTCCAGCCAGCGCGCCCAGATCGGACGGCAAAGCTGATGCGCGATCACCCCGTGCTGCAGCTGCTGAACGCGGCGGCGGAACTCGAC
The DNA here is from genome assembly GCA_020832545.1 of Pararhodobacter sp. Taxonomy (GTDB): domain Bacteria; phylum Pseudomonadota; class Alphaproteobacteria; order Rhodobacterales; family Rhodobacteraceae; genus Pararhodobacter. The sequence continues at coordinate 6,892 of JAFIEK010000003.1, read as the reverse complement.
CAGTTCGGCGCGCAGGCTGGAATAGTTGGCTTGACGCACATCACCCGTCACCAGATGATAGGGCAGACCCAGCGATGCCGCGACCGCGAGCAGCGTCCGGTACTGGAACGCCTCGTAACCGCCACCGACATCGGCGGGGCTCGAGAACTTCACATCCTCGCCCGGCAGCAGCACCTGCATGGTGCCGGGCTCGAGGCTGGCAATCGCCGCGCCATCAAGATCGGCCGCCCCTTCGCCCAGCATCGGCTCTTCGGGGGCGGTCTTGGTAATAAAGCCCGCGAACATCGCGGCGGTCTTCTTGCGGTCGAGCTCGGCATCGTCATACTGATCAAGCAGGAACAGCCGCACCATGGCAGGCGCCACATGCGGCAGGCCCCGGATCTGGCCCGCATCGATGGGCCGGTAGATATGCAGCACATCCTCGGCTGGCACGCGGACGGTTTCGGGCATTGCCACCCGCTGATCCGTGCTGTCACCGGGATGGCTGCGGCGGAAGTGATAGGCCACGCGCCGTCCGATCAGGTCGAACTCGATCCCGCAGCGGATGCGATTGCCATTGGCGGCAGTTTCCGTCTTCTCGAAGGGCAGCATCTCGGCTTGCAGCAACTGCATCTGTAGCGGGACCAAGAGCCCGTCTTCGGCCCGCCTCGGCCGCAGCCGCACGAAACATTCCCCCGCGACGAACATCTCCCGCGCGACCATGGCCTGCAGACCGTAGAAATCGGTCAGCCCATCCGCATCGGCCTCATCCGTCCAGGCGAGCCACAGCTTCTGCACCCGGTCGCGCAAGCCCGCATCCTCGATCAGCGACGACGGCTTGATGCCATCACCCACCAGATTCGAGGCGAAAGCCTCGCAGGCATTCGCCGCGTAGCCGTTGGTCACCACCAGTTCGCGCGCTCGGGCCAGCAGACGCGGACCGCCCGAAGAAATCAGCGCATTGATGTTCTCCAAGGGCGGGTTCCAGCCGCGCAGGCGGCGCTGGGACATCGCCCCTTCAAGGCGCGCGCGCACGGCTGCGGGGCCGCTCTTGCGCACAGGTCGGCGGAACCGATCAAACAGCCCCATGGATCACAGCCCCTTGGATGTGGTGACGCGCACTTGCCGCACGATGCGCCGCCCCTCGGCCGCCGCGATTTCGCGGTCCAGCGCTTCGATAGCGCGGTCGATTTCCGCCACTGAGCGGTAATCCACGGTCTTGCCGTCATAGCTGACGCGCGCCACGCCAGAGGCGCGCTGCGCGGAAAGCGCCTCGCGGCGGGCGCGAAGGTCGGTGATTGTCGGCATCGTTCACCCCATGTAACTCGACCGCATGGTCCGCCGCCGCGCGGAGGGTCGTGGCGCTGCCGTGGCAGGCGCATCCGTTGCGGCAGGGCCAGTTTCCGCTGCCAGTTGCCGTTCCAACTCCTGCCATCGTCCGTCTGGCCAGCGATCCGCCCCTGCAATCCAGGCGGCAGCCCGCGCATAGACCCGGCAGTCCAGCGCCTCGTTACGCTCGCGCAGCTTTTGCCATTCGAGCTTGGTGAAGCCGCGCTTGCTTTTGACCGTGATCAGTTGCTCGGCGGTTAGCTGCTTGAGCCACTCGCCATCGGCCCAGATCGGCAGATGCACCGTTCCTGGCGGAAACGAAGCACCGGCGGTGATCTCTTCCGGCGTTGGCCGGTCCTGCCGCAGGAAGCGGTAGGTCTCGGCCTTGAAGGTCGAGGTCGCCACCGACCACAGTCGCGCACCGCGCCGCAGCCGTTTGCCGCCGATGGTGGCGTCGACATAGGTTGGGCCCGCAACCGGACTGGAGCGGTTGAACCCTTCCAGACCTTTCACGGGTGCGACCTGCGCAAAGCCCACCTGCCGTGCCCAACCGTAGACCGCGCTGGTCTCGTAGCCCGTGTCGATTGCCAGACGTGCGATGGTCAGGTGCTGGCCGCTTTCATGCGTCCAGACCCGGCCCAACAGGTCAGTCATCCTCTGCCAACAACCCGGATCGCCCGGGCCGCCCTCGATCACAATGTGATCGACCAGCCAGCTTTCCAGACCCCGGCCCCAGGCCCAGACATCGACCTCGATCCGGTCCTTCTGCACATCCGCGCCAGCCGTCAGGAACAGCCCGCCCGCAGGGACGGTGCCTGGCTTCCAATCCTCACGCCGCTCCGCCAACCGCTGCCAATCCGGGGCTTCACCAGTCTCGAACCAGGTCTCGCCCAGAATCGTATTGCGAAACGCCCGCATGGCCTCGTCATTACCCTGTGCTGCCTCCCAGGCCCGCGCGATCCGCGCCCAGCTGAGCCAGCCGATCGGCGAGTAGAGCGCCGAGAGGTGGTAGCCCACCGTGTGCGGATCAGCCGAGGACGCCATCGCCCGCCATTGGCCTGCGGCCAGCATGGCGCTCTTGTGGTGCTCGGCGATGGGGGCCTCGCAACCCTCGCAGTGATACTCCGCCGTCTCGGGCTTGCCCTTGTCCCAGCGCAGCCGCTCGAACTTCAGCCATTGCTCATGTCCGCAATGCGGGCACGGCACATGATAGCGCCGCTGGTCGCTGGCCTCGAATTCGCGCTCGATGCGGCTCAGTCCCCGGATGGTGGGCGTCGAGATCAGCAGCACCTTGCGCCGATGCGCGAAAGTCAGCGATCGCGCTTCGGCCAGGGAGACCGGGTCGCCTTCCTCATCGGCCGAAGCCGGATAGGCATCGACCTCGTCGAGAAACAGATACCGCGCCGGGGTCGAGCGCAGCCCCACTGCCGAGTTCGCCCCGGTCATGATCAGGATGCCACCGGCGAATTCCTTGGACAGCATCGTGTTGCCGGCATCGCGCGAGCGAGCCGGTTTGACCCGCTCACGCAGCTCGGGGCTTTCGTCGATCAGCGGATCGATCCGCTGGCGCGAGTTGCGCTTGGCCAGTTCCACGGTCGGCTGCACAGCCAGCATTGGCCCCGGCGCGTGGTGCATGACAAAACCGATGAAGCAATTGCCGGCTTCCGTCGCGCCCACTTGGGCTGCCTTCATGAACACCACCCGCTGCACCGGGCTGGCCGGCGAGAGCGCATCCATGATCTCGCGCATGTAGGGCGTGCGCGCTGTTCGATACCGCCCTGGCTCGGCCGAGGCACGCGAACTGAGCCAGCGATGCCGGTCGGCCCATTCCGACACCGTCAGGTCCGGATCGGGCCGGATGCCGCGCGACCAGGCCAGCAGCAGATCCTTTGCGCCGTCGAACCCGACGACATCCTCACCCAAGGCCGCTGCGAATGTCGGCGAGGCTGTCGAGTTGGGCGCGGACATGGGCTTCGAGAACCTTCTGCATCAGCGCCGCCTCCACTCTGACCTCCTCTCCCAAGGCTGCGGCCAGTTCCGAGGCCATCAACGCCGCAACCCGCGCGGGCCATGTCACCCAGGCATCGCGCTCCTCGCGTGCCAGGCGAAACATCAGCGTTTCCGCCCGCGCGCGGTCGACCAATTCGCCCTTCAGCTTTTGCAGCCGGATGCGGCGTTCCTGTGCTTTCAGCACCTCGTTGGCGGTCTTGGCCTGCAAAAACGTCGTGCCGCCACCCGCGACCGGGGCGGGCAAACCTTCTTCGCGCAGCGTTTCGCCGACCGATGCGACCGCCGCTTCGGGGACGGGTTTCAGCCTGGGCGTGGCGGCGCTGGCCACCGGCGAACTGGACCTGGCTGCGCGTGATTTCGACGGATCGGTCATCGCCGCACGGCGCTGATCAGACGCCTCGGCATCAATGCTGCCATCCGCAAACAAGACCAGCCGTCCGGCTTCCTTGGCCTTCTGGATCGCCCCGCGCGACAGGCCCACGCGGGCGGCATATTGGCGTTCACTCATGCCCTGCATGGCTTGGTCCGGCACTGGTTATAGCAATGATATTGCTGCGATTTCAGTTGATTACACTCCGCGCCGGAGCGATTCTGTGGATGACGCAAACGGGTGCATCGCACCGCCCCAAACCACCGCAAGGAGCACTGACCATGGCCATTGCCATCCCTTCCGATACCACGCGCATTTTCATCGACCGCGCCCGCTTCGTTCAGGCCATGAGCACCGCCGCGCTGCAGGGTCACCTCAACGACCAGAGCCTGAACGCCGATGTCTTCGAGATGGCGGGCCGCATCGGGATCGACTGCCTGACCATCGAACTGGCGGACGTCGTACCGGTCTTGAAACAGCACGGGCTCATCTGAGCCCACCCCGCCCGGAGGACGAACCATGCCCCGCCGCAAGCCCACTGATGCCAACGCCGCCCGCGATGCCCTGCTGATGGACATCGCCGACCGGCACCTGTTCCTCGAAACCCTCGAGACCCGGAACTCCGACAGCCTCGATTTCCACGACACCGCCGTCTGGGCGATCCGTTCCGCGCTGGAGGCTGCCTTTGAAGCGGGCCGCCGCGCAGGGGGCGAGACCCCCACCACCCCATCCTGAAAGGACATCGCCATGAGCACCCGCGCGCAGATCGCCATCGAAGTCAGGCCCGGAGAATGGGCGCACACCTACGTGCATTACGACGGCTACCCGTCGCACATGCTGCCCGCACTGGCGCCTTGGACGCCCGAGGACATCCTCGCCGCCAGCGAAATCCGGCAGGTCCGCGCCGAGGGGATCGAGGCGTTCGAGAGGCCCCGCGAGCCGGTGATCCTGCCGTGCCCAACCTGTCAGTTCTGCCACCTTTACGTCTGGCAGGACGGGGTTTGGGTCGAACTCGACCGTGAAACACAAGCCCCCGAAGGAGCAACCCCATGACCCTGACCCCCAACTGCCTGTCCGAGGGCGAAACCCTCGCCGACGTCGCCCGCCGCGAATGCGCCATCGGGTTTGACCTACGGTTTTGCGGCAGCGTGGCGGTGTCCGAACACGACCGCGCCACCGAAACCTGCGACCCGACCGAGGCGGAATTCGCGACGATTTATGCTCTCACCGATCTGGGCGAGGCCATCGCGATCCATGACGCCAACCTGACCAGCGCAGGCGCAGACGAGGTCGCCACCATCGCCCGCGCGCTGTTTGTCGCCATCGTCAACGCGCGACGCGATCCGCCCGACGCTGCCCAGCGCCATGAGGCGGAACAGGCTGCGCTGACCAGTCCGGACAAGATCGCCTGAGCCAAGGCGGTGCGATCATAAAGCCATGATATTGCTTAGAATTGCCTACGATAATCGCGCCACAGGAGCGATGATTGTCACAGGAATACGATGCAACTCACCCAAAGGAACCACCGCCATGACCCGCCGCGCCACCGACAACACCAAAGCTATCGACGCTTTCCTCGCCGCCAAGGCCGAGATCGATACCATGCTGGAGCGGCTCGCCGTCCTCAGCGCTGACCATTTCGAGACCAGCCCCGACGAGATCCATTGGGGCCATGTCGGCACCCTGAATCATTACCGCGACCGCCTGCGCCAGATTTCGGACGCCGCCTTCAAGGAAGGCGAACACGCCGAATGACAGCGCTCGACGCGCCCGATGCAGCCCGCCGCCATGGCGGGCTTTACCCGGTAGAAGCCCCGGCATGTCGCGCGGGCCCAAACCGGAGACACACCATGACCCAGATCCAACTGTCCGACACCCAAGCCGTCATCCTGTCCGCCGCCTGTGCGCGCGAGGACGGGATGGTCTTCCCCGTCACCACCAGCATCAAGGGCGGTGCCGTCGGCAATGTCTGCAAGAGCCTGCTCAAACGCGGGCTGATCGAGGAAGTGCCCGCCACCGACCACAACACCGTTTGGCGGCATGACGAGGACGTCGGGCCAATCACCTTGCGCGCCACATCGCAGGCCTACAGCGTCCTCGGGATCACGGAGGATCCGGAAGAGCAGTCGGACAGCCCGGCCGCGACTGCAGCCGTGACCGAGACTTCGCGCCGCCGCAGCGGCACCAAGCAGGAGGCGGTGATCGCCATGCTGCGCGCGCCGGAGGGCGCGACCATCGAGGAGATCATGGCCGCGACGGGCTGGCAGTCGCACACGGTGCGCGGTGCGATGGCCGGGGCGCTGAAGAAGAAACTCGGGCTCGAGGTGACCTCGGAGAAGGTCGAGGATCGGGGGCGCGTGTACAAACTCCCCGCCGCCTGACGCACTCGACCCTGCGAAGGTGATGACCGCCGTCCCTCCGGGGCGGCGGCATGCATGATCATTTAAGAAGCGAAATGACCCCAAGCACGATCCCAATTGCGCCAAGGCCTACCGACCAAACAGCGAGCCACGCCGCGATAAAGATCCGGGGATCCGGCGTCCGAAGGTACCAGCGCATCTTGCCAAACCATCCGAGCGCTTGGAGATCGAAGTTCAGTCGTTCGCTCTTTTCCACTCCGAGCGCCTGCCTCGCATCAAATGCCATGTAGATCGCGCTGTCGTCATCGTGGCCAAGAAGAACCGCATCGAATGACCTCGATCGATCAGCCGTGTTCGTTATTCGAGCGACGCCATATCGACCAATTCCGCTTCGATGTGAGTGATGCACTCGAACAATCGAGCTTCCCCATTCGCTTCGATCCAGCCCTTTAACTTCAAGCTGCGGCATGCTGCTGTCCCCACTGAACTTGGTACACCATACACGTGATGCGCGGCCGGCAAAAAGATCGTAACTGCTTGAAGCTACGTGTTCTGCCGGAGCCGCTCGAACAGCCGCCGCAGGACGTATGACCGCGCGATGCTCACCACGGTGAACAACGCACCCATCTTCAGGTTCTGCGCCAGCGTCGTGTGCAGCCCGAAGATCGGGAAGATCAGGATCTGCGTGACCACGGCGACGCCGTAGCCGACAGCCACGTTAGCGATGGACTCGACGAGCGACATGAGGCGGGATTGCTTCATGCCGCTGCCTCATCCATCGGCCAGAAGTTCAGCCGCCAGAGTTCGCAGCGCATGCGCCGCAACCAGGGGGACCACGCCGTTG
>JAFIEK010000054.1 GCA_020832545.1 Pararhodobacter sp. | reverse complement strand
CCTCTTGCGCTGCGCGCAATTCACCCCCCGCAGGATATTTTCAGACACAAAATGGACAACAGCCGATTCATGCGCGCAGGTCCACCACCACGCGGCCCCGGACCTGCCCCTTGAGGATCGCCGCGCCCAGATCTGGCAGATCAGCCAGCGCGGCGGGCTGGATCATCGTTTCAAGTACGTCCAGCGGCAGGTCGCGGGCGATCCGGTCCCAGGCGCGGACCCGGTCATTGTGCGGACGCATCACCGAATCGATGCCCAGCAGGTTCACCCCCCGCAAGAGGAAGGGGATCACCGTGGCGGGCAGCGCCGCCCCGCCTGCCAGCCCCACCGCCGCGACCGAGGCACCGTATTGCATCTGTCCCAGCACGCGGGCCAGCATTGCTCCGCCCACGGCATCGATACAGCCCGCCCAAGCCTCGGCCTCCAGCGGGCGCTTCACGGTTTCAGCCAGGTCGGCTCGGGGGATGATGCGGCTGGCGCCGAGGCTGCGCAGGTAGCTTTCCGTTTCCGGCCTGCCGGTGACGGTGGCCACCTGGTAGCCCAGCCGCGCCAACAAGGCCACCGCGACCGAGCCCACGCCGCCTGCCGCCCCTGTCACCAGCACCTCGCCCTTGTCCGGCATCAGGCCGTGATCTTCCAGCGCCAACACAGCCAGCATGGCCGTCAGCCCGGCAGTGCCCACGGCCATGGCCTGACGTGTATCCAGCCCTTGCGGCAGGGGCACCAGCCAGTCGGCCTTGACGCGCGCGCGGGTGGCATACCCGCCCCAATGCGCCTCGCCCACGCGCCAGCCGGTCAGCACCACCTTGTCGCCGGGCGTGTAGCGCGGGTCATCCGAGGCCTCGACCGTGCCCGCGAAATCGATCCCCGGCACATGCGGATACTGCCGCACGAGCCCACCGCCCGAGGTCAGGCACAGCCCGTCCTTGTAGTTGAGCGTCGAATACTCCACCGCCACGGTGACATCGCCTTGTGGCAGGCGATCATCGGGCAGATCCTGCACGCGGGCCGTGGTCTGGCCGGTTTCATCTTTTTCAACGACAAGCGCCTTGAACATGGTTTTCCTCCTCTGGCTGGCCCTGTCATAGCGCGGTGACGGGCAAAAAAGAAAGGGCGACCCGTGGGCCACCCTGTCCGTGTTGAACTGGTTTCGGGTTTACTCGGCCGGGACCGCTGCCGCAGTGCGCGCCGTGCCGAAATGGCGGCGGTTGAGGTGAAACACCAGCCAGACCATGGCGAACTGCGAGGCAAGCGCGATGGCGGTGATCGCCCAGTAGGTGGCCGAGAACTTGTCCAGCAGCCCGGCATCAACCAGCCCCTTGTTGACCCAGAACTGCATCAACACCGCAAAACCAACCCCCGGGCAAACCAGTGCATAGGCCCCAGCGGAATTTTCATCACCGAACAGAAAGCGTTTGGCGTAGCCCTGACGTGCCAGGACAAAGAGGCCGAAGAGGGCAAAGAGAACCTGAAACGCAACAAGCTGGGTCAGCATCATCATGGTGCCTGCGGCCTGCGAATGGGCCGCGAAGTGCTCGCCCAGTCCGTGCTGCTGTCGCAGGGTCAGAATGCCCAGAATTGTGAACAGTGGGATCAGGATCATCAGGGTCGGCGCGGTTTCAGCGCCCACACCGTTTTCCAGCATCGAACGCACACCCAGCACCAGCGCCACGGCAATGATGGTCAGTGCGGTGATGAAGAAAAAGCTTGAAAGCACCAGCCCGATGGCGGCGGTGGCGGTCACGGTGGAGAGCGCGGCCGGGGCGGCAAGGCCCACACCGATCATCGCAAAGGCGAAGGCGGGAAGCATCTGGCCGAAGTTGTTGTTGGCCGCCATGTTGAAGCCCCCCTCGGTCAGCACCCGGCCCAGGAATTCGGCATAGAGGCGGAAGGCAAAAATGCCGATAGCCAGAAAGGCAATGATGGCAATGGGAAAGAGATATTCGATCACGCTCCACAATCCCGGCACGAACACCAGCCCCAGGATGAAGCCCGCGTTCACCGTCATGCCCAGCGCCAGCGGCAGCGCCATGATCTGGCTTTGCGCGTTGGTTTTGGCGAACTTCGCATGGGCCTCGGTCTTGCGCCAGGCAGTGTAGCGGCCAAGGTTCCAGATCAGCGAGCGGATGTTGAGAAAGGCAAAGAACGCGATCGCCGCCATGGCCAGCGCGATCATCGACTGCATCAATACCGGGCCGCTGGCGAAGGCGGCGGTGATATCCTCGAACACCGGCACCGTGCGGCCGGTATGCGGAACCCAGTGCATCAGCCACATGAAGAAAGTGACAGAGAGCCCACCGGCACCGAGTGAGGCCAGGAAGTAGAGGGGCGAATAGGTATCAGACGGGCGGGATGTCATGGACATGGGATGGCTCCTCGCTTAAACATTCATTATCACGAATATGATTTATTGAATGTGTTCTTGCAAGGGACAGAATGTCGCAGGGCAAGTGGCGCAGATTTTGTGGATAACTGGAAAGTGGCTGCCATATCCTGTGTCATTCGCTTGACTCACAGAGGCGGGATGGCAAAACTGGCAGGCCAGACTCATCAGGATTGCCCCTTTGCGCTTCTCCCGCCTTCGCCTCAACGGTTTCAAGAGTTTTGTCGATCCGACGGAGCTGGTCATCCGTGACGGGCTGACCGGCGTTGTCGGCCCCAACGGGTGCGGCAAGTCGAACCTGCTGGAAGCATTGCGCTGGGTGATGGGCGAAAACCGCCCCACGGCCATGCGCGGGTCCGGCATGGAGGATGTGGTTTTTGCCGGGACCAGCGCGCGTGGGGCGAGAGCATTTGCCGAAGTGGCGTTGCAGCTTGACAATTCTGAGCGGTTGGCACCTGCCGGGTTCAACGACAGTGACCTTTTGGACATCACGCGCCGGATAACCCGTGATGCCGGGTCAGCCTACAAGGTAAATGGCAAGGAGGTGCGGGCACGCGATGTGCAGATGCTGTTCGCCGATGCCTCGACCGGGGCGCATAGCCCGGCGCTGGTGCGGCAGGGCCAGATATCAGAGTTGATCAATGCCAAGCCCAAGGCCCGGCGGCGGGTTCTGGAAGAGGCGGCGGGTATATCAGGCCTGTACCAGCGCCGCCATGAGGCCGAGTTGCGCCTGAATGCGACGGAGACCAATCTGGCACGGGTCGGCGACACCGTTGAGCAGATGGCGCAACAACTTGTGGTGCTGGCACGCCAGGCCCGGCAGGCCGCGCGCTACCGCGAGATCGGCACCGAGCTGCGCCGAGCCGAGGGGTTGATCCTGTATCGGCGCTGGCGTGAGGCCGAAGAAGCGCGCACCGAGATGCAGGCGCTGCTGGTACAGGCCACGCAACTGTCATCACAAGCCGAGCGCGAGGCCCGCGAGGCCCGCAGCCGGCGCGAGGGGGCCGAGGATGCGCTGCCGCCCCGTCGCGAGGAAGAAGCGATCGCCGGGGCCATTTTGCAACGGCTTCAGGTCCAGCGCGACACACTGAGCGATCAGGAAGCGCGCGCGCGCGATACCATCGCCATGCTGAGCGCGCGGATCGAGCAGTTGCGCCTGGATGCGCAGCGCGAAGCCGGGTTGGCCTCGGACGCGGATGAAACCATCACCCGGCTGGAATGGGAAGAAGCGCAGCTTGTCCGGGCAGGCGAAGGGCATGAAGAACGGCTGGCCGAGGCCACCGAGATCGCGCGCGAAGCTGCCGAGGTTCTGAGCGAACGTGAGGCGCTTCTCGCGCAGGCGACCGAGGATATGGCGCGGCTGGCGGCGCGCTACCAGTCGGTTCAGCGGCAGGCGCAAGACGCAGATATCGATCTGGCCCGCGCCGAGGCCGCCGCGACGGCGGCACAGGACGAGGCCGCAGACGCGACCGACGCGATGGAGGCCACGGCTGCCACGCAGATCGCCGCGGAAGAGGCGCAGGAGGCTGCGCGCGCGGCGCTTGAAGCCGCCGAAGAAGCCTTGCTGGAGACCGAAGCCGCGCGCTCTGATGCCCAGACCACTGAGGTTGAGGCTCGCGCCGCGCGCGCCGAGGCCGAAGGCGAGGTCAGCGCGCTGGGGGCCGAACTGGCGGCGCTTGAGCGTGTGATGGCACGCGAGGCGGTCGCCGACGGGCAGCTAATTGATGCGATTCGCGTGGCACCGGGGTTTGAGCAGGCGCTGGGCGCGGCGCTGGCGGATGATTTACGCGCGCCCGCTGTCGAACATGGCACCGGCTGGCATGCTCTGCCGCCTTATGATGCCAACCCGCCCCTGCCCGAGGGCGCCGCACCGCTGGCAGCCCATGTCACCGCACCCCCTGAACTTGCCCGTCGGTTATCTCAGGTCGGGCTTGTGGAGCCGGAACAGGCCGCTGCGCTGCATGCGCGCTTGCAGCCCGGCCAGCGGCTGGTCACACGCGCGGGTGATCTGTGGCGCTGGGACGGGCTGATGTTACGGGCCGAGGATGCCTCAAGCACTGCGGCCCTGCGTTTGACGCAGCGCAACCGGCTGGACCAGTTGCGCGCCGAGCTTGACGAGGCCACCGCCCGGCAGACGGCTACACAAGAGGCGCATCATCTGCACCAGGCCGCGCTGGCCCGCGCGACCGAGGCCGACCGTGCGGCGCGTGACGCCCGGCGCACCACGGATCAGCACCTGACCGAAGCCAGCCGCGCCCTCAGCCGCGCGGAATCCGAGGCCAGCCGCGCGCTGTCGCGCCGTGAGGCCGCCGAACAGGCGCTGCGCCGGCTAGAGGCAGATACCAACGCCGCCCGCGACCGGCTGAATGAGGCGCAGGGCCAGCTGGCGGAACTGGACAATCTGGACGATGCCCGCGCCGCGCTGGAAGGCGTGCGCATGCAGGTCGAGGCGGCGCGCATCACCATGATGTCACGCCGCGCCGCGCAGGATGAGCTGCGCCGCGACGGGTCGGCCCGGCTCAAGCGTGCGCAGGATGTCGCGCGGGAGGTCGAGGGCTGGAAGGCGCGCAAGGCCAATGCCGCCCAGCGCATCCGCGACCTGGAAGAGCGCGCCGATGAGGCCACCGCAGCCCTGGAAGAGGCCAGCGCCGCCCCCGAAGAGATACTGGCCCGGCGCGAGGAATTGTCGGAAGCGATCTCTGAGGCAGAAGCCCGTCGAACCGCCGCGACCGAAGCCCTGCTGGCGGCCGAAAGCGCGCTGCGGCGGGCCCAGGAGGCCGAGCGCACCACCGAACGGTCCGCCAGCGAGGCCCGCGAGACCCGCGCGCGCGCCGAGGCCCGTGTCGATGCCGCAGGCGAAGCCGTGGCACTGGCATCAGGGCGCATTGCCGAAGATCTGGAATGCAGCCCGCAAGACCTGCTCGCCCGGCTGGACACCGACCCCGAGGTCATGCCCTCTGCGGCCGATCTTGAGTTGGAAATTGCCCGTCTGCGCCGCGCGCGCGATGCGCTGGGTGCGGTCAACCTGCGCGCCGAGGAAGATGCGCGCACGGTGCAGGAGGAACACGACACGCTGGTGAACGAGAAGGCCGATCTGGAAGCCGCAATCGCCAAGCTGCGGGCCGGGATTGCAGCGCTCAACCGCGAGGGGCGCGAGCGGCTGCTGGTCGCCTTTGAGCAGGTCAATGCCAATTTCGCCACGCTGTTCACGCATCTCTTCGGCGGGGGCGAGGCCCGGCTGGTGCTGGTCGAATCCGATGACCCGCTGGAGGCCGGGCTGGAAATCCTGTGCCAGCCGCCGGGCAAGAAACTGTCCTCGCTCAGCCTGTTGTCGGGGGGCGAGCAGACCCTGACAGCGCTGGCGCTGATTTTCGGCGTGTTTCTGGCCAACCCTGCGCCGATCTGCGTGCTCGATGAGGTGGATGCGCCGCTGGACGATGCCAATGTGGTCCGCTTCTGTGACCTGCTGGACGAGATGACGCGCCGCACCGAGACGCGCTTTCTGATCATCACCCATAACGCGATCACCATGTCACGGATGGACCGGCTGTTTGGGGTCACCATGGCCGAACAGGGGGTGAGCCAGTTGGTCAGCGTCGATCTCAAGCGCGCCGAGGCATTGGTGGCATAGGGCAAGGGGGCGCTGCCCCCTCTTTGCCTGCGGCAAATTCACCCCCGGCGTATTTTGGGCAAGATGAATCCTGTGTGGGGGTTCACAGGGTCAGATGTTGCTTGGGTGTTGAACTTGACAGGGCACGCCCCTAACCTTGCCGCCGTATGAAATGGAGCCCGCCGATGCTGGACGAGAAACGGATCCTGCTGATCATCGGCGGCGGTATCGCGGCCTACAAGACGTTGGAGCTGATCCGCCTGTTGCGCGGGGCGGGGGCTGAGGTGGTGCCGGTTCTGACCCGCGCAGGCGCGCAGTTTGTCACCCCGTTGTCGGTGGCGGCGCTGGCGGGCCATCCGCTGCATCAGGACCTGTTCGATCTGACCACCGAGGCCGAGATGGGCCATATCGAACTGTCGCGTGCCGCCGATCTGGTGGTGGTCGCCCCCTGCACCGCTGATCTGATGGCGAAAATGGCGGGCGGGCATGCCGATGATCTGGCCTCGACCCTTTTGATGGCCACCGACAAGCGCGTTTTGATCGCACCGGCGATGAATGTCCGCATGTGGGAGCACCCGGCCACGCAGCGCAACCTTGCGCAGTTGCGCACCGACGGGGTGCTGGTGACTGGTCCCGCGCATGGCGATATGGCCTGCGGCGAGCATGGGCCGGGCCGGATGGCCGAGCCGGGCGCGATTGTGGCCGCGATCGGGGCCGCTTTGGGTGGCGGACCATTGGCCGGGCGGCATGTGCTGGTGACCTCGGGCCCCACCCATGAACCGATTGACCCGGTGCGCTACATTGCAAACCGCTCATCCGGGGCGCAGGGCACGGCGCTGGCGGCGGCGCTGCGTGATCTGGGCGCGCGGGTGAGCTTTGTCACCGGCCCGGCCAGTGTGCCGCCGCCGCAGGGTGTGACGGTGGTGCGCATTGAGACCGCGCGGCAGATGCTTGAGGCTGTCGAGGCCGCGCTGCCTGCCGACGCCGCTGTCTTTGCCGCCGCTGTGGCCGATTGGCGGGTGACACATGAGGCGACGCAGAAGATGAAGAAGGGGGCGGCGGGCCTGCCGGTGCTGGAGTTCGCTGAGAACCCCGATATTCTGGCGACAGTTTCGCGCCATGCGCAGCGGCCTGCGCTGGTTGTGGGTTTTGCCGCCGAGACCGAGAATGTGATTGCCCATGCCACCGCCAAGCGCGCCCGCAAAGGTTGCGACTGGATTGTGGCGAATGATGTCTCGCCCGCCACCGGCATCATGGGCGGGGCCGAGAATGCGGTGCATCTGATCACTGCCGAGGGCGCCGAGGACTGGCCGCGCCTGCCCAAGCCCCAGGTTGCCGCGCGACTGGCCGCGCGCATCGCTGCCCATCTGACAGGACATACCGAATGAGCGTTACGCTGAAACTGATGCGCGAAGGCTGGGCTGACCCCGCCATCGCGCTTCCCGCTTATGAAACGCCGGGTTCGGCCGGGGCCGATGTTCGCGCCAACCTGCCAGCGGATCAGCGCGAAGGCGGGCTGGTGCTGGCACCGATGCAACGCGCCATCGTGCCCACTGGCCTGCGCGTGGAGATCCCGCTGGGGTATGAGATGCAGATCCGCCCGCGCTCGGGGTTGGCTGTGAAGCATGGCATCACCCTGCCCAACACGCCGGGCACGATTGACAGCGATTATCGCGGCCCGCTGGGGGTGGCGCTGATCAATCTTGGCGAGGGAGACTATACCATCGCCCATGGCGACCGGATCGCGCAGATGATCATTGCACCGGTGGTGCAGGTAGGGTTTGCCGAAGTGGCAGAGCTGGGCGAAACCGCGCGAGGTGCGGGTGGTTTTGGCTCTACCGGGCGGGCCTGAATGGTGTTTGTGCTCGCCCTTGGGGTGGCGATCTGGGCGCTGGCGACGCTTTTTCGGCTGCCCTTGCAGCTGAAGCTGGTGTTTCTGGCCGGGCTTTGGGCGGTGGTGGTGGTGATCAACGTGACCCTGCCGCCGGGCGCTGCGCTGCGCGAAGCCACCGGCGGGGATGCCCGGCCCTGGATGGTGCTGGCGGGGGTGCTGGCAATGGTTCTGGGCTATCGCGCCGGACTTGGGGCGTTGAGGCGGCGGGCAGTGGGCCGGGATGCGGTGCCCGGCAGTGCCCCCGCACCGGTGTTCTCGGACACTGAACTGAATCGGTATGCGCGCCACATGATCCTGCGCGAGGTCGGTGGCCCCGGTCAGCGCAAGCTGAAAGAGGCGCGTGTATTGGTGATCGGCGCGGGCGGGCTGGGGGCGCCGGTGCTCATGTATCTGGCTGCAGCCGGGGTGGGCACGATCGGGGTGGTCGATGATGATACGGTCGACGGGTCGAACCTGCAGCGCCAGATCATCCATACCGACGCCCGCATCGGCATGCCCAAGGTGTTTTCGGCAGCCGAACAGGTTGCGGCGCTTAACCCTTTTGTTACCCTGCGCCCCTATCATCGCCGGTTGAGCGAGGCCGATGCGGAGGCGTTGTTTGCCGAGTATGACCTGATCCTGGACGGCACCGACAATTTTGATACGCGCTACATGGTCAACCGCGTGGCCGTGCGGTTGGGCAAGCCGTTGATCGCTGCGGCGATCACCCAGTGGGAAGGGCAGATCGGCCTCTATGATCCGGCGCGGGGCGGGGCGTGTTATGAATGCCTGTTCCCCGATCGCCCGGCGCCCGGGCTTGTGCCGTCTTGCGCCGAGGCCGGGGTTATCGGCCCGCTGCCGGGGGTGATGGGGGCAATGATGGCAGTGGAAGCGATCAAACAGATCACCGGCGCGGGCGAGGGGTTGCGGGGGCAGATGATGCTTTATGATGCGCTGTACGCCGAGACCCGCAAGATAGCCACAAGGCCGCGGGTGGGTTGCGCCGCATGCGGCGGGGCGCGCGCGTGAAGGGCAGAGAAAGAAGGGGGCGTTGCCCCCTCTTGGCCTCTCGGCCAATTTCCCGGCCTCGCCACGGGCTTGGCGCTTAAAGCAGAGGCTTTCTACTGGAAGGCCCCCGAGACGCCCCTCACCACCCAGCGTATTTTAGGCAAGATGAAGGGTGTGGCTGGCCCCCGTGCAAGCGGTTGTCCCTTTGGCCGGGCGGGGTTCCGGGTTTACCAGCCGGTCAATAGGGCGATGGCCGCGACGCCTGCGGCCAGAAGCAGCATGGCGCGGCGGTAGAGTGCCAGCGCGCGAAACAGGTCGCTGGCTCTGGGGTCAGGGGCGGTGGCATTCAGCCAGGGTTCAGGCGTGACCATTCCACCATAAAGGCGCGGGCCGGACAGACGGATGCCAAGTGCCCCGGCCATGGCGGATTCGGGCCAGCCGGCATTGGGGGAGCGGTGTTTGCGGGCATCGCGGGCCATGCAGCCCAGTGCTGCAACGGGGCGGGCCGAGGCCAGCGCAAAGAGCAATCCGGTCAATCGGGCAGGCAGCAGGTTCGCCAGATCATCGATCCGCGCGGCCACCTTGCCGAACGCCTCATACCGGGGAGAGCGGTGGCCGATCATCGAATCCAGCGTGTTGATCGCCTTGTAGGCAGCGATTCCGGGCAACCCCAGCGCCAAGCCCCAGACAAGCGGCGCGACCACGCCGTCCGAAGTGTTCTCGGCCAGCGATTCGGTTGCAGCGCGGGCGATGGCGGGCGGGTCCAATCGGGCCGGATCACGGCCCACGATCATCGACACTGCCGCCCGCGCTGCCTCGGTGTCATTGTCGCGCAACGGGACGGCAACTGCACGCACGTGGTCGTGCAGCGAGCGTGTGGCCAAGAGCGGCCAGGCGAGAATGCCGGTCAAGAGCGTGCCAACCCATGATCCGGGCAGCGCCAGTTGCACCGCCGCGCAGATCGCCGCGCAAAGGCTGATCACCCCAAGCGCCACCATGGCCCCCAGCCAGCGCCGTCGTGCCGGGCTGTCAGCCTCGCGGTTCAACAACCGGTCCAGCGTCGTGATCAGCCGTCCGGCCCAGGTGACAGGGTGGCCGATCCGCGCATAAAGCCGGGCGGGCCAGCCCAGTATGGCATCGAGCGCAATCGCGATCAGCATCGCAGCGGCAAGGCTCATCGGTCCTCCTCGTGGTGGCCGGGGCGGTGGCGGTAGGGGGCCGG
The DNA here is from genome assembly GCA_020832545.1 of Pararhodobacter sp. Classification (GTDB taxonomy): domain Bacteria; phylum Pseudomonadota; class Alphaproteobacteria; order Rhodobacterales; family Rhodobacteraceae; genus Pararhodobacter. The sequence continues at coordinate 10,324 of JAFIEK010000054.1, read as the reverse complement.
CCAGCGCCGGGATAGCCCCCTGTCCTGACACGCCGCAAGGGGCAATTGCGGCGCTTGCACCGCTGGGAGGTGCATTATATGGTCCGGCCCGCGAACTGGCCCCCGAGGGGTTGTGACATTGTCGATCAAGCGGGGTGCGTGCGTGGAGAACAAGGTAAAGAAACCGGCTGAGGCCGCGCCGCTGCCACCGCTTGGCCCGCTGCCGTTCTCGCTGGGTGAAGCCATCGGCATGGTGGACAAGGTCTTTGACATCGACAAGATGCTCAAGGATGAGGGCGCGCAGGTCACCGAGCCTTATTATCAGCAGTCCGTGCTGGTCTATGAGCAGTTCTATGAAAAGTACCTCTCGGTTCCCGGCTGCATGCATTTCGCCCTGAACTATGACGGCGTGTTTGACCGCAAGGGTTTCTACGGTCAGGCGCGTGGCATCGCGCGGCAGATCAAGCGGATGGGCGGCGTTGAGAACGTGCTTGAAGTTGGTTGCGGCAAGGGGCTCAACACCGTGCGTCTGGCGCAGGGTCATCCGCAGGTGCAGTTCACCGGGCTGGACCTGTTGCACGAACACGCCGAAAAGGCGCGTGCCCGGGCGACCGATTTGCCGAATGCCAATTTCGTTCAGGGCAGCTTTGAACCCCTGCCGGAGGATCTTGGCGAATTCGATATCGCCTTCGGGGTGGAAACCCTGTGCTATGCGGTTGATCTTGATCTGGTCTGCCAGTCGCTGGCGCGTGCGCTCAAGCCCGGCGGGCGCGTGGTGATCTTTGACTGTTTCCTGGAGGAACGCAGCGACGCGCATAGCGAGGACATGTTGCTGGCCACACGCCTGCTGGAAATCGGCTGGGGCATTTCTCAAGGCTACCGCACACCCGCGCAATGGTTTGCGGCGCTCAAGCGGGCCGGGCTTGAAATGCACTGGGACTATGATGAAACCGCCCATATCCTGCCCAACCTGCGTAAATTGCAGGAGTTTTCGGTCAAGTTCTACAACGACTGGAAAGTGCGCCTGCAAGCCCGGATCGTGCCAACACTGGGCCAGCGCAACGCGGTGACCGCGCTTTTGATGCCCTATCTGTTCGAAGGTGTTGAGGGCGAGAATGCCTCATTGCGCGGGGTCAGCTACCGGCGGCTTGTTGTGCGCAAGCCAAAGGCCTGAAGCTCACCCTTGACAGCGCCGCCTCGCCGCCCAGTTTTGCGGTGACGAAAGGAAGCGCCGCGTGGACATTGCCGTCATTGATTCGATCGACCGGGTCACCCCTGCCGAATGGGACGCGCTGGTTCCCCATAGGGATGGCCGGGCGCTGGACCCGTTCACCACCCATCGCTTTCTGGCGGCGCTGGAGCGTTCCGGCTCGGTCGGGGCCGGGGCTGGATGGCAACCGCAGCACCTGCTGATCCGCGAGGGCAGCAGGTTGGTGGCCGCCGCCCCCCTTTACGTCAAGTCCCACAGTCAGGGCGAATACATCTTTGACCACGCTTTCGCCGAAGCCTGGCAGCGCGCGGGCGGGCGGTATTACCCCAAGCTGCAATGCGCCGTGCCCTTCACGCCGGCCACTGGCCCACGCCTGCTGGCCCCCGCCCCGCTGCGCCCCCTGCTGCTGCGCGCGATGCGCGAGATTGCGGCGCAGAACGGCCTGTCCTCGGCGCATGTCACGTTCTGCACCGCCGAAGAGGCCGCGCAAGGTGCGGCGGAGGGTTTCTTGCATCGTGTGACCCAGCAATATCACTGGGAAGATCGCGATTTCGGCGGTTTTGAGGGGTTTCTGGCCGCCCTCTCGTCGCGCAAGCGCAAGGCGATCCGCAAGGAGCGCACGACGGCGCAGGATTTTGGTGGCGAGATTCGGCTTCTGACCGGCGATGCGATCAAACCCGCGCATTGGGATGCCTTCTGGGCGTTCTATCAGGACACCGGCGCGCGAAAATGGGGCCAGCCTTATCTGACGCGCGGGTTTTTTGATGAGATCCAGACCAGCATGCGCGACGATACCTTGCTGATTCTGGCTGAGCGAGACGGGCAACCAGTGGCTGGGGCGCTCAATTTCATTGGCGGTGACACGCTTTACGGCCGGTATTGGGGATGTGTTGAGGATCATCCCTGTCTGCATTTCGAATTGTGCTACTATCAGGCAATCGATTTCGCACTGGCGCAGGGGTTGAAGCGGGTCGAGGCCGGGGCACAGGGCGAGCACAAGCTGGCGCGGGGATATCTGCCCAGCGAAGTGCATGCGCTCTACTGGTTCAATGACGCGCGTTTTACCCGCGCTGTGGCCGATTACCTGACGTCCGAGGGTACGGCTGTGCGGCAGGAAATGGACTGGCTGGAACAATTTGCGCCCTTTCGCAAGGCGGAGGGCGGGTAGCAGGGCAAGGAGGGGGGCGAATGCGGCCACAAAAGCTGAACACAGATGAGCGGGACAGGGCCCTGCCGGGGCTTAAGGCACGGGGCTGGACCCATGACGCCGAACGCGATGCGATCACCAAGAGCTACCGCTTCGCCGATTTCGCCCGCGCCTTCGGCTGGATGACCAAGGTCGCGCTGGCCGCCGAAAAGATGGATCATCACCCTGAGTGGCGCAACGTCTACAACCGGGTTGAGGTGGTTCTGACCACACATGATGCGCGCGGACTGACCACGCTGGACCTGGAACTGGCAGACCGCATGGATGTACTGGCGGCAGGTTGATGAACGCTGTTTGCGGGGGCAGGTTGCCGCCCCCGCGCGCCCAGCCTGTGCCTGATCACACGGGCAGCTTTTCCAGCGCCTCAAGCATTGCTTCCCCGCCTGACAGTTCGCAAATGCCGGGCTTCACCTCGACATGCAGAACCCGCACCACCCCGTCTTCAACCAGCACGGCATAGCGGCGTGAGCGGTCCAGCATGCCCGCTGCCGGGGCCGAATACAGCATCCCCAAAGCCCGCGTGAACCCGGCATCGGCATCAGCCAGCATGGTGAATCCGGCCTCTGTCGCGCCGGTGGTGCGGCCCCAGTAGCGCATCACATGGGCATCATTGACCGACAGGCACATGATTTCATCCACCCCGCGCGCCCGCAAAGCGGGGGCGGTGCGGATGAAGCTGGGCACATGCGCCGAATCACAGGTGGGTGTAAAGGCACCGGGTACGGCGAATATCACCACCCGACGCCCCTTCAGCCTTTCGCTCAACCGGACCACAGCAGGGCCGGTATCGGTCATGACCGGAAAAGACGCCTCGGGCAGGCGCAGACCCTCAGTCAACTGCATATGCGCGCTCCGGTTTACATCTGCTCAAGCAGCGCTTCGCCGGTGGATAGATCGCACACCCCCGGCTTGTCGATGCTGGCAAGCGTGATCACGCCGTCTTCCAGCACCAGCGCATACCGGTTCGAACGACCGATCAGGCCCAGATGTGGCGCGCTGAATTCCATCCCCACCGCGCGGGTCAGCACACCCTCGGCATCGGCCAGATGCTCAATCCCTGCTGCCGTCGAGCCGATCGCCTCGCCCCAGGCCTTCAGCGCGAAGGGGTCGTTGACCGAGACGCAGATCACCGCCTCCACGCCCTTGGCGCGCAGCGCGTCCATAGAGCGGATGAAACTTGGAACATGCGCTGTCGAGCAGGCACCAGTGTAGGCACCGGGCAGCGCAAACAGCACCACCTTGCGGCCTTTCAGTCGTTCGGACAGATTGACCGTCTCAGGCCCCTTGTCGCCCATTTTCAGCAGCGTTGCCTCGGGCAGGCGGGTGCCGGTTTCCAGTGCCATGATGGTTCCTCGTTCGTTGCGTTTTCCTTGAGCGAAGATATAGGGTTGCTTGCGCGGGTTGGCCAGTCGCTCATTGCGGGCGGCGGGGTGGGCGCAGTCAGAACGGAAGGCAGGCAATGTGCGCGATTGTGGTTGTAGGTGCGGGGCAGGCCGGGGCCTCGCTGGTGGCGAAGCTGCGGGCGTTGGGCCACGCCGGGCCGATTACGCTGATCGGGGATGAGCCGGTGCCACCCTATCAGCGCCCGCCCCTGTCGAAAAAGTATCTGCTGGGCGAGTTGCCGACCGAGCGCCTTTTCCTGAGGCCCGAGGCGTTTTATGCCGAAAATGACATCGCACTGAAGCTGGGCCTCCCGGTTACCGGAATTGATACCGCCGCGCGCCGGATCTGGCTGGGGGATGAGGCGCTGAATTATGGTCACCTCGCCCTGACCACCGGCGCCACGCCGCGCCGCCTGCCAGATGCGATCGGCGGCGCGATGGCGGGTGTGCATTGCGTGCGCCGTCTGTCCGATATCGATGCCATGGCCCCGGAATTTGCCCCCGGTCGCCGGGTTCTGATTGTCGGTGGCGGCTATATCGGGTTGGAGGCGGCGGCGGTTGCGTCTCAGCGGGGGCTAAAGGTCACGCTGATCGAGGCCGCGCCGCGCATCCTGCAACGTGTCGCTGCGCCGGAAACCGCCGATTTCATGCGCGATCTGCATCTGGCGCAGGGGGTGCGCATTATCGAGGGCTGCGGGTTGGTGCGGCTGACCGGCGACGGCCGGGTTGCGGGCGCTGTGCTGAGCGATGGGCAGGAATTGGTGGCGGATTTCGTGATCGTCGGCATCGGCATAAACCCGGCCACGGCGTTGGCTGAAGCCGCTGGACTGCAACTGGAAAACGGGATCGCCACTGACGCGCTGGGCCGCACTTCGGCTCCGAATGTCTGGGCTGCGGGCGATTGTGCCTCGTTCCCCTGGGATGGTGGGCGAACCCGGCTGGAGAGCGTGCAGAATGCCATCGATCAGGCTGAATGCGTGGCGGCGAACATGCTGGGTGCTGAAAAGTCCTATGTGCCGCTGCCGTGGTTCTGGTCCGATCAATACGATCTCAAACTGCAGATCGCCGGGCTGAACACCGGCTATGACCATGTGGTGGTTCGCCAGACCGAGGGCGCGCGCAGCCATTGGTATTACGCGGGCGCGCGGTTTCTGGCGGTGGATGCAATGAACGATCCGCGCGCCTTCATGCTGGGCAAGCGGTTGCTTGAGGCCGGGCGCACGCCTGACCCGGCGCTGGTGGCTGATCCGGCCTGCGATCTGAAAACACTGTTGCGCTGATCATGCGGATTGTGGGAGGCACCATGCGGGGGCTGCAACTGGCCGAGGTCGGTGCGGGCGATGCGGCGGCGCATCTGCGGCCCACGTCGGACAGGGTGCGTGAGGCGATCTTCAACCTGCTGGTCAATGGCCGCCAAGGTGATCTGGTGCGCGGCCAGCGGGTGCTGGACCTGTTTGCAGGCACCGGCGCACTGGGGCTTGAGGCGCTGTCGCGCGGGGCGCTTCATGTCACCTTTGTCGAAGACGGCGCCACAGGTTGCACCCTGATCCGCGCGAATATCGCAAAGGCCCGCGCGACAGGCAGCACACAGCTTGTTCGGCGGGACGCCACCGCACTGGGGGCCAACAAGGGCGCTGGCTTTGGTCTGGTGTTCCTTGATCCGCCCTATGCTCAGGCGCTGGGGCCGCGCGCGCTGCGCTCAGCGCTGGACGGCGGCTGGCTGGCCCCCGGCGCAACCGTGGTCTGGGAGGAAAGCACCCCTCAGATCGCACCTGAGGGCTTTGTGCATCTGGACCAGCGCCGCTATGGCCAGACCTGGGTTACGCTTCTGAGCGCGCCCTGATTCTCATTTTCTGTCTGAAAATATGGTGGGGGGGGAGGGCCGGATGACATCCGGGCCTTGGGGGGCAAAGCCCCCGCGCTACAAGATGAAATCGAAATGCCGGTTCAGCGGCAGTTCGCGCGCCCGGGTGCCCGTCAGATCGTAAAGCGCGTTGGCCAGCGCGGGCATCGAGGGGGGTGTCGAGGGCTCACCCGCCCCGCCCAGCCTTGGTTGGTTTTCAAGAATGCGGGTCTCGATGACAGGCGTGTTGTGCATGCGCAGGGCGTCGTAATCAGGGAAATTGCGTTCCTGCACTTCACCATCAGCGAAGGTAATCTCACCCATCACCGCTGCGGACAACCCGTATATCAACCCTGACTCCATCTGCGCCTGCACGATCGACGGGTCCAGCGCGCGGCCCATGTCGCAGGCGATCCAGGCGCGGGTGATGCGGATGCGCCCGTTCTCGTCGCGCACCTCTACCACCTCGGCTACCGGCGTGCCGAAGGACCAGGTGAACGCCACGCCCCGGCCTGTGCCCGGCTCTTTGGGGGCGCCCCACCCAGACATCTCGCCCACCGCTTCCAGCACCCGGTAGGCCACGGCGCTTTCCGGGCGTATCAGGTCCAGCCGGAACTCCAGCGGGTCGCGCCCGGCGGCAAGCGCCATCTCGTCGATGAAGCATTCATGGACGAAGCCATTATGGCTGTTCCCGACCGAGCGCCAGAAGCCCACCGGTATATCAAGGTCGGCCAGGTAGCCTTCGACCCTGTAGTTCGGTATCCGGTAGGGCTGGTCAAAGGCCCCCTCCACATGCCCCTTGTCCGGCCCGGCCAGTGGCAGACCCATCATCCGCCGTCCAGCCTGATGCATGACCGACGGTCCGGCAATCCGCGCCTCAAAGGCCTGTGCCTGCCCGTTCGCCACCGCGCCCCGCATCCGGGCGATGATGCCGGGGCGGTAGAAATCATGCGTCATGTCTTCTTCACGCGACCAGACCACCTGTACCGGCGTTCCGGGCATCTCGCGTGCCACCCTTGCGGCGAGGACAGAGAAATCAGCCTCCAGCCGTCGCCCGAAGCCTCCGCCCAGAAACGGCGTGTGCACGGTGACCTGTTCTGCCCGCAGACCCACCGCCGAAGCGGCGGCGCGCGCCTGCACCATGGGCGTCTGGTTGGGTGACCACAGCTCCAGCGCATCATCTGTGTAAAGCGCGGTGGCGTTCATCGGCTCCATGGTCGAATGCGCGAGGAAGGGCAGGCGGTACTCGGCCTCGATCACCTGCGCCGCGTTGTCCAGCGTGCGGGCGGCATTGCCGTCATTGCGCATCCGTGAATTGCGCCGCCCGTCGAACGCGGCCTCGATACGCTCGAATATCGCCTCGGTCGTGGGCGGGTAGGGGGCGGGGCCCCATTCGATCTCTACGGCCTCTGCCCCGCGCATGGCGGCCCAGCTGTTGGTGGCGACCACGGCCACGCCATCGCCGAGATCCAACACCTGCTCAACGCCGGGCAGGGCCATCGCCGCCGCCGGGTCAAAGCTGACCATGGTGCCGCCCAGGCGGGGTGACATGCGGGGGCTGGCGAATTTCATGCCCGGCAGGCGGATATCCACGCCGTAAATGGCTGTTCCGGTGGCCTTGGCCTGCATGTCGGGCCGGGGCAGGGACCGGCCCAGAAGTTTCCATTGCGACGGGTCACGCGGTTCTACCTGCGGCGGGGTGCGCTGCGCTGCCGCCTCGGCCAGATCACCATAGGGGATGCGCCGCCCATCAGCAGTGACAACTGCCCCGCCCTCGGTCCGGAGCGCGCTGGGCGTGGTGCCCAAACGCTCGGCGGCGGCGGCCTTCAGCGCCTCGCGCGCGCTGGCTCCGGCATGGCGCAGCCGGGCGTAGCCGTCGCGCGTGGCGGTTGAGCCACCGGTAATCTGCAACCCGAACAGTTTGCCCAATTGCCCCATTGCGCCCGCAACCGAATGCTGCCAGTCGCGCATGCCATACTCGGCCAGCGGCAAACCGGCCTCCAGCAAGGCGGCGTTGTAATAGGCATCTGCGGCGGGGCCATGAATGACGCGCACGCTGTCCCAGTCCAGATCCAGCTCTTCTGCCAGCATCGCGGCCAGCGTAGTCTGCGCGCCCTGCCCCATCTCGGCGCGGCCTGAGACCAGCGTCACACCGTCGCCGTTGATGATCAGGAACGGGTTAAGCGCCACGCCGTCGGGTGGCGAAAGCGGGTTGGCCACCGGCTGGCGGACCTTCCACACGCCAAAGGCAACACCTCCGGCAATGGCGATGGACCCCACCAGAAGCGTGCGCCGCGTGATCTTTCCTGCCCGGCTCATCGCTCAGGCCTCCCGCATCTGGGAAGCGGCGTCATGGATCGCGGCGCGGATGCGGCTGTAGGTGCCGCAGCGGCACAGGTTACCTGCCATCCCCTCGTCAATTTCGGCGTCCGAGGGGGCGGGGTTCTCGGCCAGCAGGGCGGCAGCCTGCATGATCTGCCCGGCCTGGCAATAGCCGCATTGCGCCACCTGATGCCGGATCCACGCGGCCTGCAAGGCGGCGGGGGCTTCCGGGGTGCCCAGCCCTTCGATGGTGGTCACCGGGCCCCAGACATCGGCCAGTGCCACCTGACAAGCGCGCGCGGCCTCGCCGTCTATCAGCACGGTGCAGGCTCCACAGGCTGCCACGCCGCAGCCGAACTTGGTGCCGGTGAGATTGAGCACATCGCGCAGCACCCACAAAAGCGGCATGTCTGCGGGCAGATCAAGTGTATGCGTCTGATCGTTGACGGTTAGGTCCATCTGCCTGCCCCCCGGTTATGGTGCCTGTGCTGTCCAACATAGCGGCTGCGCGCGCACAATCCAGACAGATCAGACCAGACAGATCAGATGACAACCACCCGCGTTCCGCGCCCCACGCGGCCATACAGGTCGATCACATCATGATTGATCATCCGGAAACACCCCGCCGAGGCCCGGTGCCCGATCGAGCGCCATTCCGGCGTACCGTGGATGCGGATGCCTTCATCTTCACCCGTGCCGATCGTACGCAGGTAAAGCGCCCGCGCGCCCAGAGGGTTGCGAGGGCCGCCCGGCTGGCCATCGGCCCAGCGTTCCAGCGAGGGGTCGCGGCGGATCATGTTGGCCGTTGGCGTCCATCCGGGCCAATGGGCAGTGCGATAAATCTCGGCCTCGCCGCGCCAGTCCAGCCCGTCGCGTCCAACACTGATACCGTAGCGCAGCGCATAGCCATCGGGCATGACCAGATGCAGCAGCCCATGATCAATTCGGATCACGATGGTGCCCGGCTCTTCTTCGGTATCAAACCGCACGATCTGGCGGTGCAGCCACTCGGGCACCTGATCGATCGGCACGGCGGGAATGGTATGTGCACCGTCGCGCCGCGAGGCGTAGTCCAGCGGTTCGATTTCGGGCGGCGGCGCAAGGGCGATCTGCTCCATGCAGGCCGCCAGTGGCATGGCGGCGCTGGCAAGCAGGCCGGTGGTGAACAGGCGGCGGGACAAAACAGGCATTGAGGCCATCGCTATTTGTTTATGAGAGCAAAATCGGCTTTGTCCCGCCGGGTTCCAAGCCCGCGCGGCAAACTGGTTCAAAGACTGGTGCGCAGATGCCACAGTTCCGGAAACAGCTCTACCTCCAGCATCCGGCGCAGATACTGCACGCCTGCGGTGCCCCCGGTGCCGCGCTTGAAGCCGATCACCCGCTCAACCGTCGTGACATGGTTGAACCGCCAGCGGCGGAAGTAGTCCTCGAAATCGACCAGCTTCTCGGCCAGTTCATACAGCTCCCAATGCGTTTCAGGCGCGGCATAGACGGCCTGCCATGCGGCCTCGACCGCTGGATGCGCCTGCCAGGGTTGGCGCAGATCGCGATCCAGCACCTCTGCGGGGATGTCGAACCCGGCCCCCGCCAGCGCCCGGATCGCTACATCGTAAAGCGAGGGCTTTTCCAGCTCAGCTTCAAGCGCCGCGGTCAGATCGGCGCGATGCGCGTGCGGGCGCAGCATCGACGGGTTGCGGTTGCCGACCGAAAATTCAATCAAACGATATTGCCAGGACTGAAACCCTGACGATTCACCCAGCGCATCACGAAACTGTGTGTACTCGCTTGGTGTCATCGTCCGCAGCACATCCCAGGCACTGTTGAGCTGCTCGAATATCCGCGCGACCCGGCTGAGCATCTTGAAGGCCGGGCGCATCTGGCCCTGCGCCAGTACATCACGCGCGGCCCCGATCTCGTGCAGCGCAAGCCGCATCCACAATTCGGATGTCTGATGCTGGATGATGAACAGCATCTCGTCATGGGCGGTGCTGCGCGGATGCTGGGCAGTGAGGATCGCATCAAGACCCAGATAATCAGTGTAGGACATGCGGCTGTCAAAGGCCATCTGCGCGCCTTCGCGGGCGGGGTCATAGGCATTGGTCATGGGGTTCTCCGATGAGATGAAAAGGGCAGAAAAACGGGATCAACCTGCAACCCGCGCATTCAGCATTCCCACCATTGCCAGCCGCTTCCATGCCGCCACCCAACCCGCCGGACGGCACAGCGGCGGCAGGGCGTTCATCTTGCCCGAAATACGCACGGGGGTTCCCAGGGGGTGCGTGCGCCCCCTGGGCGAGGGGGGGTCGGGGGGGGGGGGCCCCCCCCCCCCCGACGCCGGTGGTCACACCGCAGCCGATGAGCGAGGCGATGTCGAAGGGAAT
>JAFIEK010000099.1 GCA_020832545.1 Pararhodobacter sp. | reverse complement strand
GCGCTTCCAGCAGCCGTCAAGCCTCGCCGCATAGGGTCGCGCCGTAGCGCTTACTAATCTGGACGAGGCAATTGAAGACGACGGAGTGCCGATGTTGCCTTGGCCGCTCAAGGCCGCCGAAGCGCATGCACGATTCTGGGACGCCCGCATTACGCGCCAACGCGAAATCGACGCCAGCATCGCCGCGAAAGCCGAGTTCGAATTCCTCTATGACAAACCGTTCGAGGATAAGAAACGCATCCGCGTGGCGGGACCGTTCACAGTGGAAAGCCTCTCGCCCCACCGCACGCAGGCGGTGAATGAATATGGCGAATTGATCGACGAACACGACGCCGCGCGCGGCCAGCGCCAAGGCGCGACCGAGGCCGAGAATTACCGCGCCGCGATGCTGGAAAACCTGTCCAAAGCAGGCGTCCAGCAATCGGGCCGCGACGACGCGATCCGCTTCACCAGCCTCGTGCCATGGGCCGGCGACTGGATCAGCGCCGAAGCCCGCTACATGGAAGGCGAGGTGGAGCGCCGCGCAGGGGTGTTCATCGGCCCCGAATACGGCACCGTGCAACGTGCCGATCTGGTCGCCTGCGCGCGCGAGGCGGCAGATGCGGGGTTCGACATCGTCATCGCCTGCGCCTTCAACTTTGACGCCCACACCGCCGAATTCCGCAAACTGGGCCGCCTGCCGATCCTGCAAGCCCGCATGAACCCCGATCTGCATATGGCGGGCGATCTGAAAGCAGGGGGCGGCAACCTGTTCGTAGTCTTCGGCGAGCCGGATATCGAGTTGCGGGCCGAGGGCGACATGTATCGGGTCGAGCTGCGCGGCGTGGATATTTTCAAACCCGCGACCGGGCAGGTGGTGGCGTCAGAGCCGGATGACATTGCCTGCTGGTTCATCGACACGGATTACAATGAGGAGTCGTTCTTCGTCCGCCACGCGTATTTTCCGGGGGCGGAGGTGCCTTACAAGCAGTTGAAAACGACCCTGAAGGGCGAGGTGGATCAGGAGGCCTGGGATAGCCTGAAACGGACGGTCTCGCGGCCGTTTGCGCGGCCGAAGTCAGGGCGGATCGCGGTGAAGGTGATCAACCATCTGGGGGATGAAGTGATGAAGGTGATGGGGGTTTGAGGTGATCAAGAATTATGGACTGTTTTGGCGGCGGGACGGTGTCCACTGGGCCACGCAGGGTAGTGGTTTAGGTTCTGGGCACTTGAAAGGGTTCGTTCGAGAGGCGAAGGAGAATTGGCCTGTCGATTTTCGACGTCAAGTTGGAGTTTATTGCCTCTACGATGATGCATTCAATTTACTTTATGTAGGAAAAGCTAACAGTAGTGAAGGTCTGTATGTTAGGTTAAACAAACATCGCTCAGGGGATTTAGCCGAGCGATGGAGCAAGTTTTCATGGTTTGGTTTGAAACCAGTTAATTGGGAAAGCGATGAGCCAACATTAGTTGACCCAGAAATTAATCCTGATACAGAGACAATAGTTCGGGCTCTGGAAGGTGTTCTAATACTTGGTGCCGAACCAAGATTGAACAGGCAAGGTACAAACTTTGGGGGCGCGATGAAGTTTGACCAGTATCGGGACTTAGAGCGAGTTTACCCGACGCCCGGCGAAATGATTGAACAGATCTGGGAAAGCGTCCTAGAGGAATGACCTTCCGCATCGCTGACACCTTCTCGGATGCCCTCGCGCGCCTGGCAACGCATGAACAGAAAGCCGTCAAGACAGCGGCCTTCGATCTGCAGATGAACCCTGCCACTCCGGGCCTGTCGATGCACCGCGTTGACCGCGCCCGCGACAAGGGCTTCTGGACCGCGCGCGTGAACAGTGACATCCGGCTGGTGCTGCACAAACAGGGCGGGGATACGCTGCTGGCTTGGGTCGGCCATCATGACGACGCCTATGCCTGGGCCGAAACCCGCCGCATCGACACCCACCCGCGCACCGGTGCCGCGCAGATCGTGGAAATCCGCGAGACTGTGCAAGAGGTGGTGATCCAGCGCTATGTCGAAGAAGCCATCCGCCTGCCGCGCCTGTTCGGGGGCGAGGCGGATGAGGTGCTGTTGTCCTGGGGCGTGCCGGAGGACTGGCTGGACGTGGTGCGCGATGCGACTGAGGACACGGTTTTGGACATCGCCAGCCACCTGCCTGCCGAGGCGGCAGAAGCCATCCTGCAAGCTGCAACCGGAACCCGCCCCGCGCCTGTGGCAGTGCCTGTAGGCACAGACCCCTTCGCCCACCCCGATGCAGGCCGCCGCTTCCGCGTGATGGAGAATGTCGACGAACTGCGTGCAGCCCTCGATGCGCCATGGGAGCGCTGGGCCGTCTATCTGCACCCTGCCCAGCGCGAATTTGTCGAGCGCGATTTCAACGGTCCCGCGCGCGTGATCGGTTCTGCCGGAACTGGCAAGACTGTTGTGGCGCTGCATCGCGCGGTCAGGCTGGCACAAGACCCTAATGCGCATGTGCTGCTGACAACGTTCAACGCGCGTCTGGCTGAAGCCTTGGCCGGCAAGCTGCCCCTGCTGGCGAGTGAACAGGTATGTGCGCGTATCCATGTCTGTGCGCTGGGTGATGTGATCCGGGACCTGCATGAGCAGGCGTCCGGACATAGTGAGTTAGTATCCGAGGACAAACTGACGGAGCTGCTGACGAAGGCAATCGAAGAAACAAATGCACCGCTGTCGGTCGAGTTCTTGCGCGATGAATGGTCCTTGATTGTCGATGCATGGAATGTACGCGATTGGGACAGCTATCGCGATCTGCCGCGGCTTGGCCGCAAGGTGCGACTTCCTGCAGCGCGGAGAGAGGCCGCCTGGGCCGTGTTTGAGACCTTGCGCAGGGCTCTTACTGCTCAAAACCTCAAGACCGAGGCGCAATTGGCACATGATCTGGCTGAGTCCGGCGGATTCACGTTTTCACATGCCGTGGTCGATGAAGCCCAGGACATTTCCGTGCCGGAACTCTTACTTCTCGGGCGAATTCTGGGAAGAGCGGATAACGGACTTTTCTTCGCAGGTGATATTGGCCAGCGAATTTTTCGTGCGCCGTTTCCTTGGGTTGCAACCGGGGTCGAGATCAGGGGACGGTCCCGCAGCCTTAAGGTGAATTACCGTACATCGCATCAGATACGGCGCTACAGCGATGAATTGCTACCAGAAACGCTGGTCGAGCCAGACGGGACCGAGGACAACAGATTGGGTGTGACCTCAATCTTTGAAGGTGCTGCACCAGAGATACGAGCGTTCACCAGCCGCGAAGACGAGTTGGACGCCGTACAAGCTTGGATCACCGAGCTTTTTTCTCAAGGCTTCACCCAGCATCGCGCATCGATGATCTCATGCCATGGGCGCTCTCCACAGCGTCAAGGGAAACCTGAACGGCCGTCACGCATCGCTTACATCGCAGACGCAATGGTTTGCAGAAAGAAGGAAAATGGTCTTCCGTTTCTGGCGCCGAGTCCGGCTCGCCCCTGTTGTCATGCTGAATCTGTCGAAATCCAACGCATCGCTGTCCTTCGCCCTGACAAGGAAGAATGCACTCTTCGCCGGGAATGAAATCGGCGCCGAGAACTGGGCGATGCTCGCCTCGCTCGTTGCCACCTGCAAGATGTCCAACGTGAACCCGGTCGACTATCTCGCCGCCACCTTGCGCGCCATCCTTAACGGCCACCCGCAAAGCGACATCGAAGACCTCATGCCGTGGCGCTTCCAGCAGCCGTCAAGCCTCGCCGCATAGGGTCGCGCCGTAGCGCTTACGTGGAAGCAAGAGGGGCCGAAGTCCCTCATATCGCTTCGTAAAGCGGTGCCTACGATCAAATGCGCTTCGTCGTGCCATCCCCTGCGCAAACTCACAGATCGAAGACATCGCGCACCTGCTGTCTGATCTTCGCGGAGTCGATCGCTCCGTCGAGGCGGTTCTCTGACGTCACAAGTCGTTCGCCTTTATCGTTCTCGGCACCGTTCGGCTCGAGCCCTAACACGTCCTTGTACCAATTGAGTTTCTTCTCCCATCTGCTCGCGTACGTCGGATCCGAGAGCATCCCTAAGTGCTCCCAATAGATCGTCACGCCTGTTGACGGGTCTTCCGCTGTGAAGTCGGGAAAACGCTCGACCCCGTCGGCGCCACGAAGTGCCTTCTCGTAGTGATAGTCGATCCCTTCTGCGCTGAGGGCGTCGGCAACTACAACCTCAGAGATCGAGCGGACAAGTTCGCCTTTCGCTGTGCGGTGAATCAGGCGACGTTCAAGGAATGCGCCACTGGGATCAGCAAGCATGTCCGGAGCTGCAAAGAGGTTTGTGTAGCGCCGCGCGACCTCCGAATACTTAGACGATGTGTATGCTCTGAGGTCCGACGGTTGTCCCTGCACGAACAGGACGACGCCGTCGACCTGGCGGGTCAGTGCGGTGTAGATCAACTCCCTGCCCAAGATGAAGCAGGGCTGCGGGATCACGACGAACACTCGGTCGAACTGGCTGCCTTGGCTCTTGTGAACGGTAAGTGCGTAGGCGAGTTCGAGGGCCACCGTGCCATCGTCCCCGAAATCCCCCGGCCAGTAAACGAAGGTCCTTCCTGGCTGTGTCCCAAATTCCACGTCTAGACGCTCTGGCGTTCGCCCAGTCCAACGGTTGCCGAACCGCGTCTCACCTACGACAATTCCGATTTCTCCGTTCGATACCAAAGCCCTCTCGCGGCCGAGTATGCCTCTCAGGGCATTGGTGGTCGACATCACCTTGTCGCCGTAGATGATCCGCTCCGCTCCATTCGGGCGCGGGGTGCGTGGGCGGCGCGCTTCCGCAAAGCGCAGCGCTTGCTTCCGGAAACGCTCGTGGAGGAAGCGGTTTAGTTCCTCGACCCCGTGTCCCTTGCCGCGAACGGGCGTCAGCAATTGCCAAGCCTCGGAGCGCTCCGACGCCCCCGGCCGGTTCCTTTCGGGCCACGCTGCGTTGAAGAAGACGCCGCTCTCACTGGCGACACCTCCCAGAGACACCCCGAAGCCTCTTTCGTCCTCGTCGTTTTCGATCTCCGGGACGTGTTGGACGAGCGCTTCCAAAAGCTGGTCCTTAAGTTCTTCATCCGTCTGCCAGCGGCGAACTTCGACATGGCCGTCGGTCTCGCCGAGGGCCATGCGCGCCCAGATCTCGTCGGCTCCGGGATCTGGCGCTTCGTCGGTGAACCACGAAGCCAAAAGCAGGTCGTCGCGACCCTTGTTGCCTTTACCGGTCTGTCGGCGATGTACCGTCAGCTCTGTGTAGCCTGGCCCCACACGAGGGAACGGTGGCTCTCTATCGCTGTCCCATGGCCGGAGCTCTCTCGCTAGGTCCACGAGCGGCCGACCGGCCCCGATCGGCGGGAGCTGTCTGTGGTCGCCTACAAGGATGACCCGCTTCGGCCCCTTGAGCCCATCGAAGACTGCAGCAAGCATGTCCTCCGTGACCATCGAAGCCTCGTCGATGATCACGGTCCCAGCGCTCTCGACTTTTGGAGCGTTCGAGAGGCGATACCGCTGCGTCTCCGGGTCGAAGCGATCGGGTAGCAGGAACTGCGCGATGGTCAGAGCCTTCAGCCCCTCGATGTTCCTTTGCATCTGAACTCGTGCCTTGCCCGTCGGTGCGAGGAGCAGGATTCCGTCACCGCGCACTTCCGGCAGATCGCAAAGCATCTGGAGTAGCCGAGTCTTGCCTGTCCCGGCAGGTCCAAGGAGCAGCGAAAAACGCGCCGAAAAGAGTTCTTCGAGCGCGGCTGCCTTTTCCCTCCGCGCCAACTCCTCGACCGCAGTCTCGTCATGGTCGTCAGGCATTTCGCCAAGCGACTGATTGACAAGGTCTCGCCACGCGTGACCCGTCTCATGTCGCCGGCCTTTCCTGCGTCGGCTCACCTGCTGGCGAAGTAGATCGTCAATCTTCTGTCTTTGGCCGAACTGCCAGGCGCGGGTTCCATCTGACAACGATGCGTCGACGATCTCTGGTGCCATGACTGGATCCAACAGAGGCAACAAGTCCGTGCTTGGCCGACAAGGCGGGTCGAGTTCGAGCTCTCGGATCCCCTGCAGAACCTGATCGACAGGCAGCAAAGTGTGGCCCCTCGCCTCTGCATCTGCGAGCACGTGAACCGCAAGCGCTCGAATTCTCCTGGGGTCCTGATCGCCTTCGAGGCGGCTTATCTCCGGCAAGGGGAACGCCTCGCGCACCGACTGGTCGGGAAACATGCCACGGTCAATGGTTCCGATCGTTACCGGCTCGAGCGTATGTCTGTCGGTCTCGAAAAGCCGGTAAGGGTTGCGGAGGATTTCCTCGTCGGTCAGATCCTCTCGGCTTTCCGTGTTGAAGAAGCGAGACGCCTGTTGGATCGTCAGGTTGAATCGGGACAAGAGCTTTAAAAGCTCTAACCGCTCGCCTGGAAGAGCAGAAAGCCGTTTCCCGTCGAACGGCTGCACTTGGGAGGCGACCTGAGGAGACAGAACCCCGGTTGGGTCCTCGAAGGCACGCGATACGAGCGCCCACGGATCTTCTTCCCATCGGCCGTCGACGCAGTATCGCTGCGCGAGGTCCATCGCGAGCAGAGTCCCGTAACGGATTTCAAACGCGTGCAGCGCGCTGCCGAGTCCCGGAAAAGCGCCACGCAGCTGCCACAGCTCCGCAAGGCGTTCGGAGATCCATTCTAGGCGACGATCCCATGCGCCCGAGATGTGCTTCGCGATGACGCGCACCTTGTCAGCCAGCGAAAGAAGGCTCGCAATGGCGAGGTCATGGTCAACGTGCTCGGCAACGTTGCTGAACGCCTCGAAGCCTTCGTCGGGCGCGAAGGCGACGAATTCCGACGGGTCGATGGTCCCGTCGCGCTCTGCCAAAGCCAGTAGTTCCTGGTAGGGAAGCACGAAGCCGTCGAAGCCGTCGGGACGAATCGAATGAGAAACTGCGCGTTCCCACATGAGGCCTCGCAGCTTTCCGGCCGCATTCTCGCTGTATGAATGCTCTTGAGCGGGCCCAACAGAGGTAATGCGTCCGACCCCCACCAGCACCCGTCGTGGGTCATCGGTCAATGGTGTGCGTTTGGCATACAGAAAGACGAGCGACTTCTCGGGTGCCAGCGCACTGAAGAATGTGTCCAGCATTATCTGCTGATTGACGAAGTCGTTGACCCAAACCGTCTCGAACGCCAGCTGCGGTTCGCGCGAAAGGTCGAAGGGTAGCGCGAGCTCATTGGCGATGGCTTGGGCGTCATCCTTGCGGGTCCAGCGAAAGGGGATGGTCTGCACGCTGTAGGGAGGCAGGCGAAACTCGTTCTCGGAAAAATGGCCGTGGGTCGCGGCCGAAGAGTCGGCAAACGGATGACGGCTGCGCAGGGAATAAGCCTTGGCGTTTAGAGCTGCTCCGCGCTCCGTCAGACATGCCGGTAGTTCGGCCTCGCTGAGATCGGACCAGGCGCTGCCGGCAACGTCTTCCTCGGCAGCAGCATTCCTTTCCTCACGGATCCGTTTGAGGACCATGCACCAGCTGTTCTTCGATGGCGCAGCGCACACAGTGCCACTCCAGCCGCTATCGTGCCATGGAAGCCGAACGGAAAGGTGTTGAACCGGTAGCTGTTTCGCAGCGCTATGCATCATAAACTTTCCTAGGCTTGACCTCTGCCAACCAGGCTGGTTGTCGGAGCGCTCCCAGTTGATCCTGAGACCTTCGAAATGACGGATCGAAGAAAGGTCGATGAACGCGTCGATGGGGCCCATCCGCCCGCCTTACATGCGTGCGCGGCCTGCCAAGACGGCTGAGCAATGCGAAGCCGTCGAAACTCACGACGCCTCTCCATCTTGATCGGGATCATCGTCACTATAGCCATCGACTTCGATGACTTTCTTGAGGTCAGCAATGTGTGTCTTCGTGAAGTAGATGGTCGCATTCTCTTGCGCGAGAACCACCTCCAACTCATTCCCCGCAAGCTCGAGGAACATCTCCATCATGAAGTCCTTGGTGCTGTTGGCATGCCGAAACATGGCGGCGTGGTTTGGACACAGCGCAAGGTAGTTCTGGAGATGTCTCTTTTTCAGATCCGATAGAAACTCAACCCGTTCGAAGTATGCAGAACCATCATCGAGCTTGAACGGCATCGGTTTTTTGCAGGCTTGGCAAAAAAGCTCTTCGTCAGTCACATACTGCTGCAACAAGTACTGACCCGCCTCGGCTTTGACGTCTTCGCGGCCAACCGATACGCTCCGTGTCCGTTCTTCTGTTCGCCGTTCCGGAGCGTCAGCGGCCATCTCGCCCACCCGCGACGCCCGACGTTCGGGATTTGCTGGAGAGTGGTCGGGGAGCTCGTGCGCAGCGTTACGCTCCCAATCGGTCAAGAAACGCTCTTGTTCCTCTGGCGGAAGAGACGCGAAGCGCTTCGCCCTCTCCAGGGTCGACAAATCGGAGAAGCCTAGTTCGCGCGCAAAGGTTTCCTTCTGCTGTTGTTGCTCAGATTGCTTAATGACTTCCTCGCCCCACTTGACCGCTTTCAACCATGGCTGGCCCGGATCGAAAGGAAAGCCATCAGGGAGTGCATCGCGTGAAGCTTCGGACGGGCGCACAAAAGAGTTTGCGCCTTGGGGCACCCAAGCTGCAGACCGCAAGACATGAACCAGAGAGGAAGCCGCAGAGCGCGAACTATAGCTGGCGTTTCTGCGATAGATTGCCTGTAGGTATCGTCCATCATTCGGAAGCGCCACTACGGTTTGCCAGACAAGTTTTGATAATGCGATCGTCGGCTTTTCGAGAAGCTTGGCTAGTTGTGGGATTTCATAGTCTCTATCGATCCCATAGGAAGTGAAACTCACTCCACCGGCTTGGGACAGATGAGTCCATTCTGGATTTCGATAACAAGGGCTCGCTGAAACCTGCAGCTTGCTAATCGCGCCAATGGCTCTCGCAAACGCTGCAACTTTTTTGAGAGGAACGCCAAGACTTTGATAGAATGAGCTATCTAATGCAAACTCCTCAGCATCGTCGCCCTGAGCATCGTAGTAGGCTCGCAGTCCAGTGTCGATAAACGGGGTGTCGAGGTAGACGCCGTCCGGCGTGCGCCACTGATCATCTTCGCACTTGAAAACGAAGTGGCCTTTGAAAAGATTGGCTGTCTTAGGTTCTTTTTCGACAAGGGCAACAAAGCGCTTAAAGTCTTTCTTGTATATTCTTTCCGATGGAATTTCGGCGTCACGAGTGTAACGCTTCCTGAGGATCAGTTCGACCTGTTCTGCTTCACCAACCTCACGGACACCTATCTCTTCAAGAAATTTTCGAGCATTGTGTTGTTGCGCCTTGCCTCTGCCCGAGGTGTAGACCTCCACATTTACACGTGGAAGATCGCTGTCATCTTGGTCATCCTCATCAGGAAAAAAGCATTCTTTACCAACTCCATAATCACCAGAGAACAGTTTGACGATCTTTGAATTCTTGAATTGATAGACCCCACCCTCGCTTGCGAGCTCGCTATATAGGAGGGCGTAGAGCTGCTGGTGCCAATCAATTGACTTTGATGAAAGCCATTCCATGAACTCGCCATCGGGGCCACTCACCAAATATGGCGGGCGAGGCACATAGCGCTGACCCTGCGATGTGCGATCAGCGAGCACTTCAACGAACTCGTCCAGTCCCCATTCCTGAATTTCTAGTGAATCGAGAAAACGGTCAGAATTTGTGTTCTTTTGAGTTGCACCAACTGACCAAAGGGGAGGTGCATCAGCATCCTCGACAAGAAACTCGAGATCTTTCTCGGAGATAAGGCTCTTCAGTGACGCCTTTGCCTGTAGGAGTCTCTTGGCAGGAGCGTGAGACTTGGCGTGCGTCGGCGTAAGCGCCTCATTATTCATTTCATCGATGATAGTCGTCCTTATCGCTTGGTAGCGAGAAGGGATCGAATCCTGCTTGTTCGGCAAGACCGACAGAAAATCCAGAGTCAGCAGGCCATGGTCGCGGACCTCGTGAAGGGAGGCCGCAGCAAGACCCGCCAACTGCTCGAACAGTGGTTCGTTTGCAGGTGTTTCCTTGATGCTCGCTCGGCTTAGTTCCGGAACAAAGGGCGCATGAAGATGGAACCGCAGGCCGGACGTTTCTTTCTCTGCCGGAAAGAAAACAGCGACTTGACCCGGAACCGGTGTAATCTTCATCTGCTTCGCGAGCGCGACGTCCGGGTCGAAGGCCTTCACGTCGGGAAGGAATTCGAGTGCAAAGGCCGTCGCGACTTTGTGCTTCGTCTCCCTCATCAGTCCCTCAACGGGCTGCGTGAACCTCAAGAAGTGAGAGCTGGCGGTAGTTTCGCCATTGGCCTCCTTTAGAACTTCGATGTGGTTCTCGGTGTGTTCGATACGAAGCACCGTGCCCCCTCCGCTGTCACCAATTTTCCAGGAGATCGATTGGAGGTGGTTGAGGAAGAGCAGAGTGGTTTCGGCGAGATCTCGGAGGCCGCCTTCAACTTCCTTGTAGGCGACCTCCCTCGGCTTCTTGGGGTTGTTGAACGGGAATTCGAAGCGCGTCTTTCCTTGAAGATCGCTGCGATCGCTCAGTAGCGACGGCAAGACAAGTTCGTTGATCTCGAAGGAATATGTTGGAGACCAAATTCTAGGTGACTCCGTATATGCAAACACTGCTTTGAAGCCGACACCGAACCGTCCGATGGTATCGACGTCATCGAACTTCGTGCCCTCGCCGACATCCGTAATACCTAGGATGTCCGCTTCGGAGAACGGCCTACCGTTATGCTCAAATGACAGACGGTCGCTCCGAAGTTCGAAGCCCACCTCAGTTGCTCCGGTGTCTTCCGCGTTCTGTAGAAGCTCAAAAATGAAGTGAGCACTGTCGGGATAAAGCTCCTCGACGATGCGTCTGATGCCGGTGTGCTTTTTGAGAACCTTTGCGAGATCGACGCGCTCTTCGCGCACGCGGTTGATGACAAGCTGCTTATCTTTTGCGGTCGACATCGACTTACCCGACCCCCACCACAACGGTTCCGAAAAGCACGGGCGCTGCCCGAATATCGCCGGTATTCCCCGCCTCGCGCAGTTCAGCGATGCGCCGATCAAAATCCGCGTTTGCCCGAGCAAGCTCGCTCTGCTTCATGATCCGGATCTTCTCATTCGTGGCCTTCGAGATCTGATCTTCCAGGGCACGGACCCGAGCGCGGTGGCTGACCGTGAGGCTCTGTACCCTGTGTTCAGCCAGCTCCTGGTTCTGAGCGATGTGGGTTGCCTGGGCCGCCGTCCATTTCGCGTGATGCAATACATCGAGATCATCAAAGTCACGCGATGGTGCAGCGCGTGGCGCGATTGGCTCGGTTGCCGTGTGAAGGATCTTCATTAGCGCTTCCTCGACAACGGGATCATCAGCTACTGCAACGAGCTCCTCGTCCGGCTTGATGCCGAACTTCCGCCATCTGTAGAGGGCAAAGCGGTGAACACCGGCCGGCAGACCATCGGAGGCTTGAAGCGTGCATTGCATCGCATCGTTGGTCTCGAGGTGGCGCGCGGCTTGCCTTACCAGTGGATGCAGTACAGTCAGATGCATCACCTTCGGGTCATCAGTTGCTGTCTCCTGATCGAATGTGACAGCGATGCTAGGAGTCCCGCCTTTCAGCCACTTCTCCCACGCCTTGGAGATCGGATCCGCGCTGCGCTTGAGCAGCTTGAAGTCGGCTAGTAGCGCGCTGCGCGCGTCCTGACTCAGGCGAAGCGTCTTCAGTGGCTTGTCGCCGAGCAGGTGTTCGTGGTCCGAACCTGTCCGAGATTTCAGATAGGTTGAGACGCATTTCTGAATGGCGTCCGGCGAGAGCCACTCGCTCTCCGCATTGTCGATATCCTCACGCCAGGACACCTTTGGGACATTCAGGCCGAAAAGCTCTGATTCTTTCTCCTCGAGTTCCTGCTCTTCGCGAATACGGCGAATGCCGTTGTCAGCCAATTGCTGCAGTCTGCGGGACCGCTCTTCATCGGTCAGAACAAAGCTCTCAGCAATATCGTGGATTTCCTGAGTGACCTGGCCGAGGATCTCCTCGCTTCCGCCTACGGCGTGCTGAAACACGCCGATCCGCATCAGGCAACGCTCGTAGATGTCAGCGTCGACCGTTCCAGGCGTGACAAGGTTCACGATACTGACGGTCTCACTCTTCTGGCCGTATCGGTCGATACGGCCGATGCGTTGTTCGATCCGCATCGGGTTCCAAGGAAGGTCATAGTTCACAAGAAAATCGCAGAACTGAAAGTCAAGGCCCTCGCAACCGACCTCTGACGACAAGAGCACGTCGAGCGCATCCGGATGCTCTTTGGGCAGGGAGAACCGCTTGCGCAGCGAGGCACGCTCGTCATCCGGGATGTCTCCATGGATGACGCCGTAACGCAGTCCCGCATCCTCAGTGTGTCGGGCGAGGTAGGCGAGTGTGTGGCGGAACGTACTGAACACGAGCGCTTTGTTGTTCGCCAGCCGTGTTTTATCTGTCAGTGTTCGAATGAAGGCTTCGACCTTTGGGTCGGTTGGATCAAGAAACTCCGCTTTGTTGATGAGATGTTCGATTTCTAGACGGATTCCCTCAACAAAGCCCAGGTCAACCTCGTCGGCGCTATCGGAGGCTTCAATCAGCTCAAGTTGATCAAGTTTACGGTTCAGGATGTCGGAGAGCATTGGTGCAAGCCCATACAGGCAGCTAGCAGCCTGCCTGCGAATGGTGGTCATCATGAACTTAACGTTCTGCTGGCCGTGGGATCGGGCGAGAATGCGGGCGACGACGCCTAGTAGATCATCGTGAAGCGCTTTCTGGTCGTCGGTGAAATCGACCTTAAGCGTTTGGGGCTTGCGGCTTGTAAATTCGCCGATATCTCGGCGGCGTGTGCGGTTGATGATCGAACTGAACGTGTACAGCTCCTCCAGTTTCCTGGTCAGAGCGACACGCTCCTCATCTGCAAGTTCGACCTCGTCTCGCAGCTTGTCAAAGACACCTTGAAACGTCGGCCCTTCCCTTAGAAACAGCCGCCCCCATTCGGTCTCCGTGGCCTGCCTAAGCTGCTCACTTGCTTCTTGTTGCCAGTTGGGCCCTGTTTCCCGACATAGCCGGACCGCCTCATTTATAAAGCGGTTTGGCTCTGCCATCTGCTCGAAGCTGTTGCGGTCGATCACAAGATCGGGGCGGAGCACATTGAGGAGAGTGAAGAGGTCCTGGCTGCCGAGCTGCACGGGAGTTGCGGTCATCAACAACACGGCACGTGCGTTATCGCAGAAGTATCGGACTCCCTGATGAAGAAGAGTATCCGAGTTGCGGATGTGGTGGGCCTCATCGACAATCACAAGATCGAATACCGGCGCTGGGTCGAGCGCCAAGAGACCACGATCTTTTCGCCTCTTGTTTGTTTCGGACCCGAAGATCAGATCGGAATCAAACAAAGAGAAGGGGAGGATGGCTTTTTCATACTGCTCAGGCCACTCTCCCTCGAGGTCCGTCTCGTGGAGGCAGTGGCGAAGCAGCGCGCCATCAAGATGAGTGAAGTTCTCGTCGAAGCGTTTCAGCTCAGTTTGCCACTTTCTTTCAGCGACCAGCGCCTTGGGGCAAACGACTAGCACGGAGGATATATCCATCCGGGCACGGAGCTCTTTCAAAATCAGACCAGCTTCGATGGTCTTCCCAACACCGACTTCGTCTGCGATCAGCAAGCGAGGGCGGTCGGATCGAATTAGCTTGAGAACGGGTCTGTATTGGTAGGGAACGAAGTTGACGCGGCCTGATCGCAACGAAAACAGATTGGCCGTTGATGGTGAAAGCAAATAAAGCGCAGTTAGCCGCGCGCGGAATTCATCGATGGAGATTGATGGTTTCTCGGCGGCGTCGCTTACGACGGCCTGGAGCTGACTCTCGTAGTACGTGGCCTTTGTACCATCCTGGAAGACGCAGTATCTGGTTTCTGGTCCGCCGGTGAGCACCTCGAGTACAGGAAGCTTGACGGTTTTGTCGGAACGGAGAGCAACGACGTCACCGACCTTGAATAGTTTCGTTGACGCTTCGCTTGGGGCCGCAAGGATGTTGGTTTCGGTTGCCGCTGCGGAGACCTTTGCGCCTGCGCCGTTGGTCATTCTGGCAAGCGCAGCCTCCTTGACTGCCTGAACCGCATTTATTGAAGCCTCATGGGCTCCGATGAGCTCCAAGAGGCGTCCCAATGTATCTGCATCCCGGAAAACTTCGCTCGCGGGCGTTTCTTCCGCGGACATGTGCGCCCATTTGTTGCGGACGGTCTGAAGCTCTTTGATCCAGTTCCTCGCCTCACGAGGGAGAATGAATTTTCCGGAGAGGTCGTACCAGTTTTGGTCAAGGACCCGTAGGAGCGCGGCGAAATCCAACTCTCTCAGAGAAGAGATGTTCTTTTCACCGATCACCCGCTGCTGTTGGAAGCTCAGTCGATCAACAACGTGCTTTTCCCACCAATCCTCTGATAACTCGGGCAGCTTCACTTGAAGGAAGCGCGAGAGATCGGACGTTGCCAGCTTCAGTTCGTTATGCATCTCGCTGTCCAAGGAGGTTGAACCGAGCGGTTTCCGTCAGGATGGCGGCAGCAACGTGCCTAGCCCTCGATGAACCCCTCATGGCCAATCCGTCGCGCACTTGATCTCCCACGAGTGCTGTTAGATGAATCATGCGGAGACACCCTCCCGACCGTTGAAGCCCTACGCAAACTAGCGTATCAATGGAAGTATCCGCGAACAAGCGGATTGACAGGGAGAAGCACGTGATGGACCGCATATGTCTGCTGACGGTGTGACCTTCGGCCAGGCGATATCGAAGGCCCGCAAGGCACTCGGCCTCAGCCAGAAGGAGCTCGCAGCGCGCGTGAAGAAGGAGGAAAGCGGCGGTTCGATTTCCCCGCAATACCTCAACGACATCGAGCACGACCGGCGCAGCCCCAGCTCAGGGCATCTGATTCGTCAGTTCTCCGGGATCCTGAACATCCCCGAGGATTATCTATTCGCACTGGCCGGGCGCCTTCCGGACGACCTTCGTACGGACGCGTCCGACCCGGACAAGGTGGTCAAGGCTTTTGCCAATTTCAGAAGGACATTGAAGGAGTAGGGAGGTGCCGCATGGTGAAGATGATCCCCGACAACATGGGACGTTTCGCGCGGCGGCCCTTCTATCAGGAGCGTGAGCTCGACAACGAGTGCGAGCGGCTGATCGGTGATCTCCTGCTGAAGCGCAGGGGGAAGATCGCGTATCCGGTGGACACCGAGGATCTGGAAGTCTTGATCGAGCTGCACGACGCCGATCTCGACAGCTGCGCCGATCTCTCGTCCTATGGGAACGATGTAGAGGGCGTCACCGAGTTCTTCCCCGATCGCGGGCCCAAGGTCTCCATCTCGGAACGGATCGCCGCAGACGATCGGCGCGAGAACCGGTTGCGCACAACCCTCACCCACGAGTTCGGGCATGTGAAGTTTCATGGGCCCCTATGGGCCGAGAAGTTCGCGACCGGCGACATGCTGGAGCGCGGCGTCAACGCCAACAAGGTGATCTCCAAGCGCGACAACATCCTGAACGCGCCGAAAACAGACTGGATGGAATGGCAGGCCTGCTACATCAGCGGGGCGCTACTGATGCCGGCCACGCCCGTCCGGCGGCTTGTTTCGGACTATTGTGGTCCGCGTGAACTGCATGGTGATATCCACAAGGACTCGGATCATGCAGGCAACCTGGTGCAGTTGGTGATGGGGCAGTTCGCTGTATCGGAAGAGGCGGCGCGCATCCGGTTGCTCAAGCTGAACCTGATAAAGACAGTGCTCGGCTCAGCCTCGCTCTTCGATCGATAGTCGCAAATCCGCAGAAGCGCGTATTTTTCCGATTGACTCCTCTCTGCCGCGCGATACGCTGAAAAGCAGATCAGCCGATCTATGGAATCAGCGCAAGGAGAATCAGCGTGACTGCTCTGTCTGCCCTTCTTCGCAAGACGCCCGGTGAGGCGCTTCGCGAATACTTCGACCGGCCGGAAATCGGCCTTCCCACCGATTTCGACTGGACGGTTCCGGAGGAACAGCTGCCCGGGCCGCTCAAAGGTGCCATCGAAGACATGTCGCGGCGCCAGCGCGACCGGATCCTCAATGATGCCGAGCGCGTCACTGGGCTTGCTGATGAGCCGGGGCAGGCTGCGCTTTACAGTGTAGCCGACGATCCGGCCTCTCTTGACGGGCTCGCGAACCCGCACGCGCGGGCGCTCTGGATGTTCCTGAACGCCCAGGACCACTTCCGCCATGCCGAGGAAGTTCGCTTTGCCGAGGACCAGCGGCGCGGCCGGATGTGGGCGGGCTACATGACTGAGCCTGGACATGATGTTCAGCGTGATGCAGCGGCCCGTCATGCCTTCGTCTCGGCAATCAAGGAGTTCTCAGGCGCCGCTCATGCCCATGTCGACATCTTCGACCGGGTCAGGACAACCCACGAGGGCGACGAATGCGACCTCGTGCAGGTGACGATCTACCGCGAGGGGCGCCCCGATGATCGCCCTAAGCGGCCATCGTAGGGTCAATGTGGGACTCCATCGCCCGTGGTCCTTGGGCGGGCGGGGCAGCCCCTGCGCAAATACCTGATTGGGATTGATGGACATCTCAGAACTCGCGTGTGCAGCAAAATAATCGACCGATTGATCAGCTTTTGGCGGACGCGCATCAAATGGATCAGAAATGGCGGTGATCAGCTGTCTTCTTGCCGAAGTGGGCTAGCCAACGTGGGTGCCGCTATGCGGAGCCATCATCCGCAGCTTGGCTTGCTTCGGTCACCAAGGATCACCGCGCAGGCATCGCCATGGTGCGTGCTAGAGAATGAAGCGCCGCCCTCCGGGGTGTTTTTTTCATTGTGGGCCGCCGGCTCGGCATTCCTCCCGTCTCCGCTCCCTGGCTCCTCCCGCTGGCCGAGGGCAGTTCGATCCGCTCCGCCTCCATCTCGCGCAGCACCTCGCCGATCCGGCGCAATTCGGCCGCGCTGAGGAATCGCTCGCGCTTCTCCTCGGGGTACTTGCGGATGTGCTTGCGCGGATTTGGTAAGCTTGGGCATGGCGGCCTTCGGTGGTGCTTTCTCCATTCCACAGTGCTGAAGTGCGAGCGACAGTCAACGAACACATTGAAATGGCGAAGAAAAAGGAAATGTCGCGCGGTTCTGCGCAGGGCGTTTCAGCGCGGTGGTGCGGGAAACCGACGAGCTGCGCGAATCAGAACGCAGGTTCCGGACCCCGCGGACCGCTGATAGGCTCGGAAAAAAGCAACTGGCGATCCGATGGCTTCCAAGACCACCCTCAATGCGAAGAATCTCGAAGCGCTGGGCGCCGAGCGCCTGGCGCAATTGCTGATCGAGGTCAGCACCGGCAACGCGGCGGCCAAGCGCAAGCTGCGGCTCGCGCTGGCCGGGGCCCAGAGCCCTAGGGAAGCGGCGCGGGAGATTACCAAGCGGTTGACCAGCATCGCCCGCGCCCGCAGCTTCATCACTTGGAAGAACCGAAAGGCGCAGGTCACGGATCTCGAAACCCAGCGGCGCGCCATCGCCGAGCAGATCGCGCCCGCCGATCCGGATGAGGCACTGGCGCTCATGTGGCGGTTCATGGCGCTGGCCACGCCGGTGTTCGAGCGTTGCGACGACTCCAGCGGCACCGTCATCGGCATCTTCCGCCAGGCCTGCGCCGATCTGGGCCAGCTCGCTGGGCAGGTCCGGCCGGAGCCGCAGGCGCTCGCCGACGCTGTCCTCGATGCGCTGCAGGACAACGGCTATGGCCAGTATGACGGCCTGATCGGCATCATGGCGCCAGCGCTCGGCGACGAGGGGCTGGCGGCTCTTAAATCGATGGCCGAGGAACTCGGCCGGGCGCCTGTGCCGGTACCGCCGAAGGATCACTGGAAGGCGGTGGGCTGGGGCCCGGGCGGCACCACCTACGAGCACGAGATGCGGGCCCGTGAGCGCACGAGCACGGTCACCATGGCGCTCAAGGACATCGCCGACGCGCAGGGTGACGTCGACGGCTTCATCGCCCAGTACGATCCGAAGACCCGCAAGGTGCCGCAGATCGCGGCAGAGATCGCGCAGCGCCTACTCGCGGCCGGCAGGGCGGATGAGGCGCTGGGGTTCCTCGAGCGTGCGGAGCTCGGCGACGGCTTGCGGGTTCCGCTGGCCTGGCAGGACATCCGCCTGCAGACGCTGGAGGCGCTGGGTCGCGGCGACGAGGCGCAGGCGTTCCGGTGGGACTGCTTCGAACGCACGCTCTCCGACGGCTACCTGCAGGCCTATCTCAAGCGGCTGCCCGACTTCGACGACATCGAGGCCGAAGAGCGGGCGATGGCACATGCCATGGCCTATCCGAGCCTTCTTCACGCCCTGCAGTTCTTCCTCGATTGGCCGGCGCTTGACCGCGCGGCCGAACTCCTGGTGGCTCGGCATGACGAGATCGACGGGGATCACTACGAGTATCTTGCCCCCGCGGCGGAGGCATTGTCACAGCGTCATCCGCTGGCTGCGACGCTGGTGCTCCGCGCGATGATCGACTTCACGCTGAACGAGGGGCGGCAGAAGCGCTACGGCTATGCCGCCCAGCACCTGGCGACGTGTGCCGAACTTGCCGGACGGATCGAGGATTTCGGACCAGTCGAGCCGCTCCATGCCTACATTACACGTCTGAAGGCCGAGCATGGCAAGAAGACCGGCTTCTGGGCTCGGGTCGAGGGAAAATGATGTGGCCTTCCTCCCTAAATTTGGCTCACGTCAGTCGCGCTTGGCTCAGTGCGTTGTTGCGGACGTTCAAGGCGGGAATGAGTGCGTAGCGATGGAGGCGATGATGCGGGAGCGGTTGAGGCAACACATCCAGGGCTGGAGGGAACGGCTGCCTCTGGAGTGGAGTGAATTCCTCGCGCAAAGTCCGGAGCCAAATTTTGAGGTTCTGCCAATAGAAAACCCACTAGGCGCAGTCGACGGGCCATTGTTTCCTGCACTCCTCAATGCAGTGGCCGACCCTGCGGTCGCCGGACCGCATCTTCTCAGAGCGTTTGATGGGATCGCCCCGTCAGACGTGCGTGTCGTTTTAATTGGCCAAGACCCATATCCAAACCAGGCCCAGGCTACCGGTCGGGCATTTGAAGATGGTCTCTGGAGTGGCGCGCGCACTCAGGACATCGCAGTCAGCCTCAAGCCAATCCTGCTGGCGGCCCTTTCGACAACACCGGGCAATGAGCATTACTTTCGGCCCAAGCAATGGGATCGAATACGATCAAGATTGCAGGCCAATCAACTTGTGATGCCCGGCATTCAGGAGTTCTTCGATCACTTGGCAGTCCAGGGGGTGCTCTGCGTGAATGCGGCATGGACATACAGCGGATCTCGACTGCTCAAACTGCATCTGGCTCTCTGGCGACCGGTCATGATCTTTTTGTTGCAGGCTTTGGCAAACCGGGCAGAGGGCAGCACCACTTTTCTCGCCCTCGGGGCTAAAGCCTGTAATCTTCTTGACGCAAGCGTTGAAGAGGTCGCCGAGAACATCAATCGTATTGATCGTGACCATGCTCGGCAAATGAGACTCGTTGACAATCCTTTGAGCGAGATAGACGCTTGGCTCGTGAATCGTGGAGAAGCACCAATCTCATGGTGGCCACCAAATTAAAGCGGGTGCAATTACCCTATCATCTTGCGCATGTAGTGAATGACAGGAAGATCCTGTTTCGCGACAATGACAGCTAGGACTCTGCGGCAGGTCTGCCCGAACTGCGGCTCTGGAGAAGCCGCCGCGCAGCGAAAACGACTGTGGCAAAGGTTGGCTCTAGGCCATGTAGCGATCAAATGAGTTGATGAGGTCATGCTACCGGAAAATCATGTTGCCGCCCGTTGGAAGCATGGTGGAAGCAAGAGGGCGAAAACTGCTGCGCAATCCCGACAATTCCCGCGAACACAGCCGCGCGCCTCGTCCTTCGCAACTGTCGGAAATCGCGCAACTTATCGCGTTTCAGCGCAATCGTTCATGGTTCGCTCGACACGACTCATAACCTGAAGGTCGTAGGTTCAAATCCTACCCCCGCAACCAGATTTACACAAGATATATCAAAGGCTTGGGCCAAAGTAGGTGATCTGCCACTGAACTTTCACCCAGCCGCGACCGGAGCCCGGTTGCTGTTTACGCCAATTGCCGTGGTCAGGGTCCGCGCATAGTCATCTGGCATCTCGTATCCGAGGGCCGAATGTGGGCGCTGCGTGTTGTAATCATCTACCCAGGCGGCGATCAGATCGCGGGCGTGGGCGAGGTTGCGAAACGCGGTCTCGTTGAGAAATTCGTCCCTCATTCGACCGTTGAAACTTTCCACGAAACCATTCTGCATGGGCTTTCCCGGCGCGATGTAATGCCATTCGATCCTGTGCTCGCCACACCACTTCAGGATGGCGTTCGAGGTCAGTTCCGTCCCGTAGCATATTGGGAATGACGCGCCGCTGAAGGTTATGGCCGCCTGCGCAGCCTCAA
>JAFIEK010000053.1 GCA_020832545.1 Pararhodobacter sp. | reverse complement strand
GACACGAAATGGCGCTCCGTCCCCTTTGGGGCGGGGTGCTTTCATTTTGTGTCTTAAAATATCCTCGGGGGTGAATTGCGCGTAGCGCAAGAGGGGGGCAGACAGCCCCCCTCCCCGGTTCCCCTTGATTGGGGAAGCAGGGCATGAGGGACCTGTCACGCCTGTTGCGTCCGCGTTCTATTGCCGTTCTGGGGTCGGGCTGGGCTGCGAATGTCGTGGAGCAGTGCCGCCAGATGGGGTTTGACGGGAAGGTATGGCCGGTTCATCCGAAGCGTTCGGAGATTGCGGGCATGCCTTGTTATCCATCCCTCGCCGATCTGCCCGCACCGCCGGACGCCACGTTCATTGGTGTCAACAGGCATGCCACGCTAAATGTTGTGGCCGAGCTTTCGGCGATGGGCGGCGGCGGGGCGATTTGTTTTGCTTCGGGCTGGCGCGAGGCGGGAGAGGCGGGTTTGCAGGAACAGCTTGTTGCGCAGGCCGGGTCCATGCCCATCCTCGGTCCAAATTGCTATGGCTTGATCAACTATCTCGACGGGGCGCTTTTGTGGCCGGATCAGCACGGAGGACGGCGGGTTGACCGTGGCGTGGCGTTGATCAGCCAGTCGTCGAATATCGTCATCAACCTGACTATGCAGGCGCGCGGTTTGCCGGTGGCCTATGTCGCCTGTCTGGGCAATGCCGCGCAGGTAGGGCTGGCCGAATTGGCTGGCGCGCTTCTGGCCGATGAGCGGGTTTCGGCATTGGGTCTGTACATCGAAGGGCTGGCCGATGCGCCCGAATTTGCCGCGCTGGCTGAGGCCGCGCACGCGGCGGGCAAGGGGATTGTGGCCATCAAGGCGGGCAAGACCGAGGCCGCGCGCAGTGCTGCGGCTTCGCACACTGCATCGCTTGCCGGCGCTGGCGCCGCAAGCTCGGCCTATCTGCGCCAGGCAGGTATCGCCGAAGTTGACAGCCCGTCTGAGCTGCTGGAGGCGCTGAAGATCCTGCATCTGCATGGCCCCGGGTTTGGGCGGCGGTTATGTTCGCTGTCGTGTTCGGGTGGCGAAGCAGGGCTGGTGGCAGATCTGGCTGCACCCTTCGGGCTGGATTTTCCGCCCCCCTCTGACGAGCAGCGCGCGCGGCTCGCCAGCGTGCTGGGACAATTGGTTACCATCGCCAACCCTCTGGATTACCACACCTTCATCTGGGGCGACGGCCCGCGAACCACCGATGTTTTCACCACCATGCTTTCAGGCTATGACGCGGGTATGTTCATCATCGACCCGCCGCGCCCGGACCGCTGCGACCCGTCCAGTTTTGAGCCCGCGATACAGGCAATCATCGCGGCGGGGCGTGCCACTGGAAAGCCGGCTTTCCCCGTTGCCTCGCTACCCGAAAATTTTGATGAGGCACGCGCGATTTCTCTTATGGATCAAGGCATTGCTCCGCTTATGGGGTTGGAAAGCGCGCTTGCAGCCCTGCGCGCAGTGCAGGTTAACCCTGGGCGCGCGGGCTGGCGGCCATGGCCGCCGGTTGTCCGCTCACGCCCGCCAGGTCTACTGCCCGAGGATGCGGCCAAGGCGATGCTTGCGAGTGCCGGGATTGCTGTGCCACGCGGGGTCAGCGCACCCGGCCTCTCTGCGCTGCAATGTCTGGCCGCTGGCCTGTCCCCGCCGCTGGCGCTCAAGGGGCTGGGGTTTGCCCACAAGACCGAGGCCGGGGCAGTCCGGCTTGGCCTGTCCTCGGTTGAGGGGCAGGACGAAATGGCCGGGGCTACCGGGTATCTGGCCGAGGAAATGATCACCGGCACGCTGGCCGAGTTGCTGATCGGCACGCGGCGTGATCCGGTCTATGGTGCCACGCTGACGCTGGGGTTCGGCGGGGTCACGGCGGAACTGCTGGATGATACCGTCACACTCGTTCTGCCGGTCACCGGCACCGAGATCGAGGCGGGATTGCGCAGCCTGCGGCTTTGGCCGCTGCTGGATGGCTATCGGGGCCGGGCGCGCGCCGATGTGGCCGCAGTGGTGCAGGTGGCGCTGGGGTTGCAGGCGATGCTTGCAGGCGATGCGGCGCTGGAAGAAGTTGAAATCAATCCCCTGATGGTGCGCGCAAGCGGGGCCGTCGCGGTGGATGCGGTAATCTGGAGGGAAGAGCCATGATGCAGATGCGAACCGAAGGCCCGGTCAGGACCCGGCGCGAAAACGGGATACTGGAGGTCACGCTGGACCGGCCCAAAGCCAATGCGATTGACCTTCAGACCAGCCGGATCATGGGCGAGGTTTTTCGTGATTTTCGCGATGACGACAGCCTGCGCGTGGCGATCCTGCGCGCCGAGGGTGAGAAGTTCTTCTGCCCCGGCTGGGATCTCAAAGCCGCCGCCGATGGCGATGCGGTGGATGGTGATTACGGCGTGGGGGGGTTTGGCGGGTTGCAGGAGTTGCCGAACCTCAACAAACCGGTGATTGCCGCGGTCAATGGTATCTGCTGTGGCGGCGGGCTGGAACTGGCGCTGAGCTGTGATCTGATTCTGGCCTCGGACAATGCCAGTTTCGCGCTGCCTGAGATCCGTTCTGGCACTGTGGCCGATGCCGCCAGCATCAAGCTGCCCAAACGCATCCCCTATCATGTGGCAATGGATCTCTTGCTGACCGGGCGCTGGTTTGACGCCGAGGAGGCATTGCGCTGGGGCCTTCTGAAAGAGATTACCGCCCCGCAGGACCTGCTGCCAAAGGTGTGGGACCTCGCGCGCATGCTGGAAAGCGGGCCGCCACTGGTTTTTGCCGCGATCAAGGAAGTGGTGCGCGAGGCTGAGGACATGCGCTTTCAGGATGCCCTCAACCGCATTACAAAGCGGCAGTTTCCGACAGTGGACCGGCTCTATTCCAGCGAGGATCAACTGGAGGGCGCGCGCGCCTTTGCCGAGAAGCGCGATCCGGTCTGGAAAGGGCGCTGAGGGCTGTCAGGCCCCCAACCGCTTGAAGGTCAACGGGATGGCAAGCAGTTCCTTGTAGCGCCGGTGCGGCTTGTGCCGGGCCTCATAGCGCTGCAACGGGCGGGTCAGCGGGTCAATCCATCGCCAGCGTTTTGCCCAGGCCTGGGCGGCCTTCCAAAGGCCACGCTGATCGCCCTGTCGGTAGCCATCGCACAGGGCCGCCACCTCGGGTGTCTCACGCGGGGAAAGGCCGTAGGTGCCGTGGATCAGCAGCACCAGATCCCAGATCTGGCGGCGTTCGCTGGCGTTGGCGCTTGAGCCGCGCTCAAAATCCAGAAAGACAATGCGCGCCCCGTCCCAGCACAGATCGCGCGGGTGCGGGCGGCCATGCGCCAGCCCCAGTGCGTGCAGCCCGGCCAGCGCTGCGCCCGCCGCGCGACAGGCGCGCAGGCGCTCATCAGGGGCGGCGTCAGTCAGCGTGGCCTCCAGCGAGGGGCCGCTGTCAGGCAAAACCAGATAGCCCTCACCCTCGGCGAGAATGGGTGGCACCGGGGCACCACGGGCCATCAGCGCGCGGTGAATGCGCCGCTCACGCGCGAAAAGCCGCGCCGGGTTGCCTTTTTGCAACCGCCAGCGCAGCGACAGAACCTCGGGGCGCTTGATCCAGTAGCGTTGCCCCTCCAGATCGACGGCTTCGATGCGTGGCGCATCGGCCATCGCGGCGCGTGCGATCAGCGCATCGAGAACCGGGGAAGTGGGCGGTGCCATCATGTCATGCAAGTGTCATCATTGCCGCACAAGGTCAATCTGCGCGGCGTGGAAAGCGACACGGGCCCCAAGCGTGTTCACGAATGCGCGAGGTCCGCCCGCTGCGCAGGCGGAAAACTTCCCTCGCGAAGGCAATGCACTAAGCTGACACGGGTAACCAGCACCGGAGGCCACCATGTTCCAACGTTTCACTGCCCTCGCCCTTGTCGCAGGGCTTGCCCTGCCGATCGCCCTGCCACAAGCCGCGCTGGCCAATGAGGCCGCGATCGGCGCGCGCAAGGCGCAGTTCCAGTTGTTCGCCTTCAATCTGGGCGTGCTGGGTGGCATGGCGCAGGGCCGCGTGGAGTATGACGCCGATATGGCGCAAACGGCTGCGGATCATCTGTACCACCTGACCCGGCACTACAACCCGGCGCTCTGGCCCGAAGGGTCAGACAACGCCAACGCCGCAGACACCCGCGCGCTCCCCGCGATCTGGGATGATCTGGAAGCCTTTGCCGAACGTTACGCTGCGCTGCAATCCGGGGCAGAGGCTATGCAGGCCGCGGCCGGGACAGATCTTGCATCCCTTCAGGGCGCGCTCGGCGGGGTTGGCGGGGCCTGCGCGGCCTGTCATGACAACTTTCGCGCACCCGCGCCCTGATGCGGCGCTGGCCACTCGCTCTGGGGCTGGTGGTCGTGGCGGCGGCGGCGGGGTTCTGGCTGTTCACCCGCCCCGCCGTTCTGTCGCCGCAGATGCAGCAGGCGCTGGCGGCGCATCCGGCTGATCCTCAGCGCGGCGAAACCGTGTTCTGGGCGGCGGGCTGCGCGGGTTGCCACGCCGCACCGGGACTGGCCTTTGACGCGCCGCTGGAAGACCGGCTGGTGCTTAGCGGCGGTCGGCGGTTTGAAACAGGCTTCGGCACCTTTGTCGCGCCCAATGTCTCCACCGATACCGACGCCGGGATTGGTGGCTGGACAACCGAAGAATTTGCCCGCGCCATGCTTTTGGGGGTCTCGCCCACCGGCGCGCATTACTATCCGGCCTTTCCCTACTCGGCCTATGGCAATGCAACGCCGCAGGATGTGGCTGATCTCTGGGCCTTCTGGCAGACCCTGCCTGCAGATCCCACACCCACGCAGGCCCACGAGCTGCCGCTGCCCTTGACCCTGCGTCGCGGTTTGGGGTTGTGGAAATTGGCCAACAGTCAGGTGGCCCCGCCCCCGGCACCGGATGACCCGCAACTGGCGCGCGGGCACTACCTTGCAGAAACACTGGCGCATTGCACTGAGTGCCATACCCCGCGCGATGTCATCGGTCGGCTGGACAGCACACAATGGATGGCGGGCGCTCCCAATCCGTCAGGAGACGGGCGCATCCCCGCCATTCCGCCGCAAGGCTGGTCGGCTGAGGATATCGATGCCTATCTCTTCAGCGGCTTCACCCCAGAATTTGATGTGGCGGGCGGCTCGATGGCGGATGTCGTGGTGCAGATGGCCCAGCTGACCTCTGAGGATCGCCAGGCCATTGTCGCCTATCTGCTGGCCCTGCCCACCACACATTGACATGCAACGGGCCGCCCTGAACGGCGGCCCGTTGGCGCAAGACTGCGCTTCACATGTCTGCAAACATCTCCGGGGGAACTGCGCAGGTTTCGCCCAACGCAGGTGCCCACGGGGCCATGACGCTCAGCGCGGGGCGATCATCATCACCATCTGCCGCCCTTCCAGGCGCGGCATGTTTTCGACTTTGCCGATCTCGGTGATATCGGCGGCCACCCGGTTGAGCAGCTCGACCCCAAGATCCTGATGCGCCATTTCGCGACCGCGAAAGCGCAGGGTCACCTTGACCTTGTCGCCGCCTTCCAGAAACCGCACGACATTGCGCATCTTGACTTCATAGTCATGGATGTCGGTCCCGGGACGGAACTTCACTTCCTTGATCTCGATGATGTGCTGTTTCTTGCGCGCCTCGGCCTCGCGCTTTTGCTGTTCATACTTGAACTTGCCGTAGTCCATGATCTTGCAGACCGGCGGCGCCGCGTTTGGTGAAATCTCTACCAGATCGAGCCCGGCCTCTACGGCCAGCTCAAGCGCCCTTGCCGGCGTGACCACGCCGATGTTTTCGCCTTCCGCACCGATCAATCGGATTTCTGGAGCGCGAATCCGGTCATTTGTCCTGGGTCCGGTGTCGCGGCTGGGCGGGGCATTGTGGGGTCTGCGGGCTATGGTGGCGTTCCTTCTTTTGATACGACGCGCGGGAAAATAGCCGCAGCCCGCGCGCGTGGCAAGAGGCTGGCCAGACGGATGTCCATGTAAACTGCCCAAATAAGCCGCCGCACCGGATAAAAGCGAATTTCGGCCAGATTTTCTGCGCTGCAACGAAGAAAGATTGCAGAGCGGCGCTGTTCACGTATAAACCGCGCGGGACTGCGCCTGTGTTGTAAGCTGAGGTATGAAATGAAAAAGACCCTGATCATCGCGGTGATTATTCTGGCTGCCGGTGTCGGTATCTGGATGGCCCGCAACGAACCCACTCCGGCACCGACCCCGGTCGCGCCACCGCCTGTCGAAACCCCGGCAGAGCCCGCTCCGTCCCCTGCAATCGAGGACCCGGTCGAGGAAGCCATCGAAGAAGCGCCGATCGAGGACGTGGCCGAAGACATCGTGTCGGACGTGATGGAGGCCGGAGAGGCCGCCGCCGAAGACGCGCAAACCACGGCTGAAGAAATCGTTTCGGACATCATTGCAGCCTCTGAAGAGGCAGCCGCCGAAGTCGAGGATCGTATCGCCGAGTCGGTCGCCGCGATCGAAGAAGCCGCGCGTGAAGCTTCCACCGACACGCTGCCCGAAACCGAAGGCACGCCCGAGGTCGAGGCCACCGATGAGGCTGTGACCGAAGACGCGACGACCGAGGAAGAAGCCATCGACACCGCCCCCATCGAAGAAGGCACGGACGAAGCCGGGGTCGAAGCGCCGGCGGTTGAAGACCTGGCAGTTGAGGCTCCGGCGGTCGAGGACACGACTGAAACTGCACCTGCCGACGGCGTGACGGGTGACGCCCCTCCCGCCGATGAAACGGTCGAGATCGAAGGCGAAGGCACGGTTGACCTGTCCGAGTTGTTCTCACCTTCGGGCTTTGACTATGATCTGGCAATGGCTGCGATTGACGAAGCGGATATCAGCACCCTGAACCGTGTCGCCGCCCGCGAGATCCTGGAAGGCCTACGTAACAACCCCGAGGCCGTTACCGTCGCCCTGCCGCAGCTGCGTGAGCTGATGGGTCTGTGATCCAGCGTCGCAAGGCGTAGCGTACTGACTACAAAAAAGCCCCCCGCAATCTTGCGGGGGGCTTTTTTCTGGTGAGATCATTGGTTGATCCGCACCAGCACGTTCAGATGCCATCGCCAACGAAGGCCTTTTCCACCACATATTCCTGCGGGTCGGAATTGGCACCCTCATTCAGGCCCCAGCCTTCCAGAATCGCCTTCACATCAATGTTGAACGCCAGCGAACCGCAGATCATGGCCCGGTCGTGCGCGGGGTCCATCGGGCCTGCAAGCCCCAGATCCTCGAACACCTTGCCTGAGGCCAGGTTGTCGGTCACCCGGCCCATACGCTCAGAGGGCTCGCGCGTGGTGGTGGGGTAGTAGTGCAGCTTACCCTCGACCATCTCGCCGATCAGAGGGTCATCGCGCAGCGCCGCCACCAGCTGGCGGCCATACTCCAGCTCAGCCGATTCGCGGCAGGTGTGCATCAAGACGACCTGATAGAACTTCTCATAGGTCTCTGGGTCGCGGATCAGCGAGGCAAAGGGGGCAATTCCGGTGCCTGTCGCCAGCATCCACAGCCGTTTGCCGGGCAACAAGGCGTCCAGAACCAGCGTCCCCACGGGTTTGGGCCGCAAGATGATCTCATCACCGGGCTGGATATGCTGCAACCGCGCGGTCAGCGGGCCGTCGGGCACTTTGATGGAATAGAACTCCAGCTCTTCGTCCCAGTTCGGAGAGGCAATGGAATAGGCGCGCAACAGCGGCTTTCCGGTCTCGCCCATCAGGCCGATCATCACAAACTCGCCCGAACGGAAGCGCAGGCTCTGCGGGCGGGTGCAGCGGAAAGAGAACAAACGGTCGGTCCAGTGCCGCACCTCGGTCACGGTCTGGGCATCGGGCAAGGTGCGCACAATCGGCTTGGCCTGGGGCTCGGTCATTGGTCGAAACGCCTTCGTTAAGGATGTCGCGCCGGGTTTAGCGCGCCCGGCTCCGAAACGGAACCCCGCTGCGGGCGAATAGAAGGTTAGGTGTTCACACCCGCCCCGGCCATCGCCCCGCGCAAGGCCAACGCCCGTTTGTGTCGCGCAGGCCGGGCTACGATCTGCGGCGGGCGGGTGTCCAACGCGGGTCGTTGCACCAGTGCTCGCAGGGCTGTCGCTGTGCCTGATGGGCTTGCAGTTCGATCTCGGAGAACCCCGCGCGCCGGGCCAGCGTGTAATGCCCTGCCAGAACCGCACCATGAGCACGGATGCGCCCGCCAAATCCCGCCCGGCGCAGCGATGTCGCAAGATCATGGCCTTCAGCGTCGCCAACTTGGCGCAGCCGGATGCGCACCAGCGCGGTGCGCGGCAGAAAGTGTTGAAGGCGCACCCAATCGGCGGGCGCGCAGCGCGGGTCCGACAGATCGATTGCCAGCCGACCGATACTTTCGCCATCCTGAGGCGAAACGGCGGCCAACGGGACAAACCCGTCGGTCCAGTCGTCGGGGTGAAAGCCGGTGTCCGTTACCAGAATGACCATTGCAAAGGACCTCCTTCCTGCTGCGTGGCTTTCGCTGAAGGGCCTATCATGCCGCACGAGGCAGGGTGGCGACCATGACACGGATCAAATTGCGCCCGCCCCCAAGACCTGCACTCTGCGGCGCTTGCCCGCCCGCCCCCGGCGCGATACACAGGACAACCCGTCACACCAGCGCAAGACACCCGCCGCACCCCCATGCCCAGCTCCATGCCCACCCCCGATCTGGACCCGCTTGATCGCAAGATCCTGGCCGAATTGCAGGAAGACGCCAGCCAGTCGCTGGACGATATCGCGCGCAAGGTCGGCAGCTCCAAGACGCCGGTCTGGAACCGCATTCGCAAGATGCGCGAGGCCGGGGTGATCGGTCGCCAGACGGTGCTGCTGGACGCCGAGGCGCTGGGGCTGGAGGCGTGTTTCTTCGT
Source organism: Pararhodobacter sp. (assembly GCA_020832545.1). GTDB lineage: Bacteria > Pseudomonadota > Alphaproteobacteria > Rhodobacterales > Rhodobacteraceae > Pararhodobacter. The sequence goes on along the minus strand of JAFIEK010000053.1, from coordinate 12,191 downwards.
CCTGATCCGCACCGCCGAGCATGAGCCCGGCTGGCAGGACCGCTTTCTGCACTCCGTCCGCACCCGCCCCGAAGTGATGGAGGCGCACCGGCTGGCGGGCGATATCGACTATATCCTGAAGGTCCGGGTGAAAAACGCCCGCGCCTATGATACGTTCTATCAGGCGCTGATCCGCGATGTGCGCATACACAACGTGACTGCGCTTTTGTCGATGGAAGAAATCAAGTCCACCACCATCCTGCCGGTCTGATAACCACCAATCGTTGACTAGAATGCCTGCTCCGCAGACGCTGTTTGCTTTGCCGCTTCGCGGCGTGAGGGGCGCTGCCCCGCCGCCCGTGGCGAGGCTGGGTAATGGGCCGGGAGGCCAAGAGGGGGCAACGCCGCCTTCTCGACGCAGGGTTGCGTGGGCACGCGGACGTGTCTGTCGTTGACCTTTCCCCCTGTCTCGTCAGAATTGCCCAATGTCCTCATTCGCTTCCCGACTCAGCCGCACGCCCCTGCCCTTCGACCCGGATGCCGGGGCCGATACCGCCAGCCGATTCAATGATCTGGCACCCGAACTGCGCACGCTTCTGGCAGGCGCCGCCGGGTGCAGCCCGTTTCTGAAGGCCCTGATGGAGCAAGAGGGCGACTGGCTGCGCACCGCACTCACGGGCGATGTGGACGCCGTGCTTCAGGCCACGCTCGACAGCCTTGCACCTGGCCCGCCTGATGTTGTCGCCAGCGCATTGCGCCGCGCCAAGCGGCGGATCGCGCTTTTGGCCGGGCTTGCCGATCTTGGCGGCGTCTGGCCGCTGGAACGTGTTACCGCCGCGCTGACCGATCTTGCAGATCGCGCGGTGCATCGGGCGTTGGCCACCAGTCTGGCCGAAGAGATCCGCCGCGGCAAGTTGCCCGGTGCGCGACCCGGCGATGAGGAAACCGGGGCGGGGATGGTCGCACTGGCCATGGGCAAGATGGGCGCGCATGAGCTGAACTATTCCTCGGACATCGACCTGATCTGCCTGTTTGACGACACGCGCTTCGATCCGTCCGATTACCATGACGCCCGCGCCGCCTTCATCCGTGCCACCCGCAAGGCGGCCGCGCTCTTGTCGGACCACACCGGCGAAGGCTATGTCTTTCGCACCGACCTGCGCCTGCGGCCGGACCCGTCAGTCACGCCGGTCTGCATTTCTATGGAAGCCGCCGAGCGCTATTATGAGAGCCTTGGTCGCACCTGGGAGCGTGCCGCCTATATCAAGGCGCGCCCCTGTGCGGGGGATCTGCTGGCCGGGGCGCGGTTTCTGGACGTGCTCCGCCCCTTCGTCTGGCGCCGCCATCTGGATTTCGCCGCCATTCAGGATGCTCATGACATGCGCCTGCGCATCCGCAGTCACAAGGGTCTGGGCGGGGCGCTGGCGCTGGAGGGGCATAACCTGAAGCTGGGTCAGGGCGGCATCCGCGAGATCGAGTTCTTTACCCAGACCCGCCAGTTGATCGCCGGCGGGCGCGACGAGGGTCTGCGCCAGCGTGACACCATAGGCGGGCTGGCTGCGCTGGCATCAAGGGGCTGGGTGCCCGAGGAGGTGGCGAAAGCACTGGCCGGGCATTACCGAGCGCACCGTGAGGTCGAGCACCGGTTACAGATGGTCAATGATGCGCAGACCCAGCTTTTGCCCAACACGCCCGAGGGGTTTGACCGGATTGCGCGTTTCATGGGCGAAGGCGACACCGCGCGCTGGCGTGCCGCGCTGAAAGAGCGGCTGGAGGAAGTAGCCGCGCTGACCGAGGATTTCTTCGCCCCGTCCGAGGCAGCGGCCCTGCCCGATCTGCCCCAGCCGCAGCAGGAAATTGTCGATGGTTGGCGCGCCTATCCCGCCCTGCGCTCGGCGCGCGCGCAGGAAATTTTCACCCGTCTCAAACCCGAGATCGTCTCGCGTCTGCAACGCGCCGCCCACCCCGATGAGGCGCTGATCCAGTTTGACCATTTCCTGGGCGGGCTGCCTGCCGGGGTGCAGCTGTTCGCGTTGTTCGAGGCGAACCCCACGCTGATCGACCTTCTGGCCGATATCTGCACCACAGCACCCCGGCTGGGCCAGTATCTGGCGCGCAACTCCGGGGTGTTGGATGCGGTGATCGGCGGTGACTTCTTTGATAGCTGGCCCGGCGCACGGGCGCTGGAGGCAGATTTGGGCACCCGGCTGGACACTGCGGGCGATTATGAGCGCATGCTTGATGCGGGGCGCGTCTGGGCGAAAGAATGGCATTTCCGCATCGGCGTGCACCATCTGCGCGGGCTGGTAGACGCCTTTGAAGCCGCGACCCAGTATGCCCAGCTTGCCGACGCCGTTCTGGCGGCTTTCTGGCCCCGTGTGGTGGCGGAATTCGCGCGCAAACATGGCGCGCCGCCGGGGCGCGGGGCGGTGGTGCTGGGGATGGGATCATTGGGGGCGGCGCGGCTTAACGCTGGGTCGGATCTGGACCTAATCGTGATCTACGACCCAGCCGGGGCCGAGGGCTCAGATGGTCCGCGCCCGCTGGGCGCTCGGCCCTACTACGCCCGGCTGACACAGGCGATGCTGACCGCGCTGTCGGCACCGATGGCTCAGGGTCGGCTTTACGAGGTGGATATGCGGCTGCGCCCCTCGGGGCGGCAGGGGCCGGTGGCGACCGCGCTAGAAAGCTTTCGCAACTACCAGTGCAATGAGGCCTGGACCTGGGAGCATCTGGCCCTCACACGTGCGCGCGCCGTCGCTGGTGACCCCGAGCTGGCCGCCGAGGTCGAGGATTTCCGGCGCGAACTGCTGACCCTCAAGGCCAGCGGCGCGACCGTCGTGCAGGACGTGGCGCAGATGCGCGCGCGGTTGCAGACTGCCAAGCCGGGCCAGGGTGCGCTGGATGCCAAGGACGGGCCGGGGCGGCTGCAGGATATCGAACTCGTGGCGCAGATGGGGGCCCTGCAAGCCGCGGCCCCCGCACGGCGCACCGAAGCCCAGCTACTGGCCGCGCGCCGCGCCGGGTTTGTGGATACCGCCGACGAGGCCGCCCTGCTGGAGGCCTATCGACTGATGTGGCGGGTGCAATGCGCCCAGCGGTTGCTGGCCGACCGGGTGACCGACCCGCAGGATCTGGGCGCGGGCGCGCGCGCCTTCCTGCTGCGCGAAACCGGCATGCCCGATCTTGAGACCCTCGCCCGCGCGATCACGGATTGCGCGGCACAGGCGCGCACAATTATCGACCGACACCTGCCTGCCCCCGCGGCGAAGGACGCCTGATTTGCCGGCGCGCGTGCGCACTCAGGCCGGATCAGGCTGTCCGATGCGCGCCATATCGAAGGGCGTTGTCTGGTATATCTCGTTGATCCAGTTGCCATAGAGCAGATGGGCGTGGCTGCGCCAGCGGTTGGTCGGCATGCGCGCCGGGTCATCGTCGGGGTAATAGTTGCTTGGCACGTTGATCGTTTTGCCCGCCGCCACATCGCGGTCGTATTCCTCTTTCAGCGTGCCGCTGTCATACTCGAAGTGGTTGAAGATATAGAGCGCGCGATGTGCCGGGTCCTCGACCAGACAGGGGCCAACCTCGTCTGAACCCAGAAGCGTGACCAAACCCGGTGCGCCATCGATCTCATCCTGCCGCATTTCGGTCCAGCGCGAAACGGGGATCAGCACATCATCGGAAAATCCGCGCAGATAGGGCGAGGCGGGCGCGAGATTGCGGTGACGAAAGCAACCAAAAGCCTTGTGGTCAAGCAAATGCTTCTTCACGCCGTGGAAATGATGGATCATCGCCATCCCGCCCCAGCACACGCCGAAGGTAGAGTGGACATGGCTTTGCGTCCATTCGAACACCTCGCAAAGCTCATCCCAATAGGTAACCACCTCGAAATCCAGATGCTCGATAGGGGCGCCGGTGATGATCAGGCCGTCGAATTTCTCATCCTTGACCTCCTGAAAGGGGCGGTAGAATTCTTCCATATGCGCGGCAGCGGTGTTCTTGGTCTGGTGCTCGCTCATGCGGATCAGCCGGAAATCGATCTGCAACGGCGTGGCACCGATCAGCCGGGCAAACTGGTTCTCGGTCTGGATCTTCATGGGCATCAGGTTCAACAGCCCGATCCGCAGTTGCCGGATGTCCTGACGTGCGGCGCGGGCATCGGACATCACCATCACCCCTTCGCGCGAGAGCACGTCAAAGGCAGGCAAATTGGCAGGCAGGGTGATGGGCATGGGGGCGCTCCTTCGCGCTCAGGCGACCGTGGCCGCGCGACGCTCCAGCGCCTCGGCGATCAGCGTGTCGAATTCTGCGGGCGTCTGCACGCGGGCCACGTCATCGGCCTGCACCGTGATCCCCCAGTTCTGCGCCATTGCCGCATAGCGGGGTTGGCGATGGGCGAGTGCGCGCGCATATGTCCAGCGCACAAAGGTATCCGGATCGACGCGGTCCGGTGCCAGGCCGCTTTCCTCAAGGTAGCTGTTCCAGCATTCCAACAGGAATTCAGGCCGGTAATACATGGGCTTGGGCGCGCGATCGAAGCGCTTGACCAGTTCCGCAGTATGCGCCGTGCTGCCTTCAATCCAGACCAGCAGCATATGTCGCGACAGCACGCTCAGCACCGGGTCGGTCGGTTTCTCGGGGTTCACCACCTCGCAGATCGATCCGCCAGAATCGCAGACAAAATTGTCGTAGCCATAAAGATCATGGGCGCGGTTGATGAAATGCGGCGCATCAAGAAGTGCCGCGATCTCGGCCTCTCGGTGCTGGGTCTGGCGGGTGCGGTATTCGTCGAACGCAAGCCCGCCGCGCGCCGGATCGCCCGGCTTGCCCAGATAAGTGGAAAGCGGCGCAAGGTTGTCGAAGGTGATGTTCGAACGGATGCGCACGGAGTCTGACAGCAGCAATTCGCGCAGCAAGGGCACTTTCATCGCCTCGCGCTTGAAATTGTCGGCGATCACCTCGCCCATGTAGCGGGTGCCGATACGGTAATCGACCGAGTAATGGAACCAGCCGCCCGCACGCAACAGCGCGGCGGTGCGGGTTTTCCCCAGCCCCGACATGCCGAACAAGAGCACCCGTTTTTGCGGGCTTTCCAGCCAGTCCCCGGCGGTTTCAAAAATCATTGCGTGCTCGCCTTGCCCTGCTCGTTTTCCATGTGGCCAATGACTATGCCGCGCTCAGGGACGGGGTTCAAGCCGGGTGACACCCACCCCACCCGCGCGCGCAAGTTCCGGGTCCAGTGTCATCGGAATATACTCACCGCGCCGCCACAGCACCCCCAGATCGTCATAGTGACGGCTGAGCGGGTGGCCCGACTGGCCGGTGGAGATGATGAAAACCGAGGCTTCCGGATCAGCCATGTCGTAAACCCCGCGATACCCCGCACCATGAACATTGGCATAAGGATCGCTGCCGCCGCCCCGCGTACGCCCACGCATCAAGGTGTGATCACCACCCGAGGTGGATTGGCGGATATTCACAAAATGGCGCAGGATCGGCACATCACCCAGCACCGGGTGGTCATGCATGGCCTGATGCGCATCGCCCCAGCGCCAGCTTTCGATATTGGGGCCAAACCGCTGACGCAGCTCCAGCAGCGCAGCGTCCAGCGCAGTCCCGGCGATATCGCTGCAGGTTTCCACCACAGCCGACTGAACTACATCGCACCATTCGCCCGCGCCTTCGATATTGCGATAGACCCGCTCAATGAACAGCGGTTGCATATGGGTGAAAATCTCGGCCACCGGCCCCAGCTCATCGCGGATCAGCCGGGTTTGCAGATGGCGCATCCAGGCGGCGTAGATCAGGGGCTCTGGCAGGTGTTCGTTCATTTCGCCGTTCCAGTCCGCCAGCAAACCCAGCGCTTGCTGGCGCATCGCCTCAGGCGTGCCGGGGTCAGAGGGTTCGCCCTGAAACCACAGCTCAGACCCCACCAGCGGCAACAGGTTACGGGCCGCCTGGCTGACGGTATCCAGTTGCGCCTCGATGAAACTGTCGCGGGTATGCACCCCGCGCTGGCGCATCAGCCGCATCCAGCGCTCAATGCGCGTGGTGTCACCCCATTCAAAGCTCACATGCAACGGGAAAGGGCGCTCCAGCGGTTTGTTGTTGGTATTGCCCAGAAGCCCGGTTTCAGGGTCAGTGAATCGCGGGTTGGCCGTATACGGAAAGACCCCCTGCCAGCGCGCATTTTCATCCCAGCCCGGCGCGGGCATACGCCCCTGCGTGGGATGGCTGGCGCTGCGCCGGGGCATATGGCCGATCATCTGCATGGCGATGCGTTCGTCGTCAATCAGCATCAGGTTCTGCGAGGGTGCGACATAGGCCTCGCCCGCCGCGATTGCCTCATCCACATCGCCCGCCCGCATCAGCCCGATCGCCGCCGAGATCGAGGTATCCTCATCGGTCAGTACCGTCCAGCTGACCGAAGCGACATGGCCCGGCGGTGTGACCGAGGCCAGCCCGTAGTGGCTGCCCGGCAGAACCGGCCCGTTTTCCGTCCAGCGCATGGTGACGGTGACCGGGTCGCCGTCCTTGACCTGTATGATGGAGCCGCGGGTCCTGAATTCGGCCCAGCCATCCGGCGTGCGGTAGCGATCAGGGTTTTCGGGGTCCAGTTCCTCCATGAACACGTCCTGATCATCAAGATAGCTGGAGGTCAGCGCCCAACCCAGCCGCTCGGACCGGCCCACCAGAACCGCCGGAATGCCCGGAATGGTGCCACCGATCACCCCGCCGGTTTCCAGCTCCAGCCGCGCCAGATACCAGATTGCAGGGGCGGTGAAGCCCAGATGAGGGTCGTTGGCCAGTAGCGTGCCACCGTTGGTTGACCGCTCAGGCGCAGCCGCCCAGGCGTTCGAGGCACCCGCAAATTCCAGCGGCGGAAACGGCGAGAACATGCCGCCGGGCAGATCGCCAGGGGCCTGCGTGGCCATCGCCAGCTGGGTGTCGCTCAGCCCGTCAAAGAGGCTGGCATAATCGGGCAACGCGGCCACCCCCTGCCCCGGGTCATCCGGCATCAGATCGCGCGCCGCGCCTTCGCCCATCAGCGCCGAAAGCCGGGCGCGGCGCACTTCGGCATCCAGATGGCCCGAGAGCTGCAGCGCCATCAGCTTGACCAGCGCGATCGAATCTGCCGGTTGCCACAGCCCCACCTCGACTGGGAACAGAAAGTACTCTGGCGCGCCACGCCCCAGCGCGCGCTCGTTCACCGCCGTGATCCAGGCATTCACCCCGCGCGCATAGGCTTCCAGCGCGGTGCGTGTATAGCCGTCTTGATGCTCAACCGAGGCCTGCGCCAGCCCGTAGATATCCAGCCGCCGCAGCAGCTCATCCGTGCGCAAGGTGCGGGTGCCGAACACTTCGGACAGGCGGCCCTGCGCGGTGCGCCGCAGGATCGACATCTGCCAAAGCCGGTCCTGCGCATGGGCAAAGCCGAGGCCGAAGAACACATCATCATCGCTCTCGCCAAAAATATGCGGGACATTGTGGGTGTTGCGGGCAATTTCCACCCCCGCGCCCAGCCCGCGCACCTGCCAGGTGGAGCTGTAATCAGGCACAGAGCGCGACAGGAAATAATAGACACCGGCGAATCCCACAACGAAAATCACGACCAGAGTGGTGGCGATGCGCAGGAGCCAGCGAAACAGGGTGAGCATGTCCGCGTGTTCCTCGTGTTGACCTCGGGTTTCGCTTCGTTACCTATGGTGTCGCGCGCGTGAGCGCAATTCAAACGATACTGAACGGGGGCATGTGATGGCGAAGGTGGCGTTTCTGGGGCTGGGGGTGATGGGCGCGCCGATGGCGGGACATCTGGCCAAAGCCGGGCATGAGGTGTGCGTCTACAACCGCACGACCGCCAAGGCCGAGGCCTGGGCAGGCAAACACGGCGGCACATTTGCAACAACCCCGCGCGAGGCTGCGTCGGGTGCTGCGTTCGTCATGGCCTGTGTCGGCAATGATGATGACCTCGCACAGATCTGCCGGGGGGCGGACGGCGCTTTTGCGGGCATGGACAAGGGCACGGTCTTTGTCGATCACACCACGGTTTCGGCCAGCATCACCCGCGCTCTGGCCGAAGAGGCAGCCGCGACGGGGCTGGGCTTTGTCGATGCGCCGGTCTCGGGTGGTCAGGCAGGGGCCGAAAACGGAGTGCTGAGCATCATGTGCGGCGGATCCGAGGGTGATTACGCCCGTGCCGAGCCGGTGATGGCGGCCTATGGCCGCACCGTGAAGCGGCTGGGCGAGGTGGGATCGGGCCAGATTGCCAAGATGATGAACCAGATCTGCATCGCCGGGCTGGTGCAGGGGCTGGCCGAAGCCCTGCGCTTTGGCGAGAAGGCCGGGATGGATGGCAAGGCGGTGATCGAGGTCATTCAGGGCGGCGCCGCCGGAAGCTGGCAGATGGCCAATCGCCATGAAACCATGCTGGACGGCAAGTTTGACTATGGCTTTGCGGTGGACTGGATGCGCAAGGATCTGGGCATCTGCCTGCAGACCGCCAACGAGATCGGCGCGCCCTTGCCGGTCACGGCGCTGATTGACCAGTTTTACAAGGATGTGCAGGGGCTTGGCGGCGGGCGCTGGGACACCTCAAGCCTGATCGAGCGGTTGCGGAGGTTGTCATGACACTGGAGGCCCGCATCAAACAGGGCCGAGGTGACGAACCGGCCGATCTGGTGCTCAAGGGTGGCAAAGTGTTGTGCATGGTCACGGGCGCGCACATCGCGGGCGATGTGGCGATCTGCGGCGAGACCATCGTGGGGATCGGGGCCGATTATACGGGCAAGCGCGAGGTTGATGTCACGGGCAAGCTTTTGGTGCCGGGCTTCATCGATACCCATCTGCATATTGAAAGCTCATGCATCACACCGTTTGAATTTGACCGCTGCGTCGCTCCGCGCGGCGTGACCACCGCCATCTGCGACCCGCATGAGATCGCCAATGTCGCAGGGCTGGACGGGATCAACTATTTCCTCGATGCATCAGCCTGCACGGTGATGGATATCCGTGTGAATCTGTCATCCTGCGTGCCGTCCACGCATATGGAAACGGCGGGGGCGGCGTTGTCAGCAGGCGATCTGGTGCCGCTGATGGATCATCCGCGCGTCATCGGGCTGGCGGAATTCATGAACTACCCGGGCGTGATCTTCCGCGATCCGGGCTGTATGCAGAAGCTGGAAGCCTTTGCCGGCCGCCATATCGATGGACATGCACCGCTGCTTTCCGGGCGCGACCTGAATGCCTATATCAGCGCGGGCATCCGCACCGAACATGAAGCGACATCGGCCTCTGAGGCGGTGGAGAAGCTGCAAAAGGGGCTGCGGGTGCTGATTCGCGAAGGCTCGGTTTCCAAGGATCTGGAGGCGCTGGCGGAAGTGCTGACGCCGCTGACCGCGCCCTATATGTGCCTGTGCACCGATGACCGCAACCCGTTGGATATCGGCGAACACGGGCATCTGGACTACATGATCCGGCGGCTGATTGAAAAGGGCTGCGACCCGCTCGCCGTCTACCGTGCGGCCTCGCTGTCTGCAGCCGAGGCCTTCGGGCTGAAGGATCGCGGCCAGATCGCACCGGGCAAGCGCGCGGATATCGTGGTGCTGGACGACATCGCGGCCTGCCGGGCGGAAAAGGTGTTCTGCGGCGGGGTGGAGGTGACTGAAGCGGCGTTTACAGCGCGCCGGTTGGTGGCGCCGGTCGCGCGCCGATCGGTCCATCTGCCTGCGCTGACGACTAAGAGCTTCCGGTATACCGGCACAGTGGATGAGACCCCGGTAATCGGCATCTGGCCCGGCAAGATCCTGACCGAGCATCAGACAGAGGCGATTGAGGCTGATGGCGGCGACAAATGCCCTGACCCGGCCCGCGATCTGGCGCGGATCTCTGTGATCGAACGGCACGGGAAAAACGGCAACATCGCCAATGGGTTTGTGCGCGGGTTCACATTGAAGCGCGGAGCGATTGCCTCAACCGTGTGCCACGATCACCACAATATCGCGGTGGTGGGCGTCGATTATGCCGATATGGCACTAGCCGCCGCGCGGCTGGCCGAGATTGAAGGCGGTTTCGTGGTTGTGGACGGTGGGAAGGTGCTGGCCGAACTGGCGCTGCCGGTGGCCGGACTGATGTCACTGGAGCCGTTCGAGGCGGTGCGCGACGCGCTGGTGACGTTGCGCGAGGCGGCACGGGGGCTTGGGGTGACGCTGGAAGAGCCGTTTTTACAGCTTGCTTTCCTTGCGCTGCCGGTGATCCCACATCTGAAGATCACCGACCACGGGCTGGTCGATGTGGACCGTTTCGAGGTGATCATCGGGTGAAGGCGCGCGGCGGGCGGGGCATCGAGCTCCGCCCGCCGCGGGCGCGGGGTTTTGGGCGCGGGGGGGGGGGGGGGGGGGGGGGGGGCCGCGCCCCCCCCCCCCCCCCCCCCGCGCGCGTTTTACGCGCGCAGGGGGCCAGCCCCCTCTGCCCGCTTGGCGGGCATTCACCCCCGGCGTATTGTCCGGCAAGATGACACCACGTTCAGTGAAAATGGATGTTGAAGCGCGTGCGGATCCGGCGGTCGGTTTCAGGGTCGATCTGGGAAACGGCGCTCGCAAGGATTTCATCCTTGCGGCGCGTGGCGCTGTCCAGCAGCAGTGGCTGCCCGGCCTCAACCCACTCCTTGGGGCTCATCCGGTTGCCGACGGCGGGATAGATGTATTCGGTCTGCATCAGCCGCAGCGTCTGCTCCGAGCCCAGGTAATGGCCGGGCCCATCGAGGCAAACCTCTTTCATAGTATCTAGACTGACGCTATCTTCGCTCACATCGATCCCACGCACACAGCGCATCACCTGACCCAGGATATCATCGCCCATCACCAGCGATTCCATGCAGAACCCCAGCAGAGAAGCATGCATGCCAACCGATTCGTAAACCATGTTCAGCCCGGACAATCCGGCCAGCACGTTGGATATCGCCTGCTCCCACCCGGCCTGCATATCGGGCAGCTTGCTGTCAGCAATCCCCGCTGCCGCGCCGCCGGGCAGGCCATAGAACCGGTGCATCTGCGCACAACCCGCCGTCAGAAGCGCCTGCTCGGCGCTGCCGCCGGACATTGAACCGGTGCGAAGGTCGCTGACGAAAGGCCAGGTGCCAAAGATTGCCGGATGGCCGGGCGCAATGGCATTGACATAGACCACGCCCGCCAGACATTCTGCCACCGCCTGCACGATCGTCGCGGCGATTGGTGCGGGCGAAGTGGCCCCGGCCTGCCCCGCCGACAAGAGCAGCACCGGCATGCCCGCCCGGATACAGGCCTCCATGGTGGTGCAGCTTTCTTCGGCGAATTTCATGGGCGGCACAACGAAGCAGTTGGAATTGCTGACAAAGGGCCGCGCGCGCCATTGCTCTTCGTCGCCTGCCACTGCATGCAGAAGGTCGAAGCAGCCCTCAACATGCGACGGATCGGAGAACGAGGTCCCCACATGCTTGCGCGTTCCAGCCAGACAGGCGTAAAGCGTGTTGATATCCATGTCGAAATTGTCGATCACATCGCGGCAGACCATGGCGCGCTGGAAGAAATGGACGTTGTCTAGATGCTCCGCCAGCCGCGCGGCATCATATAGATCCTGCGCGGTTGAATCGCGGTACGTGCCGGTGCGCGGATCGACAACATGCACCGCCGCCCCGGCCGTGCCAAAATGCACCCGTGCGCCCGAAAGCTGCAGATCAAAACGCGGATCACGGCCAAAAAGCGTGATGTCGCGCGCCGCCTTGGCGAGCATGTCCTCGACCAGCGCACGGGGGAAGCGCAGCCGTCCGTCGTCACCCTGGACAGCTCCGGCGGCCACCATCGAATCCACGCCGGACTGCGGTGCGTTGGCAAGGCCAATCACCTCCAAAGCCTCCAGTGCTGCCTCGTGAATGCGCGCCATCCCTGCCTCGGAGAGCGGGCGATACTGACCTCCCTCCAACCCCGCACGCACCGGGCGCAACCCCTCTGCCAGAGGTGCGGCGCGTACCGCAACTTTCGCTGCCCGCCCACCTGAACGCCGCGCCCGTACAGGCGCACAGAGATCATCTGTCATTCCGCCACCTCATTTTGTGTCCAAAAAATATCCTCGGGGGGATCCAAGGGGGGCGCGAAGCGTCCCCCTTGGCCGGGGGGTGGGGGGGGGGGGGCGGCCCCCCCCCCCCCGGGCGCCCCCCCGGCCCGAGGCGCGGGGGGGCG